>JAAFIV010000018.1:8418-93791 GCA_013298775.1 Ignavibacteria bacterium | reverse complement strand
CGAACGGTGTTATCTGCATTTGCGAGAAAAGGTGTCCGGACACCTGTGGTTAAATCTATGTCAGCAGTACCAAAGCGTATGTTCGCAGGGATAATCGCACCAACATAATTAAACGCACCCCCAGCAAGGACAGTAGTAGCACTTGGTGATAGACTTAGTATTGGATTGGTCGTAACGTTTGGATCCCAAGTGTCCAGGAGACCACCCGAAAAAGAACAAATGAGATTTCTGGCTGTTCCCCCGTTTACGGTACTGAACGCTCCTGCAGCCACAAGCCTTGTTCCACACCACGTAAGCGCATAAACATCATTATTCATATTTGGATTAAATGAATGCAATGCTCCAGCGTTCGTGTATGTGCATAAACGATTACGCGTTGTTCCACCATTGACGCTGGTAAAACTACCACCAACGTCAATATCTGTGCCGTTGAAACTTGCAAGTGCAAACACACTACCGTTGTCTATCGCCGGGTTCCACGGTAGAATCTCACCCGTGTTGGCATTAATCGCAGCAAGGCGATTTCGGGTGAGCGAATTGCCACCGTTGATGGGTGCGTTGGTAGCTTGGGTGAAATCACCACCAACGTAGATGATTGTGCCTTGAACCACAATAGCACGAACAGCACCGTTAAACGTCGGAAAGGCAGCAAGCGCACCGTTATTTTGCGCCTGAAGCCGAGAGAAACCGACACCAAGCAGCACCAGCACGAGAACAAGCTGCACACCCCGACGCAGAGCGGCACTCAGCCCACTACGCCAGAGAAGAGAAGGGAGAAATGGAAACATATTTCACCTAAGGACAAAAAATGAAAGAGATATTGATATACCAGAAGAAAGGGAGAAATGATTCTCAAAATTTCAATGCTACGGCAGTGCTGACACCATGCGCACTGCTACTACACCGTATGCTACACTGTAGGCGAACAGAGTATTCTCCCATTGTTTTCAACACAAGTTTATTCCAAAGAACACAACATAAGAGTACGTTCCGAAAGAATCTATATCTATTACCGAAACCAAGGTTTGATGCACTGCACAGATGTTTTTGAATAAACTATGCTGCAATTTACAAAATAAAACAAAGCGAAAACAGTGACAGATGTAACGGTTTTTCCGTTACATTTTGACATTGTTACCATTTATCAAGATTTTTTTACCGTATTTCGCACAAAAAACGCTTTTTTAACTGAAGACTTGAAAAGTGTTTACATGTAAAAAAAACATGCAACTCATCAGAATATTTTTGACGAATGGCTGTTAGCACGAGTACAGGAGCTGTCTAGCAGGTTTTATGGATTTTTGGGGCAAAAATTAGTAACTGGTCAGATACTATCCCCGTCGTGCGATTTCTTGACCGTCGAAATGCTCGCGTATAAACTCGCTGGACGGCTGCTGGTATTGTACCTGACAGTGGTGATATTGCCGAAGGAAAAAATCCAATAAAAGAAAAAAAACGCTCTTCCCGCCTAATCGTTATCATTTGCTAGAGGAGGAAGAGCGTTGATTTTATTCCACTTCTTCATTTATTCCACTTCTTCATTTATTCCACTTCTTCAATTGTTACATGGTGATTCGTATAAATGCAAATATCTCCTGCAATCGCCATTGATTTTTCGACCACTTCTTTTGCCGAAAGTTCTGTATTCCCCACCAATGCTCGTGCCGCCGAAAGTGCATACATCGAACCTGAACCAATCGCAACTATCTGGTCGTCTGGCTCAATCACATCGCCCGTTCCACTGACGATAAAGGCGTTTGTGTTGTTCATGGCGATAAGCATTGCCTCCAAGCGGCGTAAATAGCGGTCTGTACGCCAATCTTTTGCTAATTCAATTGCCGAGCGCGAGAGATTTCCACGATGTTGTTCGAGCTTTTCATCGAATCGTTGCATGAGCGTAAATGCGTCGGCGGTCGCGCCTGCAAAGCCGACCATGACGGAGTTGTTGTAGAGTTTACGTAGCTTTTTTGCGGATTGTTTCATCACAGTCGCGCCAAGCGTTACTTGACCATCTGCGCCGAGCGCAGCTTTGCCATCACGAATTATTCCTAAGACGGTAGTAGAGCGTATTTCAGGGTAAGCCATATGGGAAGTAAAAAAAATGAAGTATAAAAAAGTATAAAAAGATGAATGTTGAAATGAATTGCGAGATATTTTATAGATTTTAGAGAAAGCTGGAACGTACTATAAACACAAGGATTCCAAGTAGTTCTTCAAGGTCAGAAACAGAACGGTCGCGCTCTTCGGATTCAATCGTATCACCAACGAGTTTCATAAATCGCCACAATGATCCCGTTGTGACGACACCGTAGATACAAGGAAGGATGCGCCCTTCACGCTCATTGAAGATTCTCGCCGCCAACATTTCTGCTATACATTGTGGAAAAGCAGCATTGATATTATCTGTTTTTGCTTCAACAACAGCAATGACGGGCGTTTCAATCTGAAAACTATTCGCCGAGCAGCAAAATAAATAATCGCATCGTCCCTTCAAACCTTGTTCTTCATCCACATTAAATTCTGTTCCAGAAAACAATGAAACCTTCTCCGAGCCAACCAACACTTGTGTTTCGAGCAAAATTGGCGCGATGATAAATTCTGACCGAGCTTTTTCTGTACCAATAGACTGAGCGCGTAGAACGCTTCGCTCAAGCATTCGCACAAGCCAATCCTCTGCTGCAAGAGGCTGTACTTCTTCAAACATCGCATTATTGCTGATGAGATTCAGGTGAAATTTCTTTAACTCGGTAAAGGTGAAATCGCTATAAGCCATAATATTTGGTGCAATTCGTAAAAATTGCTTTTGAACGTGAAACGAAAAAGGCTCTTACGAAAAAATCATCGCAAGAGCCTTCAAACATACAGCTTTCATGCCGATTTGCCAAATGCCGCATCAATCTTTATACATCTTAGTCAATTTTCACAATCCTCAGCGTAATGCGCTTTTGCGGGGTTACAACGGTGAGTAAATACGTCCCCGATGCGAGGTCGTTTCCAAAAGCGTCCTTGCCATCCCACGTGAATGTGTGCTTGCCGCTTGCTGGTACGCCCGTAAACGAAAAACTCGCCACGCGCTGCCCAAGAAGATTATAGATTTCCAATGTCACTGCTCTATTCGCCACATCTAGCTCTTCCATGTCAATACTGATGCGGGTTTCCGTGCGGAAGGGATTCGGCGAGGCACTCAGAATTGCCCCGTTTTTTCCTTGATTATTTGCCACACTGAGCATCGCAGAGGGTGAAGGATTTATCACCGCGCCAGGCGAGCCGGGTTGCGCATTTGGTTGGAAACACGTTGTGCAGGGGCGAATAGAATCGTTTGGCTCAAGAGCAAGAAAAGCAGAATACAGCGAGAGAATACGGTTGGAAAGGCTTAAATCTAGCACGTTTCTGATATTTTGTGGTGTTGCGGGAAGAGCTTCTTGTGCGCGAATGGCATACGCCGACCACATTGTTTTCAAAATGCTATCGCCAACATTCAAATCGCGGGCAAAAAGTTCAACATTGCGAATGTAAGTTTTGTCTTTATACTTTCCGCCAATTTGAATACGAAGCGGATACTCACCCTGAAACCGCCCTACTTGCGTCAGTGTTTGCCGCATCGGAAAGCTCAGGTTTGGCGTATTCAAATCCATACTCGTAAAGCGAGAATGGCAATATCCATTCGCAATCGAAACATTGAAATCTACCGCACTCATTTGTGCATCCATTGATTCCAAACATCTGGTAAATATACGGTTTAGGTCTGCGACGGAATAAGCGTTTAAGCTCAAACCACCGGTTCTGCGTGCCAATGTTTCGTTCAAATACGTATCGCCAGCATAGTACACACCATTCACAGTAAATCCGCCAGTTGAAAAATTACCAACAGGAGAATTATGGCAAATGTACATTGGCGGCAGCTTGGGCAAGGTATTGGAAATATCCCGTATGAGTTGGTCTGATGCGGCTTGCGAAGCAAATTGAACACTATTGGTAAAGAGCAATAGCGAGCCATCTCCTCCTTGTGTGCGGATAAAATCTAGCCCCGAAACCAGACTTGCGGCAAGATTTGAGTACGAGGTTAATTGAGCGATATTCATTGCTGCAAAAGCACGGTCAAGAGAAGCGGGGTCGGCGGAAACCCATGTATTGCTGAATCTCCAAGGAGTAAGGCGCGACAGCACAAGATTGAAAGAGTCTCTAGGGGTCAAGGTAGCGCGAAGAGTATTGCGCAAACTCGTCAGACCATCGCTAAGGGGAACGTAGGTTGTGCGGCTATCATGGTCAATCACAACCAACACCTTTTTCCGAATCAGCGAATCAATACCGAGCGCAATAGAAGGCACAACAACAGCTTGATAAAAGCCCTCTGCACCGCTTTTATACGTGCTTGCATAGATGCCAGTGGGCATGGGAGCAGGAACGCTGAGAGTTAGAGCGCGATTGGTGCCAAGCAGCGAAGGTTGTATTTCAACTATCTGAAATTCAGTATTCGATGTGCCAGAGCGAGAACTTGCAAAACTCACATTTTTCAGTTCTTCCATGCGTGGATTCTGCCAGTCGCGATTGGTTTGAAAGAGTACCGTAAAGGGTGTTGGCTGAGAAGAGGCAGTAAGCAAATCCGTTGGAAGCGAGACCGATGCTTGTGTTGAAGTCCATTTCACGGGAACAAGATAATTGATTTTTACCTTGCGAGATTGATTGCCCACGCACGGGAAAATGCGCAAACTATACGACGTTGGACTATGTTTACGAAGAATAGACGGGTCTTGGCGGCGACGCACAATACTTTCATAAATAGCAGTAGCAGACCACGTGTCTTGAATGCGTGCTTGCATAACGTCATTCCCAACCCAAAGCCACGAATCCGTTACCACAGCATCTTGCGGCAAGGAAAAGGAATACACAATTTCAAGAGTATCTGAGGCAGTATTGAGTGTTGTGTTTTTGGCAGAGAACGTGAGAAATAAGCCAATCTCCATTTGCGCACCCTTTGGGGTAACAGCTATCGTTGCTTCCTCGATAAATCCTCGCCCTGTCCGCCATTGGCGTTGTGGGTCGAGAACGGTGAGAGTTGATTGGGCAAACACCATTTCAACGGATGAAAGAAGAAGAATTGAACAGCACAAAAAATACATCAGAGCGGCTCCTCTTGATGGCATCAATACGTTGGTACAACGAAAAAATCTGAGCAATGCAAAACGGCTCATACTGTAACTCCTAGAAAAGAATGGATATAAAAATTTTGAAATATTCTTTTTGAAATATTCTTTAGGGAAGTGCATCGCAGGCATCTAAGGCAGTAGATTGGATGCGCGGTTCAAGAATGTGTACGAAAATTATTGAAAGATACGAGGCATCTGAATATGAACAGGCAACAGTACATTTTCTCAACTTTCATCACAGTATTCAGACACAGTATTCAGACATTTCCAGCACAAAAGTACGAAGCAGCACTCAACGGAAATAGTGTCGAAAAGTCATATTTTTCCATGACGGAAAGTCATTCCTCGCACCATTTTGAAAAATACTCTTCCCAACAAAAAGCGAGAGCCTCACAAAGAAGTGAGACCCTCGCAAAAGCAGTCTTTATCAGCTTTGCAGCGTATTAGCTTTGCAGCGTATTAGCTTTACAGCGTATCATTCTTGCTCGTATCAAACAATCACACCTGCACACTTTTCGTGTGAATAGTGCGAATGATGAAGTACAACAGCAAGCCAATCGGACCAGCCATAAAGGTCAGAAAAAGGCATGGAATCACGAACCAATGTGCTATTCCATTCGTTTGCGCATCGTGTACTTCCCACGCACCAACAAACATATCGAATGCCAAATAATGCACCCAGCCAAGCAAGGCTGCATGAGGGTTTTGGAACCCTTTGCTGACAGTGGCAAGCGACATATCACCAGACGTGGACAACAAAATAGACGATAAGGAAAGGTATGTGACAGATAACAACAAAATGCCGCCAAACATCACAATACGCCGCGTGTACGCCCATTTCGGCAATACGGCGAGGAAAATCCAAAAAATCAAGGCAAAGGCATTTACTGCTTGAAAAGCAGCATCGGGCGAAAGAAAATATAACATAGTGAAAGCCTAAAAAATTGCGGGAACATGAGTTGTAGCCAAGCTACCATGCCGCTTGGAGAGGAGCTATGCAAGAAAGAAAATCATTGTGGCGGAAGAACGGTGGGAAAAGCAAAAACGGAATTGTTTAGTATTTTTGCTGCTTAAATTTACGTATTTCCTCAAAAACAGCAAAGCAGAAAGTCGCATAATGCCTAGCGTTGTTCGTGATTCATTGTATATTTCCAATTTGTTCTTGTTGCAAAAAAGTGTACATTTGCGTTCTTTTTTCACATCATGGGCAATATTACGTTGCCACCATTACCAACGACCCAACAATCTCATGTCCACTCAAACATCGCCTCTTTTCCCAAAAAATCTGCACGCTCAATCTCTCGACCTCCCCTTTGCGAGATATGCTCATTCTTCTGACCTTCAGCACGAATTTTGGCAAGAATCACGTTCCGAAATAGAGCCATTTGCTGGGAAATTTGGTGCATTGTTTGAATTTTGGGGAACACCCGATTATATCTGGCCCCCCTATCCACTCTACGCGTGGTCTCGCATTTGGGAATATCCTTTTGTAAACCGCATCATTGCGAATATTCCACAGAAAAGCACTATTCTTGATGTTGGCAGTGCAACAACATTTTTACCTTTTTACCTTGCCAATAAGTATTCAAGCACCGTTGCGAGCATTGACCCCGACCCATTTCACATACATCATTTTTCTGCTTGTGCGCACGAAGTCCAAAAACGACTTCCTATTAAGCATTTGCCTCTTCCCGTGCAAACACGTGGTGATGAATTGCCCTATCCCGATGAATTTTTTGACATTGCGTACTCCGTCTCAGTCATTGAGCATATTCCAGACCCCTTGCCCACAATGCGAGAAATGGTGCGTGTTCTCAAGCGTGGTGGCACACTTATTTTGACATTAGATGTCAGCTATCCTTTCGGCACACAAGCTGGGGGATTGTCGCAATCAGCTCTTCAAGCATTGATTCAAACATTGTCTGACGAATTAGGTGTAAAAATCCCACCGCCAGAAGCACCACGAGCAGATGATGTTCTGCTCTTGCAAAACTCACCAATGCGCAACTATAACATCCCTAAAATCCCACCGAGTTATTATATTCGTCAGCCAAAAGCCGCACAAAAGCTCATTTCTACAAAATTCCGAAAGATGCTTGGAAATGCTCCTCGCTACGAAAGTGCGGAAAATTTATCCGTTGTCGCTATTGTTGTTCAAAAACCATGAGCAACGTTGCACTCTGCATAATCTGCATAAACAACTGCATGAAAAGACGGAATGAAAAGACTGCATCAATGAATTCTCTCAGCAACTAATGAAGCCTACAATCATCATAGCCGTCGGTACGCGCCCTGAAGCCATCAAGTGCGCGCCGCTCATCAAGCTCTTAGAACGCGATGAACGCTTCACTGTGTGCGTGTGCGTGACGGGACAGCACGGAACCATGCTCGAACAAGTCTTGCAAGTGTTTGATATTCGACCGCATTACCATCTTGGACTCATGCGCCCCGCACAAACACTTGCATCGCTCACTTCTGCCATCTTGGAAGCCATGATACCCGTCTTGGAAAAAGAACATTCCCCCAACGCACCAACCGTGCTGATTGTACAGGGCGACACCACGACGGCGTTTGTGTCCGCGCTAGCAGCATTTTACAAGCAAGGAATCGTGATTGCGCACTTGGAAGCGGGTTTGCGGACATTTGACAAATCTGCGCCCTTTCCCGAAGAAATGAACCGCCAACTTATCGGGCGCGTGGCAGACCTCCACTTCGCACCAACACGTCAAGCGAAGGCAAATCTGCTCCAAGAAAATGTCGCCGAAGAACGCATTTTTATCACAGGAAATACCGCCATTGACGCACTGCAACTTGTTGTGCAGAATCTGAACGCGCTTTCGCCCGATGAACGCAAAACGAAAATCAACCTTCCCGCCAGTATGTACGCGCTCTTGGAAGAACATCGTTTGTCAGAAAAAAGTGCGAAAAAGGTAATTTTGGTAACGGGTCATCGCCGCGAAAACTTTGGCGATGGTTTTCAGCAAATCTGCCTCGCACTCCAGCAATTATCGGACGTTGAAGGCGTTGAGATTATCTATCCCGTACATTTGAACCCAAACGTGCAAAAGCCCGTGTACGAATTGCTCAGTAATCGCCCGAACGTTCACCTCTTGGAGCCGCTTGATTACTTGTCATTTGCGTATTTGCTCCAAGCCTCAACGCTCGTGATTACCGATTCTGGTGGCATTCAAGAAGAAGCACCAAGTTTGGGCAAGCCCGTTCTCGTCATGCGCGAGGTAACCGAGCGACCAGAAGCAGTCGAAGCAGGAACGTCCTTGCTTGTGGGCGCGAATGCAGAGCGCATCGTTGCTGCTGCCACACGGCTTTTGTCGGACGAAGCGGAATTTGCGCGTATTGCGAAAATCCACAATCCCTTTGGCGACGGCACGGCTGCGCGGCAGGTGGTGGAGATTCTTGCAACAAAGTTTTGTCCATAATTTTTTCTGACACAGATTTCCATGATTTCCATGATTCTCAACGATGAAAACTGAGAAAACGAGCATTATTCCATCTTGAAATCATCTTCATCCTGGAAATCATGGCAATCTGCGTCCAAAAAAATCCGACCAATCACCTTTCTTTTTTACCATGCACATCCTTTTTCTTATTTCTGGCAATGCGCCCACAATCCTGCACGAATGCGCCCAAGCGGGCATTTCGATTGACAAAAACGATGTTGATGAAATCAAACTGGAGGAAAAAGGAATTGCTGCGCTTGGTCGTGTTCTTGGGTTGATTCGCCAAAAGCCGTATCAAAGCATTATCTGGGGCTGCCGCGATGTGCGCTTCCAACGCTTTCAATCGCTGATGATGGTGTATATGTTTCTCACCTTCAAAAACGGCATCATTGCTGACGAGCAAGGAATGGTGCGGCAGTACAGCCTTACGCGCTTTCTTTTTCGTGATGTTCCGAGTATGTTGTTGGAACTTGCTATTGGGCTATTCGTGGTTTGCTTTGCGTTTACGCGCTTGCCTTTTTTGCGGAAGAAACTCCTTGCAAAGCAGCATAAAACCTTAATACGTGCGGAGCAGACAAGAGTGTCTGCTCTACCAAAGTCGTAATATATTCACTGCAGACGGTAGCACAGAAACTTTTGTTTGCGCATTTTGCTCAAGTTCTACTATCCCCCAAACCCCGCATGAACATTGCCTTTGCACGAACCGATATGTATGGCGGCTTGATTGAAGGCGGCACATTTTCGCTTATCAATGGCTTCTTGAAAGGTGCGAATGAACTCGGACACCGTACAAGCATGATTTCAAGCGGTCCTCTGCATCCTCCCACAGGAACGACGCTCCACACCATTCCCTATCCGTCGTGGTTTTGGAATGTGCCGGAATTGCCGACCCTGCCGTATAGCTATCACTTTGTACGCCGCTTAGACTCTCTCTTTGAGCGCGAAGAACCAGATTTTTTGTATATGCGCCACACCGCATTTAATCTTGTTGGTTCGCTTGTACGTGAGAAATTGGGAAAAACCGTGCTGTTGCAATGCGATGCTTCGGAAGTGTGGGTGAAAAAAAATTGGGGTAAAAACTACTTTCCAAGCATCCTGCGTTGGTGCGAGGAATGCGAGTTTGCGGCGGTGAACGGCATTACGGTTATTTCCGAAGCCGTGAAAACGCAGCTTGTGGACTTGGGCGTTCCAGCAGAAAAGATTTTGGTCAATGTGAACGGCGTAGATACGGAAATCTTTTCGCCAAAGGTGAGTGGTGATGCGCTTCGTAAGCATTTAGGCTTGGAAAATGCTTTTGTTTGCGGCTTTAGCGGCTCGTTTGATGTGTATCACGGCGTGGATGTGCTGGCTGCTGCCATGCGTGGCATCAAGGATGCGATTCCGAATGCAAAATTTCTCTACATTGGCGATGGAAAAATGCGTGGGAAGGTTGAAGAAATCATGCGTGTAGGAAATTTGGAACATGATGTCATTTTTACAGGCTTCATTCCCCACGCCCGTGTGCCAGAGCATCTTGCCGCCTGCGATGTGCTGTACGTTCCCGTCGTTCACAACAGCGATGGCAGCGAGTATTTTGGCAGCCCCACGAAATTGTTTGAGTATATGGCAATGCAAAAACCCATAATTGCAAGCGGGATTGGACAATTAAACGAAGTGTTACAACACAACCACAACGGAATACTAGTACCGCAGAAAAACTCAGACGCGCTAGTGCAAGAAACCGTGCGCCTCGCACAATCAAACGACCTTGCGGCGACTCTTTCCCGCAACGCCCGTGAAAACGCGGTTCAAAACTACACGTGGCAAAGCAACGCCCAGCGCGTGATTGATTTTGCGGCGAAAGTTGCCTGAGCATCTCTTCAAACCGACACATTGCTTATCTCGCTCGCATTACTGGCAAAAACGCCGATTTGAAAAAGCCAAAAAAAAGTATATTTTACCAAAATACCCCTTGTCACAAACCATGTTGTGCCGTTTTTCTCGAATGGATTTTCAACAACTGCGTTTGTATTTTTCATACCCTTGAACGGTGCAGCATTATGGAAGAATTTACCGTAGAACAACGGCAGGTAAGCGATGACTACTGGCCCGAAGGCGTAGAAATGCCGCCCACTGAGGAGGAACTTCCCTACGACGACGGAGAACCAATGGAATCCGAAAAACACGCCTTACAAATGGCATTGCTCATCGAAACACTCAGCAATTATTACGGCGAGCAAGGCAGAACCGATGTTGCCGTGCATGGCAATATGGGCATTTATTTTAGTCTGGAACAGGCGCGAAAGCAAAATTTCCGCGCACCAGATTTTTTTGTGGTCTTAGGCGCGAAGGAACGCCGCTTGCGCAAATCGTGGGTGATGTGGCAGGAAGAACGCGCACCAAACCTCGTCATTGAACTCCTCTCTGAAAGCACCAAACACGCTGATAGAGGAATCAAGAAGCAAATCTATCAAGATGTAATGCGGGTTCCAGAGTATATTTTACATGATGTGGTGAAAGACACATTTGAGGCATTTCGTCTCGTGAAAACGCTCGACAACCCGCATCTCCACTATGAATATATCCCATCCGTAACGACCAATACGTATGATATGGTCTTTTTCAGCGAAGAATTAGGCTTGGAGCTTGTTCTTTGGGAAGGTGAGTATCACAATCATTGGGAGTTCTGGCTGCGCTGGCATAATCCCGCAACTGGTGAACTCCTTCCAACAGGATTTGAACTTGCCCGCGAGCAATTCAAATTTGCGAAGCAAGAGCAAGCACGCGCAGAGCGAGAGAAGGAACGTGCTGAACAAGAACAAGCTCGTGCTGAACAAGAACAAGCTCGTGCTGAACAAGAACAAGCTCGCGCAAACCGCCTTGCTGAACGCCTCAGAGCCTTGGGAGTGAATCCCGACGAAATATAGAAATATGAAGGTAAAATCAATAAAAAAGCCTGTAATGCGCACCATTACAGGCTTTTTTGAGTAAATGATTACTTTATTGCCGTGAACGTTCTACCGGCGGAGCGGGACGAACAGGGCGTTTCACAGGATTTGCCTGCAATTCCTTGAGTGCCACTTCGATAGCTTTTTCAAGCTGCGTATCGCGTCCTTGTGCGCTTAGTTTTGGATCTACTTCCACGTCGAAATCTGGTGTAACGCCGACATTCTCCACTTCCCACACGCCTTCGGGGGAAATCGTACCAAAGCTGGGCGAGGTAACCGAACCGCCATCCATAAGCGGCGGATAGCCCGAAATACCCACCAAACCTCCCCACGTGCGCTTTCCAACGAGTTTACCCAAGCCGCGACGACGGAAATACTGCGGCATTGCATCACCGCCCGAACCCGCATATTCGTTCACGATCATCACTTTCGCGCCGTAAATAGATGCTCTCGGCGAAAGGAACTGTTTTCCATAACGGCTTTCCCAGCCAGCAAGTATAGGACGACTCAGCATATCAATCACATAATCCGCCACAAAACCCCCGCCGTTGAAGCGTTCATCAAGCACAACGCCATCGCGGTCGAGCTGCGAGAAATAATAGCGATTGAACGACTGATAGCCGTCAAATCCCGTGTTTGGCATATAGACATACGCGAGTTTGCCTTTGGAAACCGAATCCACAAAACGGCGATTGTTTTCAATCCATGCACGATTCCTGAGACCCGCTTCACTGCTCGTCGGAACAACCGTTACCGTGCGTGCGCCGTCCATGCTCGGACGGGAATTGACCGTCAGCGTGGTTTGTTTATCGGCAGTTTTTTCAAAGAGAGAATAGAGGTTTTGTGCTGATGTCAGAGGACGACCATTCACGGCAAGCACGTAATCACCGACATTCACATTCACTCCCGGTTGCGTGAGCGGAGCGCGAAGCGCGGGATTCCAATTTTCGCCGTTGAAAATAGTTTTGATGCGGTAGAAGCCTGATGAAATCTCGTAATCAGCACCGAGCAAGCCCACAGGAACGGATTCTGCTTGCGCCCAATCGCCGCCATTCACGTAGGCATGACCAACAACAAGTTCACCCATAAGCTCGGCAAAAACGTAGTTCAAATCGGCTCTATGAGCCACGTGCTTCACCCAAGAGCGGTATTTTTCGCCCATGGCTTTCCAGTCCGTACCGTGCATAGACGGGTCGTAGAACATATCGCGCTGAATACGCCAAACCTCTTGGTACATCTGCGCCCACTCTTCTGTGGGGTCAGAATACACTTCCACATTCTCCACCGCAAGTTTGCCATCCGTGCCATTTGGTTTCGTTTTTGCATCCACAACAAAGTACGATGCCGCAGCCCCAGTGCCTGTTTGGTACAGCATTTTCGCGCCATCAGCACTGACAACGTGCGCCGAAACACCTTCAGCAAAAACCGTGCTTTTGCGGTCTTTCATATCGAACACATTCAGCGTATAACCAGTTTTATTGGGAATAAATTCGCCGAAAAAGAGCTTCCCGTCTGCTGTTTGGAGGTTTGCATATGCGCGGTCGGGAACAGGCAATGCCACGATACGCTGCGAAATGCCCGCAAAATCTATCTTCGTTTCAGGTTTGCTTTCTTTTTTAGCGGATTTATCGTCTTTTTTATCATCCTTCTTTTCGTCTTTTTTGTCGCTGGAAGCCTCGTCCGAAGCGGTCTTCACGGTTTCTTCGTCGCTTTCGGGAGCCAGTGGCGAAGGCGTATCTTTGCTGAGACAAATGGCGTACATGCTCTGCGTAACAGGTCGCTCCAACCGCGCCATATCAAGCCATCCGACGTTTGTGCCGACGTTTGTACTTGCAGCAAAAAAGGCATATTTCCCGTCGCGGCTGAATACCGCGTCGCTTGCATCGCTCATGCCGTCGGTGATTTGCGTCGTTTTTCCTGTCGAAACATCATACACAAACACAGCGTTCATCTGCCCCGCAAGGCGTTTGGAATATATCATCCATTTGCTGTCCGGCGACCAACGCGGCGTTTCTGTGCCGCCGCCGCTTGTGTTCAGTTCGTTGTAGTCATCTTTGTCGGCGAGCGTAAGTTTCCCGCTTGCAACATCCAGAAGCCAGATTTGAAGCCGCACATCGGCAAAGGTGATTTTTTTACTATCCGGCGACCAACGTGGTGCAAAAAAGAATGATGCCGGAGAGCCGCTTGTTGTCAAGGTAATCACGCGAGGCTTCTCTTTGCCGCTTTGTTCCTGAATGTGCAGCGCGTATTCACCACTTGCATCCGAGAAAAATGCGATAGATTTTCCGTCGGGCGACCAAGCAGGACTGCGCTCTGCCGCGCCAGTGGTATTGGTCAAATTGCGAATATCGCCTTTTTTCACGGGAACGGTTAAAATCTCACCTCGTGCCTCAAAGACTGCTCTCGCGCCGCCTGAGGACACGTCGAAATTGTTGATAAACTTTGCCGCCTTGATGTAATGCGCCCGCACGGCATTCAAATCGGCTTGAACATTGATAGAAAGCGGCTTTGCGGCTTTGCTTTGCACATCCAGAAGATGAATACGTCCGCCCTGCTCGTAGGCAATGCTCGTGCCGTTGCCGTGCATAAATTTCACGTCGTAATCGGTGTGCTTTGTTATCTGCTCAATGGCTTTGGTCTTGGTGTTGTAGGCAAAAATGTTCATAATGCGTGTGCGGTCGGAAAGGAAATACACCACGTCGCCAAGCCAGATTGAGCGCGTGTCGTTGGAATTATTCACGCCACCGTTGGCATTCGCGCTTGGAATGGTCTCGTAATCAAGTGTTTTGAGGTCAATGATGCGCAAGGGTGCTTTCTGCCCGCCACCGTAGCGTTTCCACGTGTTAAAGGCATCACCAATGGCGTTATAGACAAGTTTCGTCCCGTCAGGCGAGTACGCACCGCGCTCCGCCATTGGAAGCGGCAAGGCTTCAGGCATGGAGCCATTCAGCGAAACTTTGAAGAGTTTGCCGTAGCGAGGTGAATTGGAATGGCTATTGGTGCGGATAAGAACGCTTTTACTGTCGGGAGACCAAGCTGCAAGCGCGTCTGCGCCCGGATGAAATGTCAGGCGCGTAGGATTTCCGCCATCCGAAGGCATAACAAACACATCGGTATTGCCGTCGTATTCGCCCACAAACGCAATCATTTTCCCATCGGGCGAGAACATCGGCGAAGACTCAAGCCCGATGTGGCTGGTCAATCGCTTCGCTTCCCCACCTTGCGCTGAAACAGACCAAATATCCCCACCGTAGGCAAAAGCAATGCGAGTGCCATGCACGGTTGGTTGGCGCAAAATCAGCGTTTCTGCCGTAGATGATGCTATTGATGGTGAATTTTGTGCAGATGCCGTGTTGTATGAGGCAACGATAACAACAAACATTCCAAAAAATGTCCGTAAACGAGTATTCATGCGGTATTGCTCCTGAATAAATGTGATGAATGAGTACGAAAAATTGATACGCTGGATGTTCATATTTTGTTGCACTAAACTACCAACGGTTTGTTTGCAAACCAAACGAGAACGCAAAAAAAGCCCGCAACATTTGATTGTTACGGGCTTTGTGTTTTGCTTATTAAATTTCGCTAAAGTTAGTTTTGATAAACAACGCTCTCCGCCACTGTTCGTGCGGCTTCGAGGTCGTTTTTCACACTTTCTATTTTCGCGGAAATTGTGACCAATGCTGTTTTACCAAGCGGCAGGCGTAGCGGCGCAATGCCCGTCGTTGCTGGAGTTTGTACCATTTCCACAATCGCGACGGCGGCTTTTTGCGGGTCGCCTTCTTGATTTCCGTTCACAACTTCTTTCATGCGCTTGCGGAATGCTCCTGCTGTTGCGGTGTAATCATCCAGCGTTTGTGCGGCTTCCAGAAGAGATGCTCCAGCAAAATTTGTGCGAAACGGTCCTGGCTCAATGATGCTGACCTTCACGCCAAGTGGCGCAATTTCTGCTGCAAGAGCCTCGCTAAAACCTTCAAGGGCAAATTTGCTTGCGTTATACACCCCAAAGCCCGGAAACGCCTTAATTCCGCCATGGGAAGAAATCTGCACAATATGACCACTTTTTTGCGCCCGAAACATCGGCAAAGACGTTTGTGTGAGCAACAGCGTACCGAAAACATTCGCTTCAAATACCTGCCGCACCTCATCAATGCTTGCTTCTTCGACCGCCCCAACAAAGCCGACACCTGCATTATTGACCAGCACATCTATTCGACCATATTTTTCCATCACCGCAAGCCACGCACTGCGTATTTCCTCACTTTTGGTGATGTCCATTGTCAAAGCGTAATGGTTATTTTGTGCGTGTTCAGCATTGAACGCCACCGTCTGTGCGGCATTGCGGAATGTGCCGATAACGATGTCGCCGCTTTGCATCACAGCTTCAGCTAATGCCTTGCCTAGACCGCTTGAAATGCCGGTAATGAGCCATATTTTTTTCATTTGATTTCTTCCTTTGGATTTTTTTTTGGAATGATGATTGTGAATCTATGCGGCTTGCAGCTCAGGATTCTGTACTTCCATTTGCACTTTCAAAAGCTCAATATTACCAACAATGCTGACTTCATTGCCAACGGCAAGTCCGCCTACATCCAGCACATTATTCCACGTCATATTCCAATCTTTACGATTGAGAACGCCCGTAACTTTGAATCCAGCTTTCGTATTGCCAAATGGGTCTTTAGGAACAATTCCGCCGTACTGCACCTTCAATGACACGGGCTTGGTAACGCCGTGCATCGTCAATTCGCCCTCTAGCGCGAATGTACGCCCCTGGACGCGACGATAACTCGTGCTGCGGAAAATGATATGCGGATACACATCAACATCAAAGAAATCCGCCGATTTGAGATGCTCATCGCGCTGTTCTACGTCCGTATCAACGCTTTTCGGGTCAATAACAATTTCGATTGCCGAGCCTGCAAAATCGTCGTCTCCGCCAGAAATTTTGCCTTCAAATTTCCGAAATTGACCTTCGGTTTCTGAAATTCCAAAATGGCTTACACTAAAGCCGATTTTGCAATGTCCATGCTCAAAAACCCAGGAATACTCTTGCTTTGCCATAACTGTACTTTGATAAAGTGAAAAAAATGGTGTGTAAATAATGGTGTGTAGATTATGGTGTGTATAAGGTTTGCACCAAATGTACAGTACAAAATTACAGCAAAAGCACCCCTGCATGGTAGAATGGAATCTATCATTTTCGGTATTTTTCGGACATTTGTTTTTTAAACTCCAATGCTGATTGCCCAACCTCAGCGCGGAAGAGTTTGGAAAAGTAGGAAGAATCGAAGAAACCCAGCACGGAAGCGATTTCCGTGATACTCATATCACTAAACGTCAGGTATCGCTTTGCTTCGAGCAGACTCCGAGCGCGAATTGCCTCCGTTGCTGTTTTGCCCGAAATATGCTTCACTACCAAATTCAAGTGGTGAGGTGTGATGGTGAGCGCGTCCGCATAATCACTTGCCGTCCACGACGCGCTAAAATGCTCATCCAATAGGCGTTTGAATTGTTTGTACAGCACCGTATATTTTTTGGAAATACTCCGCTCCGAACCCGCATCAACACAGCGTTGCACCTGCGCAATGAGAATATGAAGTAATGATTGCACAATCACATCGGACGAATCGGTGCGTGATTTTTCGCTTTGGAGCAGGTCAATCGTATGACGAACATCGGTAAAATCACGCTTGGAGAGTTTCAAACAGGGATTTGCATAAAAATTATCCAAGAAACTCACCTCGAAAAGTTTGTCTTTTTGTTGCTGTTTCAAGAGAAAAAAATCTTCGGTAAAAAGGAGGCTTCCACCCTTCAGTTTATGCCATTTCTCGAAGTAATGAATCTGTCCGGGCGAGATAAAAAACAAGGTGCGTGGCGTAAGAACATATTCGCGGTAATCAATCGTATGTTTGCTCGTACCGCTATCCGTCCACAACACTTCATAAAAAAGATGTTTGTGAATATCTTCAATGTCGGGTTCTTGCATAGTCTCAAAGTCCGTAATCTCGCACTGGGTCTTGTTTTCAGGCTGATTGATAAATTGCCCGATGGTGTAGGACGGAACAAGTGATTTCAGAGAAGTCTTCATAGCGTTTTGGGTATAAAAATGAATACTCAGTATTTTTAGGACATACTCCAATAATTTACAAAATATCTTGTGCATGGAACAGCACTCGCCGGACGGCTACTGCTCTTGTGATAACAGCCGCCCGACGAGAGCATGACCTGACCAGCCACTACAATTTTTCCATAAAAAAAGCCCGCAACGCTTGACCGTTACGGACTTTGTAATTTTCAAACTTCAGATTTCATCCCTCAAATTTCATCCTTTAAAAGTGCCAGCGCACAAAGCCTTCAATCGCCTCATATTCCGCCAATCCCAGCTTGTTGTACATATCTGCCGTCCCTTTGTTGCGGTCTTCGGCGCGTTGCCAGAACTCGCGCGGGTCGCTGCCCGGAAACACAGCAGAATCTTTTTGCGATTGATGCTTGAAAATCGCTTTGCGTTTGCGCATAAGCTCGCCAGGGCTGATGGGAACTGCCATTTCGATTTGGTCCACGCCCCACTCCTGCCACGCGCCACGATAGAGCCACACCCAGCAATCCTTAATCCATGCCGCGCCGCTTTCGTTGATGCGCTTCACCGCCTCCATAATTGCCGCCAAGCAGACGCGGTGCGTTCCGTGCGGGTCGGAAAGATCGCCAGCCGCGTAGATTTGATGCGGCTTGATTTCGTTCAAGAAATCAATGATAATTTGAATATCGTCCTCGCCGAGCGGCTTCTTTTTCACGGTTCCTGTTTGGTAGAAAGGCATATTGAGGAAGTGTGCATTTTCGTCCGAAACGCCTGAGGCGCGGCATCCTGCCTTGGCTTCCCCCTGACGAATCAAACCTTTAATTGCCTGCACTTCGGGAGAATCTATCTCGCCCGCTTTTTTGTTGCGCAAGAACTCCGAAACCTTTGTGTAGAATTTTTCCGATTCTTTGGAATCAATACCCAAATGTTTGTTCATATCCGTAACAAAGTCCGCAAAGCGAATGGCATCATCGTCGAAAACTGCGATGTTTCCTGATGTTTGGTATGCAACGTGGACTTCATGCCCTTGGTCGGCAAGGCGAATAAACGTACCGCCCATCGAAATTACATCGTCGTCGGGGTGCGGGCTGAACAGCACAACGCGCTTCGGGAATGGTCCTTTGCGCTCAGGACGGTTGCTGTCGTCAGCGTTGGGTTTGCCGCCGGGCCAGCCCGTGATGGTGCGTTGAAGCTGGTTGAAAACGTCAATGTTGATGTCGTAGCAACGTCCGCCGCGCAAGGTCAGCAAATCGCCCATGCCGTGTTCGTTGTAGTCCGCATCGGAGAGCTTCAGAATTGGCTTGTTTACTTGTTGGCAGAGCCAGACCACCGCAGAACGAATACGCTGGGTCGTCCATTCACATTCGCCAATCAGCCATGGCGTTTTGATGCGCGTGAGTTCCGCGCCAGCAGCTTCATCCAGCACAAAAAGCGCGTTGAAATGGCGTTGGAGAAAGGTTGCGGGAACGGAATCCGTCGGCTCACCTTCGACTGTTTTTTGGATAATTTTCGCTTTGCCCTCGCCCCACGCCATAAGAACGATGCGGCGTGCAGCCATAATTGTTCCCACACCCATCGTAATTGCGCGGCGCGGTACATTTCCATCGCCAAAGAAATCGCTGGCAGCATCAAGGCGCGTCATGCGGTCGAGCGTAATCATACGGGTCTTCGAGTCAGCACCAGAGCCAGGTTCATTGAAACCAATATGCCCCGTGCGCCCGATACCCAAAATTTGAACGTCAATTCCGCCCACGTTCTGAATTTCTTTCTCATAATGCTCACAAAAGGCTGGTGCTTGGTCCATTGTCAAGCGTCCATCAGGGATGTGGACGTTTTCGCGCTTAATATCAACGTGGTCGAAGAGATGCTCGTTCATAAATCGCACGTAGCTTTGCAACTCCGACGGGTCCATCGGGTAGTATTCATCAAGGTTGAAGGTGATGACGTTGCGAAAACTGAGACCTTCTTCTTTGTGAAGGCGCACAAGCTCTTCATAGACGCGAATCGGCGAAGAGCCAGTTGCCAAGCCGAGGACAGCGTTTTTACCTTGTTTTGCACGTTCACGAATCACACCAGCAATCTCGGCAGCAACAGCTTTCGAGGCATCGGCAGAATTCGCAAACACTTTCGTAGGAACGCGCTCTTTGCGGCGCAAATCCGAGGAATCGGGTTGTAATTGCATACTGAACAAACAAACTAAAGGTGAAATATTGTGAGTTATTTGTTTTCGTTTTTTGTAAAATTATTAGCTCGAAAGCATTGTGATTACTTGATCTACGGGGATATTCAGTGTTGTTGCGATAGCCTCTGGAGAAAGTCCCGCTTCGGCAAGGGCGCGAGCGGCGGCGGCAGACACACGTTGAAGTTCTACTTTTTGAAGATGTATCTCATCTTTCATTTCTGCTTTCAATGTAGCATACTTCGCTTGTAATTCTGCGTACTCTTCCTCAATCTCCAACACCTTCATCCGCTCAAATTCCCAATACTGGTATGCTTCCATCTCTAAGCGCGTCCACTTGTATTGCGCCGCGTTCTCGAAGGCAGATGCTATTGCTGATTCGCTTTGCAAGGCTTGCGGCGGCTCGTCCAATTCTTCTGCGTGTTGCACAAAATATATCCATTTGTCCAGCACATTTTCTAATTCATCAAGGCTCTTGTGGAATTTCTTTAGCTCAATAAAATACAGCTCAAAATCTTTGATGTGATGCTTGAACGTCCGCGATTCCAAGAGCAGGTGTCGCGTCAAATACGCCGCGCCCTCGAACAAATTAAAATCCAGCATTCCAATAAAATACACCGGCTGCAAGGCAGAATACACCTGCCCTCGCTCCAATTGATTCACATACGCTTGCGAAGTGTAAAACAGTGACCGCTTATCGAAGGCATCTTCAGCGTTTGCTTGCATTTCCACAATAAAGGATTTTCCCGAAGCATCTTTTGCTCGCACATCCAACGTGGTCATCTTCAAACCCTCTATGTATGGGGCTTGCAGAGGATTCATAATTTCCACGCTTGTTATTGCGTTCTCGCCCTGCAAGCCCATAACCGCATTTAAAAAGCTCATCAGAATCTCTGGTTTATTTCTGTCACCAAAGATTTTTTTGAACGCTACATCATTTTTAGGGTTTGCGAAGCGCATGAATGCTGTTTCAGAGAGAATGAGTGTTTATGCCAATTAAAAGTTAGGTTAAATTATTGATTTCTCTGACACTGATTTAACTGGTAAAAATGATTTTCACAGATAAATGATGTGGAGTGATATAAAAAGAATCTTTTCAGATTATTATTCTTCAATCTGTTATCAGCATTTATCAGTCAAATCATTTTAATCAGTGTCAAAACTATCTTTTAATTCGCATTGTTTATCCCAAACGCCGACGCTCAAGACTTAGGTCAATTCTAGCGTTATTGCTCGTGCGGAAGCGTTGGACAAGTTCGCGGAGCATTTGTGCATGGCTGGACAATTCTTCGGACGCAGAAGCCGATTCTTCCGCGCTTGCGCTAGTGTTTTGGACAACCTGTGAAATCTGTTCCACACCTTTGCTGATTTGCGCTATCCCGCTTGATTGCTCTTTTGCAGCAATCACGATTTCGTTCATCACCGTTTGCACATTGGCAGAGCGGTCTTGAATGCTCTGTAACGCGCTTGCAGTCTCGCCCGTTAGCTTTTCACTAATGACAATTTGGTTGAGTGCTGCATCAATCATGGTTGCGGTTTCGCGGGCGGCTTTCGCGCTTCTGTTCGCAAGATTACGCACTTCCTCTGCCACAACGGCAAAGCCTTTGCCGTGTCGTCCTGCGCGAGCGGCTTCCACTGCGGCATTCAGGGCGAGAAGATTTGTTTGGAACGCAATTTCGTCAATCACTTTAATCACCTTGCTAATTTCGCGGCTGGAGCGGCTTAACTCGTGAATTGAACCCACGAGATTATTCATCTGTTCAACACCGTCGTATGCGGCTTGTGCGGTATTTTTCGTAAGTTTTTCAGCTTCGGTCGCTTGCATGGAACTTTGCCGCGCCTGCGAACTAATTTCCTGCAACGACGCGCTAATTTCCTGTAATGATGCGGCTTGCTGCGTGGCACCTGATGAAAGTGCGTGGCTCGTATCGGCTAAATAACTCGAACTTTCGCTCACATCCGCCGCCGCCGCCGCTACTTGCTGAATCACTTCGTTCATGGTTCGCACCGTATCGTTCAAGGTATTACTCATGCGGGCAAATTCACCTGCATAATTTCCATCCATACTCACGGTCAAATTGCCATCAGCGACATCTGTTAGAACGATACTTGCCTCTTGAAGTGGCTTCACGACTGCTTCCAACACCTCATTCACCCCACCAACGACTGTGCGAAAGTCTCCCTGATACTGCGAGGCATCGGCGCGAACACTGAGATTCCCTGCGCGGGCGGAATTGCTCAGGTTCTTGAGGTCAGCAACTAAGCGTTTAATCGTTTGCTGCATCGAAGCCATTGAGCGCAATAATTCGCCAAGTTCGTCTTTCCGCGTAGCATCAATCGGCGTGTTAATATCTCCCTGAGCAATTTTCCCAACCGTTGCAACACTTTCCTCAAGTGGTTTAGAAATGCTGCGTGTAAGCATTACGGCTGCACCTACGGCGATGACAATACCGATAATCCCAACCATAATAAGAAAACTGCGTGTTTGCCCAGCGTTTGCTTGCGCTGCATCACCGGTCTTTTCGGCAAGTTGTTGTTGCCAATCCGCAAGATCTTGACACGCACGAAGATATTCCATACGCGAAGGAGAAAACTCCTGTGTATATTTTGCCTTTAGTTGAGTATCAAAAGTTGCTGTGGTTCTAGCTGCTTCGAGAAGGGCATTTAAGTTTTTTAAGTACGCTTCACGTGCTTCTATGAGCTTTTTCAATCGCAACTTGCCGCCCTCAGTCGTTACCTTTTCTTTTAAGAGCTTGATATGCTCGCCAATTTGAATGCGCCGATGTTCTACATTAGCAATTTCATTGTCAATTTGCTGTTTTTCGACGGGATTCGTCGCGTCTAAAATACCAACAAGAAGCACCGATTCTGCATTGGACTGCGCCAGCAGCATTATTCCCACTGAAGCGTTGATTTTAGGCATTTTATCATCAACAACATTCGTTACGTCGTTAGCAACATTCGTTACGGCATTAACACCCAAAACAATACAAAACGCAAACAAAACAAGGACGGTACCAAAGCCAAAGGCAAGGCGCGTCGAAATTTTCATCGAATTAAACATAATGAAACAAGGATAGTGAAAGTGGTGGTTATCCAAAAATAGACAACAAATTTTATGAAAATCAAGCACGAAAAATCAAACACATTCAGAAAACGCAATATAGGCTGAGGACGTTACTCTCCAACATTTTTTTTTGAAAAAACAAGCTCTCCAAATCGCTTGGGAACGTGGAATTTACTCATTCCCGTTGGTGACCACGCTATAAATTCGCGCTCAGGAAAACGCTCCATGCGGTATAGATTCATTCGCCAAACTTCGCCATCTTCGGGCGCAACACGTCCAGCCCGCACAATATCTCGCAACGGAATCGCCATTTCTGCCGTCCAACTGGTGTCGGTATCGGATTCGTTATTCAATGTTCCTCGAACCGAAACTGCGGAACGAATATCAAGGTTTACGGTGTGGTGCGGCAAGGAAACGGGCGCGGGAAAGCCATTGACCTCGCGGGTGTAGCGCACAAACAAGTCGAGAAGCGTGTTTGCAGGGCTGAGTTCAATTTCTGTGTAACCATGCAGCACGGGGTCGTCGGGACACAAAAACACTTCGACAACTTCTTCTTCCCACAAGTTAGCATCGCGTTTTGTCATGCGTCCAATGATGTTTTTGTCTGCACATTCAAACGCTACGTACAGATACGTGCTGTCCCAAAGCAACTTTGCCGTTGTATGATTTTTTGCATCCGCACTATCATTTGCCAAGCGAAACGCGCCTGTGGAAGCGGCTTTCAGCCACGCATTTTCCGTTAATTGCCCGTCAAGCGAGATTTGTTCACGTGTTTGAAGCACAGTGTAGCGTGGAAGCGGCTTTGCAGCAGTATCGTTTCGATGCGGCGCGAAAGACACGATGAAAAAACAAGCACACAACACGCCCCAACGAAGGTGCGGCGTGGTACATCTGGCTCGGATTGCGGCTTGAGCATTCATCGCTGAAAACCTTTCACAAATTCAACAACAACCTTCACAAACTCTGGCGCGAGCGGCAATGCGGAGTCTTGGTAACTGCCTTGCATTTGCGCCATCATGTCTTTCTTCTTGTCAATTTTCAGAACGTGATTCATATTCTCAATCATTGCCAAACGCGAGGTTTTCTGAGCCTTTACTAAGGCTTCTGCATCTTCCCTACCGACTTGAATATCGGTCGTGCCTTGCACAATCAGGCTTGGAACAAGCAATCCTGCCATCTCGGTCTGAGGATTGTAGCGCATCCACGAGTGCATATACGGCTGAACGCTTGGTCGGAAAAGGCTCATCAGCATCGGCTGGACATCACGGACAGTGAGACCGCGCTTGATACTGTCGAGCTTTGCAAAAATCTCATTTTTGAATCCATCAGGAATCGGCTGCGCAGAAAGTTGTTTTTTGATAACTTCATCGGCAGGAAAACCTGTTCCCGCAAGAGAAATGAAGCCATTTGCAAACTCTTCCCGCGCAGCAAGCATTCCAATAAGCGAACCTTCCGAATGCCCCAGAACAATGATTTTCCCAAAGCGTTTATCCATGCGGTATTGGCGAACCCATTCCTTTGCATCGCGCACGTAATCTTCAAAGCGGAGGTCGTCTTCCTTCGCCATCGCATTCTTGCTTGCTCCCACGCCACGTTTGTCGTAGCGTAGCGAAGCAATACCGCTTTTTGCGCACTCTTCAGCAAGCATTTTGAGAGAATTATTTTTGCCTTGCAGCGCAAGTGAATTCCCGTCTCTGTCGGTCGGACCAGAGCCGGAAATCATCACAATAAGCGGCACTGCATCAGAACTGAGCGGCGGAAGTGCTAACGTCCCCGAAAGTGTTCCCGTGCTTGTTTTTAGCGTTACTTCTCCGCTTTTTGGAAGAATTTGCGCAAACAAAGAATATGCTGAGAAAAATAGCCCAACAATGGTGAAAATTGTAGGAGAAGGTCGCATTTGTCGATGGTGTTAATGTTCGTAATGAATTGGAATAAGCGTCCAGCACGACAAGGATTTACCTTGCTTTTGCGCCGGAACGAAGGTTACATTTTGCAACGCAGCAATCGCGGATTGCTCTAAGGCTTCGATTTCATCAACCGATAATTCCATATCCCATTTGTTTTTCTTGGGGTCGAAGGCTTTGATGCACTCAAGCGTGTGTTTGTCGTACTTGCCCTTATCGTCAATCAGCACCATCATAGAAACCCATGCTTCTTTTTTCTTTGTTTTAATGGTGCTTGGATAGGCAATTTTGCTCATCAACACTTTTGGGTCAATATGCGGCTCGGCATCAACTCCCATGCTATTTCCAGGGCATGGTACTTTGTCAGAAATGATATTTTGCGCAAAATCTCCTGCTGCGCCCTCTTGCACACACGGCGAAACCTTCGTGTGCGCCTTGCTATGCGCCGCTACGTGCAGTGCGTGTGCTTTATCAGCAACCTGAGCATGATGCTTTTGTGCAAAAACATTGATGTTTTGGAGCAGGACACCTGCGCAAAACAAAGCAAAACAACGTAAAGTGGACTTCATAATACTATCTCCCTGAATATTTTGTTGTAAAAAATGATGTTGGAATTTTGATGTATCTTCAGATTTTAATAAAGATTTTTCTCTTGTACAATACCCAAGCAACCCCGAAAATAAGCAGGTTGTAAGCGATGGCAAAGGCAAGCGAAGAATTATACGTGCTTGCAAAAAACGGGTAAAATGCCACATTGTAAATCACGCTTTTCATTGCCAATTCTTTTCCGTCTGGCTGTGTAACTGTCCAGAAAAGCAGCAATTTCATCAGCAAAATAGACAAAACGTAGGTTGCAAGCGCGTTCATGCCATAAATGGTGAAAAATTTCGCCCAGCGTTGCCAGCCTTGTACGTCCATCATCCAGTAAAACGCACCGAGAAAAAGCAAGCCCCACCCTGCCATGAACACCGAATACGAGCTTGTCCAGAGGCTTTTGTTGATTGGCATTCCCCAATCCCACGCTCCGCCGACGAGCAAACACGCAAAGCCTGCAAAGAGCATCCACGCTGCTTTTTCTTCGCGTGATTTTTCAGTCTTGAGCAAATATCCCGTGAGCGAGCCAAAGAGCGCAGTAGCAATAGCGGGAATGGTGCTTAAAATACCTTCGGGGTCCCATGTTTTGGATTGCACCCACATATGTCCTGTCAGAAATATCGAATCCACGTATGCAGCAAGGTTTTTTGCGGGTTCCATGAAGCCTGCACCAAGATTCGGCACGGGAACGAGGTACATAATGGCATTATAGAAAATGAGCAAACCCACCGTCCAGACTGCTTGCGCTCGCGCGGAGAAATTGAGCATAATCAGTGCCGAAAGCGCGTAGCAAATAGCAATGCGCTGAAGAACGCCAGGAATCCTAACCGTCGCAAAATTGAACTTAGGAATCAAATTCAGTAGGAATCCTAACAGAAAAATAATTGCAGCCCGTTTCACTACCTGCATGAACAAATCTGTTTTGCTATCGCCACGCGCCACACGGTGAGCCATTGAGTACGTCATGGAAACACCGCCGATGTAGATAAAAAACGGGAAAATCCAATCGGTAGGAGTCCAACCGTTCCAATGTGCGTGAAGAAGTTGCGGGTAGGCTTGCGTCCATGAACCTGGATTATTTACCAGAATCATTCCCGCGACCGTAAATCCGCGAAAGGCATCCAATGAAGCTAAACGCTCTGTTTTCATAAATTCAAGATGAGGTTGTAAGTCAATTATTTTACTGCATTTGCAATATCCCGCAACACAGCATCATGCACCGCCGGACGCACCGCACGAATCTTGATGTTTTCCGAAGTAGGATGCACACGATTGGTAAGAAAAACAACGCAGAGTTCTTTCGTAGGGTCGCACCACACGCTTGTTCCCGTGTATCCAGTATGCCCAAAAGAAACAGCAGCAAAGCCTTCTCCACACGAACTTTTTCCTTCACCTTTTGTGTCCCAACCGATTGCTCGTGTACTAAGTTTTCCTTGTTTCGTGGTAAAAAGTTTTACCGTTTCGGGGCGAATGAACGGTGCTTTGCCGCTTTCAGGGAAATTATCAGGGAAATAGATTGCTTTTAAAAGTTGGCTAACATCGCCCACACTGCCGAATAATCCCGCATGACCAGCTACACCGCCAAGCAAGGCAGAACGGGGGTCATGCACCAAAGGGCGCGTAAATGCTTGCTTCCAGAGTTTATCGTCTTCAGTAGGGACGCAGCGCGAAAGTATCTCGCCTTTGGGATTGAAGCCCATCGAAGCAAGTCCAAGCGGACGTGCAACATTTTCTGCAAAATACGCATCCAACGTTTTTCCCGTAATCCGCCGAACAATCTCGCCCAGCGTGATAAAACCTAAATCGCTGTAAATCATCGAATCGCCTGTTTTGTACACGAGCTTTTCATTGTACAGGGCTTGCATTGCTGCGTCCGCGCCTTGTACTTGCTGGTCGTAGGGACGAAATGCAGCGAGACCAGAATTGTGTAGCAAAAGGTTAGCAATCCTCACATTCTGTTTTCCATTCGCAGCAAACTCTGGAATGTACTTCGTTACACTATCCTCCAGCTTGATTTTCCCTTCGTCGTACAACTTCATAAAACACGTCGTTGTGGCAAGTACCTTTGTGAGTGAAGCCATATCATAGACAGATTCGGTCGTTGTTTTGAGAGAGTTTGATGAATATGTCATTGTCCCAAATGCCTCTTGTGTAACGATTTTCCCTTTCCAAATCACGCCTAGACACGCTGAAGGAAAGGCAGAATCATGGATTGAGCGCAAAATCACCTTTCGTGTGCTTTCAAAATCTAGGTCTTGATTTGCACCATTATTGACTGCATTTTGGAGGTTATTTTTATCACTTGAATTCTCTACTGCGCCTCGTTTCTTCGCTTCATCTGCCTGTTTTTGCAAAAATTCTTTCGTATATATCAAGTATTTTAGACGCTTTTTCTCAAACTCTTTTACCTCTGTCTGCAAGGATTTCTCAATATCTTCAGGCGTTTTTCCCGCTTTTATCATCGCAATAACCTTACGCGAACCAAGGCTGCGCCCTGCTCTGTCCAGTTCTTTGCTGCGCGAAGTATCAGGTAACACCATGTGCAGTTCTCGCGCAACGGTCAATGTCGTGAGAAAGGGTTTGATTGCTCGGCGATTGACAACTTTAAGAGCAAAACCGTAACATTGCTTCCCCGCTAATTTTGAACTGCTGGGATTAAACACCATTGCGGTAAACTCTAGTCCGGGCAGCTTTTTTGCATCAATGCGTTGTCCCCATTGCAAACCGTTCATAAAACTTATTCCTGGAATACTCACTCCATACGTCGTGAAGGGCGAATCCGTACCGCGTCCGACGCTCCACGTAATATCTTCCAGCGAACCCAGCACATGATAGCCAATCACGGCATCCATTGAGCGAATGTTCGGGCTGGGATTGCGCCAAGGGAAGGCTGGTTCTTGCTCGTCGTAAAATTTATCGGGTTGATAGCCTTGCATCGGAATCACGGTGAGTTTCGCATTGATACCAAACTCGGTGTTGTAGAATTGAGCAAGTTCGCCCATCGTCATTCCGTGCGCAATCGGAATCGGGTAATAGCTCGCAAATCCGCCTTGGAACTCTTTTTCCAGAATCGGACCGTACACACCGAGGGGAGCCGCCATATTTGGGCGGTCAAGCACGAAAAACGGTATTCCTGCTTGTGCGGCAGCTTTCATGCAATACGCCATCGTCGTTGCGTAGGTATAATATCGTACTCCTATTTCCTGAATATCAAATACTAAGGCATCTACGCCTTGCAATTCCTCTTGCGAAGGCTCTTTTTTCTTTTCCTGATACAAGGAATAAATCGGCAAACCTGTTGCGGAATCGGTTTCATTTTTGTTCAACAACTCATCTTTTGTGCCGCGAATGCCATGCTCCGGTGCAAAGAGCTTTGTTACCAAGCCTTGTTTGTGAAAAATATCAACCGCATGGTCGCCATTTCGGGTAACAGCTGAGTGATTGACAATCAGCCCCACTTTTTTGCCTCGAAATGGCGCGAAATCTTGCGCTTGCAATACTTCCAAGCCAACTTTGAATGGCAAACGAGAAGCATTCTGCGAAGAATTTTGCGCACAAACGCTGAGTGCAGCAGCACTACACATCACCAAAACAAGGAAATATGCCGCTCGATAACGAAAAGAAGAACTCATAATGAAATAAAAAAAGTGAAAGGAATTGCCCTTACAAATACACATCAATACATGAAGACACTTACAGTGATGGGATTCCAATAATACGCAAAAAGCACACGGTGAACAAGCGTCCCGTGTGCTTTTACCAGATTTTTTTTGCAATGTTCAAACAAAGAAAACAGCTCAAAATGATATTGTTGTTGCCATACCGAGCAGTAGCCGCGTATTATTTCTACAACAACAAGCGAGCATCCATGTTACGAAATCATGCCCAAACCTTGCAAGGTACTAATCACTTTTTCGCGGTCAATGGGCTTTATCAAATAGGCTTCGCATTGGTGCTTAAAGGCAGCCTTTACGTTGGCAAAATCGCCGAGAGCTGTTGTCATGACTACTTTCGCGCCAGCGAGTGCAAAAACGCCATGTTGCTGCTCCATTTCGCGGATGTTTTTTAAGACATCTTGCCCCGTCATCTCTGGCACCATAATATCCAAGAAGACCACATCAAACTTATTTGGGCTTTGTAACGCGGTTTGAAATTTTTCCAAAGCCTCGCGACCATTTTCAGCTGCAACTACTTCACCGTATGGCGCAAGAATTTCCGTCATGACGCTACGGCTTACAAACTCATCTTCCATTACAAGCATTTTCATATATTATCCTTAAAATTCTTCTAAATTTTTGTTTATCGAATGTTTTGTTTATCGAATGTTTTGTTTATCAAATAGTACACGTTCTTTTAGTACGGGTTTTTATTTTCTTCATGTTTACGAAATAAACTGCTTCCACGCGCCAGAGCGAAAGAAAGAATCCAAATGAGCAATTTCTTCTTTGAGCATCGTAAATAACGATGGTGCTTCATGCAACATACCATTTTTACCAATTTTCTCCAACTGAGCGCATAAATCCAAACAACGTTCTGCACCAAAATTGCCAACGGCTGATTTTAGCTTATGAGCGCAGGAATGCAGCTCCGCAGCTTTGTTTTCATTTACAGCATGTTCAATCGCTGTTACGTCCGTAGGATAATTTTGTAAGAAGTATGTAATGAGTTTTTCAACAACATCTTTTTTACCATTCACTGCTTGCAAAAGGCGTGAAATATCGGCAGGTGGCGTACCTGTCCACATTGGCAGTGCTGGCTCTTCATTGAACGAAGAGGATTCCTTGCTCTCGGCAGCATTGGTTGATTGTGGCGCAGCAGCATCCGATGTGGCATTTTTTGATTGAAGTAATCGCCAGATTGCATCGTAGAGCTTGCCAAAATCTAAGGGTTTCGTAACAACATCATCCATACCTGCGCGGCGGCACATCTCGGCATCTTGAGCGGTTGCGTGAGCGGTAATGCCGATAATTGGTACGTGCCTTCTCGTAATTTTTTCGTGCGCTCGAATGGCTGCGGTCGCCGTCAAACCGTCCATTTCGGGCATTTGCACATCCATCAGAATAATATCAAAATCAAAATTTTGTCGTTCTAATTCATCCAATGCCTCCTGCCCATTTCCAACAATGTGCAGTTCCCAATTGTTAATGCCCAATGTTTCGCGAAGTACAGCTTGATTGATAGGGCTGTCTTCTGCAACCAAGACCCGAAGCTGCCTTCCGGTGGATGTTGCTTTGGGCGCACTGCCCGTGGAAGTACGCACAAACGTCGCGCTTTGCGACTCATCTTGTTGATTAGCAATTGGCAATCGAACAGTAAAGCCAAAGGTAGAACCCAAACCTTCTTCACTTTTACACCAAACTCCGCCACCCATCATCTCTGCGAGCTGTTTTGCGATGGCAAGTCCTAAGCCTGTTCCACCATATTTACGAGTAAAAGAAGGGTCTATTTGACTAAAACTCTTGAAGAGCTTATCCATCTTGTCTTGTGCAATTCCAATACCAGAATCCTTAACCACACACTCGACAAGGGCGTAATTTTCTTGTGTTTCCACGAGTGTTGCCGAAACTTTCACGATACCTCTGTCGGTAAATTTCATTGCGTTTGCAATAAAATTATTCAAAATTTGCTTGTAACGAATAGCATCGCCAATCATGCGTGCGGGAATAGATTCATCAACATGTACTTGCAATTCCAAACCCTTACTTTGTGCCTGAGCGCGGAAAATCTCACAAACATCCACGATGAGCGTTTTCACATCAATAGGAATGTTTTCAAACTCCAATTTCTGTGCTTCGATTTTGGAAATATCCAAAATATCATTGATGATGTACAGGAGCGAATCCGCCGAAACCCGTACCATTCGTAGATACTCATGCTGTTTCGTTGTTAAATTTTCTCCGCTTGTGAGCAAACTACTCATACCAATAATACCATTCAAAGGAGTGCGTAGCTCGTGGCTCATGTTCGCCAAAAAGGTACTTTTAGCCTCGTTAGCAGCCTCAGCTACTTCTTTTGCACGAACAATCTCAATGGTACGCTCTGCGACACGCCGCTCTAATTCTTCATTGATGCTTTGCATTGCCTTTTCAGCTTCTTTGCGCTCAGTAATATCAATGCTGGCAAAGACCGCCGCTTCTCCATTGTGGTACTTTCTCCCAATGACAAAGTAGGTTTTCAAGCCCACTGGAGTATTGATTTCAATTTCAAATTCTGTTATATCACTAGAGCTTTCAAAGAATTGGCGGATGAGTTCCTTAAATCTCAATGTTTGTGGCTGCCCGATAAAACCGACCTCTTTGCCGGGATATTCACTTGCTGGCAAGCCGGTTACGCTTTCGATGTGATTATTCACCCCAAGATATTTCAAATCCTTACCAATCCACGAAATTGTACCTGGAACAGAATTCAACACCGCTTCTAATTGCTCTTTTGTTTCTTGCACAACTTTTCGCTGCTCTGCAAGCTGCTTTTCAACAAGCAAGGTATTGACGGCACGTTCAATCGCAACGTAGAGTTTCTCTTGCTTTACGGGCTTAATGATGTATTGGTCAATGCCAATTTCAATAGCGTTCAGAAGGAAATCTGTGCGGTCGTATGCGGTGGTAAGAATTATTGGAATGCGGCTATTTTGCATGCGAATACGGCGCGACATCTCCATACCATCCATAATCGGCATGGCAACATCGGCGACAACCACGTCGGGCTGATGTTTTTCAAACATTGCAAGTCCCTCTTGACCATCTTGCGCCAAAACAACTTTTTCAACACGCTTCTCAAGCAACATCTTGGTTAGTAAGCGAATTGCGGGGTCGTCTTCTACGTAAAGAATGACAACGGGTAATTTTTCCAATGCTGGTATTTGCTGGGCTGCTTGGCTCATAAATGGTCTAGGTGATGAGTCAGAATAAATTCAAAAGAAGCGTGAATAGTCGTCGGTAGCGTGATGTCGTGCGAATCAGATTCTTGCTAAAGTTTTTGGGGTAATTGAAAATGAGAACTTTCGTACAATGCTCGTTGTATGGAACAAACGACCTCAGTACATGACAAAATTTCTTCAATAGTGGTGCAGCTCTGTACACGACAAACCTTTTTTCATAGTGGCACAGACATTCTTGTCTGTGAGTGTTAGCGCGGGCTTCAAGCGACATACACAGGCAAGAATGCCTGTGCCACTGAAGCCTGATTCTACGCTCTTCTCAGAGCCTTTGTGGTGTACATTTGGCAAACGACTACTCTTCGAGCAAATGCAATTTACGAAGTTGATTCAAAACTTTTGCTCGCGAAATGGGCTTGGTAATATACGCATCGCATTGCAAGCGAAAAGCCTTGAAGACTTGGTCCATGCTATCCAGCGCAGTGGTCATCACAATTTTTGACCGTTGCTGGAGAGGAAGGCGTTTTTTATCTTCCAGCTCTCGAATGCCCTTCAATGCTTGTGTTCCGTCCATCATCGGCATCATAATATCCAAACAAATAAGGTCGTATGAGCCACCATCGTTCAGCGTTTGCTCGAACGCCATCAGTGCCTCACGTCCATCGGCGGCGAGGTCGCATACGCCAAAGGGCGATAAAATCTCGTGAATGACGGTGCGGCTAACAAAATCATCTTCCGCAATGAGGATATTCATTTTCTTAACGGCGCGGACATCTTTTTGTTGAGGAATACTTCCTGCTGCACTCATGGAATTCGCTGGCTGCATACCCGCTTTCACGATACTGCTCTCATTTTTCTGCACATTGACGTTTGCGGTGCTTGGTTGCTGGCTGCCGCTCGGTTTTTGCATTACTTTCTCAACATCCACGGGCTTTACGGGGTCGAAGATGTGCATTTCCAGTTCATCCAATTCAAACGTCGTGGCAAGCACAATGCGCATCACCGATTCAGCTTCAGAGCGAGGTAAATTCTCGTACTCTGGGTATGTAGCGATGTGAATTCCCACCTCACGAATATCATCATAGATGGGCAAATTCTCATAGGTATTTTGAGAAAGAAGTGATGGGTTGATGACTTTTTCAATCTGGTAAATATTGAATTTTTCTTGCACCATTCCCCCCAGTAAACCGCGTTGCCGCTCAGTTAATGGGAATTGCAATTCAATAAAGTTTTTACCTCCTGAAGAATTCCCACTGGTATTGCGTTGTGCCTCTTCATGGATATGCTCCAATTCCTTCTGAAGTACCGCTAATTCTGCATGATGCTCGGCAGGGAGAAAGATATTGAAACGGATAGCATCAACCGCCATAAGCGACTTATGAACGAGCATTTGCGTTGGTTCAGCAAAGCCATTGCGTACCAAGTCAAAATTAGACTCCACCGCATGGATAAGCTGCGAGGAAGCATCGCGTTGAGCCAACCCAAGTGTGCTTTTCAGATTGTGGGCAATCCGAAAGATTTGATGCACACTCTCGGTTTTGTCGCCCTGCGTGTCGAGCATTTCCTCAAAATTAAGGAGAAGCTGCTCCAAGCGTTCAACGAGGTCAATTAAATCGCTAAGTTGGGATTCTTGTTCGTGCGTCATGGAATGTTCTTGTGTGGTCGGAAGAGAATATTCTTATGGCTTTCGGAAAATGCTGGTGTTATGTGGCGTAACACAAGGGCAATTGAGCGACCAAAGCCGCATCAAATCTAAGGTAGATGATATTTAAGCCTCAGCACAAGTACACAGCATTTTTTTTCAATAGTAGCACAGACATTCTTGTCTATGAGTATTGATGCGGGATTCAAGCGACGAACACAGACAAGAATGTCTGTGCCACCGAAGCCTGATTTCACCTACTATTCAGAGGTTTTGTCGCATACTTGTCGCATACTAAAAGTGCAAGCACTTGTATCTGCTCTGTGTGCAGAGGTCTTGATTCTGAAAACTATGAACGACAGTTTTTTTGCAAAGATGTACCCGACTCACAACAACCCAACCGCTTTCAATGCAGTTTTCATGCGGTCGCCGGAAAAGGGTTTTACTAAATAATGGTTCGCACCAAGCTGCTGGAGTTTTGCTTGCATTTCGGGACTATCCAACGTTGAAAGCATGACAACTGGCGTTTTTCCAGCCGTTGCGTGCTTGCGTACTCGTTTGAGGAACTCCATTCCATTCATGTTTGGCATTTCAATATCTGAAAAAATAACATCAAACGTTTTGGAATCCAGCACTTTTAAGCCTTGAATGCCATCTTCAGCTAAATCAACCTTAAAGCCTGACATTGCAAGAAAGGTGCGCGTTGCAGAGCGATGAATCTCGGTATCATCGACAACTAAAGCTGTTTTAAACGCCATTGGAAAACTCCTCTTAAAATGAAGAATACGGAAAATAATGGTGTGAAGAACAAAAACAAAATGACGTTAGGACGTTTGTAAATGGTAAAAATCAGAGTATCTACGTCAATGTCATCAACATAAGCCCTCACCCCGCTCTGCGAGCGACCCTCTCCCAGAGGGCGAGGGTGAAGAGGTGGCTCTGTATCTTGCCCTTCTCCTTCTGGGAGAAGGGTTGGGATGAGTGGGAAATCCTTACGTTGATGACATTGGTATCTACGTACCCGCTTCGGAATCACGGACACTGTTGTCTGTGCAATTACAAATATTTTTAATGAACTCCTGGACACACGCCCCCTACAAAATCCAAGGCTTCTTTTCTGGAGAAGAGACGTGAACAGCTTTTGAGCCTACTTGAATAAACACCGTGCGACTAAAGGTTTGCCCAGTATCTTCAGAGGCAATGGAAATCCCAAGAGCTTGAAGAAGCTGTTTAATTGCAGCAATATTTTTTTCACCAATCTTGAAGTAGTTCCCTGCATCTGCACCAGTTTGCGCACCGCCAGCGAGCTTTGCCGTTAGTTGAGACATGGGCTTGCGATAGCCTTTTGCCCGCATTTCATTGATAAGTGCTGGAATGGCGGTATCGGCAAAGTAGCCCGGTAACGTTTTTGCTTTTTCTCTGGATGTTTCTGAATTCGCCAATGCCACGTGCGCCATGCCCACAATATCTTGCGTTGGAGTGAATAAACACACCGCAACACACGAACCAAGAGCAAATGTTTTTACGATTTTCCCGTATTCATGCGCCACACCAAACTCACCAACACCCAAAATAAGCTGCGGAATACGTTCCTCATAATTGAGACTACTCGTCGGCAGCGAATTTGACAAAGAACTTGATACATTGCTTGGTGCAATATTTGGTGCAATGCTTGGTGCCGTAACAGGTCGTCCTTGCTGAGAACTAAACGCTGATTCTGCTTGCGATGGTACTTGGTTTGGAAAAGGCAACGTTGGTTTTGCGGGTAGTTCCATTTTAGGAATGGAATTCCCCTGAGCGGCACCAAGACTACTTTTTTGCCGCGTTGGTCGGGCTTCTCCACCGCTAATGCGGTACGCAGCCCGTATTTTCACGACCAAACGAGCAAGTGTATCTTGAAAGCCTTGCGGACTCATTGCTGAGGGCTTGGGAATAAAATCAACCGCACCTGCTTCGAGAGCTTGCAAAGTAATACTTTTATCGTTTTGCGCCCAAGAACTTAAAACAACGATGGGAACAGATTCGCGAGCCATTGCTGCTTTGATAAAGTCCAACCCGTTCATCACGGGCATTTCCATATCCGTTACCACCACATCCACAGCAAGCGATTGGAGCTTATCGAGGGCATCTTGACCGTTTATAGCCGCACCAACAATTTCCAGTTCATGCTCTGGCGCACTCAGGGATTTCGTTAGTAAATCCCGCACAAGCGGCGAATCATCCACCAATAAAACACGTATTTTTTCAGCCATAATGTCTTGAATTCATTGTTCCAAAGGTACAATTCCAACAGTACAGATTGCACTAAACGCCAACTGCTTGCAAAATTGCAGCACCAATTTTTGGTAGTGGCAAAACGGTTTGCACCGCGCCCACTTCTTGAGCTACTTTGGGCATGCCGAAGACGACCGAAGACGATTCATCCTGTCCAATCGTCTTTGCGCCCGCATCACGCATTGCTTTCAAGCCTTGCGCACCGTCATTGCCCATACCAGTAAGAATTACGCCACACGCATTTGCGCCAACGTATTCTGCAACAGATTTCATCATCACGTCCACCGCAGGGCGATGACCATTTACTTTATCTTCTTGCGACAAAACAACCTCATATCGCCCGCCAGAACGCACAACTTTTAAGTGCATATCGCCTGGCGCGACCAGAATGCGTCCAGTAACAACGCGGTCTCCATTGGCAGCTTCTTTGACTTCCATTGCACATTCTTCATTCAATCTATCGGCAAAAGTTTTGGTAAATCCTTGTGGCATGTGCTGAACAATAACCACACCAGGCGTTGTTGCTGGGAATTCACGCACTAAACGGCGAATTGCCTCTGTACCGCCCGTACTTGCACCGATTGCAATGACTTTATCCGTAGATTCTGCCAATGCTTTTGCTTTGAATGCTGGTGCGGCGGGAGAAGAACCAACTCCAGCAGAAGGCGTAGAAGCGGCACTGCCACTTGCTCCTGCTGCCGTACCTGCTCCCGAGCGCACCGCCGAAAACAGCTCTTCTCGTTTTGATTTCCAATGAGAAACATTCGCCGTTGATGCAATTTTGACTTTTGTGCGCAATTCCATCATCATTCCCTGCAAGCCTTGTGCAACGTTGGATGTAGGCTTTGCAACAAAATCTACTGCACCTGCCTCCAGTGCTTGCATGGTGATTTCTTTCCCGCGTTGGGTTAGTGAACTCACCATCACCACAGGAATAGGAAATTGCGGCATCAAACGGCGTAAAAACTCAACACCATCCATACGAGGCATTTCCACATCCAGCGTAAGAACATCTGGGCGCAATTCCACAATTTTATCACGCGCAACAAAGGGGTCGGGGGCTACCCCAACAACTTCAATATTCGGGTCGGCTCCCAACCCTTGTGAGAGAATATCCCGCACGAGCGCGGAATCATCAACAATAAGAACACGAATTTTTTTGCTCATTGCGCTTGAAAAATAAAGTGAAACGTGAAAAATATTCTGCGAAAAATAACCTGTACGAGAAAGTTTCTGTTATGGTTTTTGATATAACGCGGGGCTAATATAACGAAATGACGACAAATCACGCGAAATAGTCTCGGAATGCCCGATAAATAAATATCCACCCGACTCAAGGGAGTTGTAAAAGCGTTCTACAAGTGCATCGCGGGTTGGTTTATCAAAATAAATCATCACGTTTCGGCAGAAGATGGCGTGAAACGGTCGTTTGAAAGGAAATTGCGCATTCATAAGATTAAACTTCCGATACACAACATCCTTCTGCACCTGCGGTAAAATCTGGACTTCCCCGCTCGGAAGCTGTTTTGTGTATTTGCGTTTATAGGTGTCGGGCAATAATTCAATGCGCTCTTTTGGATACACACCCGCCTCAGCAATACCGAGCGCACGTTCGGAAATATCCGTTGCCAAAACACCGGCTTTCCACTTAGAATACTCTCCCCCGAAATAATCCATGAGAAGCATTTGCAACATATACGATTCCTCGCCCGATGAGCAACCAGCACACCAAATACGCACATCAAACTCGCGTTTCGCACTCAGCGTCGCTGTTACATTGGGTAAGAATTGCTGGAGAAAAAACTCAAAGTGGTCTTTTTCACGCCAAAAAAATGTATGATTTGTCGTGATATGATTTGCGAATTCAATCAATGCCTCAGAATTGCCTCCAGCACGCGTGAGGTACTCGTAATACTCGTGGAATGTTTTCATTCCCATTTTTCGCAGCACTTTTTGTAAACGCACCGTTACCATCGTGCGTTTTTCGGGAGGTAAAAAGATACCAAATCGGTCGTAAACAAGACGGCTCAAGCTGTCAAATTCATCAACCGAAAGCTGAATAGAAACTATATCTTCGAGTGCTGGAACTTGCATAAAACCTTAGATTTATTGATTAATACCGACCAAATTCGCTATCATCCAAACGGATTTGGTCGTGTGCCGCAAGCATTTTTTGCGGCGACGGTATCTTGCGAGGCTCATCATCGGAACGAGAATCTGAAAAAGAAACGGTGCTTTCATTGTGCATCATTTTCTCTTTCTTTGCTTGCCTATTCAAGGTGGTGATTGGCGAAAACGATTCCTTTTGTGAACGTGAAGGTCGCGCATTTGCTACTGCATCAACAATAAAACCAGTATTCTGACCCAATTGAAAACGAGAGCTGACAACACGATTTAACTCAACTGCTTGTTTTGATAATTCCTCAGCCGCAGAAGCGCACTCTTCGGCAGCAGCCGTGTTTTGCTGCGTTACGCGGTCTATTTGCGCCAATCCGAGATTTACTTGTGAAATTCCTTGCGCTTGTTCATTTGAGGCAGAAGCAATTTCACCAACAATATCGCGTACTTTCACGCTTGCAAGCATGATTTCTTCAAGAGCTTGGGCAGTACGCGCCGCAATTTGCGTTCCCTTACCAGCAGTTTCCACCGCAGACTCGATTAAATCTGCCGTTTCTTTCGCCGCTTTTGCGCTCCGTGCTGCCAAACTGCGTACTTCTTCGGCGACGACAGCAAATCCTTTTCCGTGTCTGCCAGCGCGTGCGGCTTCTACCGCCGCATTCAGCGCAAGGAGATTTGTTTGAAAAGCAATCTCATCAATCACCTTGATAATTTTTGAAATGTTTTTGCTTGATTCATTGATAGCGGACATGGCACTGCCAAGCTGCTCCATTTCAGCATTTCCACGTTGCGCAATACTGTTTGCATCTAAAGCCACAATGTTTGCTTGATTTGCATTTTCAGCATTGATGCGGGTTTGAGAGGCAAGCTCGTGCATAGAACTCGAAATCTCTTCCAATGCTGCTGCCTGCTGCGATGCACCGTGAGACAAGGACGTACTTGCATCGGCTACTTGAGCAGAGCCACGCGTAACTTGCTCAACAATCTCAATAACATTTTGAAGAACATCAGCAATTGCGCCAATCGTCGAGTTGATATTTGACTTCAATGCTGCATGGTCGCCTTTGTATTCACCTTGCATTGAATGGCGCAAATCACCATCTGCCATATATTTCAGCACCGAAACTGCTTCTTGAATGGGATGAATAGTGGCATCTAAGGTAGAATTTACTCCAGCAATAATTTCTCGGTATGCACCGTGAAAGTGCTTTTCATTTCCACGCGTTTTCAAGTCTCCATTTGTCGCAGCTTTGGTAAGTCCGTTGGTTTCCTCAGCAAGTTCTTGAATTGTTTGAACAATTTTCTTTTTCATTATTGCTAATTCTCCCATTTCATCACGGTTTGAAATGGAAAAAGAGATATTTTTCAAATCACCAGCAACAACTTTTCCATTCACATCCTTGAGGATATTCACGGGTTTTACAAGGAAACCAGCAATAAAAAATATCGCCACAATCATCACCGCAGAAGATAACCCCACAATCATTGCGATAAACAAGGATTTTTCTGTTGTTGCGGCTTGAACTTCATTCAAATTCATAGTTACTTCAAAAGCTCCATGCACCTCGCCAATCTTCCAATTCTCCATCTTTGTACCAGTGATGTCTTTACCTTCGGAATTTCCCCACAGAGCCATAGATTCTGCTGGGTCGCCGTGGCATTGCATACATTCTTGCGATAGCTTTATCGGACGGAAATAATGCAATTGGTTATTCGCAACGTCCATTTCCTGATATTCCGTAAGAGTGCCATCTTCGAGTTTCTTTAAAACAGCAAGCTCGGTTGGAGTTGGCTCATTATCTGGGTTTCGTGGTTGAATTTTAGGTACTTTTATTGAAAAGCCTAATTCTCGTGCTTTTTTTCGCGCCACTTCCATTGCAGAAAAAATAGGAATAGTGTGCAAAATTTGCTGCGTAGAAAAGTTCGATGAGCGAATATCTTTGAACACACCTTGCTTCATTTGGTCAGCAGCATATTCACGAGCAGATTCAGCAGCGTACACAAGTGTTCGTGCCTTATTGACAAGAGCGTCTGTTGCTGCTTGTCGGTAAATATTTGAAAAATACCAATACGAAACAAGTCCACTTGCGACGGAAATTACAACTATCGGCAGAATAAGTTTCCATCGAATTGGCAAAGAAAGCCACCAGTTAGTCATAGCCATTTCTCCAAATTATTGATACCTGAACAGGGGATTTTTTAATTTTTTTGGCACAAGAAATTACACCTCATTGCTTAGGATTGAAGTTTAGATAAAATCGTGCGCTTTTGCCCTCATCCCCCGCCTTCTCCCAGAGGGAGAAGGAGCTAAGACAAAGAAAATCAAACGCTTCTGAAGCCCTCTCCCTCTGGGAGAGGGTTGGGTGAGGGCAATCGTGGACGCAAGGTTTTATGCGGGGCGCGGAATTTTATCTAAACTTCAATTAGGAATGACAAAAGAATAAATGTACGTTCTCTCTTTCATTGGTGGCACAGACATTCCTGTCTGTGAGTCTTCAAACTCGCATCAGGACTCACAGACAAGAGTGTCTGCACTACTGAAGCCGAAAGAAGTTCATCCATTTATTTTACTTCCATTCCTTATGTACCCTGCATTCAAACGGTACAATATTCGCCATTGTACGGCACAAACACGAGTGTCCGCGCCAATTGCGAACGTCCTCAATGTACTGACGGTCTTTACGCCAACATTTCCAATGGCTCCAGCGAACCCTCATGCAAGGAAAGAACTGCATCCACATCAGTAATCAAGCCAATTTCGCCATTGCTGAGTATCATACAGCCAGTTACTCCTTTGACGCTTCCTACATAATCGGAAAGCCCTTTGACAACAATTTGCTGCTGACCAATAATTTCATCAACAAACAAGCATGCACGACGTTCGCGAGATTCTACCACAACTAAAATCCCTTCTTCTAAGTTTCGTGTTTGGGGAATGATTTCATACAGTTCATGCAAACGAATCACCGAGAATAAATCCTCGCGGACGCGCACCACTTCTTGTCCGTCCATCGTAACGGTAATTGCATCTTGGTGCGGGCGAAACGATTCGCGAATAGACAGTATCGGCAAAGCATAGACCGCCTCGCCAACACGAATAAGCATCCCTTCCATAATCGCTAAGGTGAGCGGAATACGAAGCGTGAAGCGAGTTCCCAAGCCTTCTTTGCTATCAACCGTGATACTTCCTTGTAATTTTTCAATATTGCGCTTCACCACATCCATTCCCACGCCGCGACCAGAAATATCTGAGATTTTATCAGCCGTTGAGAAGCCTGGCTCAAAAATTATTTGAAAGACTTCGCGGTCGGTTACTTTATCGGGTGAAGTTTTCAAAATTCCTTTTGAAATTGCTTTTTCCAAGATTTTATGCCGATTCAAACCACCACCATCATCTTCAACGACAATTAAAATTTCATTTCCTTCATACCGCGCTTGTAACTTCACAATTCCCGTCTCGCTTTTTCCTGCTGCAATGCGGCGTTCACGGCTTTCTACGCCATGGTCAATCGCATTTCGCAAAATGTGCATGAGCGGGTCGGAAATCTCTTCAATAACATTTTTATCCATTTCCGTTTCCGCGCCAGAAATGAGCAAGGTAATTTTCTTATCGAACCGCATAGATACATCGCGGACAAGGCGTTTCATCTTGTTAAACAAGCCCTCAACTGGTGTCATGCGAATAGACATCGTTACTTCTTGTAATTCGCGGGTAATTTTATTCAACATCCCAGCAGCCCGCGAAAAACTCTGCAATTCAAGCGCGACAACTTCGGGATTGCTTGTTACCATCGTTTCAATAGTTATCAGCTCACCAACTAAATCAAACAGTTTATCTAATTTTTCCGTATCAACGCGAATATCCTTGCGCTGCGCAAGCCCAGCCGCTTGAGGACTAGCTTGTGGACTAGCTTGAGGACTAGCTTGTGGTGCAGATACTTGTGGTGCAGACGCTTGGTGCGTAGAGGCTTGTGCAACGGATGCCTGTGCTACGCTGTGCGGTACTACTCGTTCTACGGGAGGCAAAGAAACTTCTTCTGATTGAATTTTGGGTGCTTCATTATGCGCAGCACCGTTAGAAGGCTGTGCTTGGAAGGTTTGCGGTGCCGCTTGATGCGCTTTTTGTGCAGAACTTACCTGAGGCGGCTTTTCTTCTGGCGGAGCAGTGCTGACGCTTGGTGCGCCCGTCATCAGAGCTTGAACAGCAGTTTTGATAATATCAATGTTTGTTAAAATCATCGAAATCAAGCCCGGATAAACTTCTATGGTTTTGGAACGAACTGCATCAAGAATATTTTCCAAATCCATGCTCATATCTTCAATCTCTGCAAAGCCCATGAAACCTGAGTTTCCCTTGATACTATGCACAGCACCAAAAATATCGCCCACAATGCCCATATTATGCGGGTCTTGCTCTAAAACCAAGCACCCATCTTCTACACGCGAGATAAGGTCGAGTGCTTCGGCAACATACCGCGAAAGCATTTCTCCCGTAGCAGCCGCAAGTCCAGCTCTATCGGGAAAATCATCGTTTGAAGCCTGCGACGACACGGCTTGTTTTTCCTCGTTTTGTAATTGCGCTAATTGGTCGTCATTGAAAAAGAAATCCGTATCGGAAAATACTGATTGCCCAAGTTCTGCGCCCTCTGCGGGGTGAACAAATAAAGGCTCATCCGTAGGAACAAAAATTTCTTGAATAGATTCTTGGCGTGAAGAATGTGCTTGTTCAGAAGTCGTAGTTTGCGAAGAAGAAGGTGTAGAACCAGCTTCAAGTCTGCCGCCGCCAGCTTTCAGCATTGCAATAGATTGTTGCAACCGTCCAATCAAATTTTTTACGGATGCTTCATGCCCAGTATCTTTCAGCGAATCACTCACCGTATTAAGCAAGGTGCGAATAACATCGAAAGCCTCGTAAATTGTGCCAATGATTTCCTCATTAGGAATACCCGTCATATTCCGCACAATATCAAGCATCGTCTCGGATTCATGCGTAACGGTATTGATGGTATTAAAATTGAGAAAGCCCGACAAACCCTTAATCGTGTGAAAAACACGAAAAATGGAATGAATACTTTCTTGATTCGAGCCATCGGCAATATCTTGAATTCGACCTTCCTGCTCATCAAGAGAGTCCAGCGACTCAGCGACAAAGGCACGTACTATCTCAAGCGTTTCACGATCCATGATGCTTTATATTAAATGAGTTAGGGAAATTAAATCTACGGCGAGAAACCATGCACAAACTAAAAGTGGCAGAAATGAAAGCATTGAATACAGCATTAAATACCCTTTCAGGTTTTCATTGTGAATACAATTTGTACGAGAATTGCTCCATTTTGCAGCCGAGAATATACGAAAAAAATGTTTGTTTCGTCAAAAGAATAGATGAATAATAGAGGAATTACGGATTGTTTAATCCAAATGGTTTGATAAATTACACTGCTTCGGTATATTTACAACAAAAGAACATACTTTATGCAAACATTAGAATCGGTATCACACGTGACAAAAGCACAACACATCTACGTTCCATCGCTCTTCCCCGCACTTTCTATCCCAACGAGAATGCGCTCGGAATCTCACTTTTCGGGAAAAGGCGTTTGTATTGCAATGATTGATTCAGGTTTCGTGCCGCATCCAGACCTCACGAAGCCCGAAAATCGTATTCTTCGCTACTACGATGCCGTCAAAAAAGAAGAAGCAGCATTACCACCAACGAAGCCAGAAGTCTATTCGTGGCACGGCACAATGACCGCTTGTACGGCGGCTGGAAACGGCTTTCTCTCGCGCAAACTCTACTCCTCGCTTGCCTATAATGCAAACGTCGTACTTGTGCGCACAATGGACGAGAAAGGCTCTATTCCCACAAAGCGCATTGCAGAGGCGTTGGAATGGTGTTTGCAAAATGCGAAAAAATATGGTATCAATATTATCAATATGTCTGTCTATGCCGATGAAATGGACACATCGCTTGAACATCCTGTTACGAAGCTCGTAGAAGAGGCTTCGCGGCGGGGAATCGTGGTTGTAGCAGCATCGGGCAATAATCCTCGCGTTCCTCTGTACCCGCCTGCCTGTGCGCCTTCCGCGATTACGGTTGGTGGTTTGGATGATAAAAATAATCTGCTCGAAGACGATGGATTGTATCACTCTAGCTTCGGACGCACCATTGAAGGCTTGACAAAACCAGAAGTTATCGCCCCCGCAATCTGGCTCCCCGCACCAATCCTACCCGGAACGCCTACTCACACCGAAGCCTCCGCCCTCTCCGCTCTCGACAATATGCTCGACGATATGCTGATGACAACGCTTCCTTTGCTGTTACCAAAAACCGGCTTGCCCCTTGAACTCTTGCGTTCAGGGAATGTGGATGAAATCCGCACGAAAATTAACGAGCGTTTGCAAGGTGAAAAAATTATTTCGCCAAACTACAAACATGTGGACGGTACGTCGTTTGCCGCACCGATTGTTTGCTCAGTTATCGCACAAATGCTGGAAGCAAACGACCGCCTTACGCCTGCAAAAATCAAGGAAATCCTCACCGAAACAGCACGTCCCCTTCCCAGCTACCCATCAGAACCGCAAGGACACGGCATGGTACAAGCAACGGCGGCAGTAGAAGCGGCAGCAGTTGCGACCTTGTAAGGTGATATTCACATTGAATTCAAGCAAAACTTTCTTGGAAAGGAACACTATGGACAGCACGATTGCATCTCCGCTTCACGACACATCAACAAATATTATTTACCCTGATTCCGACGGGCAGCCAATGGCAAATAATACCGAACACTTCAAGCGTATCGCATCAACGCAATATGGCTTAGAATCTATCTTTGCAGACCGTGACGATGTATTTATTGCAGCAGATTTATTATGGTATCCTGTTCTTGGAAAACCAACTCTTGTCCAAGCACCTGATGTGATGGTTGCCTTTGGTCGTCCAAAACATGAACGTAGCTCGTACAAACAATGGGAAGAACATAATACGGCACCGCAGGTAGTATTTGAATTTTTATCAAAATCAAATACACCAACAGAAATGATTCGCAAGGCAACGTTTTTTGAGCATTACGGCGTACAAGAATACTACATTTATGACATTGAATGCAAAGTATTAAGCGGCTTAATTCGCTTTCAAGAAGAAGATGATGTATTGGAAGAAATTCCCGACATGAGCGATTGGAAAAGTCCACGCTTGGGCATTCGGTTTGATATGTCCTCTGGCGAATTAGTCCTGTGGAAGCCCGATGGAACGCCGTTTTTGACATACGACGAATATATCCGCATTGAGAACACTCTCGGTGAAACCCGCGCTGAACTTGGTGAAACCCGCGCTGAACTTGGCGAAACCCGCGCTGAACTTGACACAACGAAAAGTTATGCCGAAAAACTTGCCGAAAAACTCCGCGCACTCGGCATCAATCCTGATGAACTATAAAACCCCAGTTTGAATACGGTATTTGAACTGAATTTTTTCTTGGAAAGGAACACTATGAACAGCACGATTACATCAGCCTTCAACGACACTTCAACAGAAATTTTTTACCCTGATTCTGATGGGCAGCCAATGGCAAATAATACGGAGCATTTCAAACGCATCACCACGACGCAATACGGCTTGGAGACTCTCTTTCAAGACCGTGATGACGTTTTTGTCGCAGCAGATTTATTGTGGTACCCCGTCGAAGGAAAACCACATCTTACGCAAGCACCAGATATTATGATTGCCTTTGGTCGTCCAAAACATGAGCGTAGTTCGTACAAACAATGGGAAGAAGACGGCATAGCACCGCAGGTGGTGTTTGAATTTTTATCCAAATCTAACACACAGTCGGAGATGATTCGGAAAGCAACATTTTTCGACCATTATGGGGTACAAGAATACTACATTTATGATATTGAACGCAAGGTTTTAAGCGGCTTTATACGCTTTCAAGAAGCCGATGATGTTTTGGAGGAAATCCCTGATATGAATGACTGGAACAGTCCACGCTTAGGTATTCGGTTCGATATGTCATCAGGTGAGCTGCAACTCTACAAACCGCATGGCGAGCCATTTCTGAGCTTTGAGGAATACACCCAACTGGAGCATATTCTTGATACAACGCGCATTGAATTGACGGGGACAAAAACGGAACTGAAAGAAACAAAAACGGAACTAAAAGAAACAAAAACAGAACTGAACGAAACGAAAACGGAATTAACAAAAACTCTTCATCAATTAGAAGCCAGCAATGTACGCTCGGAATCACTTGCAGAAAAACTCCGTGCACTCGGCATCAATCCTGATGAAATCTAGCAACTATGCTATTTTCAACTCTTTTCACCAACAAGCATGATTCCACTTTCCGAACTCGCAATTTTCGCGCTTGCCGCACTGGGACTTGTCCTCACGCCAGGACCGAACATGATGTACTTGGTTTCACGCTCCATTTGTCAGGGAAAAACGGCGGGAACAATCTCGCTTGCTGGGGTAATTACTGGCTTCTTCGTACATATTGTCGCGGCTTCGTTTGGAATTACTGCGCTTCTTCTCGCAATTCCCTTCGCCTACGACGCGCTAAAATACTGCGGTGCAGCATACTTGCTCTGGCTTGCGTGGAACGCCGTAAAACCTAGCTCCGAAGGGCTTTTCGCAACGCAAGAACTCCCCGACGACAGCCCAGCGAAACTCTTTCGCATGGGCTTTTTAACAAGTGCGCTCAATCCCAAAGTTGCCGTGTTTTATTTATCGCTGTTTCCGCAGTTCATTAAGCCTGAATACGGCTCCATTCTTGGGCAGAGTCTTACTCTTGGCTTCACGCAGCTTTCGATAAGCAGCACAGTAAATTTCCTTATCGTTCTCTCTGCAAGCAGCGTTGCGGCGTGGTTTCAGGGTCGCCCGATGTTTGTACGCATTCAAAAATATGTTATGGGAACGGTACTTGCTGCTTTGGCATTGCGCCTTGCCTTGAGTGAACGAAAATAGTGAGCATAGTTGTCATTATTTTTACCACGAATACATGGAAAAACCTAGAATAATTCTTGACACAAATGTCCTTGTTGCTGCCTTTCGTTCAACCCAAGGGGCTTCATTTCTTCTTCTCGAATTGCTATCCTCAGAAACGTTTTCAATTCATTTTTCTTTACCGCTTCTCCTTGAGTACGAAGAAGTCTTACAACGAGAAGCATTGCTTTCTGCAACAGAATTGGATAAATTCCTCAAAAGGCTTCACAGTATTGGCACAATGCACAAAATATATTTCCTCTTCCGATGGTTCTTGAGTGACCATGACGATGACATGGTGCTGGAAATTGCTATTGCTTCAAACGCAACACACATCATTACGTTCAACAAAAAAGACTTGAAACCCGCAGAAATGTTTGGCATTCAGGTTCTTACACCAAAAGAATTTTTGCAATATCTCGGAGTTCTTCCATGACAATTCCAATCTCCATTCCTGACCGCTTATACGAAATGCTTCAAAAAAATTCGTCTGAACAAAGCGTAGAAGCAAGCCTTGAGACGACCCTGAGCAAAGCGGTAACACGCGTACTTGAGGAACAATTTGAGCAGCTCATGAATACTACGCCATCTGTTTCGCATGAAGAATTTATGAGTATTTTGAAGGAAGCTAATCGAAATGAAATACCCCACGAGGACGATAAAATCTAGTATTTGAGAGCAAGAATCTCCATTTCATCCAATTATTTTTCAGGGAACATCATGCAAAACACTTGCAAAACGTCATCGAATCGACATTCTCGGCTTCTCGCATTGCTCTTTCTTGCCGTAATTTCACCAACGCTTTTCGCGCAAACGCCCTACAAACTGCCGCCCGCAGACATTGCCGCCGTAGTGGATTCACCCGTCATACCAAGCGCGGTGCGAAGTCCCACAGGTGAAGCTCTTTTGCTGATGGAATACCGCCCGAATCCTAGCATAAAACTTCTCGCCGAGCCGCTCGCAAAACTTGCCGGAGAGCGCATCAATACTGCAATCAATGGCGCACAACGCATTACCGAAGTTTCGGGAATGACGATTCAATCAAGCCAATCGAAAAACGCGGTCAAGATTGCCGTTCCCGCAGATTCACGGCTTGGCAATCCTGTGTGGTCGCACGATGGTACAAAAATCGCTTTCACACGCGATGCTGCAAGTGGCATAGAACTGTGGATTGCGGATGCAAAAACGGGAAAAGCCTCACAAATACAAGGCGTTTCGGTGGTGGATATTTTGGACAGTCCATTTGCGTGGATGAGTGACAACAAACGCTTGCTTGTGCGCATGATTCCACCCAAACGCGGCTCTGCACCTATGATTTCACCAGTCCCAACGGGACCCGTGACAGAAGAATCCACAGGAAAATTGGCGCAAGTTCGGACATATCAGGACTTGCTCAAAAATGCCGATGACGAGCGACTTTTCGAGCATTACTGCACTGTTCAACTTGCAACTGTGGAAATAGCAAACAGCAAAATCACCCCCCTCGGCGAAGCAGGAATTATCACGGGTTCAGAGTTTTCACCTGATGATAATTATCTCCTTGTTACCAAACTCAAGAAGCCATTTTCGTATCGTGTAACGTGGTATGAATTTGCAAAAACGATGGAAATTTGGGACAAATCCGGCAAACTCGTAAAGACACTTGCAGACTTGCCTATCGCCGACCAAACCCCGCGTCAAGGCGTTCCGCTCGGTGTGCGCAATGCGACCTGGCAAGCCCTGCAACCCGCAACACTGCTTTGGGTAGAGGCTTTGGACGGCGGCGACCCGATGAAAAAAGCCGATGCCAGAGACCGCATGAAATTGTTGTCCGCACCCTTTTCTAGCGAAGCAAAAACCTTGCTCGACGTGAAGCACCGTTTTGTGGGCTTTGGGTGGACAGCAAGTGCAAACCAAATTTTGTACACCGAATACGACCGCGACCGCCGTTGGCGCACCACGTACCTTAAAGACCTCACCAAATCTGACTCCGCACGTATTCTCTTCGACCTCAGCGTAAACGACAGCTACAACGACCCGGGAAATCCCGTGTACGAAACACGCCCTGACGGAGAGCGCGTCTTTGCTCAAGATGGCGACTGGATGTACCTCACAGGCAACGGCGCAACGCCTCAAGGCGACCGCCCATTTTTGGATAAATTCAACCTCAAAACCCGCGAAAAGCAACGCCTTTTCCGCGCAAACGAAACACGCTACGAAACCGTGCTAGGTTTTGCCAATAAAGCCAGAACCCGCATTATTACTCGCGCTGAGAGCAAGACTGAATATCCAAATTTTGTCAATGTCGAACTTGCAGTAAAGCCTAGTACCGAAACCGAAACAGGCACAAAGCGAGAAAATATCACGAGTTTCACCGACCCCGCACCCGCGCTTGCTTCGCTCAAAAAAGAGCTTGTTAAATTCAAACGCGCCGATGGTGTGCCGCTTTCGGGAACGCTGTATTTGCCGCCCAGCTACAAGGCTGGAGACCGCTTGCCGCTTATCGTCTGGGCATATCCGCTTGAGTACAACGACGCAGCAACTGCGGGACAAGTTCGCTCTGCGCCGAACCGCTATACGCAGCGTTCTCGCTCGTATTCGACCATTTACCTTGCGCTTCAGGGCTACGCCGTTTTGCAAGACGCAACCATGCCGATTGTCGGCAATCCCGAAACCGCAAATGATACCTTCATTGAGCAAATTACGGCAAACGCAAAAGCCACGATTGACCACTTAGATTCACTCGGCATCATTGACCGCAAGCGGGTTGGCGTGGCAGGACATAGCTACGGCGCGTTTATGACGGCAAATTTACTTGCGCACACCGACCTTTTTGCCGCAGGAATGGCGTGTAGCGGCGCGTACAACCGCTCGCTTACCCCGTTTGGTTTTCAAGGTGAACGCCGCTCGTATTGGGAAGCAACCGACATTTACACCAAGCTCTCGCCATTCGCGCAGGCACATAAAATCAAGAAACCGCTCCTCCTCGTGCATGGCGCGGATGACGATAATCCGGGAACATTTCCGATTCAATCACAGCGATTGTACCAAGCAATTTCCGGCAACGGCGGCACGGTGCGCCTTGTGATGCTCCCCTACGAAGCGCATGGTTACTCGGCTCGTGAATCGGTGCAGCATACAATGGCGGAGCTTTTGGAATGGGCGGATAAGCATATCAAGAATGCAAAGACGAATTGATTCGAGACGTTCATAAACATAACAAAGCCCGAAGAGCAAGATTATACGCGCTCTTCGGGCTTTTTGATTTCATACATTTACTTAGTTTATCACGTTTTCTTATTGAGCAGGTGCAGAATTGAGCGGAATACTTGCACCAATTTGAATAAACGGAAGAAGAAGCATTGGGCGCACGGAATACGTCGTCGTGCCGAGTTTGCGCACTTCAGAGCCACTGATATTGAACGACGGTCCAATAGAAGTATCCACGTAGAAATACGGTTGGAAAGGAAACCACCGCACCCCAACACGTGGCACAACATACATCCGCATCAGTAATTCTGCGGCTTCCGAGTTTTTGTCGCGAATATCGTACCACTCTGGTCCACCGATAACACCAACGTAAAAACCTTGCCTGTCGGGACGAAGAAAATAATTTGCAAATACTTCAACACCTGTATTTTGCTTGATTCTCACGCCATCTGCTCCCGCAAGAAACCAATCGCGCCACGCATCTATCAGGTTTGGAACGGTGATGAGTGTTGCACCAAATTCCCAATGCCCTGTTCCATAGGCAATATTTGCTCCGAAACCGCCTGAAAAAAGGAACACGGGATAGAGTTCCACATTCAAAGATGCTCCTTCGGCTTTCACATCTTTTCCCAAAATGTATTTGTCAAAAAGGTTTATTTCTTGCGGTGTTTGAGCAGATTGCGCCAAGATTGTACACGGTAAAAAGCCAATAATGACACATGCCGCAACTACGGCAAAACAGATATTTACAAAACGATTCATGGTGAATTTCCTTGAAGATAAACAATGATAATTGCTTGAATTGTGATGCAAATTACCACTGCTCACCTCTGAAAATTCTTGACCAACGTTAAGATTTTCGCGTTGGTTTATTTTGTACCTACTTTTTTATACCTGCTTTGTAACTAGTCAGGTATATCCCCGTCGGGCGGCTGAAGAGTGCGTAAACGCTGCCGTCCGGCGGGTGCGTCGCTTGCACACCACTCGCCGGACGGCTACTGCACTTGTGATAACAGCCGCCCGACGAGATAGTACCTGACCAGTTACCCTGCTTTTTTTGTACCCGCTTTTTTTTGTGCTTCTCCTTCGTACAAACGTTTTGTCATGCGACTCAAACTTTCCGGCGCGATGCCGATAAGATGAGCAATATCCTTGCGCGGAGCCTGTTCAAAGATACGGCGATTTGTCTCCAGAAGCCGTTTGTAGCGTTCTTCAGGCATTGGCAAAAGAAGCATTTCTGAGATTTCGCCCAAGCGCAAAATGATTCTTTCGTTTATCATCCGCGAGATAGCTTGAAACTTTGGAAATGCTGCGTACATCTGCTCAAGTGCTTGATGCGAAAGGAATGCAACACGGCATGATTTCAGGGCTTGAAGGTTATAGCGCGAAGGTGCGCCCGTTGTAAAACTTTTTGAATCAGTAATCCAATTTCCTTCAAGATTGATGTCGCAGGTGCGCTCATTTCCCGCGTCATCAATGCTGCAATGGCGCACTGCTCCTTCTTCGATAAATCCGACAAACGTACACCGCTCGCCAATACTCAAAAGAAGCTGTTTGCGAGCAAACTTTCTTCGCACCACCAATCGCTCCAAAAGCTCTTTCTCAGGCGCGTCGAGAGGAATCAACGTGGAAAAATAATCGGTAATATTTTGCATGAGCAAGAAAAAAATCGGCTGTATTGTTGGAATAAAAAAACCTCAAACACCTGATAGAGACTGGCATTTTAGCTTTTCGCCTTGTGTCCACTCAGAGCATACCACGCAATATACGCATAGCACAAAAGCGGCACGAAGAAGGAATTGTGCAGCCCAATGGTATCTGCCAATTTTCCTTGCACAAGCGGCACGAGCGCACCGCCCAGAATCATCATCACAAGCAAGCTGGAGCCATTATTCGTCTGCTTTCCAAGACCATTGATGGCGAGGGTGAAAATGTTGGGCCACATGACGGAATTGAAAAAATTCACCAACACCAACGCCCAAAGCGCGAGCCATCCCGACCCTAACCATCCCGCCATGACCAGCACCGATGCACACGCAGCAACGATAAGAAGCAAATGTTGCGATTTCACACGCTGCGTAATTGCCGCCCCCAGAAACCGCCCAATCATCGCGCTTCCCCAGTAGTACGACGCATATTTCGCTGCGTCTGCTTCGCGCAAGCCAGCAACGTCGGGCAATCCAGCGAAATTGATGAGAAATGAACCAACGGCAACCTCCGCGCCAACGTAGGCAAAAATACCAATCACACCAAAGCGCAACTGGCGGAATTGCAGGGCATCCAGCAGTTTTCCTTGATTTTCCTTATGCCGATTTGCATACGAATCATCACCAATTTCCTGAATAGCGGGCAATTTGAGCATGGCGAAAAATCCCGCCAATGCAAGCAATAATGCGGCAAGTAGCATATACGGCACTTTTACCGATGCAGCTTCTGCCATGCGGTGCGCGGTTTGTTGTGAAAACGGCAACGCGGCAAGTTGGTCTTTCGTCATGGCAACGGCAGCAAGAATAAACATCCCGCCAACGAAGGGACCAAGCGACGCGCCGAGCGAATTAAAGCCCCCCGCAAGATTCAAGCGGCTCGCAGCCGTTTCAGGCTTTCCAAGCACGGAAACATACGGATTTGCCGCCACTTGCAGCACCGTAAAGCCCGAAGCCAGCGTAAACAAGCCGAGTAAAAATACATTGTAGGAAAGCATTGATGCGGCTGGAACAAAAAGCATTGCCCCAAGAGCTGACACGCAGAGACCAATCACAATCCCATACTTGTAACCAAAGCGAGCAATGACGCGCCCTGCGGGAATTGCCATCACAAAATAGGCGGTAAAAAAGGCAAACTGCACGAGAGCGGCTTGGACGTAATTCAAATCGAAAACGCCTTTCAAATGCGGGACTAAAATATCGTTGAGATTCGTAACGAAGCCCCACATGAAGAAGAGCGAAGTAAGCGCAGCAAAAGAAAAGGTATAATTTTGCGGCGCGTCTTGCGAAGACGACCGCACGGAAGATTGCGACGAAGAAAGTGGAGCAGATGCCATAAAACCTCACGAACAACACAAATGGAAAGAGTTATGAATTACTTGAAAAGAAGCCCAGAAGCTACGAAAGTGCGAGCAATTCTACACGAAAAATCTTTTTAATGTAATAGTGAAAAATATATTTGTAATTACGTAAACACTTACACAAATTTGTACGCAACAATAAACACAAATTATTACTCAACAAATTACAAAAGCTATGACGTTCACTATTCGCCCCGCAACCGAAGCAGATAAGCCGCAAATGCAAGCACTCATCGAAGAATCCGTGCGCGAACTGAGCAAAGCGGAATACACACAAGCACAAATTCAAGCCGCACTCACGACGGTTTTTGGCATTGATTCCGAACTTATCAAGGACGGAACGTATTTTGCCGTTGAGGAGGAAAACACAATCGTTGCCTGTGGCGGCTGGAGTAGGCGTAAAACCTTGTTTGGCGGCGACCAGTTTGCAGCGCGGGAATCAGAACTCCTCGACCCCAACGTTGATGCCGCGAAAATACGTGCTTTCTTTGTGCATCCCCAGTGGTCGCGTCGTGGAATTGGTTCGCTGCTCTTGCATCATTGCGAAGAAGCGGCACGGGCGCAGGGATTCACGCGCTTGGAGCTTATGGGAACGCTTCCTGGAGTAAAACTTTACCGCGAACATGGCTTTGTTGCTGGTGAAACCGTTCAGCACGATGCTGGAAATGGCGTATTTATTCCCTTTGTTCCGATGTCGAAAACTCTTGAGTAACAGAAAATACATCTGCAACAGTGGCACAGACATTCTTGTCTGTGAGTTTTGGTGCGGGTTTCAAGCGACAAACACAGGCAAGAAGCCTCAAGCCACTGAAGACTGATTTTACTTGTCTCACAGAGTTTTTGTCGTGTACAAAGGTACCCGCTACCGAAGCCAGTTTTTTTCACCTTTCCCTTTTTGCTATGGACTTCTTTCAACGCGCTGGAAAACTCGCTTTCGGCAGCTATTTACGCCGCTTGGGTGAGCAGATGTATCAATGGTCGTCGGAGGTGTATTCGTTGTATGAATTGAACCTTGATGTCCGCTATTTTCCTGTGTTTCAGTCCATTTCATGGCTGGAAAAACCGACCGTAACCGAGATTGCACAGTACGTTGGGCAGACGCACGCTGGCGTAAGTCAAATGCTCAAAGAACTCGCTACGCAAGGCTACATCACGCTTGCAAAGAATAGCAGCGACAAACGCCAAACCACTATCACGCTCACCAGCAAAGGCAAACGTGAGCAAACCCGCTTGAATACGCTCATGCAAGACTTAGAAGGCGTGATGACAAATGTTTTTGCGGAATGTGCCACCAGTCCCCTTGCGGCGTTGCAGGATTTTGAACGCGCAATGAACGGGCGCAATCTTGTGGAACGAATTGAGGAACGTCGCAAACAAACGATGACCGACAGCATCAGTATTTTCCCGCTTGCACGGCGTGGCTCGAAGCACCGCACAGAGCAGCTTACAGGCTTTCGAGAACTGAATTATGCGTGGATTCAGGAATACTTCAGCGTGGAAGAATCGGACAAAAAAGCTCTCGACCATGCGGAAGACTACATCGTGAAACGCGGCGGAACAATACTTTGCGCCGAACGACAAACCGCCGAAGGCAGAGAAATACTAGGCTGCGTGGCACTTGTTCCCCACGACGAGCAAACGGTAGAATTAGCAAAAATGGCGGTTTCCAAAGCATCGCGTGGGCAGAATGTCGGATTTTTGCTGGGCGAAGCGGCATTGCAGAAAGCGCGTGAAATGAGCGTTGCACGAGTGTATTTGGAAAGCAATACTGCGCTGAAGCCGGCAATCAATCTCTACTACAAGCTCGGTTTTAAGCGGCTTGCGAACTTTATTTCGCCGTACAAACGAGCGGATATTGCTATGGAGATGTGGTTGTAGTTTTCTATCGAGCTTTTTCACTTGAACTATTCCCCAGCAAAAAGAGCAACGGTATCTCAAACCGCTTACTCCATGCGCGTTCCGAGTGGTCTTCGCCAAGAAATTCCCGCGTTTGCCACTCTTTTGGCGTGTAGCCTTTTTTGCGCAGTATTTTATCCACCTTGATTTGATGCGGTTTGTACAGACTATCCAGCGTTGCCGTTCCGTAATCGAAGTAGATTGTACGGGCTATTCCGCCCTGTTTTGGTGTTGGAAATTTTTTCACCATGTAACGTTGAAAAGCGCGAGAACACGCCTCAGAATGCGCCAAATTCCTGCTCCCTACCCAATGCGTCGAAATACACGCCGCGCCCCCGAAAACGCTTGGATACTCGCTTATAGCGTACATTGAAATCAAGCCGCCCATGCTGGAACCTGCAACAAAGGTATTTTTTACATCAGGCAGCGTCGCAAACGATGAATCTACAAACGTCTTCACTTCTTGCGTCAGGAACTTTAAGTATGCGTCGGAATGAATATTTTTTGTTGGCGAAGCATTCAGCAAACTATCTTGAATCGGCTGCGGAAGGCTTCGGAAGGGCTTTTCAGGGAAATATTCAAAGGCTCGCATTCGCCCGTTATTCCATACGCCAACGATGATACATTCCCGTATTTTTCCTTCGCGTTGTAAGCGAGAAGCGGTCTCATCGGCGCACCATTCCTGCTTATTCCACGTGATTGCTGAATCGAAGAGCATTTGCCCATCGTGCATATACAGCACAGGATAACGCTTGCAAGGCGCATTCATACTGGACGCATTCATACTGGACGCATTCATGCTAGAATCATAGCCATCGGGCAGCCAAACGTCCACTGGACGCGCCTGCACGTACTTTGAGGGGAAGGAATCAATATGGCGAATAGAGCCGAAACGTGGCGTAGGAATGCGGCTTGTAGCGGTTGTGGATTGCGCAAAGACTGAGCAATCTGCGAGGGAAAATATCAGAAGAATAACACAAAGAAAACGCATAATTTTGAAGGAAAATGAAATCAAGAAAACGAGTAAAAATGCGGCATACAGACGACAATATAGTATGAATTTTCAGATTATCAGAAAGCTACCTTGACTTTCTACCAAAAATCCAATAAGTTCCTGCTCTTGAAATCTTTTCCACGTTATTCATTTCCCGCCAATGCTGATACAATCAGACTTCCACGACTATTACGATGCAGCCTTAGGCGTTGGCGGCATTGATACGGATATTGTTTTTCGCCGCTATACCAAAACGCTTGCAGACCATGATTTGCCCGAAGGTTGGACGGATTCGCTCGGCGGAGCGGGACGTTTTTTTGGGTATTATCATCATGCTCCTTTGTGGCAGCACGACCCGCAGACAACCCCCCCCGCACACCGCGTAGAACGAGAATACTTGATTGGTTTTTGTGGAGAAATTTTCTACGGCATCGAGGTTCGTTCTGTTGTTGAACCAAATAAACGATTGTTTTTTTTTGATGATGAAATTGGCGCGTTTATCACTGATTATATTTCTATTCTCCAAAAACCGCATCATTACCCTACTTTCGGCGAAGACTCCTACGCATTGTGGATGGATGTGCGCGACCGCGTGAGCCGCTATCGTAGCTCTGGTGCGGCTGTGCGCATACATCAAACTTATAATACGCCTGTTTTTGTGTACCTCATGCGCGGCGGACTTGTCATCAATCCTTGCCTCCGTGAGTATGGTTTTATGCGGGTAAAAGACACATTCACAGCGTTTCAGGAAGTGCAAATGTATGTTGGTGGCGTACTTCCTCAAGCCGAACATCCGCTCGTGGAAGTCTCGGAGCGTGATAAACTCTTGCAGCACGGCTTCGATGAGAAATGGTCGTTTCGCAATCCCGACCCGCCGAAGCGAAAGCAGAAAAAGAAATAAAGAGCAGAAAAAGAAATGAAAGAAATGGGAAAAGAAATTCTCCTCTCAATCAGTATTTGTGCGGCTTTTGGGTGCAGACAAATACCAATGCCAAAGAATCCTTGCAGCAACAGCGCGGTAGGGTCGCCATGCCTCTGCAATACGCTCCAATTCTTGTGGCGTGGGGCGTTTGGGTAAGCGCTTTACGCGGTGTGCGGCAATGTGCAAAGCGAGGTCGCCACTTGGAAATACGTCGCTGCGGCAAAGAGCCATGAGCAAATATACATCTGCCGTCCATGCTCCTATTCCTTTGAAACGGGTTAATTCCTTGCGCACAGCATCATCACTCATTTTTTGAAGGTTTTCCAATACTAACTCTCCTGTACACATTGCCTCAGCAACACCCACAATATACCGAGCCTTCTGCCGCGTAACACCGATAGTTCGTAGATTCTCTTCCCCAAAAGCGCGTATTTCCTCAGCTTCTGGGGCGCAGTGTGCGGAAATGCGCTCAAACATCGCCTTTCCCGATGCAAGAGAAACTTGCTGCTCTAAAATAATGTGCATGAGCGTATGAAAATGCTCCTCACGTTTCCACAAGGGCGGCGTACCAAACTGCTCTACAATGCCCATCAAATCTGCATCTTTCGAGCAAAGTTCTTGAGTGAATTGCGTCAGATTTTTTTCGGATACCATTATCATAGAGCAGATTACATTTTGTTTTGTTTGCAAGAATTGTGATTTAATGTATATTTGTGTCTGCATTCACCACAAATTGTGGTTGAAATTGTGATACATGAGGTGTTCTTGGTTATCATTCTCGCAAAGTGAGAAACTTCTTTCATCGGTTCTACGCTTTCTTTTGGTATTTCCTATAATCTTGGTTGAAATATGAAAACACAACTGGACTCAGACCAGAAAATACACGATATTCTGGAAACTATCGACGCTCTGGACGGTATCGGATTTATCGAATACCGCACCGAAGATAATTCTGTTTATCTTTCTCCGAACTGCCGACAAATCCTTGATTTGCCGCCGCACCAAAATATCTCTGCTTCGCAAATTATCCATTGTATTGATGAAGAATTTCGACAATATTTTGTTGATACCGCACACGAACTACAAACCCAAACAAACTGGACAAATTTGCCGCCTGTTATACAAACCGAATGCACCATTACGAGCTTTACTGGCAAAAAAAAATGGCTGAGAATGTATCGCAAGCGGAGTGTTGAGAACGGTTTTACGGTGAGTAAAGGATTTTGGCAGGATATTTCCGCCGAAGTACAAGAGCGTATCATCGCCGAGCAGTTTCAAGACTTGTATGATAATGCCCCATATGGCTATCACACAACGTTCTTGGATGGTCGTATTTCCGACATGAATCGCACAATGCTGAATTATCTTGGCTACACTTTACAAGAAGTGAAAAATGGTCTGGGTTTGGCGCAAATACTTACTCGAGAGAGCTTTCGTGCGCGTATGTCGTTCAGCGAAAAACTCTTTCGAGATGGGATTTTACGTGATTTTGAAGCCGAATTTGTCCGGAAAGATGGCTCAACATTCTACGGTCTGGTAACAGCCACCCTCGTGCATAATGCTGCTGGCGAGCCGATGGCTATTCGAGCTGCAACGGTGGATTTGACCGAGCGGAAGCGTTTTGAAGAGCATGAACGCAAAGCAAGCATTGCCGAAGAAGCCAATCGTGTTCGCGCTGAATTTATGAATATGCTTTCGCATGAATTTCGCACGCCGCTTGGTATCATCTTGGGTGCAGCCGACGCACTCAAATCCTTTGTTGATGACGACCCACGCCAATTTGTCCATATGATTGAGTCCGGCGGAAACAGACTTCTTACCTTGCTCAACAACGTTCTTGAACTTGCTCAAACGGAATCGGACACAGGCGTAGCAACGTTGCATCGCACGGATATTCTCAGTTTTTTTCGACATATCCACGAGCAATGGTCGTCGCAAATTGAAACGCGTGGAATTGAGTATTTATTGGAATTTTCACCAACACTTCCGCAAGCTATACTCGTTGATATGCCTCGCCTAGAGCGCATTTTAGTGTGTCTGCTTGATAATGCGTTTAAGTTTACGGAGAACGGTTTTGTGCGCCTTGTCGTCAATGCAATGCCCCAGCAGCATGATACAACCAAAGGAACGCTTCATTTACGCCTCAATGACACGGGCATCGGCATTCCCGAATATCACTTGCAGCAAGTCTTTGAGCCGTTTTTTCAAGGACATCGCGGAACAACGCGTCAATTCGACGGCGCGGGAATTGGCTTGACGGTTGTGCGCAATCTTATTCAGCAATTGGGTGGCTCGGTGCAGATTTCAAGCCGCATTGGTTCAGGAACAACCGTTACGTTAGCAATTCCTTTTCAAATGACAAATTAGAGCGATGAGTCAGGACAAGATAAAATTTTCTGAGCCGTGTTTCAAGCAAAAGAAAAGCCCTGAATGCCTTGTAAATACAAGCATTGAGGGCTTTTTATTTTTCAAACATCATTCGGCTTCTTGAGGTCGAGGAATAGCAAGCGACATCGTAGCAGAAATCGTTTGCAGTTTATGAATATCCTCTTTTGTCCAATACTTTGTATCCTCGCAATGCTCGCAGCAAATTATACCAACGGTGATTCCCTTCATTTGAATCGAAACATCCAGCAATGACCGTATCTCCAAGGGGTCGAGATATGTTTCTGTAAAGCTCGCCGTGAGCGGATGTTTGCTGGCTTCAGGCGCGTCAATCGTATCGCCATGTGCCATTGCATTGAAATATGCGGTGAAATCTTCTTTGTGAAACTCTAAACCTCTTGAATACTCGTGTGTACGAATATCGTAGAGCAATTCACAGATAAGTGTATCGCGCTCCCGATTGAAATACCAAATGCTCGCCCGCGTTGATTCGATTTGTGCAATAATTTCTTGGAGTAATTCCTGATGATACTCGGCATCAGTCAGAGAGCGGCTTTGCTGACCGCGAATGATACGTTGAAGATTTTCCATGATACTTGCACGAAGAAGATGGGTGAACGATGCGGAAGAATTAGCACGAAAAAGCGGAAATGAAATTATTGAAAAAATCGTCGTGCGCAAAGGAAATACTCTACTTCTCTACACTTTCTGGCTTCATCGGCTCATCAAGAAAGCGATATTGCACACTTAGAATTGGCAAAGACAATCCCGCAGGAAGCAGATTTGGCGCGGCAAGTGCAGCAAGTCCCATTGGCGAAAAACTTGCGTGCAAGCGTTCTGGTAAGGTTTGAAAAAATGGCGTATCGAATAAAGATGAATGCGACGACTGCAGCGACGCAGTGCGGTCTTTCTCTCGAAGGAAGTAGTTTTGCCGCGCATCCTTGATTTGTGTGCCAAGTGCTATCAAAAACCCTGCACCAAAGCCGACCGACCCAACAATCGAAGAAATACCGAGCAGCTCTCTGCCTTGTTGTCCAAGTCGCGCTGCAATGTACATCAAAATTGCACCAGGCATTGCCCCAGCTGTCCCCCCTGCAAGTACCGTCAATCCTTGTTGATAGGTAAAATGATTCCCTTGCAAACAAGCAATACCAAGCCCGTAGCCAAGTGCTTGTCCCGCAATCGTCCATCCAGCGTATTCTTGAATCTGGGCAGAAGTGAGCGGTATTCCCATCAGAGCTTGCGTCAGCATGAAAGAAAGCGGCACCGCAAGACCAACCTTTGAAGGAATGTCCAGAATCATCCCATTTCCTGCGTACACGGGATGCTCCGAATCTGTTGCAAAAAGATACCCCACACCATATCCCGCCAGTGAACCAAAAAAAGAAAATGCTGCCGCACCTTGAAATGAAGCGGCTTCTGGCTCTAATGGTCGAAACGTTCCCGCAGCAAGCGGCGCGGCAAAACCGATAGTCAAGCCCGTAACACCTGCGCCTTGAATCATCTCGGTTTGTGCCAAATTCAAACCAAGTGTCTCTGGCAAACGCATGGACAAAGCACCACGCAGCATACCGAAGCCCATGCCTGCAAGGTGCATCACACCTAGGTTTGCTTGCTCGCCCATGACTAATCCCGCCAGCAGAATTCCCTGCGGAATACCCCAGGTAATGCCATCATTCAGCGCAATATCGGACAAGTGCGTGTACCACGAATCACCAGAATACTGAGCAAGAATAGCACCACCGACAAGACCAGAAATGGCAGAAATAGGATTAAGAGTGCGTTCTACAAGCAAGGAATTGGACGGGAACAAAGGTGCGAAGGGAAAAACAAAGCCATACAAGCCTTGTAAACAACTAAGGGTAAAGGTTGAAGTGCCGATGTATCCTCGGCTTGAGGGATGGATATAGACTTCGTCCGCCAGAAACTCGCGCCGAAACATATTGCGGTCGTTTAAGCCACGAAAATAGGTTTGAAACGCTCGCAGCATTGTATCTGGCACTTGAAAATGCCGGAGCGTAGCATCCATGCCATGTTTACGAGTTTCGAGTGTGTAGCTTGAATCCATATTTTGGAACAAACGTACACGGTCGTAGTGCTGCGACGTAGGAAACAAGCGGATTGCCTGCGCCAGCGTACCGTCTATTTCCCGTAGAGCAAGGCTGTCATCAAAAAATACTTGTCGTGATGTTGCAGCATTGAACGTGCTGCGAGCTTGTATTTCTGCGGGTGAGGCGGGCGTGAGCACTTCCGCAAAGGGAGAAATCGGAAAAAGCGAAGAATCCATATACTGCTTGAGGTCTTGATTCCAAGCAACAAATCGCTGAGTATTGTTCAAGAACATGACCTGCATACCGCATATTTGCTCAATTCCGCGCCGAATACCCCAATACCACTGTGTTTCTGGCGTATCAGCAACGGTATCATCGAAATACGGTTTGGGATTCCAGTCATCTTGCGCACCAACTCGACGCTCTGCATATCCCATGAGCGAATCGTTGCGCAGATACAGCGTCCAAACAAAATCAACGTAAAATCGCACCGAATCAACTGGATTCCGCCAATGATACTTCACGGCTTGAATTTTAGTCAGCGTCGGGGTAACATCCAGCACAACCGTATCCATATTCTGCCGACAAAGTTGAACAAGAGCATTGGTGCGCTCGGTGGGGTTTTTCGGGCAATCCATTTCAATGTGCGAAAAGCGCAGCATTGAAACACACGACGATAAGCAACTCAGCATACAACACATTTGTACGCACAATACCACACGCAGAACAAGGCGAGGACAAGACATCCTGAACATAACAACACTTTCAAGATTGAAAAAAGAGGGCTTTAATACACATTTTGAGGAAAAACTGACAAGATACAGTTTTCCAAACCAGACGGAGACGCAATGCAATTATTGTGCTTTTGAGAGACTGATTTCTTTAATTACTCCTCAAACCGTTTCGAGACTTTCATATCCTCATACAACCGCTTAAAATCTATCTTTCCATAATGCTCTTTCAAATGTGCAACGACCGTAAGCGCACGTTCTATGCGGCGTTCAGAGCTTTTCACGGAGGAAACCACATAAATCAAGGTTCGCTGCTTCCCTTTGGTGAGCGCGTGAAAAAGGCGGCTGCCCTCATCGTCTTGATTCATCAGCTCTTGAAGCTCTTCAGGCATTTCTAAACCGTATTCGCTCTCGTCCTTGCGCAGACGTACAAGTAGCCTACTTCCCTCACCAATACTCAGTTTTGTGCGAATAGTTTTGTTAATCATAATGCCCGTATTTCCGTCGCCAACAGGCAGCAAGCCGCATTGATACTCGTGTTCGCCGTTGTCGGAAATTAAACACGCTACCACCCGCTTCACGCCTTCGTTCTTAAAGGCTTCGGCAATATCCTCTGGAACGCGAACGAGCGTGAGGTAATTGTTGCTGGTGGAGGGCAGCAATACTGTTTCGTATTCGCGTACTCCTTGCGCCTCCGAGCGAGATTTCACGCTCTTTTTGGGGCTTTTCTGCGTAGTTGTTTCTGCTTTCTTTTTCATGTAATGCTTTCAATTATTTCCCTGAAAAACGTTCCGCCGATTTGGCAATAATACTCTCCAAGACGCTTGTATCAACGTCTGCAAAAGAATTGATGTACAAGCAACCTTTCCCCGTCTTGTGTTTACCGAGTTGTGCAAGCAATTCCTCCAGATTATCAAAATGCTCACTCGACAAACCCAGATACAGCGTGATATTTTGCTTGCGCGGCGAAAAGCTCACACTCGGCATATCGCCTTCTCTCCCAGACTCGTACTTGTAATGATACGACCCAAAGCCCACAATACTCGCGCCCCACATCTTTGGCGGAAAACCTGTAATTTTCTCCATCAATTTGGCTAAAGCAATGGAATCCTCTCGCTGCTGCCCTTCGGTGGAAGCCTGCAAGAACGCATCAACACTGAGTTCTGTGGCTTTGGTTTTGTTATCTGTTTTTTTTGTTGGCATTGCAACCTCCTTTTGTCTAAAAAAATGTACAAGAAATTACACCCCAAACTGCCGCAAATGATGGTCGAGATGCTTGGCATAGAGTAAGTCCCATTCGTGCGGTGTCATTCCCCCAAAGAGCGGATGCGGGGCGGTTGGAAATGCCGCCAAACCGCCCTCAGCAAAGCGTTTGACGAGGCTCAGAAGCTGCTCGCGTTCCACATCAAACGAGCGGTCATCGTTCACAACAAGTTCGGGAGCGGTCGGCATATTCCGCGTAAATCCGACATCGCCAAGAATCCGCTTTTTCAAAAATCCACCCACGAGGTAGCCAAGTATATTCCGCTTCGGCATTTTTTTCGCCAATGCCAATTTCAACGGACGTTGGCAATGCGCAAGCATCTGCGCCACATTCATCCTACCCCATTCGGCTTTTGAAACGGGCGTAAGTGTATTGATGCGTCGCAATATCGCCTCGTTGCCTTCTTTGGTAGTAATACTGAGTGTTGATGCGCTGTTCATAAAGATTGTCTCAAGTTAAAGAGTGGCATAGCTGAAATTCACACTGCAAATATACAACGCAACTCCTGACAACAGTATGTCAGGAGATGTTTTCTTCTTTTTCGGAGTGCATTTGTACAAAACGATTAGGCTGGAAAGCTGATAAAATCAAGCGAGAAGAAAGATTGATTTTTCCCCAAAAAAGCTCTATATTCGGATGATTGTTCTTGACCATTTTTTAAGGAAGTATCATGGAAACCGCGATTTCAAGCACCCTTCAGAACGCCGACCTTCTGAACTCGAACTACGACGAGGACGGCACGTACTACCCTGAATCCGACGTTTATTATGGACATGATATTGCACCTCCAGTTATGATGGAGTTAGTGTGGAATTCTAGCATCTCAACTCAGTTCATGGAGAAAATTGAATTTCTTGACCGCTACGGTGTGCAAGAATACTATCTTTACGACATTGAACGCAAGCAATTAAGCGGGTTCATACGTTTTCAAGAACGAGATATTGAATTGGAAGAAATCCCTGACATGAATGGATGGACAAGCCCGCGCTTAGGCATTCGCTTTGATATGTCCTCAGGCGAATTGGTGCTGCGCAAGCCAGATGGAGAGCCGTTTTTGAGTTATGCGGAGGTTGAAGAAGTATTGCAAGAACGTACACGGCAACTGGAGCAAGCACAGGTAAAACTGGAGCAAACGCAAATAAAGCTCTCGGCAAGTGAATCTCGTGCGGCAATCTTAGCAGAAAAACTCCGTGAACTCGGCATCAATCCTGATGCTTTGTGATGTTGAATATGCTTTTTCACAACTTCTTCTGAAAGATTTTCAAGACGTTCATCACGATTGTATATATGCCTCAGGTATGAAATTTCCCGCTCTTCACAACATTCGCACTCTGCCCAACTTTCGCCTGTGGATGCGCTTTGCAGACAACACCGAAACGATTGTGGATTTTTCCAATGACATTACAAATTCTATGACAACAAACTCTATCATGCGCTCTCTTGCTACGCCCGAAGCCTTTGCTCGTGTTCGTATTGCAGCGTCGGGCGGCTATATTTGGTGGGATGTTGATGTACCACCGACAGAACGTCCCGATGCGAGTAGTGATTGGCTCTATTTGCAATCATTACCACCGGCACTGCGACAAGAGATTGAAACATTGTTAGAGCAAACTACTGATTGGAACGCAATAACACAAGTATTGAACAAAAGAAACATATCAGCCGACGACGCTTAAAATGGTGATAGCCAGCGTCATGGCAACATATTTCTTATGCGAATTAAAAGATAGTTTTGACGCTGATGAAAATGATTGAACTGATAGATGCTGATAACAGATTGAAAGACAATGATTTGAAAAGATTCTTTTCTTATCAGTTTCTTATCAGTCCACATCATATATCTGTGAAAATCATTTCAATCAGTCAAATCAGTGTCAAAAAAAATCAACAACTTAACTTAACTTTTAATTGGCATTTCTTATCCACGTTTGTCACACTGAACTGCCTTGCCAGCATAATCCACATTTTTTGCAATTCCATCTCCCTCACCTCCTTTATCGAAAAAACTATGCCCTTTCTTGATTCCCTTTTCGCCAAAACCCGCGCCACAAAGCGCACCATTGCTTTCCCCGATGCAACCGATGAACGCACCCTCCACGCCGCACGGAAACTTGTGGATGGCGGTATTGTCCACCCAATTCTTGTTGGCGAGAAGGCAGCAGTTACGACACTTGCCCAAAAGCTAGGTATTTCGCTGGAAGGAATTGAATTGCACGAACCCGCTACAAGCGAGCATTTAAGTGGCTTTGCGGCAACGTTCTACGAAATGCGCAAAGCAAAAGGCATGACGACAGAAAAGGCGTTAGAAACCGTGCAGCATCCACTCTATTTTGCGGCAATGCTTTTGCGTGAAGGCAAGGTAGATGCTTGCGTTGGCGGCTCGCTCTCCTCGACGGGCGACCTTCTTCGCGCTGCGATTCAGGGCGTTGGCACGGCTCCAGGCATTGCGACCGTGAGCAGTTTTTTCCTCATGCTTTTCCCTGATAAAATCTTTGCCTTCGGCGATTGCGCCGTCGTTCCCGCACCGACCGCACCACAACTTGCCGATATTGCCCTTGCCACCGCCGCAAATTTCACCCGCTTGACAGGCGAAGAGCCGCGTGTAGCAATGCTATCCTTCTCCACCAAAGGCAGCGCGGAACACGAATACGTGAGCAAAGTACGCGAAGCATTGGCAATCGTCAAAGAGAAAAATCCTGTACTGAATGTGGATGGTGAATTACAGTTCGATGCAGCATTTGTGCCGAGCGTAGGTGCGCGAAAAGCTCCCGATTCTCCCGTTGCTGGAAAAGCAAACGTCTATATTTTCCCTGATTTGAATGCAGGAAATATCGGCTATAAAATTACAGAACGTTTGGGAGGCGCACAGGCAGTGGGTCCGGTCGTGCAGGGTCTCGCAAAGCCGTATCTGGACTTGTCGCGTGGCTGCTCGGTGGATGATATTGTTGCTACGGCAGCGATTGCGGCTTTGATGGCGTAAATACTTGTTTTATGAAAAATCAGCACAAACACACCTCGCGCGATGAACTCGTCGCAATGAATCTTTCGTTGCTGACAAGCCTTGTGATGCTGGTGCTGAAGTGGTCGGCGTATTGGATAACGCAATCGGCAGCCGCATTTTCGGATGCGCTGGAAACGATTGTCCACCTTGCGGCGGTGAGTTTTGCGGCGTACAGCCTGCGTGTGGTCTATCGTCCGCCAGACAGCGACCACCATTTTGGGCATGATAAAATCGCATATTTTTCTTCGGGAATTGAAGGCGTTCTGGTTGTGGGCGCAGGAACTATCATCATTTTCGAGGCAGTTGAAAAATGGATTCTGGGTATTCACTTGCAAGAATTGGGCATGGGAATAATGCTCCTCTCCGCCGCAGCCCTCATCAACACAGTCTTGGGAACGTATCTTGTGCGAAAAGGACGCAGAAAATCTTCGCTCATTCTTGAAGCAAACGGAAAGCACATTTTAAGCGATGTATGGACGAGTGTTGGCGTGGTTGCTGGGCTGGGGCTTGCATGGTGGACAGGAATTACGGCTTTCGACCCTGTGATTGCGATTCTTTTTGCCATGTACATCATCAAAGAAGGCGGCGAAATGGTGCATAAAGCCTCGCGCGGACTTATGGATGCGAGCAATCCCGACCTTGAACACCGCGCCCGCACTGTCTTGGAGCAGTTTTGCACCTTTGAACACCTCACCTTTCATCGCTTTCGCCTTCGAGAAAGCGGAACCTGCGTCTATATTGACGTTCATCTACAATTTCCCGCAGACATGAGTATTGACGACGCACACAAGATAGCCAGCCGTGCAGAGCGCGTCATTGCTGAAGCATTAGGACAAAACGTTGATATTACTACGCATCTTGAACCTGAAAATGACGAAGACGAATAGCAGATTACAAAATCAGCAAAACAGATTATGACGGCAATTTTTTCACAAACTCCTGCACTTTCCGCCCATCCAGAAGTGGCGTACCATGCCCGAAGCAGACGATTTCTGGCTTCAACGCCGCTATTTTACGAATGGAATCACGATTTTGTGCGACGTTTGCGGTAAATGCTGTTGGCGGTTCGTTCAAGCCTGGAAGCCCTGTTATGAGGTTCATTCCATTCAGCACATCGCCCAGAATCACGCATTTATCGGCTTCTCGCCAGAAGGCAATATGCCCCGCCGTGTGTCCAGGCGTTTCGAGAATGCGAAATCCTGCAACCATATCGCCTTCCACCAAGCTCCTCGCCACAGGATACGCCTCTCCCGCCCACACGCGCCCAATAAACCCAAGCAACCCTTGATTCTCAGGTTTATTTTTCAAACCCCGCTCCATATCGTGCTTATCCGCCGCACCGCACCACAACGGCACATTATACGCCTCGCAAAGAGGCTTACTTGCGCCCTGATGGTCGGGATGAACATGAGTTAGTGCGTGGGCTACAAGGCGCATTGATGCGTGTTCTGGCTTGGCAAAAAAGCTCTGAAGTGTGCGCAATAAACGCCGCACCATGAAGCGCGTTCCAGCGTCAATCAGCACGACATCGTTTCCTTCGGTAATGAGATAGGTATTGATAATGTTATTTGGAAAACCCGAAATTTTCCAGAGTTTGGGGGCTATAAGGCGCATATTTGCTTGAAAAATATTATTTCACTGTTGATTCTTAGTTCAGTATTCAAATTTGGAAGAATATATTACGATGAAAGAAAGGATTTGCACTGTAAATAGGAAGAAAAACTATTGAGATTGAATCGGTACATTCCAGAACGTCAATGCACCAAGACCGCGTTTGTTCAATAACCATGGACCTTGATAAACTTCCAATACCCCAAAAGGATACCTCTGCTCTGGAACATAACCTATTGTTTTTGCTGAAGAAACAGATTTCAAAACACACTCAACAATACTTCCTTGAGCCTGTACTGTTTGAACCAAACCAAATTGCCCATCTAAATTTATTGCATCCGCAACAGTCCATAAACGATTTGCTACCGACATTGGCTTTCCAACCAGAATTTCACCGCCCAACGGGGAAAATTCAAGTATGATTGATGAGTGTTCTTTATTTTTCCAATAAGCTCGCAAAAGATTTGGTGAATCTATCTCCGATGTATCGCTTTGCTGGGCAAAATTTGAAGGATAAAAATCTCTAAGCACATGATAAAAAAGGATATTACCTAAATGCGTATACCCATTGGCTGTATAATGCCCGCCACCCCAACCTGGCGAACCTACCGTAGAAAGTGTTCGTATATCGGGAAATACTTTTGAGAAATTACGTTGAATCTCTCGTAATGCTCCATGCCTCTCACCTACACCATGCGGATAAATTTGAAATACATATATTTTTTTCAAATTGGGAAAATCTTGATGCCATGCGTCATACAAAACTTTAAAATTTTCAGCATAATTAACATCTGAATTCCATTCACCTTGATACCAAATCATTGCCTTCACAGATTCGCACACCTTACCAAGTCGTGCGCTTGTGAGCAGCGAACCATACAGCGTATGAAAATCTTCGCGGTTGGCTTTATTTGGTAAATGTTGCTCAATGCGCGTTCCACCTTGCGCTCCGTTGATAAGTAAAATTGGAACACCCAGTGTATTGACGAGTTTATCCTGCAGTGCCATTCCTACTCCCCCAACAACATATTGTCCTGCATTATATTTTGCCGTTGATATTCCCCACGCCTGCAGATAAGCATTATTTATTGTGCGACAAAATTTATTGACGGTTCCCATTCCACCGCCACCAATGGCGTTCGACTGACCATTCATTGCATACACATCTCCGCAAACAATACTTTCGCGCCGTTCAAGAATAGTATCTCGTAGTGCAGATTTTACACCAAGTTGAAATGTATATTCACTTAATTCAGCATGAATGCTCGCAAGAATATCAAAGGAGGCTGCGTATTTTTCGCTGTTGGAAGATGATTTTAATCTCTGCGCTATTCTCTCATACAAACGACCATTTTTCAAGACGATAACGTAAAGTGAATCGTACCCAGACAAGTAGAGTGTACCGGAGAGACGTACGTTAGCAGAATCTTGATTATTTCGGGGATAGAGCTGAAAATGCTGAGGGAACTCTGTTAAATTTAGTCTTGGTTGAGGAGTTAATTTCGTTACTATCTCTTGAATCTCTACATCCTCAGATGAGTTTGCTTGTAGTTTTTGCACATGCCGATAATGCTCTATAGCTTTGAGGGAGTCCTGTGCAAAAGCATACATTTCTGCTAAATAACCATATACTTGTTTATTTTCAATGATAAGCCTTGAATAATCATATTGAATAGGGTCATAAATCGGAACTGTGTTCGTCACATTATTTTGTTGCAAACAACGCTCACAATCTTCAAATGATTGTCTAAATGAAGCAGGTCCCAAAAAAAAGTTTGCTCCTGCACGCAAGCAATAAGCAAGAACATCCATTTTAGGAGAATCCGCACCAGAAAATGCCAAAATATAGTTATCAAGGTCAATACGTGCTTGGAAATATTGCTGCATCTGTAGATACACACCACTACGAGAAAGAAGATATTCAGGAATTTTAGTTAATTCATACAATTTACCAATATCTGATACAACTTCCTTCCAACGGTTTTCATATGTGTTGGCGTTTATGCGATTACTGAGTAAACCAATATTATTTGGATCTTTTTCTAAACCTTTAGAAAAATCTGCAATAGCTTCTTTATATTTTCCAAGGTAATAAAAAGCTACCCCTCTTTGCAAATATGTTTCAGTATTTTTCATTCCAAGATCTATCACTTTTGTGGCAGACAAAAGAGCTTCATCATAACGTTTCAACACAAAGTACGCCTTGGCAAGTTGATTGTGAATGTATGTGGGTGATATATATTTTTGTCGTAGAGCTTCTTGATAATCAGCAATAGCAGCTTGTTTATTTTCCAAAATAAAATACGCATTGGCTCTATTTGCAAAAAAATCAGGTGAACGCTCGCCCATTTGGTAAAGTCTATTGAAGTCAATTAACCCCATGTTGGGCTGTCCTAGATTTACCAGAGTGGCACCACGCAGAAGTAAGAATCTTTTTTGTAAGAGTACATTTTTTTGTAAAAAAACTTCCGTTTCACAGGACTTTAAAATAGAATATCCCTGCTGATATTGTCCTTGATTGTAAAGCATTGCAGATTGATTCATCCTGTTTTCCATGGCTTGCACAGATTTTAATGAACTACTATTTTGCGCAAGGGACTCTCTCTTAGTCAGCAAAGAAAACAGAAAAAAAATTATCGCCAAATTCAAGAACTTGTGTTTTTTCAACGAGAGTGCGAAATTCATCATCAAGGATTTTGAATATATATTATAGCTGAGGTTGGAGCAAATAAATGCTTTCATAGAATAGTAAAGATTGAATAGTATTGATAGATTATGTATGCCGTATTGTGAACAGCAAGATGCTTTCCATTTATGCAAAGTAAAACTCATTCAAGACGTTATTTTCCAGAAACAGCTTTCGCCAAATCTTCAACAGCAGGAATAATCATAATCTCCGTAAAAGCTCGTGGTTGCTTGGCTCGTAGAATGAGGAGCATCGTAATTTCCTTCCATTGCGCAGTTGCGGGAATGTTGTTTTCCAGCATAGAAAGCGCGTCCAAACTGACTTGCGAGAGCATTGAGAGCAACAACGAATGCTCTTCAAGGTCGCGCAAACGCTGCGCGGTTTCCAGAAGGCGCACAAAGGGCGTGTGATTGTCCTTCCAAAGCTGAAGATGCCTGATAAGCACCGCTTTATCTGCCTCCGAAGCCTCTGCAAGCGTAGGATTGGTGCGGGTCTGCAAGTATCGCTTCATTGTTGCGCGGAAATGTCGGGCTGTGCGGGAATCGGGGCGAACAACATCGGGAATGCTTGTGAGCGGCAGAAATGTGGAATAATTTTGTGTTCCCAACAGCTGACCGCGCTTGTATTCTTTCACGGTTTCCAACACTTCTATCAGGTTTTGAAGCGGCTTTACGTCGCTTTCGTTGGGGAAAGGAATCTGCGGCGACTGCACCAAACGCCGGAGCAAGACAGGCACATTCCGCTCGTGCGTGGAGCCTTTTTCTTCCAACAGCATGGAAATAGCGTCCAGTCTGCGGTACATATCCACTACGTTATTTTGCCCAGATTTCGACCACAACCGCTCTGCAATCGCCGCCGTGCGGGGCCAGATGCGGGAATCAAGAATATCTTTATCCACCCACTCGCTCCACATTGTTGCTTCGCCGCCCGCAATCAGCTTTGCCTCTACGGAACTTAGTTTTACGCTGTCTGGCAAGGGTTCGTTTAGGTAATGAAACTCGGTGCTTTGGTTCAAATCAATGTAGTACCCGTGCGAGAGCAGTGCAGTGTAGCCTTGCCGAGCGGCTTTGTACAAGGCTTCTTTTCCCTGCCACGATTGAATCATAATGGACTTTGGAACGCCTTCCACGAAAATTTCATCCCAGCCCATCATCTTTTTGTTGTTTTTTGTCAGGATTCCTAACAAGCGTTTATTGAAATAATTTTGCAATGCTTCTTTGGTAGGAAGATTATTCGCTTTCATATAGGCTTGAATATCAGGATTTGCCGCCCACTGCCGACCATTGTTTTCGTCGCCGCCGATGTGAAAATACTCGTCGGGAAACAGTTCGCACATTTCCTTAAAAAAGCCATCCAAAAACGTGTAGGTTTCTTCTTTGATAGGATTCATAACGGGGTTCGTTCGCGCACCAAAACGGCGTTCGAGCTTGTACGGACCGCCAAAAGTCGCTGTGCTGCCGCTTGAGAACTCTGGATAGCCAATAAACCACGACGTACTGTGTCCGGGCAAATCAAACTCAGGAATGATGCGGATTCCGCGCTCATCGGCGTAGCGAATAATGCCGCGCATTTCTTCTTGGGTGAAGTATTGACCGTCCGACCCCATTTCATGGAGCTTCGGAAATAATTTGGATTCCAAACGAAACCCTTGGTCGTCGCTTAAATGCAAATGCAGCACGTTCATTTTTACGGCTTCCAACAAATCCAATTGGCGTTTCACAATATCCACCGAAAAGAAATGCCGCGCCACATCCAGCATCAGCCCTCGCCAAGGAAAGCGCGGTTTGTCGTTCACCACAAGCACGGGAATGTAGTATCCATCAGCATCGGAAGTAACTAGCTGCGCAAGCGTGGAAAGTCCGCGAATCGCGCCAATATCCGTTTCCGCTTGAATAGTAATTTTCTCTGGCGTTATCGTGAGCGCGTAGCTTTCATTTTCACCAAATTCGACTTTTCCTGCTCGTTTGCAATTCACAAAAATACTGGGAAGCAGCACTGTATCTTGCGGCGTAAGGTGTTTTTGCCCAAAATGTAAGCCCGTATTATTGCCTACGCTGCGCAAGAAACGATTCGCCGCGCTGTATAAGCGTTGATGCGGGTTTCCTTGTATTTGTATCGCACTGCTGGTTGCAAGACGAAACTTCCCTTCTTTCAGCGACAGTTCTGCTGGAAACGGCATGAGTGCAAGCGTTTGAGCTGTTGATGAAAGACTCGCTTGATTCTCTATTGATGCTATTTTGGAATTTTTGCTTTGTGCAATAACATTAAATGCAGAAGCAAGCAAGCAACATCCGCAAAGAATGACGAGTTTGAGGCGTAAAAAAAGCATACAATTTCGCGTGAAGAGTTGATAAAATCTTGTTTTCTTTGGATTTTCCTTCATTCGCCTAAGATAGTGAATACAAAAGAACAAAAAAAATGCCACGAAAGATTTTCCTTTCGCAGCATTTTTTGATAAACTCTTTTGGGAAACCCGCTTTACCATTCAGAAACGGTAGGACGGGAAGAGCGTTTATTACTTGGTAAATTTTGTAACCGTGCGCTCTTTGCCATTCGACGCAACAATAGAATACACGCCGCTTGGCAAGCTGTTCACATCTACAAAGCGCGAGCCTTGTTTGATTGGCACATCGCCAAGAACTTCTTCGCCCAGCGCGTTTACAAACGACACTGTGCAATCCTTGCTTGCTTGGACGAGCAAACGCCCGTCTTGCGCGGCAGGTGCGGCGGAAAGGCTGATTTTCTCTGGATTTTCAAGCGAGGCAATCGCACTACCCGTTGTTGAACGCGCCCAAAGATTATACCGTGCATAGCCGATAACTTCAGCATCTGCACCTGCTCGTGGACGATAAATGATTGCATCGCTCCATTGTAAGAAATCAAACGGATAGGGTCCGACGGTATGCCCGTGCGTAATCAAGAGCGTATTTGTGCTGGCTGGTGGAAGAGCACTGATGCGGGTTCGGAGTTCGGGTAGGCGTTGGTCGTTGGTGTAGAGCGTGAAGGTTAAGGCAGTTGAGACAACGAGGTTTAGTCCCGTGTTCATCAACACGCCCGATTCATAGCAACGGCAAAATTCGCTCACCGCAATACTCGACACAGGAATACGCAAACGCTTCAAGGCACGACCAATATTTGCCGCTTCCGTGCGCCCAACAATATCCAACTGCCGTGCCGAGTTTACATCGCATGACTTCCACCATTGCGATTCCACAGAACCAGGAACATTTGGGTCGCTGCTCCCATTTGGAAATGTTCCAAATGGCGCGGTAGAATGGCGGAAAATAATCACATAGCCGCCTTGACGAAGGAAATTGAGGTCGGAAAGTTCGGGTACTTGTGCAAATGCCTCAAGGCTTGCAACAGCGAATACAATAAGAATGCTGAGAAAATATTTCATAATTACAAAAAAAATTGAGAAAGGAAAAATCAGGAGAATTGGAGAGGATTAAAATTTCACAAACTTCGTTGAAACCCGCTTCGTGGCTGTGCCAGCAGTAATGATGTATGTGCCAGAAGCCCACGCGGAAACGTTCAGATTGCGCGTACCTTCAAAATCTGCCTCGCTGTATATTTCTTGCCCAAGGACGTTTACAATCGAAATATCGCATTTTTTGCCCGCTTGAAGGAGAATCTGCTCCGTGCTGGGATTTGGGGAAACTGAAATGCTAATATCATTCGCCTGAGCATTGACGGCGTTTGCAACGGAAGTACCCGTTGTTGCTTGCGCCCATGCCGCATAACGAATAACTCCAACGCGGCTCGCAGTCGCATTGGTAGTGTTATAGCGATACACAACCGCATCGCTCCATTGCACGATAAAATCAAATTCTCCTTGCGATGTACCATGCGTCCACACGACCGTATTTGTGCCAGCAACTGGTGCTTGACTCACGATTTCACGCAAGCCGAGAACGCGCTCTGCATCGGGATAAACGACCATTGTTGCTGCGCTTGAAAGCTGGATGGTTGTGTTCATATTCATCAGCACGGCAGATTCATACGCACGGCAATATTCGCTAGAAATCAAACGTCCAACACGGTAGTTTTGCGAGCGCATGACGCGCCCGATGGTCATTGCCTCAAAGCGTCCTGTGGTGCTGAGTTGCCGCCCCGTCGCTGGGTCGCAGGATTTCCACCATTGCGATTCCAAGCTGCCACCAGCATCATTTCCTGTACCGCCAGTCGCAAAATTTCCGCCTGGAGCCGAAGCGTGGCGGAAAAACAAGATGTAGCCACCTTGACGCAAAATGTTCAAATCGGTGATGTCTTGAGCAAAGCTCGGAAGAGTGCATAAAATCAAGCAGAATGCGCTCACAAAGAAACGATTTTTTTTCATAGATGAGGTGATTGGATGAAACGAAAAATTTTACGGCAAAACTACGAAGAATTATCACCGAATGTGAGAAAAAAATGTAACAATGAACTGTGCTACTATGGATTTGCGCCATTTGTGTTTCGTAACATCCTCAACACAATTTCGCCGAACATCTGAAGTTTTTTCTGTACAGATTATCGTTAAACTAAAGAGATAATACAAACGTCAGCTATTGAAGACCCAAAGGCTTCGGTCTTGCACAAACCTTGCTACAAAAACAGAACTTGCACGTACACTTTACATTCCATAACTCTATCAATACAATAGCTTATGCGCTTCATCCTTTGCATTTGTTTATTTTTGGCGGCTTCCCTCGCCCATGCACAATTTACCTACGAAAACCTGAACGTGGATTACGATGGTGCTATTGAGTTTCGTAATCTACGCCTCGTTCCCATTCGCGCCCGTGCGACGTTTTTCGACACTACGACCAATCGCGGACTCACCGACCTCACTAATGCACTCACCTTGCAGGAAGCGATGGCAACGGGACAAGTGCGCATCAGTGATGTAGGATTTGGCACCGTCAATTCCCTTGTGTTTGAGAATCTTTCCAACCGCCCCATTTTGCTGCTCTCTGGCGAAGTTGTTACGGGTGGTCGGCAGGATAGAGTGATTGCCCGCGATATGATTTTACAACCCCAGAGCGGTGAACGACGTGTTGATGTTTTTTGCGTGGAAGAAGGACGCTGGTCGGGCGACAAACAATACCGATATTACCACGAAGCGAGTCTGCACCTGCGGAAAATCGTGGATCGCGATGCCAATCAAAGCAAGGTGTGGAAGGAAATCAAGGACGAAAACGCCCGCGATAACGTGCGCACTGGCACACAGGCGTACACGGCACACAGCGATAACCGTGCGTATTTGCAGACCGAAAATGAGTACCTGAGCGCAACCGTACTTGATAAATTTGCTAATCCCAACAATATCGTGGGTGTTGTCGGCTTGACAGGCGGTATCGTGATGGGGTGCGATATTTTTGTTAGTCCTGAAATTTTTCGTCGGGAGTACAACACCACTGTCTATTCCTACATTGATGAAGCTCTGACGTATGGAATGGCTATCAGTATTGCGCCCTTCCAAGTAAAAAATTATCTCGACCAACTGCTCACCAATGAAGTCATGCAGCAGCGTTTTTTAGACCAGAATGGTAAAATCTATCGTGAAAACGGTAAAGTATATCACATCACCACCTACGAATCTCAGCGTTAAAAATGCAACGATATATGCGACGCAATATGCGATATTCCCTCTTTGTTTGCCTATTTCTTTGGGTCGTTGGCACAGCTTCGGCGCAGGAATTTGACGGCTTACGCGAAAACCTAGGCGCGGCACTGAACGACGCACAAGACCAAATTTTACCCGTTTTTTCGCAGCGTGGCGACACGCTTTTTTTTAGTGAAAACGCCCTGGGCGGTCAGTATCGCATTATGTTTTCCGTGCGCGATGGCAACAATACGTGGTCGCCGAAGCGTCTGTTTATGCCGCTTAGTCCGCCGTCGGATGGGTCGCAGTATGTCTTTGCAGCATTGAACAAGCGTAGATTTTTAGTCAATGGTATTTTTGCTGCGCCCGACAGTAGCAGCAATGGACGCTTGCGCCAAAACAAAGGACTAAGTTGGGGAAGTTCGGAGAAAGGTACTGCTGACTGGAAAGCACTTTCCTTCACCTGGTTCAATTCGCAGGTACATGGGCGTTTTGCCAATGCGTTTCTCCACCAACCGAGCAAAACGCTGTGGCTCAGTTTCGCCGAAGGAAACAATCGAGATTTATACGTATGTCTGCCAGAAAATCCCGCAGAAGCTGATTGGGGCAAGATTCGCTGGGGCAATCCGACCAAACTTCCCGAAACGCTCAGTAGCCAATACGACGACACCACTCCTTTTGTCAGCGAGGACGGACGCAACCTGTATTTTGCCAGCAACCGTCCTGGCGGCTATGGAGCGGAAGATATCTACGTGGCAAAGCGCGTAGGAGCGGGCTGGCTGGATTGGTCGGCACCCGAAAATCTCGGCTTTCAGGTGAATTCAAACAAAGCCGAACTCTATTTTACCCTCACGCCCGACGGCAAAGAAGCGTGGTTTGTCTCGTACAAATTTAGTGCAGGCGCGGGCGACCTTTTTCGCATCCAACGAAAATCGCCGCTTGCCACAACCCCGCCTGAAACGTTACCTGCCGCCGCCTTGCCCGAAACCCGCTACAAACCGAATAATATCGTTTGTTTGCTCGACCATTCTGGTTCGATGAACAAAGAAAACCGCCTCTCCCTGCTGCGCTCGGCTCTCGGCGTTTTGGTGAGCGCACTTCGCCCGATTGACAAAATTTCATTGCATGGGTTCGGCGACGCAGTGTTTCCCATCTATCGTTCGGAAAGTGTGCGCGATAAGGATACGATTCAGAAGATTCTTGAAACATTGCGAGCTTCATCCTTGACCACCAACGGCAGTGCGGCTATTCTCGAAGGCTACAAAACCGCCGAGAAATACGTGACCAAAGGAGCGAATAACGAAGTATTTTTGATTACCGACGGCTTGTTCAAAATAACGCCGTCGGTTGAAATGCTGATACGCGCCCAACCTCATATTCAACTAACGGTGGTCGTCATTGCCCAAACCGAAGAAGGCGACCAGCTTATGAGACAATTTCAACGTTTTCAGAACGTACAGACGCTTAAAATCACGGATTTGGAACGCGACCGCGATGTATTGTTGGAAAATGTGAAAAAGAATGCTGTGCGATAGGTGCAGTGCAACGAAGCATAATCCATCAAATAAAAACGCCTCAAACCAGCATAAATGCTTGATTTGAGGCGTTTTTATTTTCCTATGCTAGCTTTTTTCCGAAGAACCTTGTTGCGGCACGGGAAGATTTTTACGTTCTAAATCTTCACGCTGCTGACGTTTTGCAGAATAAAAAATGCTTGCAAGCCCGACCGAGCCTGAAGTTACAAATGTCCCAGCAAGCCAGTCATGCCCGAAGTATCCAAGCACACCGCCTACTGCTAATGCCGTCATAGAGGTAATAAAAGCGTACACTTGACCACGACGACTTTGCGCAAGTTGTTCCATAATAGCAGTCGCTTCCAAGCTCCGTCTGTGTGCCGCTTGCTGTTCCGCCATAGCAAGGATGCGCTCTGCGGCATCAGGTACAATTTCATTATATGCTCGAAGCTCGTCAGGATGTGGCAAAAGCCCTCGGTATTCCTGATGTACAACGACCGCCCGCGTTCCGTCCTTATTCTGTTCGGTAGCAATTTTTGTTACGTTTTTATCCGACTTGCCCATTTTTCACCTCAAATGCTGTGAGAGAAGCATGAATATCTTGAGCAACTACGCCCCAATCGGCTCGCAATGCCTTTGCATCTGCTTCCACATCTGATGTGGAATGATTGAACGAGTAAAAATTTCCAGCAAGATTCAACGTGCTGGCAGCACCAGAAAGGAGATTACTCGTTGAGAAAAGAAAATCGGTCTGATAATTATACGCACTCATATCATTCCAGCCTTTCGCAAAAAGTTATAAAAAAAGACAGTCATGGTAGATGTTGGTAGCATCTTCAAATGTCTCAAACCAGCATAAATGCTTGATTTGAAGCGTTATATATTTTACAGCAAAAACCTTCAGCACAGAGGTAAATCACGAACAAACATCACCTACTGTGAGGGAAAAATAGGGCAAGACATCTTCGCCAGACAAAACGGTGTCCGTACCTTGTAAAGCAGTAACAGAGCCATCTGCACGATAAATGTGCGCTTCGGCAGCATCCGCATTGATGAGCCACGCCAATCGGCAGCCATTATTCATCCATTCCTGCATTTTCGCGTGAAGATTCTGTACATGGTCGCTTTGGGGCATGAGTTCAATCACAAAATCTGGGCAAATTGGTGCGAAACGTTTTTGCTCGCTCTCAGAAAGTGCTTTCCAGCGTTCATTGGTGATGAAAGCGGCATCGGGAGAGCGTACTGCTGTATTGGGCAATGTAAAACCTGTGGAGGAATCGAAACATTTGCCTAAGCGATACTGCTTATTCCAAACTCCCAGTTCGCCCGAAACACGATCATTGATGAGACCTTGCAGTGTAGGTTTAGAATCTGAAATAAAAATCTCTCCTGCACTTGAACGCTCAAAACTGAGTTGCTTATTTGCTTGACAGAATGCGAAAAACTGCTCATCATTGAGTCCGCCAAGAGTGTCGAATTTTATTTCTTGGACTTCCATAATGGAGAATTCATAGGGTTTGAAACAAAAGTGAGACCCTGACCTGACGGCTTTGCGTCAAGAAGTCAGAGCCTCACTCGTACTACAATCATTATTTTCGAGCGGAACGCTTAAAACTTCCCAAACGCCGCATCGGTCAAGGCTTCCTGCTCAATATTGTGAACAGCAGTAAAGCCCGTCGCGGGACTTGCCGATGCTTTGCGACCCGCATAACGAAGGCGTTGGCTGATGAGCAAGAGTTCCGCAAAGAGCGGTGCGACAAACGTCCACGCACCAGCATTTTTCGGCTCTTCCTGCACCCAGACCACATCTTGTGCGCGTTCATATTTTTGCAAAATGGCGCGTACTTTTGCTTCGTGGAATGGGTAAATCTGTTCCAAGCGCACAATCGCAACGTCATCCGCGCCAAGTTTGGTGCGCTTTGCAAGCAAATCGTAATAGACTTTGCCTGTTGAGAACAGAACACGGCGCACGTTTTCTGGCTTCACGCTTGCGTCGTCAATCACTTCTTGGAATGTGCCTTCGGTGAAATCCTTCACGTGCGAGACGGCTTGCGGGTTCCGGAGCATACTCTTTGGCGACATGATAACGAGCGGCTTTTTGAAATCGCGTTTTACTTGGCGACGCAGCGCGTGGAAGATTTGCGCGGGCGTGGTGAAGTTCGCAATAATCATGTTGTCGTCAGCGCAAAGTTGCAAGAACCGCTCAAGGCGTGCGCTGGAGTGTTCCGGACCCTGTCCTTCGTAGCCGTGCGGCAGAAGCAGCACCAAACCTGATGTTTGCGCCCATTTAGCTTCGCCGGCGGCAAGGAATTGGTCAATAATTGTTTGTGCGCCGTTGGCGAAATCGCCGAACTGCCCTTCCCAAATCGTCAGTCCCTGCGGGCGCGTAACGCTGTAGCCGTACTCGTAGCCCATCACCGCAAATTCCGAAAGCGCGGAATCATACACGGAAAATTGCGCTTGGTCTGGGCGCAAACGATTCAGCAAAATAAGGTCGCGCTCGTTATTGTAATCGGTCAAGACCGAGTGGCGGTGACTGAACGTGCCGCGAGCCGAGTCCTCGCCCGTAATCCGCACAGGTGCGCCTTCCATCACCAGCGACGCAAATGCGAGTGCCTCGCCCATGCCCCAGTCCATGCCCTTGTCGTGCAGCACCATTTCGCCACGCTTTTTGAGCAAATCGCCGAGTTTCGGGTGCGGCGTGAAATTCGCGGGAACTGCGCTTAGTTTTTCACCAATTTCATTCACCATAGCCGCATCAATGCTGGTCTTGACGGGTGCGAACATATCAATCACGCGTGGTGGCGGCACTTCTTTTAGTTTCGTTTCTTTGCTTGCAGCGAAGGCATCATCCCAGCGTTGTTGGATTTCTGCGTAAATCGCGTCGGCATCTTCTTTGGTGATAATTTTTGACTCAACCAAATAATCGCGGTACGGCTCGGAAGCAGACGGCAATGCTTTGATTTTTTTGTACAGCAAAGGCTGTGTGTATGCGGGTTCGTCGCCTTCGTTGTGTCCGTATTTGCGATAGCAGAGAAGGTCAATCACCACGTCCTCGCCGAATGCTTGGCGGTATTCAATCGCAAACGCGGCTGCGGTCAGCACCTCTTCTGGGTCGCCGCCGTTTACGTGGAGAATCGGCACTTGCAGCATTTTCGCAATGTCGGTGCAATAAATCGTCGAGCGAGCATCTTCGGGAACAGTGGTGAAGCCGATTTGATTGTTAATCACAATGTGAATCGTGCCGCCCGTCTTGTAGGCGCGTAACCGTGCGAGGTTCAGGGTTTCTTGTACAATGCCCAAGCCCGCCATTGCGGAATCACCATGAATCAAAATTGGCAGAACTTTCGAGAATGTATCATCTTTGATGTCGTCAATTCGCGCCCGCGCCATACCTTCAACGACGGGGTTTACCGCCTCCAAGTGGCTCGGATTCGGTGCGAGATTGATGTTGATTTGCTTGCCGCTCGGATGCGTGTATTTGCCTTCCGCGCCCAAGTGATATTTCACGTCGCCTGAGCTTTGAAGCTGGGTTGGGTCGAGTTCGTTGGTGAATTTTTTGAACATTGCCGCCGCCGATTTCCCCATGATGTTGATGAGCGTATTCAAGCGTCCACGATGCGCCATACCCATATACACATCAGTAACACCGCGCTCTACAGCCAATTCCATGATTTTGTCAATCGCGGGAACGAAGGATTCACCGCCCTCGACGGAAAATCGCTTCGAGCCGACAAACTTCGTGTGAATATATTTTTCAAAGGATTCCGCCTCGACGAGCTTCCTGAGAACCCTAACTTTCTCGTCTTTGCTGTATTTTGCGTTGTTGTACACAGTCTCAAATCTATCCTTCACCCACGCCTTTTTATCAAGCTCTTGAATGTGCATGAACTCAACCCCTATGCGCCCGCAATAGGTGTCGCGGAGCATGGTAACAATATCGCGGAGCGGAGCGCGTTTGATACCGCCTAAGCCGCCCGTGTCGAACTCGCGGCTGAGGTCCCAAATCGTGAGACCGTAGTAGGAAATGTCCAATTCTGGGTAATAATACGCCTGCAAACCAAGTGGGTTCATGTCCGCGTACAAGTGTCCGCGCACTCGGTAGGCGTTGATGAGCTGAACAACTTTTGTTTCCTGCTCCAGCACTTCTGCGGTATCGCCGTTGTAGAAGGGGTTGTTGTTCAAATCTACAACCCACTTGTACGGCTCAAACGGAATGCCCAAGCTGGCGTAGATTTGGTCGTAGAAATTCTCCTCGCCTTTGAGCAAATTTTCGATGTATTGCAAGAACTCACCCGACTCCGCGCCTTGAATAATGCGGTGGTCGTAGGTGTTGGTAATGGTCATTACTTTGCTCACCGCCATTGTCGCCAGCATTTGCGGCGCGAACGCCTTCATTTCTGCGGGATAATCAATCGAACCCGCTGCAACAATCAAGCCCATCCCTTCCATAAGGCGCGGAACAGAAGCGTTTGTGCCAATCATACCAGGATTGGTGAGCGATGCGGTTGTGCCAGAAAGGTCGTTTACGTCGAGTTTGTTCACGCGCGATTTTGCAATGAGTTGGTCGTAGGAAGCAATAAACTGAGCAAACATCATATCTTGCGCATTTTTCACGCTCGGAACGACAAGTCCACGCGAGCCGTCCTTGCGCACTGCATCCACCGCAAGACCAAAATTCACCGAGCCACGCTTGACGCGGTGCGGCTTTCCGTCAATTCTCGCAAAAGCATCATTCATGCCCGGATATTTCACGAGTGCGCGAACAATAGCCCAGCCAATGATGTGCGTAAAGCTAATTTTCTTCTTCCGATTCCGCGCCAAATGGTTGTTGATAACGATGCGGTTTTCTTCCAATGCTTTAATCGGAATGGTGCGCACGGTCGTTGCCACAGGCACGTTCAAACTCGATTCCATGTTATCCACGACGCGCTCTGCTACGCCAGAAATTGGCAACAACGAATCTTTTTCACCCAAAAAGACTTTTGCCGATGGTTTTGCTGTTGCTGGTGCAGACGCTGGCACGGAAGCCGCTTGCGGAGCGGGTTGCGGTGCTGATTGCACGGGAGCGGGAGCAGCATTGCCGTTTGCGTAACCATTGGAAGGCGCACCATTGCTTGCACCGTTTGTATATCCGTTAGAGGGCGCACCATTGCTTGCACCTACACCAAATTCGGCAGCAAGTTCGGCTTTATTTGCCTCGAAATACACTTGCCAATCGCTTGCGATTGAGCTTGGATTGCGGAGATACTCAAAATAGAGGTCTTCCACAAAGGCTGAATTCATGCTAATCATATCAGGGAAACCTTGAAAAAAAGTAATGAGAAATGAGTTTATATGCGGTTTTGATGCTACTTTGAACAGAAATTCACACAACCTTTCAACTTAGGAAAAGTTTTGCACATTTACCACAAAAACCTTGCCATTCCACGTTTTTTCACCCCAGATAAACGTTCTCGGCGAAAATGTTATTGCAGAAATTTTTGAAAGAAATACCGCAGCGAGGTGTTTGTTACTTCGGAAACCGCATAGGACAAGGAATATTCCTTCAAAACCTCAACCATAAAATCGTTGGAAGATGTGAAATGCTTTGGTATCATGGACGCAAAGGCTTCTTTCGTGATATGGTCAGTGCTTGTGAACTGTGGGAGCTTCAGTTTCTGCTTGTTCGCACTCGTAATGCCCGCCAAATACCACCCCTCTATCTCTTCCCGCACAACGACCATACGCGCCATTTCGACGTGTTTCCCATATCTTTCGCTGATTTTTTCTTTGCGTTTTGTGATGCAAAGCGAGGAATCACCTTGTGTGTCGAGGTCGCAGAAAAAGAGATACGTGTGATGCTCTGCTTTCACAGTTTTCAAAAGAGCTTGTACCTGCGATGGAATCATGCCAGCATACATCACAGGCTTCACAAATTTTCCCTCTGCTTCAAACAACGGTTTCAGAATAGCATTGAAAAACCTCTCGTCGTCCGGTCCTTCGAGAAAAGCAAACAGTCCTTTTGGCTTCATAGTCGGCAATGAATGGAAAGTTACATATCGAGCAGATTTTGCGCAAATAATCGGTCGAGTCCAAGTTCGTTTTGCAAAAATGCTTGTACCATTTCTTTCTCTTTCGGGCGGCTCATGGTCGCAAAACCGTTGTCGCCGCGCGAGATGAGGATAAGATCGTCCAAGTGTGTGTATTTCACTACTTCGGGGCTGTGCGTGGTGATAATGATTTGTTTGTTCTTGGATGCGTCGTAGAAATACTGCACTAATTTCGCCACCAACGCAGGATGAATGCCGTGTTCAGGCTCTTCAAAAATAGCAAGCCCTTTTTCTTGAAAAAAGAGTGCGGTCAAAATTGCCGTGATGGAAATTGTCCCATCAGACAGCAAAAAACTCGGCAAACGCGCATTGGAATTATAGATTTCGTTGATGGTGAGAAGCAGCGAGGTTTCATAAAATTTCTCCGTTTCCAGCTTCTTCACAAAAGGCAAAATATCGCTCAGAAGATTCCCAAACCGCCGCTTCTTTTCTTTGTCGGACAAGATATTGCGAATGACAATCGCCAAGTTTTCTCCGTTTTCTTCAAGGTCTGCCTTGCCTGTAATCGGCGTGGTTTCTTTGGCTTTTTTGAGGTCGAAATCGTAGATGGAGAAGTTGAAAGCATCGGATGGAAGTAAATACGGAACTCGTTCAAGGAGTGTTTTTGTCGAAAAATCCTTCCATCGTTGAGTACCTTCTAAAGGTTGCAAGTATCGTGGAACCAAATCGTTACGATTTATCCTAGCTTCAGGGTCATTTGGAACTTGAATAGCAACGGATTTACCCAAGTGATTATTATTTTTGAGGTGGATTTTCCCATGTTGTCGAATTACTGATGAAATAAATTCAGGATTGTTTGGCAAATCAAACGCTTTAAAAATCTCGTTTTTACTCTTGAACTCAATACCACCAAACAGTTTTATATTAGAGTAATATGATATTTCTTCTTTCTGAACACTGTATTTTCCTGACTTTGTTGTTACTATTTGAAGTATATAAGAAATTTTAGAATGCTGAAATACGAATGTTCTTTTTGTGTTCGTTGCCAAAAGTTCAAGTAAATTATTAGGCTGAAACTCCACCATAATCGTCGTTGTCTGATTATCTTTTACGTGAATATTCCCCAAATACTCCACGCCACCACACAACGAAATAGCATTCTCCAGACCAAGTTTTTGAACATCTTGCAAGAATTTA
>JAAFIV010000018.1:0-8408 GCA_013298775.1 Ignavibacteria bacterium | reverse complement strand
ATTCGCGCCCACAAGGACGTTCATTGCGTCCAGTGTAATTTCGGCATCAGCGAAGTTTTTGAAATTGGAAAGATGTACTCTGCGGATGTGCATTGTGCTAAAGATGAGTTTGGAAGCGGTAACGATGCTTGAAACAGCCCAATAACTTAGGAAAAGTTTGATACATTTTTAACAAAAACCTTGCCAAAGGGGATTTTTCCCAAGCAATGATGCAAGCATGATAATAATCTCACGGAACATCGTGTGCAGCACCCGCCAGTACGTGCAAAGAACGACTATCCTGCACATAAGCAATGATGCGGTATTGCGAGGCGGGAACATCATTGGGTAATCGTATTTCGTGATTGCCGTGAAGTATTGTAAGCGGTATGGTCTCGAAAGCGCGGACGACCTGCGTATGCGAGAGATTTCTTCCCCTATTCTCGCCAGAGCGCACTGCAAGCGGCTCAACATCCCGTACAACGGCAATATTGAGAACGGCATTGCTTGGTAAAGTGGAAAGCGCGTACTCAACAAGCACAGAGCCTTGTTTTGATTGAACACTGCTTTGCAAAGTAAGGTTTGGTGAGGCTTTGAGGGCTTTTGCAATTTCCGCTCGCGCAATTTCTGCCTCCGACCCTACAAATTCTGCTTGTCCATTGACAATCATTTGCGGCGTGTAGATGCTTTCGGTGCGGAGAGCTTGCCCGTAGCGGCGTTGGCGGTCAGAAGCTGTTTTGCTGCTGTATGGATCTTTCCAGCCCAAATGATTCCAATAATCCACATGAAAGCTGAGGACAAAAATCGCTTGTTTACTTGCTTTCGCGCTAGCGTGCAGTGATTTCAAGACCGCATCGGCAGGCGGACAGCTTGAACACCCCTGAGAGGTGAATAATTCGACCACTGCAAAACCTTGATTTGGTGCTGAGTTTAGCGACATCTCATTGTGGGGCATTATCAACGAGTATATGCTGGTAAGAAGGGCAAAGATGTGTATTGACATGGCTATATTTTGAACAAATAATTGAATCGTGCCTAGAAATTGAGTATAGCAAAAGTTTTGCACATTCGCCAAAAAAAACCTTATCAATCAAGATTTGTCAATCAAGATTTTCCCACCGCAACAAATCTATCACGATATTGTCCTAATATTGCCCTCAATATTTCTGGACAACCGTTTCTAATCCAGCGTTTTTTCCTAACTTGCTGGCGAATTATCTATACACATCTTCCCTTCACAAAACCATTTCGCTATGAAAACGGTATCATTCTTCTCTCGCATCCTTTTTTTACTCATATCCAGTATGTGCCTAGAAAGCCCATCAATACACACTCTTCAGGCACAAACAACCCAAGATGCTCAATGGAAAACTGGCAATCGAATCATCGTGCGCGGCGGCGTAGCGGTTCCGCTTTTTGGCTATGCAGCCTTGCCGATTGCCATTGCTGACTTCACCCCGCAAGAAGGGCGCACGCCAGCAGGCGCGGCAATGCTGGGCGGGACGCTTGGTATTGGCACAATGTATCGCTTGCATCCAAGCGTGGCGGTAATTGGCGGAATTGATGTGAATTACAATCCCTACAACACCGTTGATGCCGAGAAGAACCTGCGCACAAGCATTGGTGCGATTAACCTCTTGGGCTTGAATGTAAATTTACTTTCCTCCGCGCTCGCCAGTATTTTGCAATCCTCCGCCGCATTTTCCGCAGAACCGCATATCAACGCAACGGCTCTCGCGGGCTTGCGCTATGATGCGCAGATTGTTCCCGCCGTTTTGAGTGCGTACCTTTCTGGCGAACTCGGCGCAATGTTTGGCGTGTTTCCCAAAACGCAATCCAAAGTAAACATCACCATTCCGCTTTTCAATATCAATACGGACATCATCAATTCCATCAACCAAACAAGCGGATTCGGCTTTGCGTGGGCTGTTGGCGGTGGTCTTCTGGTGAGCGAGCGTGTGAATATCGGTGTGCGCTATCTTGCCGCTTCGCCCGTGTACACAAGCCAAATTGCCAATACCGTCGAAACACGCGGCGGCGCAACGGGAACAATCAACATCCCCATTCCAGGCATTGGGCGGATTAGCTCGCAAGATATTATTTCTTCGATTTTAGGCGCGTTTCCTGCCCGCGAAGCCTCATTTTCCTTGCCAACAACGATGTTGCAATGCACTGTGAGCTATGCTTTTTAATGCTCCTCCCGTCGGGCGGCTGTTATCATAAGCACAGTAGCCGTCCGGCGGGTGTTGTAGAACGGACGGCGTAGAAGCGACTCACCCGCCGGACGGCAGCGAATCTGCACTCCTCAGCCGCTTGGGTGGGACAATTTTTCCTTTTCCTGTAACCTTTTTCTCCTTTCTCAGTTATTCTCTTTTGTCAGCAAGATTGAATGAAGTTTTACACAGCAAGCAAGCATTTTTACACCCGCAACCTTGATATATCCTTGATGGAACACTCTTTCCTCCGTTGAATGTTTTTCGATGCGCCCAGTTGGTTTTCTCCCCTTTCTGCGTACACACGGGAGTAGGTGAATGTACGCAGGAAGTCTCCCACCAAACGCCAAACACCGCATCCATACACGGGTCTTAACCTTTTTGGTTTTTCTTTTCCAACCTCGTATCAAGGATACAACCATGAATACTTTTCAAGTACGCAACCGCGCTATTACTGCGGTTGCAGGGATTTTTATTGTCATTGCCTCTTTTGGCTTGAACGCTTGCTCCAATACAGGCTCTTCCGCCATTGCAGGACTTGATGATAATGCAAACACCTACGCACTTAATTCTATTAGCGCAAGTTCGGCAGAAAATACCACAGCCGCACTCTTCGACAAAGCAGATATGACGGGCATTCTGAATGATATGCAAGCAGAAATTCTTGATGATATTGTAGCGGGACGACCAAACGGCAGAGGTCCGAATGGTAACGGTCCAAATAGTGGCAGTCCAAACGGCGCACCAAATGGCGGTCCGAATGGCACTCCTCCACCAAACCGTGACTCCAATGCTGCTCGCCCAGAAGCCATGCTGGAAATTTCACGCCGTCTGAATACACAAGGCACAATGACAAGCGGCGGCGCGGCTTCAGCACGATTCAACAGCGCACTCGGTGTGCAAAGCGTGAGCGTGGCGGTGATGGGGGCAAGTTATCAACTTGTTACGCCACCAATGCGCCCTGAGCCGAGAAATAACGCGCCTTCTGGAAACGGTCGCCCAAGCAGCACCAATGCTAATGCTCGTCCACCACGCCTCGCTGAAACGATATTTGTCTATCCATTGCCGCCAAGCAGCACCGCGACTTCCACAATGCAGCCATCGCTTATCGCGCTATCGGACGCGCCAGCTACCGCCACGTTCACTGTGCGCGGCTACACGCTTGGCGAAACAACGATTGATATTCCCGGCAAAGCAACCTTTATTTCGCTGAAAGATGGCGACGCGCTTCCCCGCTCCAGCACAGTAACGGTGCGGTGGAATCCACTAGGTACGTTTACTGGTGGCGTTCTCACATTGCGCAATGTGCCTGATTCTGCGGCACTCGCAGGAAAAACACGCCGCGAAGCCGAAGCCATCATTCGCGCTCTGCCAAAGCCAGTTGTGAAGCAGCTTGTAGCAGGAACAAATAGCGTTGAATTGACTGCCGCAGAACTTGGCGCATTGCAAACAGGCGCGGCACATCTCGCCCTCAGCGTAGCAAACGTGAAGCGCACCAATAGCGATAAAGCGGTCTTGAAAGCTGATGCGCACAGTGCTTTGCGGATTCGTTTACAATAAAATCACGTAATAACAATTCAAATAGAAAAATGCCCCACGAAGCCTGAAAAGCAAGATTCTCTCAGGCGTTCACGGCAACACCCAAACGGAGCAGCACGAATATGTGCCGCTCCGTTTTTTTTCTTCATTTTTCCATTCACCCAAAAGTGCGTATTTTAGAGGTTTCTATGGTTTTTATCCGACATTATTTCACACACCATCCGTTTTCATGCCGCTTTTTACCACCACCCGCATTTTCCTTGCTTGCAGCATTGGTTTGATGTTTTTTACCAGCATAGTTCTTCGCGCACAAGAAGCCTTCGACCCGCCCGCAACACCGCCTGAAGTCAAGGCGGCACGGGCTTCGTCCGCTATTGTCATTGATGGAAATTTGAACGATGAAGCATGGAAAACCGCCCCGCTCGTACCTGATTTCATCCAGCAAAACCCTGTACAAGGCGCGAAACCAAGCGCAGAGACGATTGTGCGCATTCTCTACGATACCGATTTTCTCTATATTTCCGCAATGTGCAAAGATAGCCTCAAGCAATACGGCGCACGTGTCCAGAATATGCAGCGCGATTTTCAGCTTTCCGAGAATGACTTTTTCGGCTTCAACATTGATGCCTACATGGACAAGCGCAATTCGCTCGGCTTTTTCGTAACGCCCTATGGAGCGCAAAGCGACCGTATGTACACCAGCGAATACGAGGAAAACATTGATTGGGACGCGCTCTGGTACACAAAAACGCAACTTTCCGACACCGCGTGGACGGTGGAAATTGCCATTCCTTGGAAAACACTGCGTTATTCCGAAGGCTGCAAGCAAATGGGCATCACGATTTCACGTGGTATTCGGCGCAATTTTGAGTTTATTGCATTCCCCGCCATACCGCGTGCGTACTCGCCTGCACGTATGGCATACGAGGCTACTCTGACCGATATTGCCCCACCGCCGCCGACGGCGAGTATTCTCGTCAATCCCTACGTTTTGCTTGAAGGGCAACGCCGCGTACAAGGCGGCGAAACCACGCAAAGTCTTGTTCCGAAGCTGGGAGGCGAGGTAAAATGGGCAGTTACGCCGAACTCCGTGCTGGATGTAACGGTAAACACTGATTTCGCCCAAGCCGATGCCGACCGCCAAGTCGTGAATTTAAGCCGCTTCTCGGTCTTTTTCCCTGAACGTCGCCAATTTTTCCTTGAAAATGCGGGTTTATTTTTTGCGGGATTCGACCGTATTCAACCATTTTTTAGCCGTAGTATTGGGCTGGATAAAGCCGGAAATACTGTACCAATTGATGCTGGAGCGCGTTTCACCTCTCAAACGCCGTCGGAATCGGTTGGACTGATTGCCATGCGCCAACGTGGTGCGGAGAACACGCCCGGAAGCACGTTTGGGGTTGGGCGATTCCTGAAAAATGTTGGCGAGCAGAGTAATATTGGCGTTTTAGCGACGGTTCGCCGCGATGATGAGTACGTTTCTTCTTCAGGCATGATGCGCCCTTCAAACCTCAGTGGAACTGTTACTGTGGATGGTACTTTTCGTCCAACGCAGATTTGGGGCTTGGATGCAATGCTTTCCATGAGTTTCGACCACGAAACAGGACGCGATATTGCCGCAGGTTTTTGGACGGGACTGACCGACACATGGGGCTACGCGGGCGTTGTAGCGCAATACGTTGGCAAAAATTACCAAACACGAACAGGCTTTTTGGGCTTTGAAGATTTCATCAATCTGAATCCCGGATTTGAACTTGATTTGCGCCCAACATGGCTTCCTTCCTTCATTCGCAGCTACTCTCCCGATGGTGATTTGGATATGTTTTGGTCATCGCAAGGTAAGTTTATTCAAGCCGATGTACAGGCAAGCATTTTTAGTCTTGATTTTCAAGATGGGGCTTCCGTAGAATACCGACCACAACAGGTTTGGCAGGATATGGATGGCTCTTTCGCGCCCTTGGATGTTCCTGTGCAAAATGGTCTCTACACTTACACGCGGCACCGTTTCAGGTATTCCAGCGACCAATCGGCGATGTTTAGCGTCAATATGCGCTATCAACTCGGTAGATTTTTTGATGGAACGCTCAATTTCGCCTCTGCCGAACTACGCTGTACGCCGCTTCCGAACATTCAACTCAGCGCGAGTTATGAATGGAATCAGATTCGCAATCTTGGCAAACAGCGCATCAATACTACAACGTGGGATGAAGGACGCAGTTTCGATACACATCTTCTCAGCATCAATGCTCGTCTGGCACTAAATCCACAAACGCAACTTATTGGCTTTGTGCAATACAACAGCGTTGTGCAGCGCACGATTTGGAATGTCCGTTTAGCGTGGGAATATCTACCGTTATCGTTTTTGTATGTCGTTTTCAATAGCAATGACGCGCCATTCATGTCAGGCGGCATGATAGACCGTCGTATTTCGCAGCAGGGTATTGCGAAAATTACGCTCGTGCGACAGTTGTAATTGTAAATTGAAGTTGATAATTCTATGGCAGAAAAACTATTCTGGTAAGGCATTCCTGCATATAATCCCTCATAATTCCAATCATAATTCCAAGCAATTACCTCGTACATGAAAGGAAATACAATGACGTTCTTCCCTAGCTATTTACCGTCGAGCAAAACCGTCTGCAAGCCTCTTCTTGCCTGCATTTTCACGGTATTCATGCTTGTCACTCATCACACTGCGTTTGCACAAATTGAACACATTCCCGTCGCGCATCCGATTTACTCCGTTCTTCAACGGTGGGAGGCACAAGGATTCTTGCCGCGAGATATTTCCACTTCTGTTTTGCCCTTGCAACGAAAAGAGCTAGAAACGGCTCTGCACGCGGTTCGCAGACGAGATTCGCTCTTGTCGGAAGCCGATATCGCCGTACTTGTACGCTTTGAGCAAGAGTTCGGAATTGCCACAAAGAGCGATGCAAGTGCTTACGCCACTCTCTTCCCAAGCCGCACCGATTCTACACGTTTGCTTGGCGAACATTTGTTTGATGCAAGCGAAAAGTATGTTTTTCTTCTGCGTGACAGCCTCGTAACCGTGCGCGTTCTGCCTTTTCTGCGTGTGGAAGGACGCGCCCAAACAGGAGCAATTACCGCGCAAATGCCCCAAACAGGCGCGTTTCCGATTGACCGCGAGCAAACAACGGCGTTACTCGGTGCGATTGGCGGAAGAATTGCCGGAACAGTAGCAAAGAGTGTTGGCTTTACCCTGCAAGCCCAGACAGGACGCACCTTTGGCGGCATTCCGCTTTTTTTGTACGACGACCCGCAATTACACCAAAGCATTCAATTTCGTGCAATGGACCACCGTTTTTTTGAAACAACGGAATCGCATGTGCGCTACGACAACGACTGGTTTTATGCCATTGGTGGACGCGAGGTGCGGCATATCGGTGCGGGCTACGGAATGCGCTCGCTGATGTCCTCCAACGCCCTGCCTGCCGATGCTGTCATGCTCGGCGCACGGTTTCAGGGGTTTGAATATCGCGCCAGTCATTATTCATTTTTAGGACAGCCAGAGCCGAATCCGCTTTCCTACGGCGCACAGATTGACATTCCGAACAAATACATGGTTCATCACCGTTTTGCTTTCCGCGAAGCATGGGGTGAAATTGGCTTTAGCGAAATGGCAATTTACTCGCGGCGCAGCATTGACCTTGCCTACGCGCTTCCCGTGAGCTTCATTCGCAACATTACCAACGACCTCCGCGACCGCGATAATTTTCAAATCGCCTTCGATGCCACACTCCGCCCTGTGCAAGGGCTTCAGGTAAAATCTACCTTTTTGCTGGACGACCTCAGTATGTCGAAAGTTGGTCAAGCGTGGTGGGCAAACAAATGGGCATTCAATGTAGGAATGATGCTGACTCCAAACCTTATTGCTTGGAAAGCTCCGTTGGATGCGATGCTGGAGTATTCTCGTCTTGAACCCTACACGTATTCTCATTTCGACCGCCAAAACTCTGCAACCAATGATGGAATCTTGTTTGCAGGGCATTTGCCACCAAATTCTGATGAACTTGTTGCGCAGATTCGTTGGTGGACAGGGCAACGCTATCCAGTTGTGATGCGAGCTACATGGCAACGGCATGGAAAAAATTCTGTTGATGCAAATGGAAATCTCATGGTGAATATCGGCAGCGACCCGCTTCAAACCTTGCGCAGAAACCCAATGACGGGTCAAGCAATTGATAACGAGCAGACCACGTTTTTAGGTGGAATCCCCGACAATCGCTTCATTCTTAGCCTCACAGCCGGCATAGAACTCACGCGGCAATGGAACGTGCAACTACGCGCTCAATACGCTCTTATCAATAGTCAAGCGCAGCCAGGAGTGTGGCTATCGCTGCGGTTTGAGGATTTTTAAGGGTGTAGAAGCCCAAGCAGAAAATTGCTCAAAAACCGTATCACACCTTGATTCTTGACGCAAAATACTGTATATTTCTCGGTACTAAAGGATTTCAGTTGGAAATCAAGCACAGGATTGAGTTAAAAAAGTAAAAAAACGTAACTGGTCAGGTCTTCTCGTCGGGCGGCTGTTATCACAAGTGCAGTAGCCGTCCGGCGAGTGGTGCGCAAGCGACGCACCCGCCGTAAGGCAGCGTTTACGCACTCTTCAGCCGCCCGATTTCTATGGAAAAGTCAAGTTTTTTTAAGCAAACGCTG
>JAAFIV010000016.1 GCA_013298775.1 Ignavibacteria bacterium | reverse complement strand
GCAAAAGCTCGGAAAATCTACGAGGAGCGTGATTACAAGCGAGGTTTAGGCTTTTTGACGAACTCCACAGGCGCGGTATTTTACACGCAAAATAAACTCCCCGTAGCGGCGGAACAGTATGAAAAGGCACTCGCCACAGCAAAAAAAATTGGCAATGAAACACTGGAAGCATTTGCCATGACGAATCTTGGGAATATTGATGTCAGACAAAAAAAAGACGGAGATGCAAAGGCAAAATGGACAGCCGCAAAAGCGCTCTTCGAGCGTACAGGCAACCGAAAAGGAGCTGCTGATATAACCTTGAGCCTCGCAACATTGCTGGTGCGCCAAGAAAATTTTCCAGAAGCAAGGAAGATGTTTCGCAGCGCAGCACAGATATTTCTTGATGTAGGGCATATTCCAAACGCTGTAAACGCTCTTTCAAATATCGGCATTATGTATGACCAGCAAGGGCGATTTGAAGAGGCATTGACGGCATATTTTCAAGGACTACAACTCGCCGAGAACAATGGATTGAAGCAGCAAACAGGCGATTTTCTTTTGAATCTTACCGTCGCGCATACGCGCATGAAAAAATATTCCGAAGCGGAAGAATATGGCAAACGGACAGTGCAGATTGCGCAAGAACTGAAAAACCCGGCAATGCTGGCGCGTGCTTCTAACAATCTTGGTACGGTGTTCGTAGAACTGAAAGAATACGACAAAGCACTTCCCATCTACAATACCGCCTTAGAAATCATTGATAAATCAAATTCTGCCGTAGCCTACAATCTCAGTGCCAGTTTGTATAATAACATCGCCAATATCTATGACCTCCAAGGGCAGTACGACAAGGCTATTCCCATCTTTCAGAAGGCACTCACTCTCAATCAGGCGAACAAAAATACGTTTAATTTAAGCCAAAGTTTCTACAATATCGGTTATGTCTATACCAAAAAACGGCAGTTTGATTCGGCAATGTCGTACATTCGGCGCGGTCTCGACCTTGCCAATTCTATCAATTCCCGCATTCGTCAGCGCACGGCGTTGGAGTATTTATCGGTTTTGTACGACTCACTTGGAGAGCATAAACTCGCACTCCAAACCTACCGCCAAATGCGCACGATGCAAGATTCCATGATGAATGAAGAAAGTCTGAAAAAATCTGCGCAACTCAAGGAACAGTATGAATCCGACAAAAAAGACCGCGAAATAACGCTCCTGCAAAAAGACAAAGACTTACAAACGCTCACGCTGGCAAAACAGCAAACCGACCTCGAAAAACAAGAAGCGAATCTTGCCCGCGAACGTGCTGAAAGCGAACGGCGGCGGCAATCACTCTTGCTCATCGAAAACGAGCGGCAACTACAAAATCTTACTCTTGAACAGCAAGAAGCGCAACTCACCGAAACCCGTCTCACAAGCGAACGCGACAAACAAGCTCTCGCCCTTGCCGAAAAAGATGCTTCGCTCAAAGACGCAACGCTCAGGGAACGGAATACCGAAATAAGCCGCCAGCGTGTCATTCAATGGGCATTAGCCGCTATTTTGCTTGGCGCAATCGTTACCGCCGCGTGGCTCGGACGATTGTATCAGCAAAAACGCTCCTCGAACCGTGAAATCCGCCGCCAGCAAGATATTCTGCAAGACCAAGCCACCGAAATTGAACTCGTCAATACCCAGCTTCACGAAACCAACATCGGCTTAGATACTGCCCTCCACGACCTGAAAGCCACCCAAAGCCAACTCGTCCAATCCGAGCGCATGAGTGCTGTCGGGATGCTCACCGCAGGCGTGATGCACGAAATCAATAATCCCAACGCCATTGCCTATTCCGCCATCACGCAAACCCGTGCTAAACTTGCAGAGATGACCGAATACTTTCTTTCGATGTTGGACGATGAAAGTAAGGATTCCGCCGAAGTACGAAAATTTCAGGAAATGAGCAATGATGCGCTCTCACGTTTGGAACTCGCCGCCGACGGTTCGCAGCGCGTCAAAACGATTGTGGCGAATTTGCAAGGCTTCTCAAAACATCAGGAAAATGACGTACTGGCGGGCGATTGGGCAAAGGAAATACGCGGTACGGTGTCGCTTTTTCAACTGCAATATCAAGCCGTCAGCGTGGAAACGAGCATTCCCGCCACACTGCGAATGCACGCGAATTTTGGCGAACTGAACCAAGTGCTGCTCAATATGCTGGTGAACGCCACCCAAGCCGGAGCGACCGCCCTGCGCATCACGGCAGAAGAGACCGCCACGCAAGCAACGGTGAGCATTGCCGACAATGGCAAAGGTATTCCGCCGGAAGTGCAAGCACACATCTTCGAGCCGTTTTTCTCGACCAAAGGTGTGGGCAATAGCGGTTTAGGTTTGAGCATCTCGAAGCAAATCGTGGAGCGGCACGGCGGGACACTTCGCTGCGAAAGCGTGGTGGGTGGCGGTGTTCCGGTCGGTCTTTCGACAGGTACGACGTTCATAATTGAGCTACCAAAGGAAGCGGTATGAATCAGTGCGTATTCTACCGAATGATTTTGTGGAAATGTGCCAGTATGCTGGTATTTTTTTGTATCAATTCCACCGCTTTTTCCCAAACTCTTGAAACCCGACTCACGCAAGCAACAGCCGAGAGGAACGATACCGCACGAGCAATGCTGCTGCGCGAACTTGCAGATTCCGTCTGGACGTTTAATCCGCCTGAGGCAGAGGCTTACGCGCTTCAGGCGGCAATATTGGCGAAAACGCTGCATTTGCGCGGGTTACAGGCGTATGCACTTTCCACGCTGGGTTGGTGCCGATATGTGCAAATCAAGTACCCGCTTGCAATGGAGGCATATTTGCAGGGACAAATTATTGCCGAAGAAGAGAATGACAGCACGACAGTAGCGCGGATACTGGATTTTAAGGGCATCATGTACAATGTTCTTTGCAAAGACCCTTTGCGGGCTTTGGAGCAGCATCGTCGCGCTTTTGAGTGGTTTCGCTTCGCACGGACGCGCAATGACAGCGTTTTACTCATGCGCCTCACCACCGACATCGGCGCGGACTTTGCCGCTTTGCAGCAGCCTGATTCCAGCCTTCGGTACTTGCGAATGGCAATGCCGCTCACGAAGCGTTTTGGCGACACGTTGGAAATAGTGTTGGTGCAGAACTACGTCGCAAAGTGCCTTTTTATGAGGGGTGCGCGGGATTCGGCGTTGGTGGTATATCGCGGAGCGTTGGCATTAGGGCAGCGCAATAATTTGCTCCGTACACTGACGACAACGCTTCTCGGAATGGCGCGAGTTTACAACGCAGAATCTGCATGGAGGAATGCCCTAGAAGTAAGTAATGATGCGCTTCGCATAGCACTTCGTACCGGCTCAAAAGATAATATTCTTGAGGCTTACGGACAGCTTGGAGCGGCATATCGGCACATCAACGCTGATTCCGCCGTGCATTATCAAGCACTCTACATCAAACTCCAAGACACGGTCTTTAGCAATATAACCCGCAACAGCACTCTCATTCAACAGGTTGATTTCGAGATTTCAAAAAAAGAGGTACAGATACTTGCACTCCAAGAAGATAGCAAACGCCGCACTGCTATTGGTGCGGGGCTTGGTGTAGCGGCAGTGATTTTTGTGATTGCTGCCATCGTGTTTTTCCGAATCGCTCGCCGTGAACGCTTCGCAAAACGTGAACTGAAAGCCGCACAAACACAACTTGTGCAGTCCGAGCGCATGAACGCTGTGGGTATGCTCACAGCGGGCGTGATGCACGAAATCAATAACCCCAATGCGATTGCCTATACCGCTATTTCGCAAACGCGGACAAAACTGCAAGAAATGACCGCCTATTTTTTTTCGCTGTTGGATGAGGAAAGTAAAGATTCCGAAGAAGTGAAGCGATTCGAGACCATGAGCCACGAAGCCGTTTCCACGCTGGATCTTGCCTCCGACGGCGCAGCGCGTGTACGGGCGATTGTGGCGAATTTGCAGGGCTTCACCAAACATCAGGAACACGCAGGAAAAATGGGCAATCTGACGGAGGAGATACGCTCGACTGTCGCGCTCTTTCGTTTGCAATTTAAGGATGTTGCTCTTGAACTCTCAATGCCTGATGAAATCTCCTTTGCCGGAAATTTCGGTGAACTGAATCAAGTCTTTTTGAACTTGCTTGTTAATGCCGCACAAGCGGGTGCAACGGCGATTCGCATTGAGAGCGAAAAATCTCCCAGCCACGTATCGGTGCGCTTTGCCGATAATGGCGGCGGTATTTCGGAGACGGTGAAGCAAAAAATATTTGAACCATTTTTCTCGACTAAAGGCAAAGGAAATAGCGGCTTGGGCTTGAGTATCTCGAAGCAAATAGTAGAGCGGCATGGCGGCAGACTTGGCTGTGAAAGTTTAGAAGGAAAAGGTACGACGTTTATTGTGGAATTGCCATCTGCACCCGTAATTGTTGCATAAATTGTTACATCCATTATCGCAAAAGAGTAAGGCGTATATTTGCGAAAAAGGCTGTTTTTTTTGACGAAAATGATTCGTACCACAATCTGGAAAAATAGTATCTTGTAGTTCATCATTTCAGCGTTCCATTTTGCCGCTATTGTCAGTATGGTATTTTTTTACGTTTTTTTTGTATCGCTTGTCATTGTTCCCTCATTGTGCTTTTCAAATGAAGGAACAACGAATGTGTACGCAAAAACGACTGGAGAAGCTGAAAAGAGAGCCACCTTCATCCCGCCCAAAAACACTCCCATTCTCGTACTCCGCTCTGCATCTGATTACACCTCGCTTCAATCTTTTGCATTTTTTGAAGATTCAACGCGCAAGTATTCCATTGAAAAAATCCTGCAACAAGGGCATCGGTTTTTACCTCCCGATACTTCACAATCAATGCAGATTGCGCCCACTTCCTCGGCATTGTGGCTCTGCTTTGCTCTTCGCAATCGTAGTGGACAAACGCCTTTTCTGCTCATCGAAGATACAGGCATAGATACCGTTCAAACCTTTGCAATGCTCTTTGATTCTTTTCATGCAAAAACGAATATTTCTCACCATACTGCTGGCTTGACCTTTGCTTCGCACAAACACGCGGGTTTGCCATTTCGGGCTGTTCCGCTTTTGAATGGCTATGGTGAACAAGATTCTGCCTTGTACATTGTGTATGTGCGTGTTGTCGGACGTGAAGCAATCGCGCTTTCGCCATCGGTTGGAGCAAAAGATGCAATTATTGAAAAATCTCAATTCCAAGACTTACTCAACTCGGTCTTCATCGGACTGATGCTGGCTTTGGTGTTGTATAACCTTGTTATTTCGGTGCTGCTTCGGAGTAGGTTGTATCTGCTCTATGTGCTGTATGCAAGCACAGCACTGTTGTACACGCTCTATTCTACGGGGCTGATTGTTCCGTATGTTGGTGTCTTCGTTACCGAACATCTGGTGCAAGGTCAAGCTGTGCCGATTGCATTGTTTGTGCTTGCGTACAGTTTGTTTTTTAGCGTCATGTTTTTAGAATTACGAAAACATGTGCGCTGGCTGTGGAATATTGCTCTTGGTGTGCTTGGTTGTATTGCGATATTCATTGTGTTGTGGTTTGCGGGGCTGCATAGCATTGTGTATGCTTCCTTGAATTTTATCATTATACCTGTTGTTGCAATTTGCACGACCGCAGGAGTATTGCTTGGGGTGCGCGGCAACAAAGGAGCATGGATTTATCTCGCTGCGTGGAGTGTGTTGCTAGGAGTGTTTGTTCTTGGTGGATTGTATTTTACGGGAATTTTTCAGATGTCTCCTGTTGTCTATCTTTTACCGCAAATTGGCTTCGCAAGCGAACTCCTGCTCATGTCGTTAGCACTTGCGTATCGAATTCGTCGGTTGCAAAACGAGCGTCAATCAGCCGTAGAGGAGAATGAGCGCATGGCGCGAGAGCAAAATGCTGTGCTAGAGCAAAAAGTCCATGAACGAACAGTACAGCTTGAAGAAAATAACATTCATCTTGCGCAGGCGAATGAGGAAATTCAACAACAGCTCTCCAAATTGGACGAACAAGCGCGGAATATTGAGCTTTCCAACAGCGAACTTCGTGAAGCATCCGAAAATTTATCTCTTGTCAATGATGAGATGCTGGAAACACAAGCTCAATTGGAAAAAGCGAATAAAGATTTAGAGAGGAAAAACCAGGCTCTGACTGATGCAGAGCAGTTTCGATTAAATATGCTCAGTATCGTTTCTCACGACTTGAAAGGTCCTATCAGTAATGTTCTTGGCTTGTCGTCGGTATTGCTGGATAATTCCCTTCTTGAGGCGCAAACAAAAACCATTATTGAGCATATGCAAGAGGCTGGAATCCGCATGAATAGGTTGGTAACAGATATTTTAGATACTGCCGCTCGCGAGATGGGGACAATGACGCTCTTTACGCAACCCACCGAAATAAAAGACCTGATGGCAACTGCAATTGCGCATTATTTTTTCGCGGCAACAAAGAAAAATCAAACGTTCATTGCTGAAAAAGCAGGTGAGTATTGGGTGCTAGGAGATACTGACCGCCTTATTCAAGTTTTTGATAATCTTATATCGAATGCCGTGAAATACTCGCCTCATGGCGGGCGAATTTGGATACAATGCTCGCAAACAGAAAAAATAGTTCGCGTGTCGGTGAAGGATGAAGGTGTGGGATTATCGGCAGAAGACCAAAAAAAGCTCTTTGGATTTTTCCAACGACTTTCCACGCAAACCACAGGAGGCGAGTCTTCAAGCGGTGTTGGGCTGTCGATAGTAAAACAAATTGTGGAATTGCACGGTGGGCGCGTGTGGTGCGAATCGGAATTTGGTAAAGGGGCGACCTTTATTGTCGAATTGCCAAGAAATTCTGTGTAACTTGTTCCTTGTTGTTTTTATCCCTTTCTTCATTATGAATTCTCTACGTTTACCGTTGTCTATTCTCATTGCCGACGACCACGATATTGCTCGCTTCGCGCTTGCGCAGTGGCTTCGAGAAGAACAAGAGCGTACTCAGGCTATTGCTGGGATTACCGCAGTAGCGACATGCCAAAAAGCATTGGAAACAATTCGCTCAACAATGGGAAAAACCAATGCGATTGATATGCTCATCATTGACCTCGACTTGCCCGATATGACGGGCTTGGAAGCAATCGTCATCCTCCGCAAAGAAGGCTGGGAAAAGCCAATTATGGTGATTTCAGGTTCGTACATCGGAACCGCCAAAGACGCGCTTGCTGCTGGCGCGAACGGCTTTCTTTCCAAACAAGAGCCACAGGAAGTTTTTCTCGAAGGATTTCGTTTTATCACCCAGAACCCGCAAGCACAGTGGGTTAGCCCGCAAACACATCGTCAAATTATGTACTCCGACGCGCTTCTCAAAAAAGCCGACCTTACACCTGCTGAACAAGCTGTGCTGCGCCTTGTGAAATTTTCTAATAAGGAAATCGCTGAGAAATTAGGCATTGCCGAAAGTACCGTGAAAAAACATCTGTGGAGCATTTTTCAAAAACTTGGAATTACCTCACGCTATGATGCAATTTCATTTGCTATGGAGGCAGGATTGATGCTTTCGCGGTAATACAAAAAAAGTGCTGCCCGCTTACAACGCGAACAGCACCATTCAAAAATCTTCTTTGCTTACACAATTCCTACCGCACCACGCGAAGCGTTACCGCTCCCATGCTACTACCAACCTGCAAGCGACATACATACACCCCTGACGGTAATGCTTCAGTCGAAAATGGCAGTGTGTGATTGCCTTGTGCAAGCATTCCATCCGAAAGCGTCATCACTTCTTGCCCCAAAACGGTATATACTTTCAGCGTAACACGGCTTGCTGATTGCTGCACCATAAATCGTACAGAGGCTTGTTCTGAAGCTGGGTTTGGGGTAATGCTCAATCCAAGAAGTGCTGCGTTTGTATTCCCGTCGTCGCGGACGCTGGTAGCAACATCAAGATTTGCCCAAAACGGACGATTGACCGTCGAATCCAGCGTTACTGCTTGCAACTGCGCCGCCGCTCCCGTGCGTGCGAAGGTGTACAAAAGCAGATTACGCGGGCTTGCTGGGCTGACCATTGCTAATTGTGCGTCATCGGGTGAGAACGTTGCTTGGTCGGCATCAGTAATGGTGCGCCCGCTAAAGGAAAACTTCGGAATATTCAAAAATCCCGTATCTTCGCTTTTATCAAAATTTGCAATGTACATATCGGTCGTACCATCCGATGTTTCACCAAATGCAAGTGTGTTCGGATTGTTGCTGCTAAAGGTTGGGAAACCTAAATCATATCCGGGCTGCGGCGGGAAAACATCGTTAATCGCAGGAGTGGTCGGTGTTTGGAACGATGCGTAATACAATCCCCAGAACTGCACCGAATCTCTGCCCACACGCAGCGACGACATTGCATCTAGCACCAATTCTGGATTGCGAGCATCGGGCGACCACGCAACGGCATCAGGGAAACGAATACCTGATACCTGCTTGCCTTCGGTCTTGCGCCCTTCTGCTGCCAAACGCTCAAGCGAAACACGCCGTACTGCCGATGCCGTTCCTGCGCCTGTGATGGTTGCTGTGTAAATGGCTGCGTCGTTGTCGTATTGCGAAGTCATAGCAACGGTGCGCTCGTCAGGCGAAATAGCCGCGCTGACAATATCACCTGCTTGACGAAGTTGCAAACTTGAAAACACCGTAACGCGCCCTGCAAGCAGGTCGAGAAATGCCAAACGTCCTTGCGCATTCACAAAATACAAACGATTCGTATTGCCCGTGCGCGGCGCGGAAAGGCGACTGCGACCAACTTGCGTCCGAACAACAGCATCATTGCTGGTGAAGTAAGTCGTGCGGCGCGATGCGGGGTCGTACAAGCCAATGCGCCCGCTCTGCGTCGAAAAGGCAATCGTAGAGCGCACTGCATACGTTTGTGATTGCTCTTTACCAGCAAATACAAGGCGACCAGCCGCCTCGGAGCCAGTTGTGAGCGTAATTCCTACGCGGTCGAAGGCTGCATTTATATCAGCCAGAAGCGTTGTGTTCGTGGGGAATAAATCTTGCGCAGATTGCACAATAGCGCGGCGGAACGCACCAAATCTGGTGTCTTGGGTGATATAGGTAATAAGCGCACGATGCCAAATCTGCGAGGTGGTATCGCGTCCGTATTTGTTCACCACAAACCATGTTGCGCGGTCCACAATCGGACCGTTATAGTGCGGGAATTGGAGCTTACGCGCAATCGCGCCTGGGTCGGTGCGAGGCAGGAAACTCGCCATTGAGCGAGGGAGGTTTTTATTGCCCTCGCCGCAGGAATCAGGTTCCGCGCTCATATGCCAAGCGTTTCCGCCATCACTGGGCCAAAGCACAGGGAAGATGTAAAACGACGAACTGTTTATCATCCATCCCCAGAAATTCGCTAAGTGTTCTTCAATCGCGCCACCTTGGTCGTCGCCGTAATTGAGCCGTCCGGGAGTATTGTACGCATGACCAACTTCGTGTCCGATTAAGTGCAAATCGCGCCAGCCCGCGCCACCTTCGCCCGGGTCGCCAGGACCGTAGCCTTGCGCAATCAGCCCCGGATTCCACCACGCCTGACCGGCTTGACCGCCACCGATATTGATAATCGTCTGAATAAACGAGCCTTTGTCATCCCACGAAGTGCGATTAAACTTCAAGCGGAAGTACCGCAATACAGAATCCGTTTCGGCAAGTGCGCTGGTGATTTGGGGTGAAAATGGCTGCCCGCTTCTGGTGGTGCGGACGGTTAAATCCACGTTTCCAAGACTATCGCCGTTCACGCCATTAGCATCCAAGACAATATGTCCACCGTTGGGGCGGCGTGGTAAGCGGTCTGCGGGCGTATCGCGGAAATTGCTTTCGCTGCTGAGTGGGAAAATTGTGCCGTCTGGTGCTTGGTAGCCTTGCACAATGCGGTCGCGGTTCAGCAAATCTTTTCCAGCAACGTTTACAAACGGGGCGGAATGCGTTTCCGAGCCTTTTGGCTTATCATCAAGAATTCTGGGCGTGTCATTGGTATTCTCTGGAACGCGCTTTCCAAGCGGTGTTTGGGGCGCATTTGGGTCAGTAACGGTTTTAGTTTTTTTCGCATTATACGCGCCAGCCAAGTAATCATCGTAGCGGTGGAGTTGCAAGCGGTCTAAGGATTCGCCAGTGTTTGCATCAATAAAGTACATCCATGATTCGGAAATCGTTGGGCAGACCGTTACGGCGTACGCCAAACGAAGCGTGTTTTTGTGCGGGTAAAGAAGCAATTCCGTTGCTGGACCTTCGTAGCCAAGCTGCTTTGCGAGTGCGGCGGGAATCTCGTTCCATTCGCCGATGTTTTTCAATGCTTGATTGGAGGCTTCTACGGCATCATTTGAACTCAGCGTTGGCTCAGTAATGATGCGAGGTGTAGGCTGATACGCTCCATGAACTGCATACACATTTCCATCACTTTTTGCATGAACGTACAAGTCTTGACCATAAACACGAAGCCCTTTGTAGCGTTGCTCGAAGCGAATATGCTGATAGCCAAGCGCGTCCGCGTTCAAGCTGATAACGCGGAGTTCTTCGGCGGGGGACTGCATTTTTTCAACCAAACCTGTTTGCTTCAAAAGCGTGAGAACTTCTTGCACAACGGGCGTTTGCTGACGCTCAAGCTGTGCGCTTTCATCGGATTCTCGCACGGCATTGCTGCGTTTGATGAAGGCAGTGGCAAAGGTTTGTTCGCTGCCGACGCGATTACGCAATTTCCCGACAAAGCCTGTAAACTGAGCAATCGTGCCGTTTGCTCGGTATTCTGCCGTACCGCTCAGACCGCTTTGTTGTCCCAATTTTGTGGCAGTTGCGAGTTCTTTTTTGCTTGCGGGTGGTGTTGCCGTGCTGATATTTGCTGACGGAACGGTCGTTGTAATACGTGAAATCGCGGTGCTGTTGTCGGCGGATGGTGTACTTTCAGACAGAAAGACGGACGAAGCGGATGCTGGTACAGTAGAGCGTGTAGCAGAGCGTTTCGTGGTCTGCTGGGCAGACAGGAATATTGGCGAGAAGGTAAGAACGAGTGCGCTTAGTGCGGCATATTTCCCCAGACTTCTCCCCGAACAGAAGGTCAAAAACGGTTGCATAATGCAAAAGGATGATAGTGAAAGAGACAGTGAATTTGCGCAAGTACAGCCAAGATACAAAAAAATTGGTAACTGGTCAGGTTTCTCGTGCGAGGGTCTCGCTTCTTGGCGAGGCTCTCACTCCCACGCTAAAGCGAGAGCCTCGCTCAAAGCAGCGAGACCCTCGCACCTGACCAGTTACGAAAGTTCTAACAATGCAAGAAGTACCAGAATCAATTTCCTACAAACTTATATTCTGTTTCGGTGGTGTTCCCGGTAATCGTCCATTTCATGCGCAGTGTTGTTGCACTTAGTTCCGAAATCAGGAGTTCTCCATCTAAAATTGCAACGCTTGATGAAAATGTTATGCGAGTGCGCGTGTCGTTCAATGTCCAAGTGCCAGAAAATTTAGTGCTGGCTGGAAATCCCGATGCCGTAAGAGCCGCCTGAGAAGGAGTAAACGTAACCGAGCCGTTTGTGCCGCTACCCGTAAAAACAGCCGTCATGCCTTGCCAAAGGTCTTTCTGATTCGAGGGTGCTGCACCTATGGAAAAACCATCAAACTTCCAGCCGCCAGAGCGCGTAAGCAAAGCCGGATCAACGGAAATGGTAACGGTACAAGCTGTGAGTACGCCAAGAACGGCGAACAGTGCGAGTGCCACAAAAGCGGCGCGTTGGTGCGAAAGAAAAGTACGCATATAATTTGGGGGAAAAATTGTAAAAAAGAAAAGGGTTGTTATTTTGAAAGGCAAACATGAGGAGAATCCTCAGTATATTTGCCGCATCTGGTACAAACTTACCACTTCCCACACTTCTCTGTAACCGTCTTGAAGTTCTATATGCCTACTACTAAAAGTTCTATACTCAGCGCATTATTCCTTGTGCTACTGATGATTTCACACTTCACGGGTACGGCTCAATCTATCCCAGAACAACGCCATCAGGATTCCCTCGACGTACTTATCAAAAGTGTCGGAAACCGCACCGACACTGCTGCTGCAAAGATTCTCGCCGATGCTGCCGTGGGGTATATCAATTTCGACAGCGAATACGCGCTTACCATCGCTACTCGTGCGGACAATCTTGTTACCAACGCCTCTGTTACACCACTCCGCATCCACGTGATGATTGCTCTTGCCGATGTTTGCTACGCCCACAATAAATATCCCGAGGCAATCAAATACTACGATGGCGCACTCACACTTGCACGGCGCATTGGTGCGAATGCAGAAATAGCCACCGCGCTTATTGGGCAGTCCATGATTGAGCGCGACCAAGGCGCGATGTCGAAAGCATTTGCGAAAAGTTTGGCGGTAATGGAGTTTGCCCAAAAAGCCAACGACCATCGCTTGACGGTCATGGCGACGACGACTCTTGGGCTTGGGTACTTTGCGGCACGAGAATTTGTGAGTTCCGATAGCATTTACGCCGTTGCTTTGCAGCAATGCGAAGGCAAAGAAGATGACGACCTTCGAGCGGTAATTTACAATTGCAGAGGAATTCTGTTAGACCAGATGATGCAGTCACAAAAGGCAATAGAAACATATCGCAATGGTTTGGTGTTGGAACAACAACTAGGGCGGTCGCGGAGAATCGGGCGGGTTAGCAGCAATATCGCGCTTGTATTTATGCGGATTGATAAGTTCGATTCGGCATTGGCATATCAAAAAATTTGCTTGCAAAAGTATGAAAAAACCAAGTACGATGCGGGTTTGGCGAATTCTCTCAGCATTATTGGTATGACTGAGGTAAAACTTGGTAAATATCAAGACGCGATTGTGTCGGCGAAGCGGGCAATCAAGCTCTCGGAGCCAAGTCATTTTTTCCAAGAAATGAACTATGGTTATTACGTTCTGACCGAAGCGTATTCGGGCTTAGGCGATTACAAAACTGCCTTAGCAATGAATCAACAAATGGCTGCAATTCAGGATTCAATGTACAATGCTGCTGGTGCGGAAAAACTCGCCGAACTCGAAACCGCAAAAAAAGAGCAGCAAATACAGCTCCTCCAAAGCCAAAAAGCGCAAGAAAATATCATCCGTAATGCGCTGATAGCTGGCGCAATAGCACTGGCGGGCTTTGTGGTCGTGCTTGTGCGCGGCAATAACCGCAGGAAGCGCGATAATGCTCGCTTGGCGGAACTAAACGACAAACTTTTTGATGCAAACGAGGAACTGAGCCTGCTTACATCAGAAAAAGATGAAATTTTGAATATTGTTACCCATGGCTTGAAAAGCCAGATTTTCGGTGTGCGCTCGCTTGCAGACAGCATGACGACGACGTTTGTAAGCGGTACTGTCCCTCAAAATACTGCGCCACTTGCCGAAATGTCGAGTACCATCAGCCGCTCGGCAACACAGATGTTTTCGCTTGTTACAAACCTGCTTACGGTAAACACCGCAGAACAAGGCTTACTCACGCCATCGCTGGTGAAAATAGATGTCGGTGTGGTGGTGCAAAAAGTGGTTGAGGAGTTCAAAGAATTTGCTGCGGTGAAGAACATCACGCTCAGTATTGATGCGCCACTCAGCGAAGAATGTTTTGCAAATGCCGATGCTGGAATGGTGCATGAAGTGTTGGAAAATCTGGTCTCGAATGCGGTAAAATACTCACCGCAGGGGAAAAACGTTACTGTACGCTTGAAACCAAGGAATGAACGGGTTCGTATAGAAGTTCAAGACGAAGGGCAAGGTATTTCCCCCAATGACATGAAAAAACTTTTCGGAAAATTTGCTCGCCTTTCAGCCCGACCAACAGGCGGGGAACACAGTACGGGTCTAGGTTTGAGCATTGTCAAAAAAATGGTCGAAGCAATGAATGGTAAAGTTTGGTGCGAAAGCGAACTTGGCAAAGGCGCAACGTTTATTGTAGAATTCCCCAAAACTGATACATTGCATACTACGGTTATTGCATGAGCAACTATTTATGCGGTTTCAACACACACTATTGATTTCACCTCTTCAGCTCGAGGTTCACCAATTTATGAATATACTTTTCACCAGATATTTTTCCGTTTTCTTGTTTGTCGCATTCGTACTTTTTCCTTTCTGTTTTCAAAGAGGATTTGCCTCGCAAGAGCCGATTTCATCAGCGATGCTTCAGCGAGAGCGGAATGCGTTTGGCTTTTCGGGATTGCCCTATTTTGCGGCAGAGAAATGTGAGTGGCGTTTTATGGCGGGCGATAATCCTGAGTGGGCGGAAAAAAATTACCCCGATAGCGCGTGGAAACAGGCTTCTCCGGCAATGATTACCAATAATGCGAAGCGTTCACCAGAGCTTGCTGGTGCAAAGATTGGGTGGTTTCGGCTTCATTTTCGGATTGATTCCACGCTGGACAAACGGAGTTTTGCGTTTGTGATGGCACTCATTGGAGCTGCTGAAGTGTATGTGGATGGGCGTTTAGTGGGGCAGTATGGCGTTCCGTCGGCAGAGACAGCATTGGAAGTGATGTCCAGCGTTTCCCGCTTTACGCTTCAAACAACGCTGCTCAATCTTCGCTCCGATGAAACCCACGTGCTTGCTGTGCGATACTCGTTTGCTCATTACGATAAGTATTTTGCAGGACCGCATCAGGGAGGGCTTATTTCCTTGCCAACAGGCTTGCGAACAGTGTTTATGACATGGAAAGCGACCGAAGTGTACCGCGAAACGGCGTTCCAAACGGTGATACAGTTTGGCGTGGCTATCGGAATGCCGCTCTTGGCGGGCATCTTGCATTTGCTCTTGTTTCTCAGAAATCGGCAAGAGCGAGCCAATATGTTTGTAGGATTGTTTGCCATTTTTACTGCGTTGCAAGCCGCTTCCTTCGCGCTTTCTTCCCATGTGATGGGGCAATCCTTAGGCGCATTCTCGCTGGGTGGATTGGGACAAACTATCGCGCTTCCTTCGATTGGGGTTTCGCTCTGGTATGCCGCACAGACGCTCTTTTCCTCGCGCTTGCCGCGTTATCATTGGTTGATTTTAGGTGCGAATATTTTGGTCTGGATTGCGATATTACTCGTTGGAAATGCTTCAACAACATTGCGGGATGGAGTAGAATTATTGGGTGTTGCGTGTGCCTTTACTCCGCTTCTGCTCTTGCTGCCCGTGATGATTTCCGCTCTTCGCAAAAAGCTGGATGGCTCGTATATTCTGGGTTTGGGGATGAGTGTGTGCGTTTTTGCGTGGACACTTGAAGTCGTCATGCAAACTCTCGGATTACAATACGCCGCACGACCGCTTCCGATAGCCATTTTCATTCGTTTTGGGGTGTATATCGCCATTCCCTTTTCCTTGTCAATTCTCTTGGCAAGGCGCACTGCGCATTTGGCGAATAGTCTAGCAGAACAAAACGAACTCTTGGAAGTAAACGTTTTGAAGCGCACAGAAGCTCTTTCGGTGGCAAATGACCGCTTGCAGGAACAAAATCAGCAGCTCGAAGGGCTGAATATGGAGAAAAATGAGATTATCAATATCGTTTCGCATGACCTGAAAAACCCTATTGGTGCGGTTCGTGGGCTTGCGGAGTTAGTACAAAGCGACTTTGCCGAGCCGAAGCAGGTACCCGATATTATGGGGCAAATTATCCAAACCTCTGATAGAATGCTTGAATTAGTGCGGAATCTCTTAGATGTCAATCGTTTGGAGTCAGGTATGGTGCAGCTCAATCAGTATTCCTTCGATATTGAGCCGCTTATTTCAACGACGCTTGCACTTTTTCAGGTACAAGCAGCCGCAAAAAACATCACCATTCATTATTCCCCAGAACCCGTTGTACACCACGCGATTGCCGATGAGCAAGCAGTGATGCAGGTTTTGGATAATCTTATCTCGAATGCCATTAAATACTCACCTTTTGACAAAAATGTTGTTATTCGCCTCACATCAAGCTCTGATGCCGTGCGTGTAGAAGTACAAGATGAAGGGCAAGGTATTTCTGAAAGCGATATGACGAAACTCTTTGGCAAATTTGCTCGCCTTTCAGCGCGTCCGACAGGCGGAGAACACAGCACGGGACTGGGCTTGAGTATTGTGAAACAAATGGTTGAGGCGATGAATGGGCGTGTGTGGTGTGAATCGGAAGTAGGAAAAGGCGCGACGTTTATTGTGGAATTGCCGGTTGCGCCCGCTCTGTGATGAGCGGAATCCCTGATAAAATCTGTGTCAGAGCTAGGCTAAGAATGGCTTCTTTCGTATTTTTGAAAGAAAAAATTCTGGTGCTACATGATTTTAGTTGGAAAGAATCCTTACCTCATTAGTGGCACAGACATTCTTGTCTGTGAGTGTTAGTGCGGTATTCAGGTGGAAAACACAGACAGGAATGTCTGTGCCACTATTTGTTTTTTGTAACTGCTCAGGTTTCAACCATGAAGACGGGACGCAGATGAGGATGATGAGATTGATGAGATTGATGAAGATGATACTGATGAAAAGAAGAGCGTGAATGCAGACTTCATCTGTTGTTGATGTGTTCTACATTTTCATCATCTTCATCAATTCAATCATCTTCATCTGCGTCCAAAAAAAATCATGACCTGACCAGTTACCACGTTTTTTTGTACTGCTATGAAAAAAAATATACCGAAATCTCCTCTTCATGCGTTCTCGGCGTGGAACCAAGACGATGTTAGGCGTTCTCTCGGTCTTCAACGGCTCAGAACCTCAGCATTACTTCAGGAGTGGCTTCAAGCACAAAGTTCTCCCACGAAGGCGGTAGAAGAGCGTATTCTCTTTTTGCGAGAATATCTGATTGACAATGTTGAGTTCTGGAACGAAGACGAACTCAAATTCAAGTTTCTGGGTCCGTTTATGCAGATTGTAAACTTCGATGACGACCAGCGTTTTCGCGCCTTCACTCAACGAAAATTGCAGGCAGTTGTCCAAACAGCAAAGGGCGAAACTATTCGCATCGGCGGCACCGTAGATTTTATGATAGCCACAGGGCGCGTGGAGCCTCGAGAGCCATTTTTCTTTTTGCATGAATACAAAAAAGAGCGCGGCAGCAGCGACGACCCACTTGCGCAAGTCATCGTAGAAATGCTGGCTGCGCGGACGCTAAACGGCGATAATGCGCCTATGTACGGCTGCTATATCGTCGGGCGAAATTGGTTTTTTTTGGTCTTGGAAGGCAGTAATTATGCGGTCAGCGATGCTTTTGTTGCCACGCAGGACGACATTTACCAAATTGTTGCTATTTTGCAAGCCACAAAACGATATGTAAAAGCACGAGTAGATGCCATGCAGGATTGATACAGCTTTTGAGCATGAATTTACCTTCAAAAAGTGTACATCGAAATGACACAACAACAAGACACAGTGCCTATCTTCCACCATCGCCGACCTCTTTTCTCTCACTGGTTGGTTGTTGCCTTTGTCATATTGCTATGTGCCAAAAATGCTGTTCCTTTGCCATCACAAACCCTGCCCAAACCAGCTACGACAATCCTTGCTTCCTCGCGTTCGCTGAATACCTACCACTTCCAAACCCGCATCTACACGGTTGATGACGGCTTGCCAACGAATTTGACAAAAGACATTGTTGCGGATAAGCACGGATTTGTCTGGATAGCCACCGATGCAGGTTTGGTGCGCTTCGACGGCTATCATTTCATGACCATTTCCGAAGGATTACCCAGCCGTTATGTGAAAAAACTTCTGCTTTTGCGGGATGGAAGGCTGCTCGCAGCAACCGATGGCGGTGTGGTTGAAATTGACACCGATGGCGAAACCCCGCGTATTCACGTGCTTCTTCGTGCAAGCCAGCAGCCAAGCGATTCCACGATTGTCTATCCCAAAACATTGTTTGAAGATGCTGCGGGAACCTTGTGGATTTCCGAGCCAAATGCGATTGTGCGTGTTCTTGCGCCGCCACTATTGAAAAAAAAATCTGGAAGTCCCGCAAAACCTCGCCTTCGACGCTATCAGTTTCCTGCCGAATACGCTTCCAATAGCGTCGTGCGCTCGTTTATGTTTGCCCAAGATGCCGCAGGAACGATGCTCGTAAGCGGCTATGCGGGCTATTGCTATTGGTATAATGCGGCACTTGATACCTTTTCACTCCTTGCTTTCAAGCAGCCTGTTGGCTTGATTCACGATATTTGTGCAATGCGCAAAGAGCGCGGGCAGTTTCTCGCAGCAACGCAAAAGGGCATCCTGAACATAACTCTGCAAGCTGCAACACCCGCACGCACTGTCGGTATTCCAAAAAACGCCCGCGAGCAGTATTCGCCACTCAGTATGGAAACCCGCTTGATTCCTCACTTGCAGGAGGCATCGGCTATTATGCAATCGAAGAAGAGCGGCATGATGTTCTGCGGTGCGTGGTACAATGGTATTCATCTCCTTTCTCCAAAAAATCTTGCTGAACAGCGCGAAATCTCGCCGCTTCAGCGTATCAATACGCTGTGGGAGGCGCGAAATGGGATTGTGTGGGCAAGCAGCGACCAAGGAATGTGTCTTATTGCGCCTTCGCCGATTGACCGTTTAGCAAATACTTCCGAAAGAACGCCCTTTCTGAACCATGTTGCCGCCGACACAAAAGGAAATATGTACGGAATCAATGGCGAATCGTTGTATAAAATAGACCGCGAGCGGCTTTCATGCAGCGTTCTTGCGTCTAAACCACAAGGTTCGGCAGAGCTTTTTTCTATTGCGTGCGATAGCGCAGGTGCGGTGTGGGTGAGCAGTTTGAGTGGCTGGATAATGCGCTGGCAAAATGGTACAATGCGTGTTGTTTCTGAGAAAAACACGGTGCTTGAGAAAAATAAAGTGCCGGAAGGCTCATCAAAACAGGGTTTGGCGAATGCTTCTCCTTCGATTGCTCGCTCAATTTACGCAATGGTGTGTGATGCTTCGGGAACGCTTTGGTGTGCGCTGGAAGTAACGCCAGAACAGGCGTTGGAAGGAGTACCCACGTTGTACAGCCTGCGCTATGATGCGAGCCACCAAGGATTCGTGCAAAGGCTCTATGGCGCACGCGATGGCGTAGATGCACCTGTTGCGTCGGTGTATGCTTTGCCTCGTGGTGGCGTTCTTCTGGGGCTTTCGCGTCCTATTCTTGCTCCGCGAGATACGGCGGCTGTGCCACGAAAGGCACGCACACAGGTTGCTTCCTACATTTTGCAGTACAAGAGTGAAAACAATACCTTCTCCGATGCTGGAAAACCCTTGCCTGAAGCGGCTTTGAAGCATATTGAGCGAGATGGTGGATGGATGACTGTGTATGATATTGCCCTTGAAAACAAGCGTCTTTTGTTGGCGACCTCTTGCGGAATGCTTCGGTACACGCTTGCTGATACTTCTTCGGAAAAACAGCCTCAGAACCGCACCGTTGCTGAGTGTTTTACGGTGAATGGCGTACTGCCGACGGATAAAGCAAAGGCTCTGGCGATTGCGCCATCTGGCACGGTCTGGATAGGCACAGATGTTGGTGCGGCAAAGTTTTGGAATGGCACAATGGCAACGGTACATCAGGCATCGGGCTTGGTTTCGCGGACAATTTCGCGTCAGGGAATTGTGATTGACCCATCGCTGGGTTTGTGGATTGCCACCAGCAATGGCTTGTACACGTCTTCTGATGCGGAATTTGTGTCGTCGGAGCCGCCATTGTCTGCTACTCCGAGACTTATTTCGGCGCGTCTTATTGAACAAGGAGCATCCCAAAGTATTTTTGCAGATTTTTTCCATGATTCAGTTTCAGCAACTGCAACTGCAACTGCGGCTGCTCAATCCCGCAGAATGCTTGCCAGAAGCAGCTTTCCAGCATTTTCTGTGTTGGAATTTGATGTTTCTTCGTTAATGTTTCCCTCTGCATTTGTGATGTTCAAAACGTGCGTTATGGCTGGCAATGACACGATTGAAGCATATTCAATGACTTCTGCGGAATCGGCATTGCGCCTGACAAATCTTGCCGATGGGGAGTACCGAGTTTTCGTGCAAGCGAGAAAGGAAGGCAGTGGCGAGGTATGGAGTACGCCATTGGAATTGCATTTTCGGATAGAACCGCCATTTTATCGTAGTTCTGGAGCATATTTGGGGTATATTGCATTGACGCTGATGATTGGGGGATTAAGTATTGTTGCGGTGCGCTCGGTGCGCCACAAGCAAGCATTGGTGAGGTCTGAAGAGAACGCACAGCGATTGCAAGAGCTTGTCGCCGAGCGCACGGGCGAACTCCGCCAAACTAATAGTGATTTAGCAACGGCGAACAGTGAAATCTCGCGCCAAATGGAAATCCAAGCCGAGCAAGCGCGTGAAATTGAGCTTGCAAATTCCATGCTTCAAGAGCGCAACGAAGAACTGAAGGACATCAATCAGGAAAAAAGTGAACTTATGGGAATTGTGGCGCACGACCTCAAGAACCCTATTTCTGCGGTGCGCAATCTCGCCGCCTTGATTGAAGGTGAAGTCGTGCAGGATAAAAGCGAGATACTGAATATCTCGCAGCATATCAGTCGCACAGCAAATCAGATGTTGGATTTGGTGATAAAAGTTCTTGACAACAATCGTTTAGAAGAAGGAGCGATGAAGTTTTATATGGTCGCGCTTGATATTGCGCCGATTGTCGAAGGTGTGGTCTGGCAATATCAAACATCTGCCGAAGTGAAAAATATCCGATTGCATTTTTCCACAGAAGCAAGCAATAGTGTGGTTTTGACCGATGAAATTGCGATTGCTCAAGTGATGGATAATATCATATCGAATGCGGTAAAGTATTCGCCATTCGGGAAAAATGTGTTTGTGCGCATAACATCAAGCAACGATGCGGTGCGAATTGAGGTGCAAGATGAAGGACCTGGAATTTCACCCGAAGATATGCAAAAACTCTTCGGTAAATTTGCCCGATTAACAGCCCAGCCAACAGGCGGCGAACACAGCACGGGTCTGGGCTTGAGCATTGTGAAGAAAATGGTGGAAGCGATGAACGGCAAGGTGTGGTGCGAGTCAGAAGTGGGTAAGGGGGCGACGTTTATTGTGGAATTGCGGGCGGATCAAAGGTGATTTACTACCGTTTTGCTCTGTCTCTTGTTGGAAATAGTTTTATTATTATACAGATGACTGATTTATGAGGAGTTTATGGTTTCGTTCATCAATCATTTACCCATGCAAACATCCCATACCATTATTCGCTTACTTCAAGTGACTGATGCAAATGTTTTTACAACGTATCGCAATGATGACCGCATTACGCTCTATCAAGAGCCGATCCGCATGGATACAGTTACAACCGAAGCATTTTTACAACGAATGAATCAGGTTCAGCATCTTCCTCCGAATTATTGGGTACAGTTTGGCATTGCGTGTCCGGTTTCAAATCTGCTCATCGGCGATATTGGCATCTGTCTTGAAGAAGGTGAAAGTAGTGTAGATATAGGCTACACATTTGCACCCGATTATCAGGGTAAAGGACTTGCTCTTGAAGCTGTTGGTGCGGTATTTTATCTGATTTTTAGCTATACACCTGTGCAAAAAATCCGCGCACTTGTCGATTCACATAATTATCGGTCAATCCGCCTTTTAGAGCGATTAAACTGCTGCAAAACTGCTGAACGCTCCGTTATTTTTCGACGTGAGTTATCTACCGAGTATGTGTACGAAAAACATCGAATGTCAGTCCCAATTGCTTGAATGTAACTCTTGAATTCAAGGTTCTAAAAATCGTCTTACAATTTCAATAATTTGTCTGTAAGCATACTTTCATTTTTCACTATCCGCAACGAACTATGGAATTTTATGATTTTGTCGCATGGTCTTTGTACACGGGACCGTCAGAATTTAACAAGATTCTGGATAATTCCGATTGCTCTTGGTATACAGGCGTGTGGAACGGATTAAATCAAGACACTTCTCCGGCGGAAATAAAAAAAGATATTGATGTACGGATTGACCTGGTTATTTCTGGATTTATGAACGTGTTGCCGCGTTTTAATACGAAAGACCGCCATTTTGTGTTGCCTGAATTTTTCTTTCATTGCGCACAAGGTCCTTATCCAAATATCAAAGTGGACGGTATCCTCTCTCCTTTTGAATATATTCTTGCTCAATTTGAGAAACGCTTGAACGATTGTATTCCTACTGATGGTAACTGCTATGGCATTATTATTGGCTCCGTGCTGACAAGTAATATTGATGACTACGATGTTTTTTTAAAATCTCCACTAGTTATTGAGCGTATGCAAGAACTTAATAGCATTCTCCCTCCAACGCTGCAATCTTCCATCCCATCCAGCACGTACACTCGGTGGAATCGTATCGGGCATTCTCCCTCACCTTCGCAAAATCTGATGGGAGCGGAACTTTCACAGAATGCAATCATAGACAATAATTTGAAGGTGTTTATGGCAGAAGCGAAACGAAATCCATTGTGCACCGTGCATAATCAAGGTGCGTATTTTTATTTCAATAAATCAGAATTGAGTAAACCTGCAATTTATCGTTATTCAAAGCAAAATGAATCAACCATTGATTTAACGATGGGTACGATAAAAAACGGTGCATTAACGCACAACGGTATGATTACGGAATGGATGTGTAATTATCCCTCTTACACACTCTATCGCGGTGATAAACACACTGCACCAACTTCCCACAATGCGCGTTTTACGCCACCTGGCGTAGTAAAGATAGATTACGGCGTAGAGATTTGCCTTGACCACTGCTTTCAACGATTGCGAAGAACGGTCGGTATGAAAGAAGCCAATGGTGCTCTTACCGATAATTATCCTTTACAAAAGCACTTTATTCCTTCTGGTAGTTGTCAAATTCTTGATTACAGTGTTGCCGCAAATAATAACTCTGTCGTTTTTAATGCTGACGGATGCGGTGAAATTTGTCTTGATTGGGTGAATTTCCAACCAATTTTAGACGGCAAGTCGGGTTTGTGGAAAGGAATCACTTGTGGCGTATACACACAATCCGTACAATCCAAATGGAATGGCAGCAAAGACGGCAAGATATACTACTCGCATAGCCAATTGGCATTTACTACGGATGCATATACACTCGACGGATTTGATAACACTCTTGGCACAAACAATATCAAAGCACGCACCTATAAAACTATTGATGGAACCCCATTTAATCCTTCCACCGACAACTACCAAGCACAGATTATTCCTTTCCGTACAGACACACCGCTTTTTGCTGCCACTACAGGCGAACTGCACCACTATACGCCACAATAAATCAGAAAATATATTTGCAAAAACTATCTGGAAAGTTTGCAAAAACTGTCTGGAAAGCATATATTACTGCATTGGTGGTCTGTATAGTGGCTCCTTAGTGCGAAAAAATAACAGTATAAATTATAGCAACAGCAGAAGCAATGTAGCTTTTGTACATTGGGGAAGAGGTTAAGGTCGGAATTAAAAAGTATCTGATAGTGGAACATTCTTACAACAGGCTTCGCAACAGCCTTTTCTTAATTTTTTTATCATAAATCTTTGGAGTTTTTATGAGCAGATTCATAGAATTTTTGGCGGATGCAGCTGTTAATGCCGATAGTTTTGCTGCATTGGTGCAAACACCAGATAAAATCATGACCGCAGCAGGGCTGACAGAAGAAGAACAGGGCATTCTACGTGCAAGAAATTCGGTGCAAATGTCTACATTTATACGACGCACTGAAAATAAAATCACAGTAGAGAGTTCAGTTACTAATAATGTTTCACAAACCTCAAATAGTCATTCAAGATTGTCATGGTAAGGGTCTGAGCGGTTTTATTATTTACATTTGTAGCTCAACTTCAAGGTTGGGCTATAATGTAATTTTCATATTTATCACTTTCTAAAATATCCCTATGATAATTCCTGATTATGATTTAGTGGTCGTTGGTACTGGTATCTCGGTTGTGGGGCAAATGACAACCGAAGCGGTAGCATGGATACGCCGCGCAGAACGCTTTTTGTATGCGGTCAATGAACCTGTTGCTGAGCAAGTTATTCTTAGCATCAATAAAGAGGCCCTTCCAGAATCGCTGAATGCACTATACATGGCAGACGTTCATCGGATGGATATCTACGTAACTATGATTGAACATATTCTGGCAAATGTTCGGGCAGGTTACAAAACGGTGGTTGCATTTTACGGGCATCCAGGAGTCTTTGCCTACGCACCACACAAATCAATCGCTATGGCTCGAGCGGAAGGCTACCGTGCCAAAATGCTGCCAGGTATTTCGGCTCAGGATTGCCTCTTTGCCGACCTTGGTATTGATCCATGTAATTTTGGCTGCCATTCATTGGAAGCTACTGATTTTCTTCTGAGCACACGAGCAATAGATACTAGTGCATATTTACTACTCTGGCAAATCGGTACACTGGCATTTAATGATTATGACCCAAAGGGCAAGTACGACAAACGCGCACTTCCTCTGTTGGTAGAAAAATTATCCCGCCTATATGCGCTAGAGCATGAGGTGATTCTCTATCAAGCCTCTACTGTTGTGGGTGGAGAACCAAGTATACAAAAAGTGCCATTAAAGAAGCTTTCCGATACGGAGATGAATCCCGCTTGTACCCTTTGCATTCCACCCTTTAGTGAAGTCAAAGTGGATGAAGAGTTCTACCATCGCTGTTTACAGCTTTTTCCTGAAAAAGCGAAGCGTCAAAAGTTTTTGCTGGATGAAGCCCTATCATTGCAGAAATAGCTACAATTAATCACCACAGATTTTTTTATATAATCAATTGGCAGGGGTACATTAGAAAGCCAAACGCTTGTTTCATCCCTATCTTTCAAATCTGTGCGGTTCATGATTGAGAGTTCCTACTTTAGGAAAGGCTTTGTTTTCTTGCTTTTTCTATCGCACTACCTCGTGCTGGTATCACTGGTACTTTGGGGTATTGTCTCCCCTTGCAGCGAGACCGCATCAGCACAGACTCTACCGTTAATTATCGACTCCTTACCGCGTATTGAACTCCGCAGCAATGCGGTACAAAAATCAATCACTACCTTCGACTTCTGGATTGACCCGTCGCACAGCTACACCATTGATTCTATACTTAAACACAAAGAACTTCCCTTCGAGCGTTCCCAAGGGGATATATTGAGTTTAGATTATCGGGATGCAACAATATGGACCCGCTTTGTCGTGCGGTATTATGAAACTCCTGCGATGGTAAATGACACTGCACGCCAAAAAGAAGATAGAAATACCTCTGCACTTCCTGTTGAACCTTTTATACTGAATACGATAAGTCGCCAAGCAGATACAGCCATTTTGTTTTGTATAAATCCTCTCAGCGGTAGTATTATTTCTGCGGACACATCTGGATATTCTATACCATACACCAAATGGAAACTTCAAACTTCATTTATTGGGTTTATTTTGCCTGATTTAGATAACTATCCATTATTATCTCTTGAGTCTTCAACTCGGTATTCATCTCCTCAACCGAAGAACTATAGAGAAATAATCTGTTATCAACAGTTTTCCATTCGCTCTCAGACATTTATCAGCCTGAGAGCTTTGGATTATCAAAATCACTTAAAGCAGCGTGAAAATTTCCGAACGCGGTTTTTGCTCTGGTTAGGTGTAGCAATTTTTGCCTGTTGTTATAATCTCATCTTATTTTTCGTTGTGCGCAGCAGATTTTATCTGTTTTACGTTGCTTCCATACTTGCTTACACACTCTATCGTGCTGTAGATGCTGGGCATGCCTATACATTTTGGGAAATAAGTCCTAGCATTAATGCACATTTGCTATTTATCTCGGGGCTAGCTTACAATGCCATAAGTGCATTGTTTGTAAGAGCATTTTGGGTTGAGCGGCAGGAATACGTTCCTGCTCTACTTGACCAATTAATGGTAGGATATATAACGCTGAATATTGCTGCAATTGCCGCAGAACTTATTGGCTTTAGGTATATTGCTCATGTCGTAATGCTTTATTCATTTATTGCTTTGGGCGCACCAATAATGATTATTGGAACTTTGATCATTTGGAGGAAGGGGTACTCTCCAGCACTATACCTTTTCATTGCACGCTCTTTTATGGAAATGGGTATTCTGATTAATTACGTGGTAACTTTTAAAGGTAAGTTTTACTCTATATTATTAGGTCAAATCGCTGGCTATGCTATGTATGTTGCACCTTTTATAGAGATTATCCTTTTTTCTTTCGCGCTAGCGGCACGTTTTACCGTATTACAGCAGGAAAAGCAAAACGCCGAACGAGAAGCACTAAAAGGCGAGTTATACCGTAGAGAAAATGAAGTGCTGTACACCGCAAATCTGGAAATTACTCGTCAGCAAAATGAAATTGTTGAGTTGAACACTTCTCTTCAATATCAAAATGAAAAACTTGCCGAAGCAAATCAAGAGAAAGACGAAATAATGGGTATCGTCTCGCACGACCTGAAGAATCCTATTGGCGCGGTACGCAGTTATGCTGAACTCATCCAAACTGGAATTTTTACAGGTGATGAAGTGCCAGGAGTGGCGGGAAATATCATGCACGTAAGCGATAAGATGCTCGAATTGGTGAAAAACCTGCTCAATATCAATCAACTGGAATCTGGAGGCATTCAACTGAATATGGTGCGCTTCGATGTTGTGCCTTCGGTAGAAGCCGCTGTGTATCAGTATCGTCTTCCTGCCGAAGCAAAGAATATCACACTCCACTTCAGCAATGAAGCTACGGAGAGTGTTGTGTCAGCCGACGAGCAAGCACTGATGCAGGTTTTGGATAATCTCGTCTCCAATGCCGTGAAGTATTCTCCTCTTGGAAAGCAAATATTTGTGCGTATTCTGAGCAACACCGGCAATATTCGCGTGGAAGTGCAAGATGAAGGACCTGGAATTTCACCCGACGATATGCAAAAACTTTTCGGTAAATTTGCCCGATTAACAGCACAGCCAACAGGCGGCGAACACAGTACCGGTCTGGGCTTGAGCATTGTGAAGAAAATGGTGGAAGCGATGAACGGCAAGGTGTGGTGCGAATCGGAAGTGGGTAAGGGCGCGACGTTTATTGTGGAATTGCCTGTCACTTGAGAGAATAACCCGTAAGGCATTGAATTTACAACAAAAAATCTTCGGTCATTATTTGTTTTTTGCTTTATTTAGCTTTTAACCAATTAACGCTAGAATATTGATAATTCTTATCTTCAGTGCATGCAATTTTAGTTAATGATATTTCCACAAGCTCACTATCATACTTGACGAGGTCTATTACCCTGAGTTTGTCAAAAATAATACAAGCTGATTATTACCAAATACTTGTGGCGATTTTTCTGTGCATTTTTCGTTTCTTATTCTATGAATATACAAAGATTGTTTGGGAATAGAGGGGTAGGCTGGCTGCGTACCATTATTGGAGCTGAATTTCCTTCTGCTCTTGAGCCAGCATATCGTCAGGATAGAAATGATTTTATTTTCAAGCTCTATCGTAATGCCCTTATTCCGCTTTGGTTTGGGATTTTGATTATGGTCGTCGTTGTAGAAAATACATTCAGTATTTATCACATTGCTGATAAAAAATTGTTTTTAGAGTTGAGGGTTTTGTTTTCGCTGCTTCCTTTCGGTCTGCTTCTTTCAATTCGTACTACTCGTTTTTTTGAGCGGTTTCATCAGTATTTATTTATTGCAGTCATCGCTTTGGGGAATATTGCTCAAGCCTCAGTGCAAATTTTTATTCCTTTTGAGGAACAGACAACGACAAATATAGGTTTTGTCCTGTTTTTTTGTATGATTTTAGGCTTTCTACCTATTGGAAAAACAATACTGATAGGTTTTTTTTCCGCTCTGCCGTTTTTGGTTGCTTGGTGGAATATCAAGACCACAGCAGTATTCACAGCACAGCAAATCCAAACGGTGAAAATCTATATTTTTTCACAAGTATTCATTGGCTCTATACTGGGACTTCTCGCAGGATTAGCGTTTTCGGTAGTGTATCGAAGTACGTTTCTTGCAAAGTATCACCTACGGCAACAGCGCGAGGAACTAGAGAAAGCACTCCAAGAACTTCAAACTGCTGAGGAATCGCGTGAACGAATGATTATTGAGCTTCAAAACACGACCAATAATTTAGCTCTGGTGAATCACGAACTTTACGAAATGAATGAGGTAATGCAACAACAAAATCAAAAACTTGTTGATGCAGAGCAGTTTCGATTAAATATGCTCGGTATTGTTTCGCATGATTTAAAAAATCCTATTCAAGGTATCATTGGGTTGTCAAGTGTCCTCTTGGATAATTCTGAGTTTGATACCCGAACAAAAGAGATAATCCACCATATTTACGAATCTGGCGAGAGAATGAACATTATGGTGATGGATTTATTGGATACTGCTGCTCGTGAGTCCGGATTACTGGAGATATTTTTACAGCCCGCAGAGCTGTTTGATATTACTCGTGGCGTTCTTAGGCATTACGAAGAGGCACTTACAAGAAAAGAGCAAAAGATAATTTTTGAAGTATCTAAGAAAGAATACTGGGCTATCGTTGATGTAAAAAGAATGGTTCAAGTTATTGACAATATTGTTTCTAATGCCATTAAGTTTTCACCGATACAAAAAAACATTATCGTACGACTAAGCGAAAAAAATCAAAGTGTCCGCCTAGAAATTCAGGACGAAGGTCCAGGAATTTCAAACGACGATATGAGTAAATTATTTGGGGAGTATGAACGCCTTTCAGCACAGCCAACAGGCGGAGAACACAGTACGGGACTAGGTTTAAGCATTGTGAAAAAAATGGTGGAAGCGATGAATGGTACGGTGTGGTGCGAATCGGAATTGGGTAAGGGCGCGACGTTTATTGTGGAATTACCTATACAAACTCACAAGGAAAACTGATGGAGAAATTTTTGGATTCTATGCGTACCTTGGCTCGTCATGTTATTCCAGCGTATGTTGCGATGAATATACGCTCCTTGGAATATCAACTTCAATTTTTCCTGTTTCTCACCCTTTGTATCATCTCATCGGCTTCTTTTCTGGGATGCTTGAGTTTTGTGCTTCTTGGAAAAATGTCATTGGTCGCTCTCAATGTCTTTACGTTTTGTCTTGGAATAATCGGTCTTGCGGGGTGGTATTGGACACAGAATATTCGTGTTCCTGTCAATATTGTGGTTATTGGCTTGATGTGCTTGAATGTCTTTGCAATGATTTTAACGGGTGGTTTATACTCGGTGTTGGTCTTTAATTTTGCGACTCCCTTGGTCATTGCATTGATTTACTACGGACCGCAACGGATGATGCAAATATTTTTGTGTTTGGCTGGTATCGTTGTTGTTTTTGTAGTTCTGGAAATGACAGGGAAAACCCCAGAACCCGCATTCATACTCTCTTCCAACGAACTTGTGTATGGCGGGATAACACTGACGTTGCTGTTCGGTATCTTCGGCTCATTCTACATTTCCGATGCCATTCGGCAAGAAGCATACCGCGAGCTACAACAAGAGCGCGACACCGTGCAAACACGCATAGACGAGGCAACGCGGCACTTGGAAGAGCAGCAAGAAAACATCACGATTATCAATTATCACCTCGAAGAGCGTAATAAAGAGCTGCAAGACGCAATCAAGGTTTCCGAAGCGGCAAAGAATCTTCAATCCGATTTCTTGAGAAATGTGAGCCATGAAGTGCGCACGCCGCTTGCGGTTATCATGGGCTTTGGCGAAATTCTCTCCGACCAAGTGGGAGAAGAAAACCCCAATGCTCGCGAATCGCTCAAACATATTGATGCTGCGGGGAAAAATCTTCTGGATATTTTCAATAACATTCTCACACTTTCTACGTTTGAACATTCTGGAATTTCCATCTCTCCTGCAAGAGTGATTCTCTCGAGTTTTTCTCAGCAAATAGTTCGAGATTTTGCTGGGAAAGCTGAAGCAAAAGGTTTGATTCTGAAGCAAGAATACACGGTTGGCGATGAAGAATGGATGAACGTTGATATGATGTATCTCAGGCAAATTGTTCATCATTTGCTTTCAAATGCAGTGAAGTTTACGGAGAAAGGGACCATTACTTTTTCTTGCGAAGTTATTTCCGACAGCGATAAATATCTGAGCGATGTTGTTCGCTGGACGGTGCGAGATACAGGTATTGGGATTGCGCCAGAATTTCGCGAAAAACTTTTCGCACCCTTTCACCAACACGATGCCGGACAAACAAGACAATACGGCGGTTTGGGCTTAGGACTGGCAATAACGAAATACCTTGTTGATGCAATGAACGGGCGGGTGTGGTGTGAATCAGAAGTCGGCAAAGGCACGACGTTTATTGTGGAGATACCACAAATCGTTGCGTAATGCCGAACGAGCTTGAATTCTGCCAGATGAATGAAATTACTCCGACAAATATTGTTCTGATGAATTTCGATGAAAAAATGTAAATTCTGTCTTTCGTTGTGTTTTGAGGTTATTGTGTATCGTCTCACGCTGCGTACACCTCTTTTTGCTTGATGTTTATGCTTTGTCGTAGGATTCCTTCATCAAAAATATGTAGGCTCCTTTTTGGGAGCAGTATATCTTTTTGTCTTCATTCTGCTTTTTGTGCATTGGGGATATTTTTTTCCGTGAGCGTATATGCTTTTTTCAGTGCCTTTACTCCCGTGTTTTCCTCTCCAGCATTTCCGCTTTTGAACCAGAACCAACCCAAAACAGTTTTTGGCGCAAATATTCGCTTCAAAGTGGATATTTACAAAACTAAAAACGGACTTTCTGCAAATGCAACAAAAGCAGTAACACAAGACACCAACAACATATTGTGGATTGGCTTAGATGAAGGCTTATCGCGCTTCGATGGTTCGCGCTTTCGGAATTTTCGGAACGATTTACCGTCGCGATATGTGAAGTATTTGTACCGCACTCGCTCTAATCGCATTCTCGTTGGGCATGATTTGGGGATAGCAGAGATACGCGAAACACCTGATACCATCAGCTTTCGAGAGATTATTCACGGTGAGCGCGTCGAAACCGATTCCACCATCAATTATCCCAAGCAAATTTTTGAAGAGCAAGACGGAACCTTGTGGATAGCGGAATCGAAATCCGTTGTGCGCTTTCATCAAGGCAAAGTGAAGCGTTTTCCGTTTCCCGCTCGCTGTCAGACAAATAGCTTTGTACGCTCATTTTCCTTTGCCGAAGACGGTTTTGGGAGCATCATTGTTTGTTCTCAAACGGGGTTCTGTTTTTATTTCAATCGTTCAACCGATAGTTTTCAGGAACTTATTCTACCAAGTAATGACGCGCCTTTGGAGGCTGCTTCGGATATCCTTTCCTTTGGTAAAGGATGTCTGTGGATTGCCTATTCTGGCGGCATTTACGAACTGCATACGAATGAGCAAGGCGCACTCATCTCAGCGTTTACGCGGGTTTCCCTTGATGGTGTTTCCACACTGCATCGCACAAAAGAAGGTGCTGTTTTGGTCGGAACGTGGCTTTCGGGCTTATTTCTGATTGAAGAACGCGATGCCGCGCCACGAAAAATGTCTGGAAACCCTGACAAATACTCACTTGCCGCAAACGCTATCACCATTCGTCCCTGTCCGCTACCGTTCTCAACAGTAAACATGATTTTATCGGGCAAGCAAGGTGAAATCTGGATTAGCTCCGATGAAGGATTGGCACTTTTGAAACCCAGTACCATTGTGCCGATTGAGCTTGCCAATAACTCGCGGGGCTACATACAAGCAATCACGCAGGATTCCGCCGGAACCATTTTCACATCCGATGGCATGGCAGCCTATCGTTTGCGGTCGAGTATGATTCTCCAACCAAATGGTATTCGGACAATACGTGCTGGAAGCAGCATGATTGCTGGTCTTGGAAATAGCATCTTGGGAGGTGGCAATATGGAAAGCACCGCAGAAGCAAGCAGTGTCGCGGCAGAACAGGTGATGCGCACCCGCAGTACCGATTTCCTCTGCCTCGCCCACACGCGCACTGCGCTTTGGAGCGGCACCACCGATGGGAAACTATTGCGTGTACCCGCACAAAACCTCAATGTACAACGAATTCCTGCACGTGGAATTGCCCTTGATAGCGTGTTTACGCTTTCAAAAACTGAGCGTAATCCCACCTTGTTTTACCTTTTTGCGGACTCAAAACAAAACGTGTGGGCAACTGGGGAGCTTGATGCTGGGGCGTTTCGTATCAGCGAAGAAGGAACGATGCGGACTCCAAAGGCAATCTTGTACAACGGTTCGCGTGGGCTGTCCTCCGTTATCCGTATCTTCAAAGAAGGTCCAGAAGGTATTCTTTTTGCTGCTGGACGAAGTCGTGAACGAATGAAGTATTTGTTTCAATACGATGAAGCAAGCGACCGTTTTCGTGACATCAGTAAGAGCTTTCCAAGCGAGATTGCGAGCGAGTTTGAAATCAATGATATGGTCGTGAAAAGTGCGGATGACATCTGGCTTTGCACGGGGCTTGGGCTTTTTCACTATACTGCTGAAGGTGTCGTGAAAGTGCCAATTTACTACGCTCCTACTGGCGAGGAAATTATCAACATGAAAGCGATTGCTGTTGATGAAAAAGGTGCGTTGTGGATTGGTACAAGTCAAGGTGTGGTCGTGTATCGCGGAAAAGGAGACTACTTTTTCTTGAATGAAAATGGTGGCTTACCTGCCAATGAAATTGCGTTTCGAGCAATCCTCTGGGGCGGAAAAGAATCGGGAATGTGGATTGGCACTGCAAAGGGCTTGGTCAATGTTCCCAATGCAGGAACTACGCCGCCAGTAACGCCGTCGCCCATGCCAATTTTCCTCAAAATCAATGGTAAAAAAGAACCACTCACCGAAATTTACCTTCAAAACAATAGCTCTGAAAGCCTTGTCAATACAGGGCTGGGAGCAAATGCGCGTGAAATCGTGTTTCCACATGGTTCCGATATTCAGCTTGGATTTCTTTCGGTGGTCTTCGGTGAAGATATTGTTAGCTACCAATACCGCTTGTTAGATGAACGTGGGCTAGAAACCATGCGCCCTGCGGAGGATGCCCATGCCGATAGTACGTGGTCGGAGCCGCAACAGGAAGCCGTTGCTACCTTTCTTACTCTTGCAACAGGACGGTATTGCTTGGAGGTGCGGGCAATTGAACCGGGCGCGTATCGGTGGAGCGAGCCAATGATATTGCGCTTCCGCATTGATGCCGCATGGCATGAACGCTGGTGGATGCGAGTATTATTGCTGCTTTTCGGACTTGGTGTTATTGGTGTATCGGTGAAGATTTATTCGCGCCGTTTAGAAAAACAAAAGGTAGCATTGCAACAATTAGTACAACAACGAACACGAGAAATTGAAGAAAAGAATATCGAAATTACGCACTCAAGCGAGCGTTTGTTGGAGCAAAACGAGCAGTTGCGCACTCTTGACGCTGAAAAAAATGAGTTCTTGGGCATTGTCGCACATGATATTCGCAGCCCACTTTCGGGCATTCGCGGTATGGTGGAAATTATGCTGAACGAAGGGCGCAATATTGATGGAGCATTTCAAGAAAAAATACTGACGAATATTCTTCATTCAAGCGACCGAATTTTGCATCTTGCATCAAATCTATTAAAGATAAATTCTTTTGAACAAAGTGCATCTCCACTGGACTTTTGTGAGTTTGATGTCCTTCCAATAGTGCAAGATATCGTAGCAACCTACCGCGAACGAGGTGAATCGAAGAACATTTCTCTTCACCTTGAACACGAGGAAACAGCTCGTGTCTATGCGGAAGAAACCTCAGTCGAGCAGATAATTGACAACCTCCTTTCCAATGCAGTGAAGTATTCACCACAGGGCAAAAATGTGTTTGTCCGCCTGAAAACACGCAATGGTGAGGTTCGGGTTGAAGTCTCGGACGAAGGTCCAGGCATTTCCAGAGAAGATATGAAAAAACTTTTTGGGAAATTCGCTCGTCTTTCAGCACAACCCACTGGCGGCGAGGATAGCACTGGTCTCGGTCTCAGTATTGTCAAAAAAATGGTGGAAGCAATGAATGGCTCGGTGTGGTGCGAGTCTGAACTCGGAAAGGGTGCAACGTTTATCGTAACACTTCCACGTTCATCCCACCAAGAACGGGAGAAAATCTAATGTTTCAGATTATTGCATATTTTTTACCAGAGGAACTCCGTTCACGGGCAAGTTCTGATGAGTTACAACGCGCTCAGATGGTTGTTGTTTCGGTTCTTGTTACCGTTGCCATTACCTTCGGAAGCTGTGCTGTATATTACAGTTTGGGGTCGGATATTCTTGCACATTTCTCGGTGTTGCAGTGTGTGTGCTGCCTTATGTCTCTCGTTATTTTGAAAGTATTCAAAAGCCTGACGTGGTCAATGCTTTGGCTCTTGTTTGTTCTGAGTTCAATGTTTATGGTTTCAACGGTTATCACGGGTGGGGTGTTTTCTATCCTTGCATATACCCTGTACATCCCGCCAATACTCGCCTTGATGTTTTTTAGCCGAAAAATAATGTTGATAGTTTTTGGAAGCGAGATAGTGTTCATCCTTGGTTTAATGGTCATTGCGATGTACAATATTCCCTTACCAAAGCTCTTTGAACTCGAAGGAAAGCCAATGTGGTACGCGTGGATAGCAATTGCGCTCCTGACGGGTGTTGTTTTTTCATTTTATCTTGCAGATTCCATCCGCAATTCTGCAATGAGACTTGCTGAAGAAGAGCGCGACTCAGTAAAAGAAAAAGTTCGCCAAGCCACACAAACGCTTGCCGAACAAAATGTACAACTTCAAGAGGCAATGCAAGCCACACAACAAGCGCAGCAGTTTCAATCCGATTTTTTGCGAAATGTGAGCCATGAAGTACGGACGCCACTGGCTTCCATCATGGGTTTTTCAGAGATTTTACGTAATCGTGCCGACCCGCCCAGTGAGGAAATTCGCCTAGAATTTGCGAAACAAATCGGGTATGCTGGCGAGCAGCTTCACGAGATTTTTAATAACTTGATGATGCTGTCGCAGCTCGAAAGCTCGGGTATTGAAGTGTGTCTTGAGCCTGTTCATGTACCGAGTATTCTCCGTGATATTGGGCATCAGTATTCGCTTCAAGCAGCGCAAAAAGGGCTTCGATACAGTATGCACTTTGAAAATGAAAGCTCTGAATTGATGGTAACAACCGATGCGCGGCATCTCGGAGTCATCATTCGACAGCTTCTTTCAAATGCAATAAAGTTTACGGAAAAGGGCGAGGTTGTTTTAGAGATTTCTTTGCGCGAAATGCCACTTGAAGAGCGCATCAATACTGATGCTACGAGCTATATACGAATAGGCGTACGCGATACGGGCATTGGAATTGCGAAAGAGCATGTGGAACGGCTCTTTAAGCCCTTCCAACAACAAGATGCTAGTAAAAATCGGCAGTTTGGCGGTTTAGGTTTAGGATTGGCTATTACGCTTCGCTTGGTAACGGTACTCAAAGGGCAGATTTCATGCACTTCTGAAGTGAGTAAAGGAAGTTCCTTTACGGTTGAAATCCCAGTAAAGGTTATTCATGCTTGAGTACAAAAGGACGTTCGCAAAATGCTCATTGTATCGAACAGGCAAGAGCGTCTGTTCTGCCGAAGTCGCACGAAATCTGGTTCGGAGGGTAGCCTACTAGACGCTTCTGTCTGCGCCATTTGCGAACGTCCATGGAGAAAAAAAACACGTTGTTATGAGATAGCTTTCAGAGTGGTACAAGGGTGGAAAAAATAGGTATTTGTTCTTTTATGCGTGGAGAAAATTATATGGGGCAAAACACACTTTTAGATAAGGAAATGCTTGGTAATGAGCATCATTCCTTGCGTTTGTTAAAAGCAGTCCAAAAAGCTCAACAGCTTTTTATTCAAGGAAACGAAAAACCAAATACAATTTTTGCCGAATTGCTCGATACCTTGCTTGCTCTCACCGAAAGTGAATTTGGTTTCCTTGCAAAAGTGGTTATTCATCCACAAACGAAAGCTCCATATCTGAAAATATTGAGCATGACGAATATTGCGTGGAGCGAGGAAACATCAGCCTTGTACGAGAAATATCGTGAGGAAGGAATGGAGTTTACGAAATTGAATTCTCTGTATGGACACGTTATTCATACAAAGCAGCCGTATATCTCCAATAGTCCCGCCTCCGACCCGCACAAACACGGTACTCCGCATGGTCATCCACCACTCCGAACCTTTCTCGGTATTCCAATACTGGCAAATGATGCTCTTCTGGGCATGATTGGTATTGCAAATGCACCACAAGCCTACACCCAAGATACCATCACGTTCTTGGAAGTATTTACCGATACCTGCGCCGTCATTCTCGAATCTATTCGCAGAACAGAGGAGCAAAAGCGGAATGCTGAATATGCGCAATCGCTGACGCAATCTAGCTCGCACTATATCATTCGTACTGATTTAGAAGGAAAATATACCTACGTAAATCAAGGTTTTATTGACCATTTTGATTTTTTTGGAAAAATACTTGGTGAATCTTCTTTAGAATCTGTGCATCCAGAGGACAGGGGGAAATGCACGCAAACGGTCATGCAATGTCTCCAAGAACCCGGAAAAATGTTTCCCGTTATGCTCCGTAAGCCTCTCAAAACGGGAGAATACCTGGAAACCGCATGGGAATTTATTGCGGTGTGTGATAGTGATAGTGTTCCGTATGAAATTCAATGTTTTGGGCATGATGTTTCGCGGGAATATCAGCAACAACGCAGTTTAGAGGTCGTAAACGCCCAGCTTGCCGAACTCAATACCCATTTGGAACAACGCGTAGCCGAGCGAACAAAGGATTTGCGGACGCTGAACCACGAAAAAGATGAATTCATGGGCATTGCAGCACATGATTTGAAAAATCCACTGAGTGCAATTCGTCTGAGCGCAGAAAGAATCGTTCTCCACCATGACCGAACACGATTTGAAGCCATTCCCAGCATTGCAAAAACAATCATATTTGCATGCGATAGAATGTTGGAAATTGTTTCCAATCTACTTGAACTGAACCGCATGGAAACAGGGCATTACGAGCTACATCCAGAGTGGTGTTCTGTGAAATTGATTGAAGAAATTGTCGAGGAATTTCAAGAGCAAGCCGAGCAAAAAGGTATTTCGCTTGTGTACGATGAGTGCGATTGCGTGAGCATATATGCGGATTCCCAAGCTCTTCGCCAAATTATTGATAACCTTCTCTCGAATGCAATAAAGTATTCGCCAGCCTTAAAGCAAGTAATAGTGCGGGTTTTGACAAGCCAAGATGTTTCCGGGCAACGGCACGGGCGTATCGAAATTCAGGACGAAGGAGAAGGAATTCGCACAGAAGACCTCCAACGGCTTTTTACGAAATTTGCGCGTCTCTCCTCGCGACCAACTGGCGGTGAAAACTCGACTGGTTTAGGATTATCCATTGTAAAGAAGCTGGTAGAATTGCATAAAGGCAAGGTTTGGTGCGAATCAACGCCAGGCACAGGTTCGACCTTTTTTGTGGAATTACCATTTGAAATAAGCTAAACATTTCCGATGTTGCAAGTCATAGTGAATAGGTTTGTGTAACGTTTTTATGTCACTCATCTTACGGAAACCAAGCAATACCGACCTCACCCAACCCTCTTCCCAGAGGGAGAGGGCTTCAGAATCTTTTGCCTTCCAACCCTCGCCCTCTGGGAGAGGGTCTCGCGTAGCGAGGGGTGAGGGTAGCACGACGAGGGCTTGCGTAAGGTGATTTATGTCACGTATTTGTGTGATGTTGCATCACTGGAGATAGGTATCATGCTGTTTGTATTCATTCGTATATTGAGGAGTATTGTAGATTTTACAACCTTTTCAAGGCTTTTTGCTATTCACATTGTTTTTGCTTGTATTTTTTTGCATTTGCTTGAATTTTCTCCTGTCATGGCTCAAGCACAAAACGGGCAAGCACAAAATAGTCAAATTCCCCAGAAACCCGCATTACGCCTACATAGTGAGACTCAATCCTGTGTCGTGGGGCATGAGATGGAATATCTCGAAGACCCGCACAATAGCATTTCTTTCGAGCAGATTCGTACTGAAACCTCCTTGCAATGGCTTCCTGCGCCCGCAGATAAGCCGTCGTTTGGTTTTACGTCCTCAAGCTATTGGTTTCGTTTCAAGGTACAAAATCTTGAACCCAAGCGTGGTGATTGGCTGTTGGAATTAGACTATCCGCCGCTTGATACTGTTGTTGTGTATCTTTCTAAAAGCCGCATACATGCTGAGTTGGGTGCGGGTTCAATCAATAAAGACGCTGAAACATCCGAACTAGAATGGTCAAAAATAGTCGTTGGCGACCACTTTGTGTTCAGCAAGCGTTTGTATCCCGCACGTAATTTCGTTTTTCCGCTGTCCTTGAACGATGCCGATGTTCATTGGATATACCTCAAAGTCCGCACGGAAAGCTCTCTGCAAGTGCCTCTTACGTTGTACCGCCCGAAAGAATATAGCCGCGCAAATACGGAAATTGATGTTTTTTATGGATGCATTTTTGGTGCCTTACTGACGCTTATTCTGCTGAATATCGTTTTGTATTTTACCATGAAAGTCCCGTCGTATCTCAGTTTTGTGCTATATCTTCTCTCAACGGCGGGGTATTATGCTGCAACGGCGGGGTATAGTCAATTTCTTCTTGGCGATTATCCTTTGCTCGTGAATACCTCCACGCTCGTAGCAGTGTTTATGACCTTCGGGAGCTTATCGGTGTTCGGACGCGCCTTCCTTCAGACCTTTCGTTTCGCGCCCTTTTTAGATACCATCCATCGTGGAATCGCTTGGTTTGGGTATGTGGGTGCTATTGGCGCGATGTTTTTACCATACCGTCCAGTTGCACGAATTGGTGCGATATTCGTGCTGGTGTGTTCGCTGTTGTGTTGTGTGAGTAGCGTTGGTGTTTGGCGAAAAGGGCAGCGGAGTGCAGCGTATTTCCTTGTTGCTATTGGTGCTTTCGTGATTGGTGCTGTTGTTACGTCGTTTCGGAATATTGGCATTTTTCCATCAAATACTTTCACGGTGCATAGTGTGGAAATTGCCTCCGCGATAGAAGGAGTGCTGTTTTCGTTTGGTTTGGCGGGGCAATATCGTTTACTGAAAAAGCAAAAAGAAGAAGCGCAAAAAGAAGCATTGGAACTGCAAAAGCAAGCAAATACGCGCCTTGAAGAAAAGGTTGTGCAACGCACAAAAGCTCTTGCCGAAAGCAATGATGAAATTCAACGACAACTTTCCATTTTAGATGAGCAATCGCGGGAGATTGAACTCGCAAATTCGACCTTGCAAGAAAAAAATCTTCAACTGGAAGAACTCAATCGCGAGAAAAATGAGTTTTTAGGAATTGCCGCCCACGACTTGAAAAATCCGCTTTCTTCGATAACGATGTCCGCTTCGATAGTTCTTTCCTACCGCGATAAAATCACAGAGGAGCAGCTTCAAGACCGCTTGGAAAATATCATGAGTACCTCAAAACGCATGATGGAAATTATTAAGAATTTGCTTGATGTCAATGCGATAGAATCTGGTCAGTTCAACTTTACGGTTGAGCCAGTGAATCTTGCTGAAATCACGGGAAATATTGTTGAAGACTACCGTGAGCGGGCAGAAGCAAAAAATATTCGTTTGCAGTATTCCCAAGAAACCGCCGATGCGAAGCTCATGGTCATGGGCGATAAATCTGCTCTCATGGAAGCATTGGAAAATCTTGTTTCAAATGCGGTAAAGTATTCGCCAAAAGGGAAAAATGTTTTTATCCGCTTGAAAACTAAAGCAGGAACAATGAAGCAAGATACTGGCGAAATTTCCTCGTTTCTTCGCGTCGAAGTTGCCGACGAAGGTCCTGGCATTTCGCCAGATGATATGAAGAAACTCTTCGGAAAATTTGTCCGCTTGACCGCTCGCCCAACCGATGGCGAAGACAGCACTGGTCTGGGCTTGAGCATTGTTAAAAAAATGGTCGAAGCAATGAACGGCAAGGTGTGGTGCGAGTCGGAATTGGGGAATGGTGCGACGTTTATTGTGGAATTTCCGAAAGTATAGTGCATTTATTTATGCTGTAATTCCTTCAAACCCGCTTCACACCTTCCTTCAAATGATAATTCTTTCGGTTGGTGGTTTCCTTATTTCTCCGTATTTTACTTGTTTCCATGTACAAAGCCGATAAAGAGTATTTCTTGCACATTGCCGAAAGAATACTCATTTGTCATTATCGTCGTTGCCGTCGTCGGCTTGCATTCTATCAATTTTCCTTTTATTTGCGTGCGCTTTTCTACCAACCTCGTTCTCTGTTCATACCCACAAGCCTTGTTGCATCTTGTGTTACAGTTTTTCCTTTTGGTTGTTGTTGTGCCTGTTTCCCATGCACAAGACCAAAACGAAGCTGTGACTGAAGCTGTTTCAAAGGTATTGTCATTTCAATTTATCAACCCCGACAGCACGGTGTTGTATGCACGACAAGCCTCTCGCCTTGCCAAAAAACAAGGCGATGAAAGTACGCGAATCGTCGTGGAGTCGCTTGCTGCGGTCGCTGAGGTAGATAGAGGACATATTCAAGAAGGTTTCCGCCAAGCAAACAGCTTGTTTCAACAGGCGCAACGACTAGGCGATAGTGCAGCTCTTGCATATTCAAAATTCGCGCTTGGTTCTGCGGTTGGGCAGCAAATCACGCGGAAAGTGTACGATTCTGTAAACCTTCCCTACGCTATTCACATTTTACAAGAATCGGTGAAGTATGGACGTGCAAAAAATGATTCTACATTATTGGTGGAAGCACTGAACGCCACAGGGCGCATTTACCGCCGTCGGCAGATATTTGATAGTGCGCTTACCTACCACAAAGAAGCACAAACACTTGCATATTTCTTAAAATTACCTCGTCCTGAAGGCTGGGCGTGGAACAGCATGAGTATTTGCTACGTGGGATTGAATAATCTTCCCAAGGCGTTATTATGCGCTTTGCAGGGGTTAGCATTGCGTGAACAGGCGAAAATAAACTACTCTATTGCAATTTCCCATAGGCAGGTTTCGAGCGTGTATTCAAAAATGGGCAATCAAAAACTTGCGAAAGAATACGCACAGAAAAACTTGTTGTGGGCAGAAAAAGCGCGAAATATTTTAGAAACGGTAGAGGCGTTGGAGCGAGTTTCTGAGGTGTACGAGGCAGAAGGTAATTTTCAACAGGCACTCACGTACCGCAAACGATTTGAGCAAGAGCAAGATTCTTTGGTGAAAATTGAATACCGAAGTGATTTAAATGAGGCACTCGAAGAAGCAGAATTAGTGCGGGTTACAGCCGAAAAAAAGATACTCGAGCAAGAGCAAATTCAAGAGCGCATTTTGCAGCAACGCCTTTGGTTGGTGATTGGCTTGGTGCTGGTTATTGGAGCGGCATTGGCGTACATTGCGTACATTAGTCGAAAAACAAAGCGACAGGTGGAAAAGCGAAACACTGAACTTTTGGAAGCAAATAGCGTCATTGCGCATCAAAATCTTGAACTCAAACAGCAAGCTGAGGAATTGACAAAAACCTCTAAACTCCTCATGGAATATAACTCCTCGTTGAATAATGCTGTACAGTTTTTGGAAGAGCGAGAATCAGAAAAAAGCGAACTGTTTGATATATTTGCCAACGATTTTTCTACGCCGCTTACAGCAGTGCGAGAATATGCCGAGCAGATTGAAAAGCGTCTGGCGGAAACAAGCGTCGCACCAGAAGAAACGATAGAGGCTTCCAAAAATCTTGTCCAAACCTCCGATAAAATGTTGGATTTGGTAAAGAATTTATTGGAAATAAATCGCATGGAATCCTACGGCGAGCGCATTTTCCTGATTCCGCGCCTTGTTGCTCCAATGCTTGAAGCAACGGTGTGGAAATATAAAGTTCCTGCGGAGGAGCGCGAAATTTCCATTCATTTTACCAATACCACGCCCGAAAGCATTGTTTTAAGCGACGAACAAGCCCTTGCAACAGCATTAGAAATTTTGATGACAAACGCTCTTGCCGTAACCGAAAACAACGGTAATATCTGGGTTCGGGTGGAATCGCGCAATATGAAACTCCGCATTGAAATTGAAGATGAAGGAAGCATACGAACTCACGAAGAAGTGAAGAAAATTTTTGGAAAATATATTCGATTATCGCCGCGAGAAGCAGTTGGGGAGAAAACTGGTGTTGAGCTTTCGGTGGTGAAAAAGTTTATTGAGGGAATGAAAGGAAAAGTGTGGTACGAAGGCAAGTTCGATAAAGGAGCCACATTTGTCATTGAGCTTCCGAAAGAGGCGTAAATACGAGCTTTGCTCTATCATTCATTGATTTTTCACTCGTCGGTATGAACGCATGTACGCAATACTTCCACGATAGATATGCGAATTTACAGAGCGAAAGTCGCTATTTTGTGGTGCAGTTGAGTGAAATTGCTGAGGGGCTTGTTGTTTGTGGTGATGTTCATTCTGCAAAACTTCGTGCAGAAGAAGCTCTGGAAGCCGCACGAAAGCGTAAACTTGAAGGGTTTCATGGTATATTCTTGGGAGAAGATTACTATGCCGAATACGCGCTTGCCGTTGTCCAAGCAGAAGAAGGTATTTTCGATGAAGTATTACCGCGCCTTTTTCGGATTATGAATCACGCCGAAGCCCGCCAATATGCTGAACTTCATGCGAAAGCCGCATGGCAACTGGGTGTTTGCTATTGCCGTATTTCCATGTTCACCACTGCGTTAGAGTATTTAACCAAAGCCCGCACCATTGCTCAAGAACAAACGTTTTCCGTGTTGGAATCCTCTGCTTGCTCCTCCATAGGAGATGCGTATTTAGGCATAGAAGATGCCCAAACTGCTCTTCAATACTACCGCGAAGCCCTGCGCCTCTTAGAAAATTCCCCGACCGACGATGACGATGTGCAGCAACGTATTGTCGTGCGCAAACCTGCTGTTTTTCTCAGTATAGCCACTGCTCACAAGTATTTACGCGGCATGCGGCAGGCATTGGTGTATTTTGAGCAGGCTCTCACAAGTTACAAACATCAAGAGCATATCGCGGGAGTATGTACTTCGCTTTTGGGTGTTGCTGATGTATATTCTTCCGAAGAACGCTACGACAAAGCATTGGAGCTGCTTTTTACGGCATTTGAGGTGGCAAAGCATCATGGAACACCAAAAGAATTAGGGCAGGTGCAATTCGCGCTTGGGGAAATATACCGAAACGTGGAACGCCCTGAAACTGCGCTTGAATACTTGCTTGAAGCGGAGAAATTGCTCGGAGCCTCGTCGTTGCTTACTCTCGTTGCACGGGTGCATGAATCATTGTCGCTGGTCTATAAATCGTTGCAGAAGTTTGAAGAAGCGTACCAGCATTTGGAAACCTTTCATGCTATTCGCGAACAAACCGCAATGCAAGACGGGAAGCGGTCTGTGAAGTATTTGCAACAAGGATTTGAAATGGAACGTGCGCAAAAAGAAGCGGAAATTTATCGCTTGAAAAATGTGGAAATAAGCCACGCACAGCAAGAAATAGAGCGGCTTCTGCTGAATATCCTTCCAACCCCGATTGCACAACGCCTCAGGCAAGGAGAATATCGTATTGCTGATTCCTACGAAGCTGTTACGGTTGTGTTCATTGATCTTGTAGGTTTTACGCGCCTTGCAGAGCTGTATTCGGCGGTGCATATTGTGGGTATGCTCGACCACCTTTTTTCGGAATTCGACGACCTCTGCACGCACATTGGTTTAGAAAAAATAAAAACTATTGGCGATGCGTATATGGCAGTTGCGGGATTGCCGTTTCGCAATGAAGAGCATGTTCGCCAAGCAGCCATTTTCGCGCTCGCTGTACAAGGTTTGATGAGGGATTTGGGTAAACAATACCGAGTACAAGCACGTATAGGAATCCACACCGGTGGCGCAGTTGCTGGTGTGATTGGCAAAAGTAAATTTGTGTACGACATTTGGGGTGATACCGTAAATACGGCAAGCCGCATGGAATCTCATGGGGAAGCAGGAAAAGTGCATATCTCGCAGCAAGTGTATCAGGCACTCAATTCACCAGCACCCCTGACAAGCAACTACCACATAAAAACCAATACCTTTCATTTCGAGGAGCGCGGCGAGATTGAAGTAAAAGGCAAAGGCGCAATGCGGACATGGTTTCTTTCTTCGACCGATGTGCTGGAAGACCACGACGAACAGATGGTATTATCGGCTGTGGAAGAAGAACTTCTTGTGGAAGAGTATGTATAACAAAAGCCTCATCAAGCGAGATTTGATGAGGCTTTTGAGTTTTTGCTGCGATGTTGGTTTGTCACTTTTGAATTCAAGATTTTTTTATCGCTTTGTTTTCACGAGTTCTACACGGCGACAGCGTGCGCGGTACAATTCGGTGTTTTCTTCTGTCCGGCGCGGTAGCAGCTTGGTTTCGCCCTCCGATCCAGCTTGCAGAATTTCAGCAGGGATGCCTCGTTTGACTAATTCTGCTACGACAAATTCCGCTCGATTTTGCCCAAGTTTGAGATTGTATGCGTCGTCCGAGGTATCGTCGGTATGCCCGATAACAGACAGCTTTGCAATAAACGACTTAAACAGCAACAAGTTTTTCACAACACGGTCAATCTCATCTTGCCAGCGAATTGTCGTTGCCGTGCCGTTAGAATCAAGGATGTACGGGTTTGGATTGCCAAACTGTGCGCTTGGGAAATTGATACGCAGTTGCAATTCTTCCGGCAAACGGAAATTCTGAACCGTTGTTGTTGTGTCGTTCCTGTTAAAATATGCAGTTGAAGAAGTAAAAAAATACTCGCCAGATTGAGCAGTAAGACGGAGCGGCATTTCTTTTGGAACAACCATTCGATATGTACCATCCGCTTGTGTACTCACCTGAATGATGTTTTCACTTGTACTGTCGCGCTGCGTTACAACAAGTGCGGAAGGAACAGGAACTCCCGTTTTCTCAGCTTCTACCTTTCCTGTTAAAATAATTCTCTTCCAAAGAAGCGGTGGAATATTGAGTATTTGTGCGGTTGTCGTGTCGCGTTTGGGCAATTTCACCAAGAGCGAATCGCTATAATACTCTAGCGTTGAGAACGTCAGGTTATACGTTTTTCCTTTCGGCAAGGTAAGGCGGAACAAGCCACCATCGCCGGAAACCGTTTCGCCCGCTTTCGCGTTTGTCGCAACGTCGGTAGCCGTTACATTCACACCGCTTAATCCTTGTTCCGAAGGCTGTTTCACGGTAATTTTTCCAATAATGCTACTCTCTTTCGGATACCTATTCAGGACGTAATTGTACACCACCGTATCACCTTGTAGAGCGCGTCGGAATGCCATTTCACTAGCTTGGGGAATGTACTCATCGCGTAATTTCTCGCTAGTTGCATCCACAAATACCGTAAACGTCTTGCCTTCAGCATATTTTTTCTCATATCGTGCGGTTTGTTCATCCGTTGGAACAAGCTCTGAAGCTAGGGTTGTACCAGCAGAATCAAGTTCCGTGAGGGAAATTTCGGACGGAATTGGCTGACCTTCCTGATTCGTCACATTGCCACGTAGAATAACTGGCTTCACGACCCGCTTAATGACAATATCCGGCATCTGTACTGTGTCTCCATGCTGCGCTGATGCGAGGTTCACGGATTTCAATACAGGTTCATAATTCGCAATGTCGCTTGGTTCTACGCGCACGGTGTAACGCTTTCCTTCTGCAATCGGCGTGATAAAACGCCCTGCAACAGGTTCGTTTTCAAGGGGTCCGATGCTATTTTGGAGGGTATCGGTGAGAGTGATTTTCGCTGGAAGCGGCGCACCTGTTTCGTTCTTGACCATGCCCGTAAGTGCTGTTGTTTTCTCATTCCGGCGATAGGTGATATTGTAGGTCGTGGTTAGTTCTGAGCTAATCGCATTCAAAATGCGCTCGAAGGAATCTTTAATGTTAAATTCTTGTCCCAATGTGGCGTATGCAGTGCCTCCGCCGTTATTGTCGCACGGCTTAATAATTTTCTCAAGTTTGATGCGCTTATCCCACAGACGCGGCACGATATCAGCTTCCACACCATTTCGATATCCACCTGTGTAGGTGAGTTCGTCGGTAATGAGAATAGCTACACGCTCGGCATCGGGACGAAACTTCGTGCGCAAGAGTTCCTCAAACGCTTCGGGTGCGTACTCGTCAGGCTGATTGGCGCGGGCTTTGGCAATAAAGTTCTCGAATTTTACAAAGTCATTTGTTGGCTGAAGAACATCAACGACGTACAGTCCGTAAAGAATACAACCAATGCGATAATCCGCTCCACGCTTGCGAAGTGCATCTACGAATTTGCGAGCATTGGCGCGGGTTTCGTCAATTTTATTTTGCATTGAGCCGGAGCAATCAATTATCAACACCACATCAAGCGGAACAGATGAGGTGGTATCCGAAGGCTTGACCGAAACCATCTTGTTCAAGGGGTCGCGGAAAGAAAAATCACTCTCTCCTAAGCCAGATACGACGCGCCCTGTGGTAGTATCTACTGCACGAATAACAACGGAAACTTGGGGAAATTTACTATTGTCCGCGTCCAATACCTGCAAGGCATAATTCTGTTTCGAGGCAATAGCAATTTCCTCGCCAGAGACGGAACGGAGCGGCTTCTGGCGGTCGTAGTAGCGTTGCTGAATAGTTTTGTAGAGAAGGTCTGGATTGGATGAAAGTTTGGTCAAGGTATCGAAAAGCGGCTTATTTTCTTGTTTCAACAAGCTAAGGAGTTGTGCGGGATTGCGTTGCTGCGAAGTATCAATCGGTACGCGGCAGCCATCGTCGTCAGTGCGCACGCCCAGCACGGCGGAGATATTGCGGGCTTGGTCGTTGGAGAGACGGGCAAAAAGTGTACGATTGCCGAAGCCTGCAAGCGGGTCTGCCATTACACCTACGCCAAAGGCAGCAAGATTCAACTCCGCACTTACGCGAAAAGCATTTCTGCCAACATGATAATTTCCCGAAGCAATGAGAAGGTCGTTGAAAAGTGTAAGGCTCGTTCCAATATCAAGGTTTAATGCGCTCTGTGGAGAAGCCGGAGAAACGGAACCTGCAAGCCCTGTGGCAAAAAGTGGCGGCGATGTGTAATTGGCAAATACTGAAATCCAGTTTGTTGGCGAATACACCACGCCGCCATAAATGGACATCGAATCCGGCGAAGTGCGCACGTGGCGTGGCGTTGAAGTCCCGACCGCACGCTCACTTGTCCATGAATCCACACTCATTGTGGTAACACCGCCAGACAGATACAAGCCATTCACGGGCTTCAGAAGTAATGCGCCGTTATAGCGAAGGGAGGAAAGTTGTATGTCCTGAATATTGCCCGGATTCACAAGCCGTCCGCTTGCTCCAAACCAGAGCAAATCGTCAAGAATCGGTAGTCCAAGACCAGCGTAGAGTTCGCCCGAAGCAGCATTGACGGGATTTGTATTCGCAACGTACCCAACACCAAAGCCCGACAAACGAGTAAATACGCCAACTTGACCCGTTAAACTGAGTAAATCTGCGCCCATCGGGGCAACAACAACAAGGTCGAGCGTCTTGCGAGTACCGAGCAGTGCGGGATTCCAACCAACAGCAGTAGCATCGCCAAAAAAGGTCGTGCGGCGATTGGTCATTGCTTCTGGTGCGAGTATGGATTCACGCGGAAATGTTGTTGTTTGCGCGAGGATTGATGCGGGGAAAAGGCAAAGAAAACACGCAAGGACAGAAAGGAAAAAATACACCATAACAACTCCAAAAATCAAGAATGAGAAATGAAAAAGTTCATTTGTACTATTTTTTCTCAAAATAGGCTTTTTTTTCTTTTACTCAAAAGAAAAGCTACAATTTTCTTTCCATCACAAATATCATCCTTCGCAAAGAAAAAATCCGTAGATTATTCAGGAGAAATATCAACCAGAAAACCACTTTTGATGAGAGTTTGATATGTCGTATTTACCGCATGGTATCGTCTTTTTCGTACTGTTTTGCGTACTATTTTGTGTTCCTATCGGTCAAAACATATCTTTCGTTTTTGCGCACGAGCAATCTGACTCCACAGCCACCATTCCCAAGCACATCCAACCCCAATTTTCAAGTGATACTGGCGGTATTCACCATGCCTTGCGAATGGCAGAACGCACGCGTCGTACCTCAATTCGCGTTTCTTCGGAATATGCTCATTATGGACTATCCTTGGCGCGTTCTTTGGATTATCCAATAGGTATTTGCGACGCATTGACGCTGCTTGCAGGAATTTGTATTGACCAAGGAAACTACACCCAAGCAATGAGCTATGCCCTAGAAGCGCAGCGATTGAGCGACGAAGAAAGCCTCCAGGAGCAGTACGGACGCGCCCTTGCAACGGTCGCCTCCATTCATCGTATGCAAAATAATCTCACGAAGGCACTCGATTTTTCCCGACAAGCATTATCCTTGCAGCAACGAATTGGTGATATGCGTGGTGAAGCAATATCATTATCCAACTTAGGAAGTACCTTCAGGCGGCTTGGTGTCTATGATTCAGCATTGTATTACCGCACAAAATCGCTTGATATTTTTCAACGTATCACCGATTCTGTTGGTATGGCAGATGCAAATATGGGTATCGCTAATATCTTGCGTTTGCAGTTGCAGCCCGCACAAAGCCTAGATTTTGAGCGAAGAGCCTTATCGCTATATCAATCAATGGGCAATCAATTTGGCATTGCCGATGCTGAAACCGCGCTCGGACGCTCGTTCTTGGCGAATAAACAGTTTGATAGTTCGCAACAGTATTCCGAGCAAGGGTACAAGCGGTCTATGGCTATTGGGGCGGGCGTAATCTCGCTTCGTGCCTGCGAGGATTTATCGGATTTGCACAAGCAAAAAGGTGATTTCAAAACAGCATTCCTCTTTCATAAACGTTTTGCTTCGTTGCGGGATAGTATTTTTAGTACAGAACAAGCCACGCGTCTAAGCGAGATGCAAAGCGTCTTCGATGGCGAACGCCGCGAACAAGAACGAGCTTCTACGCGGTATCAGCGCAATGTCGTGATTGGGATGTTATTGTTAGTGCTGGTGTTGCTGGCGGTGTTGGTGAATCGGTATCGTCTCAAACAACGCTCCGAAGCCATTCTGCGCCAACAGCAAGAAGCAATTGCCTTTGAGAATCATCGTGCGGAAACGCTTCTTCTGAGCATTTTTCCTGCCGCAATTGCTGAACGCTTAAAATCTGGCGAGCGAGCAATTGCCGACCATTACGACAGTGTAACTGTGCTGTTTGCCGACATTGTTGGGTTTACAAAATTATCGCAGGAAGTTAGTCCAAAGTCTCTTGTGCAAGGTTTGAACAGCATTTTCGAGCAGTTCGATGAAGTAGCCAAAAAGTATGGATTGGAAAAAATCAAAACTATTGGCGACGCGTACATGGTCGCGGGCGGCTTGCCAGAGAGGAGCCACGACCATTGCGAGCGCGTGGCACGCATGGCATTGGAGATGCAAGAAATCTTGAAAACAACGCTCTGGAATAATGGGAAAGAGCCGCATCAATATCACCATCACAACACGCACCAAGCATTTCAAATACAAGTGCGCATCGGTATTCACACAGGCGAGGCGGTTGCTGGTGTGATTGGTACAAGCAAATTTAGTTACGACATTTGGGGAAATACCGTAAACATGGCAAGCCGCATGGAATCTCACGGCGAAGCGGGAAAAATTCATGTTTCCGACGAAGTGTACCGAGCGTTGCAGGGGCATTCCTCGTTCGATATTGGTCAATTGCCAAACGATGCCTCAACGACCAATGACCAATCACACGACCCAGCAACAAAGGGCTTTCATTTCGAGGAGCGCGGTGAGATTGAAATCAAAGGCAAAGGGCTGATGCGGACGTGGTTCCTGACCTAAACAGGCTCGCAAAAAAATCTGGAATAGATGATAGCGCGTACCAATCCTCTGTATGCTGTGTGCGAATGTTCTCACATTCTTGGTTCGCACGTACTTTTGGCGTAAATTGGTGGCGTACATTGGTGACATACATTCGGGGAGAAAAAAAATTATTTGGGAGAAAACTTGATTATGAATTGTGTACGCCAACATCCATTTCGTGACCTTATCAAGCAAAATATTCCCATGTATTGCTGTTCCTCGTTTCGTGGTGTTCTCGGAGTTCTTACTTCAATTCTTTTCCTTTCGCAATTCTGTCTCTGTCTTCCAGATGCAAATGCCCAAATGCCGCTTGTTGTAGAGCCACTCGTCGTTGTACAAGAAGGAGAGCAGTACAATCTCGCTGCATATACGGCGGTATTTGAAGACAAAACGAATACTGTACCAATTTCCACCATTGCAAAGCAAGATTTTAAGGGGTTTGCAGCCTTGCGAAGTGTTGCTTTTAGTGAAGGATATACGCCTTCCACGTATTGGTTTACATTCAAAGTTATTGCTCCGCCGAATCAAGCGTTCAACTGGCTTCTGGAAGTGGGCTACCCGAATTTATATCAATTAGAATTGTATGTGCTGCGAAATGGGAGAAACCCTGTCGTCAAGCGGGGTGGGGCGGTAGAATCGTTTGAGAAGCGAGAGTTTATTTCCCCTTCTTTTGTCTTTGCCTTGGACGATTCTGCAAATATTACCCATGCACTTCCTGATACACTGACCTGTTACCTTCGAGTTCAAACCCAAAGCGCAATGATTGTTCCGTTGAAATTGTACACGCCTCGCGCCTTTGAACGATTAACCATTGTTGAATATCTGCTCTACGGCTTGTTATATGGTGTTATGGCTGCGATGGCATGCTACAATCTTTTTCTGGCTATTTCTGTTCGTGAACGGTATTATTTGTACTATGTGTGTTATGTACTCATGTTTTTGCTGTCGAATATCGCTATCAAGGGCTTGGGTGCTGTCTTTATTCAAAGTTCTCAAATACACTGGATTCGTATTCTGCCTTTTTCCATGCCCGTTTCTTCCTTATGCGCGGTGTTGTTTGCTCGTCATTTTTTGCGTCCAAAGGAGTATTCGGTGTGGGCAGATAATGTTTTGTATGGTGTGATTGTCTTTCACTGTATCATTATCGCACTAACATTTATTGCTCCGTTTTCGATAATGGCTCCTACGATTGCGATAATGATTGGGGTTGTCTGTGTCATTTTGATAGTTGTAGGAATAGTCTCTATGCGGTCTGGCTACCGTCCTGCGCGATTTTTTGTTGCTGGGTGGAGTGTGTTTTTACTGGGAAGTATGTTGCGTAGTCTTTCAACGATTGGAATTATTCCCTTTTCGTGGCGTGCAGACCATATACCCATTGTTGGTGCCGCATTGGAGACATTGCTCCTTTCTTTTGCCCTTGCCGACCGCATTAACATTCTCAAACGCCAGCAAGCAAGCGTTCTTGAGCAAGCAGTAGCCGAGCGCACGGCGGAACTAAACAACACCAACGCAGCACTCGAAGAAGCAAATCGCTTCAAAACGCAGATGCTGTCTATCGCTGCGCACGACCTCAAAAATCCCTTGTCGCAAATTATCGCGTATGCCGACCTCGCCGAAATGGAGAAAGAAAATCCGGATGCTGTTTCTTCTATGGTTCGGAAACTTCATCAATCAGCAGATGGGATGCTTACTCTCGTAAAAAATGTCCTTGATTCAGCATCGTTGGATTTAGGGAAAATTCACATCGTGTATGATAGATTTTCGCTCTCGGCGTTGTTAATTAGTGTGAGCGATAGATTTACCTACGCGGCTTCAAAAAAGCAACAAACAATACGCACGGAGATTGATAACCACCTCGAAATAATCGGCGATTCAGGGCGTTTACAACAGGTATTTGATAATCTTCTTTCCAATGCTATAAAATATTCTCCCGCAGAAAAGCAGATTTACGTGCGTGCGCAGGCTATGGGGAACGTTATTCGAGTAGAAGTTCAAGACGAAGGACCCGGTTTGACCGAAGACGACCAATCAAAACTGTTTGGCTTTTTTCAACGCTTGAGTGCGCAGCCCACTGGTGGAGAATCTTCCAATGGCGTGGGATTGGCGATAGTAAAAAAGATTGTTGATTTACACGAAGGTCGTATTTGGGTAACGTCTGAAATGGGTCGTGGTGCAACGTTTATTGTGGAATTGCCGATAAGGATTGAATAAACATAAGTGGCAAAAGTTAGTAGTGGCGCGGACGTTTTTGTTTGTGTTTTATCGTCTGAAAACCGCATAAAAACTTATAGATAAGAAATATCGGTGCCGCTACTGAAGAGCAGAAATCGCAAAGCTGAATAATGGTTTATCAATCAAGAATGCGGTACTTTTTCAAAAAAGTTTATTCAAAAAAAATTCTTAGTTTGCAATGTTCTAAGTGGCAATCGTGTACAGTTTTTCATTATTATACTTTTCATTTCTTTACCATGCAATTCCCACAACTCCAGCATATATCGGCTCTTGTTGTCATTTTCTTCTGCGTAATACAACCTTCTTCTCTGTTTTCTCAAGAGCTTTCAAAGGAACATCTCTTCCTCGCGAATATAGCTGCAAAGACCGACTCGACCAGGGAAACTTCCGAGAAAACTTCCGAGAAAACTTCACAGAAAACTTCCGAGAAAACTTCTGATTTTTCCTTGATTGACAAGCGTGTTCCGAAGCAAAATAGCCAGCTTGCAAGCCAAGTTGCGCGGTTATCGTTAGAAAAATTACCAAGCGCGGAGGCGCATGAATCCACGCTCAATCAAGCCTTGAAGCCTTTCTATCATGGTGTTGCCTCTGGCGACCCCCTTGCAGACCGCGTTATTCTTTGGACGCGCATCACCCCAGAGCGAGATACGACGCTGCTTGTTCGCTACGAGCTTGCCCTTGATACGTCGTTTTCGCGTATTGTAAAAAGCGGGGAAGTGCGCACAAATGCCGAGCGAGATTATACCGTGAAGCTCGATGTTACAGGTTTGGAGGCTGATAAAACCTATTATTATCGTTTTATTGGGCTTGGACAACGCTCCATTATTGGGCGCACGAAAACCTTGCCCGCCGACACCGCACAAAATCAGCATGTTCGCGTTGTGATAATGTCGTGTAGTAGTTATCCGCATGGGTTTTTCAATGCGTATTCTCGCATTGCCGAGCGCAACGACCTTGATGTGGTGTTGCATTTGGGCGATTATATTTACGAATACAATGCCTCTGAAACTAGCTACGGCGGGGAAAGTGGTAAAAAACTTGGTCGCGTGAGCATGCCCACAAATGAGATTGTTTCTCTTGCCGATTACCGCTCGCGATATAGCCAATACCGTCTCGACCCAGATTTAATGCGTCTTCACCAGCAACATCCGATGGTGCATATTTGGGACGACCACGAATCAACCAATGATTCCTACATAGATGGAGCGGAGAATCATACACCTGCAACAGAGGGTCCGTGGGCGATTCGCAAGGCAATATCGAAGCGAGTTGTGTACGAATGGATGCCGACGCGAGAAAATGCCGATACGCTCATTCGCCGCCGCTTTTCGGTAGGGCGTTTGGTAGATGTGTTTATGCTCGATACCCGTTTGGAAGCTCGTGAGGCGCAGATTTCCCCGATTACTTCCGAATCTGAAAAAGCAAAACGCGACTCGCTTATCAATTCTCCAACCCGCACATTACTTGGAAAGGCGCAGTACGACTGGCTTACATCGGGGGTGAAGAATTCCCGTGCAACATGGAAATTGCTTGGAAATCAGGTCATGTTTTCGCCAATCTCTGTGCGCGGCTTCGATGCAAACTTCATCAGCAAATACTCGGTTTGGCTTATGCCTTTTGCAACGCAGCTCCGCGAAACCCTTGAAGATGCGTTCTATGGCGATGTGTGGTCGAATTACCCCCGCGAACGCCGCCGTTTTATGCAGTTTTGTTCGGATAATGCCATCAAAAATTTGGTGATTGGCACAGGTGATTTTCATACAGCATTCGCTTTGGAAACCCGCTTACTTGCTGATTCTTCGGGTGGTGCTATTCCGAATATGGCGGTAGAATTTATGTCGCCAAGTATTACATCAGGAAATTTTGATGAAAATTTGTATGGTGGTTTTCGGAATTTTTTCTTTAATCAATTACGCAATTTTCTTCCTCATTCTGCGGCGTATTTCCACGCTGTTGCGATTGCACAAGCGGCAACACCAACATCCCTTACAGCACTCACGGACTTACTTAATGAACAGAATTCCTTTATGAAATTTCAAAATCTCACCGACCATGGTTATACGCTGCTGGACTTCCGTTCCGACCGCATGCAAGGTGATTACTGGTTTGTTGATACGATTCTTGCACGCTCAAGCAAAGAACGCTTTGGTGCTGGCTTTGTAACGCGCTCTGGGGAATCCGCTTTGCAACGAGTATCTGCGCCGTCTTCCGGTAAAGGACAATCTGCCGTTCCTGCTCCGCCCATACCGCGTGGAAATACCTTTGCCATAAGCCTACTCCCCAAAGCATTGCAAACAACATCAGATTTGACAATGCTTTCAGCCTATCCAAACCCAGTGGTGAACACAGTATATCTCAATTATTTCGTGCATTCGCCAATCCCTGTGCGAGTGCAGCTTCTGGATGCGCAAGGCAGAACGCAAGCGGTACTGGTGGACAACGAACTGCAACAAGGTTCGATGACGCTCCTTGTGGACATTGCACGCTTGCAGATACCTTCTGGGCAATATAGAATCGTACTTTCCACACCATTTCAAACCGTAGCTCGAGAGCTAGTGTTTGTGCGGTAACGAGCATTGTTTTACTATTGTCAGAACTTTTATTGTTAGAACTTTTATTGTTAGGGCTTTCGCAAATGGCGCAGACAAGAGTGTCTGTGTTACCATTAACGTAGGTTTCATCTGGCTTCGGTAGGGCAGACACTCTTGTCTGCCGCTTGCAATGAGCCGTTTGGGAAAGTCCTCACTATTTTACTATGCGCAAACATCGTTGCAATTTTTCACGCCTCTGTGCTGAATGCTTGGAGAAATCTTGAGTTCTCCGTAGTTTGAGCATCAGTTATCCAATTTTCTCTCTTCTTCGATGTGGTGTCATTATGGAGCGTTTTAGGGGCATTCTGCCTTGGCTACAAAGGATGTGTGTATGGAGTGTATTGGGTGCAGTTTTTTTCTTGAAAAGCGGCATGAATACTCATGCGCAAGAATTACCATTTCAATTTGAATACTCACAGTTTGCAACCTTGCCTTTCCCTAGTCGTCCCGATGCAAATTTCTATGAAGCAGCCGAAACATTGCTGAACAATGGCTTCTTAGATTCCACAATTGCCTTCGCTTCCCAGCGTTTACGGGAACGCCAAGCGCAAGGCGATAACGCAAGTTGTATGTATGCCGAATGGACGATTGGTCGTGCATATGGTCGCAAGGGCGAAAGTAGCGCGATGTACGAACATTTTTTTCAAGCCCTGCGCATGGCAGAAGAGTTAAAAAATGATTTTTGGCGAGCATTTCTGTCGCTTTCGATAGGCTCAATGTCTATTCAAAACTCATTATTTGACCGAGCAAATACGTATCTCTCGACCGCGTTGGAACTTGGTAAATCCATGAACGATTCTTTAATGATTGCGAATTCTTTAAGTGGTTTTTCAGAACTAGCAACCAAAAAGAAGAATCCAGCCTTGTCCTTAGAACTAGCTTACCAAGCATTACGAGAAATGTCAAAGAATCCGTCTCAAATGTCGCATGAATACTTTGTTTTGGGGTATCTTCAATTACGGCTTGCCTCCGCTTTCTCCTATTACGGTTTACAAGATAGCGCACTTGTGGCTCTTCAACGAGCCTCCACATACCTGAAAGCAAGCCCCAATCAACGTTTTATTCCGGAATTGTATTTAGCGTTTGCAAAAATATATCTCCCCAAGAAAAGGTATCAGGAAGCCTCATTAGCACTGGATTCTGCGGAAACGTATATTGAAAAAATGCACTTACACATTACACGCATTGCGTTGTATCGTATTCGTGCTGAAATTGCCGATTCTCTTCGTGATTATCGTGGTGCGTATCGGTATTATCAGCTTTTTCATAACATTCGAGATTCGATTTTTTCTACGCAAAGTGCTGTTACCAGCGAGTCGCTGAAAAATGATTTTGCAAAGCGTTTAGGTGAGCAAGAGCGCAAATATCAAGCCTGGGTCGCGGCTGCTATTATCTCGGCTTTGTGCGTTGTTATTGTTGTTTTGTTTGTGCTATTTCAACTTAAAAAGCGTACTGAGCTAACACTTCGTGAGCAAAAGACGCGTCTCGAGCAGCTCGCAATGGAACTCCAACATGCAAATCACCTTCTTCAAAAAGGGAATCACGACCTGGCAGAGGCAAACAAACTTAAAAATACCTTTTTGGGCATTGTTTCGCACGACCTGAAAAATCCACTCACACAGATAATGATGAGTGCCGATATGATTGACCATCAGTTTGGAAATAAGGGGGGAAGCGGTCTGCAAGCAACAGCAATACCAACGCTTACGCAGCGAATTATTCAATCTGCCGAGTTTATGAACCAACTTGTGCAGGATTTGTTGGATGTGAATAAACTCGAAAGCGGAGCGGTTTCGCTGTACCCAAAGAACATTCCCGTAGAGCGTGTTGTTGAAATGCTCACGCGGTTTGAAACAGTTGCTTCCAAGAAACAAATCTCCATGCTCATTGAGCCAACAGCCGATGAAATCATGCGTTGGAGGCTTATTGCTGATGAACGAGCTTTTACCCAAGTGATGGAAAACCTCCTTTCTAATGCAATAAAATTTTCACCAATTGGCGCGAAAGTTGTCGTCAAGATACAATCACTGTCATGTACCGAACAAGCCCAGGAAGCCGAAAAAATTCGTATAGATATTCGTGATGAAGGACCAGGCTTGAGCGACGACGATAAAACAAAAGTTTTTGAAAAATTTGCACGCCTCTCGGCAAAACCCACTGGTGGCGAGTCTTCTACGGGCTTGGGCTTGGCAATTTGCAAAGAGCTTATTCGCCAAATGAATGGTGAAATTGGGGTAAATTCTACGCTCGGCAGAGGAGCTACGTTTTACATTATGCTTCCCAAAGCCCAGTAAATACGCGCTTGTGTTCACGCTATTCGTGGAAAAGAGGTAACTGGTCAGGTACTATCTCGTCGGGCGGTTTCTTGACCGTCCGGCGGGTTCTGCTTTTGGAACACGTCGCAGATATACTCGCCGGACGGCTACTGTACTCGTGATAACAGCCGCCCGACGAGATGACCTGACCAGTTACGAAAAGAGTTTATTGATGAGGTATCATGCTTAAACAGAATGCTGAAACAGAACGCTACAACAGAATGCTGAAACAGAGATTCCATACTTTTGACCAAATCAACAAATGCTGCTTCTTTTGGATGCAGTCGGTCTCTGCTATGTTGTTTGTATGTGCATTGGTACTCTGCGTTGAACATTGCCCACGTGCTGTGGCTCAAACACAAGGGAATATCTTATATTCTGACCAAATTCGCTCAATGGGAATTGATTCCCTGCTCTCGCAAGCAGAGTTTTTACGCGCCCGCGAACCCAAAAAAGCGCGTGCGTTTGCACAAGCCGCATACAATCGTGCTTTGTCGGCAGATAATCCTTCGCGTCAAGCACAAGCACTCACAATACTTGGCTATACCGTGTGGGTGCAGGGCTTATTTGAGGAATCCCTGCGGTACTCACTTGAAGGGTACCGTTTAACAGAAAAAGTAATGCTTTCCATGAAAGACCCAAGTGCAGCCGACCAACGAAAACTCCATCGGCAAATGTGCATTCTCACGCGGCAAATTGGGAATGTCTATGTTTTTCAGCGAAACTATGGATTGGCAAAAAGCTATTTTGAAAAAGCACTCGGCAAGGCGAGAGAACTGAATGATACGAATCTCACGGTGCTTTCTTTGAACAATATTGGGGGGACATTTTTCTATCAAAACCGCTTTGATTCCGCAATCGTCTGGTACGAGCGTGCGCTTGAGTTTTGTTCCGAAACCACATCTACCGAATACGCCGCGCTCACGTTTCTCAATCTTGGTCAAACAAGAGCAAAACAGGGAAAAAACGACGACGCGCTGAACTTTGCCACACGCGGGTTATTGATTTGCAATGCCATTGGCGAAAAGCGGTATGCGATTTCTGCATTGCTCACCATTGCTGCCTCGCAGCGCACACAAGACCGCTTTGTGGATGCGGAAAAAGCCTTGAAAGAAGCCCTTTCGCGAGCTGAAGAACTAGGGTCGTTGGAGTTTATTCGCGATAGCTACGAAGAATATACCTTGCTGACCGAAGCAAAGAAAAATTTCCCCGAAGCCTTGCGCTATCAACGGTTGCAGAAAAAGTACAACGATTCTATGTTTAGCGAACAAGGCGCGAACCGCATTGCTGCGCTTTCTGCCATTCACCAAGAAGAGGAGCAAAGCCAAGAAATCGCGCTTTTGCGAGAGACAACGCGCAACCAACATTTCATACGAAACAGCCTTCTTGTTGGTGTGGTAATGCTGGGCGTGTTGGCGATTTTATTTTGGAATCGCTTTCGTCTTAAACAACGCTCGGAAGCGGCTTTGAAGCTCAAGAATCAAGAAATTTTGAAGCAGCAAGACGAACTTCAGCAACAGGCAGAGGAAATTTCACGCTTCAATGTTGAGATTTCCCTACGAAATGAAGAACTCGCAAAAGCAAATCTGGAGAAAAACGAACTCATGGGAATTGTTGCGCACGACTTAAAAAATCCTCTTGCGGGAATTCAAGGTCTGACGCATATCCTTTTAATGGAGCGGGCTTGGAATGAAAATACAGAACAAATTATTGACCAAATCATTACCGCCTCGAAGCGAATGTTTGGGTTAATTGAAAATTTGCTGGATGTCAATGCGCTTGAGTCGGGGGTTTTGATGTTATCCCCCCAAGCACTTGATAGCGTGAGCATTATTCGCAGCGTTCTTGAGCAAGTTCGACCGTCGGCAGAAGCGAAGGGTATTCGACTGGAATTTCGTGCGCAGCACGATTCTCTGCTGCTGCAAGCCGATAGAAATGCTTTCGTGCAAGTGTCAGAAAATCTGATTTCCAACGCTGTAAAATATTCCCCCAAAGGCAAAACAATACACATTTCCTTGAAAGTTTTTGAAAAGCAAGAAGAAGGGAAATTGAGTTTTGCGAGCGCGAAAGCGCACCATTTTACCTCGCTCATTCCTGAGTCTTCCTATCTTTTACTTGTGGTGAAAGACGAAGGTCCTGGAATTTCCCCAGAAGACCAAAAAAAGCTCTTTGGGAAATTTGTTCGCCTCACTGCACAACCCACCGGAGGCGAGCATTCAACGGGTCTGGGGCTATCCATTGTGAAAAAACTTGTGGAGGCAATGCAGGGGCGTGTCTGGTGTGAAAGTGAATTGGGCAAAGGGGCGGCGTTTATTGTGGAATTGCCTCAAGTGTAAATGTTGAATTACGAAAGCGTTACAAACCATGTTGGCATCTTGCCTTTGCCCTTTATCTCAATCTCTCCTCGTTCCTCAAAAATAAAGCCACTGGTGATTGAGAGATGTGAAATATCGCCCGATACACGACCATTACCGAATGACTGATGATTCCGCAATGCGTCATACACTTCTGGGGAAATATGAATCTTTCCTGCTTCACCGTGAGATTCCATGCGGCTTGCAATGTTTACCGTATCACCCCAAAGGTCGTAGGAAAACTTCTTCTTACCAATAATTCCAGCAACTACCTCGCCTGTATGAACACCGATGCGCACTTGAATATCAAAATCTTCCTGTTCGCGAAACTGCGCCATGACGTGTTGAATATCATGTGCAAAGGAGAGAACCCGCTCTACGTGTTGCGCGGAGGCTTCTGGAACACCACACACCGCCATATACGCATCGCCAATGGTTTTGATTTTTTCAATGCCATGTTTATTGGCAAGTGCATCAAACGCAGTAAATAAGCGGTCGAGCAGCTCCACGAGTTCTGCTGGCGACATGCTTGAGGAAAGTTTGGTAAAGCCTACAATGTCCGCAAAAAGAACCGTTACGCTTGTAAAATGCTCTGCAATCGTTGTTTCGCCTGATTTCATGCGCTCTGCAATGCTTTGCGGTAAAACATTCAAAAGCAGACGTTCGGAGGTTTCTTGCTCGTGTTCAAGAGTGCGAAGAGTGTTCGTGAGTGTGTTATTCAGGGCTTCTGCTTCTTCGTAGGCGGCGGCTATCTCATCGTTCAAATCCGCAATCCTGTTTCTCTCTAATTCCAAGTGCTTTCGTTGGACAAATGATTCTGCATTTTTCCGAAAACTGAGGCTCATTCCCAAGAGAACGCCTATCGTTGTCAGTTCGGTGGATAAAAAACTTTCAATGCCATAATTGATGGGCATTTGAGAACCCAAATACACCATGCTTGCATAAAAAATTGCATTATTGGCAAGAATAACCCGCACGGCAAAGCGAAATTCCGCCATTAAACCAGCACCCCAAAGTATGATAACGGCGCAATACGGTCCTGTGGGATTGCTGTTGTTGAGCGCGATTTGGTAGAGCAGGATTGTCGGAAATACCAGCAATCCCGTTGGTAAGAGCAAACCTAATTGGTAATGAAACGGCTCCATTTCGTCCACATTCAAGCCCCTGAAACGAGTGGACAACCAAAGAATTCCCAGTGCCACACCCAGCATGCTGGCATGCAGCACAAAGGCTATGATGCGGGCTTTAACGGGAAGATGCAAAAGATTTAGCACGTCAATAGTAATCAAGAAAATGATGTTTGCAAATGCTAGCACTCCAGCAATAAGGCTCATACGCCGTATATTGATGTGGCTCATTTCCTTGCGAAATTCTGCTCGTAGTTCTGGTGGCACAATTTCTATATCCGAGCGAATAAATTTTTGAATGCGAGCAATCATGCGGTATTGAAGGTGAGTGAAAAAGGAATTGATATGAAATCAACCAAGCGAACTCTAGTACATGACAAAATTTTTTACAGTAGTGGCACAGACATTCTGGTCTGTGAGTGTTGGTGATAGTCTTCGGCGATAAACACAGACAAGAATGTCTGTGCCACTGAAACCTGAGTTTGCGTGCTTCTTTAAGATTTTGTCGTGAACAAAGCGAAACGAATCTACGTGATTGTTTGGAGATTGCCAAATTGGAGATTGCCACAGGCTGCGCATGGCTTTTTGTAGGAAAAAATGCGGTGAAATGGTACTTTTGAAGTCCATCACTCCATTCAATCTATTGAGAAAATATGCTTCACAAACCTCATCAAATCTTGCGCTCTGTCTTTGGGTATGAAGATTTTCGCTTAGAACAAGAACGCGCAATTTCCACCGTTTTGCGTGGGGAAGATTCTTTTGTGCTGATGCCGACGGGCGGTGGGAAATCCTTGTGCTATCAAGTTCCTGCCTTGTGTTTGGATGGATTAACGCTCGTTGTTTCGCCGCTCATTGCACTTATGAAAGACCAAGTTGATGCGCTGCGCTTGAATGGTGTAGAAGCGGCATATTTGAATTCAACGCTCGACGAAGGCGACCAGCGAATGTTGGCGAATCGTTTGCGTCAAGGGGAAATTCGCATACTGTATGTCGCACCTGAACGCCTTGTAACAGAGCGGTTTCTGAACTTTCTTGCCACATTGAATCCCGTCCTTTTTGCAATTGATGAAGCGCATTGTATTTCGCAATGGGGACACGATTTTCGCCCTGAATACCGCGAATTATCTCGCTTGAAAGAGCGTTTTCCCAATGTTCCGCTTATTGCACTCACCGCAACTGCCGATGAACAGACGCGTCGCGACATTGTAGCGCAGCTTGCTATTCCTCAAAAAAATATCTTTGTTTCCTCCTTCAACCGAGCAAATATCCGCTATTTCGTTGAGCCAAAGCACGATACGTACGAGAAAATTGTAGCTCATGTTCGGCAGCGAAAAGGAGAAAGTGGCATTATTTACACCTTATCCAGAGCGAGCGCGGAATCGCTTGCAGACCGCTTAAAAGCTGATGGTTTCTCTGCACTGCCGTACCACGCAGGTTTAGAGCGTGCCGTGCGGACGCGGCATCAGGACTTGTTTCTCCGCGATGAAGTGCAGATAGTGTGTGCAACAATTGCTTTTGGAATGGGCATTGACAAATCCAATGTTCGCTATGTGATTCACCATGATTTGCCGAAAAATATTGAAAGTTATTACCAAGAAACGGGGCGGGCAGGGCGCGATGGGCTGATGAGTGACGCGATTTTGCTATATTCCAACGCCGATGTTATGAAATTGCAAAAAATGTTGGTGATTGAGGATAATCCTGAGCAAACGCGAATCCTCATACAAAAACTTCAGGAAATGAGGAAATATGCGGAATCAAGGCAATGTCGGCGAAAATATCTTTTGAAATATTTCGGAGAAAATTTCTCCCCAGACGAGCAATCATGCGGCTCTTGCGATGTCTGCTTGAAACCCGCACAAGAACAAGAGTTTTTCGACGCTACGCTCCATGCGCAAAAGTTTTTCTCGGCAATGATTCGCACTGGAGAACGCTTTGGAGCGGGGTATGTGATTGAAGTTTTGCGGGGAAATACCGCCAAAGTACGCTTGGAGCATCTGAATCTGAAAACCTTTGGAGTAGGCGCAGATACAAGCGCGGCAGAGTGGCGGCGTATTGCAAACGAACTCTGCAACGAAGGCTGGTGCGAGCGTGATAACGGCGAATATCCTATTTTGAAACTCAATGAAAAAAGTAAAGCCGTTCTGTACGATGGTGAAAAAGTAATGCTTCCCAAAGCCGAAGAGCGCAAGCGTAGTTCACGGCGCGAGCGTGAAATTGCCGCAACGCCAAAGTTTGCCGCACGAGACACCACAAGTGCTATTCCACACAATGAGCAGCTTTTTGAACGCTTGCGTGTCGTGCGCCGCAGCATTGCTGAATCCGAAGGAGTGCCGCCATTTATGGTGCTTTCGGATGCTACCTTGATGCAGCTCGCAACCTATTTACCCGTCTCCGTTCAGGAAATACGATATATTGCAGGATTTGGCGAGGTAAAAACAGAACGCTACGGCGAGAAATTTGCAAGAGAAATACAGGATTTTACCGTCGAACATCAACTCCCGTCGCAGATGAATTCATTACCACAAAAGCGTGAACGGAGTAGAGAAAGCGCGTCGTCCGCCTCCTCAACTTCATCGTCTGTACAGCGCGTCAATACTGATGTTTCAAAAGGACTGAATGCGACAGCTTTTGAGACACTCCGTTTATTGAAAGATGGCAATACACCTGAAACAATAGCTTCCATGCGGGATTTAGCTCGTTCTACTATTTTTGAACATTTAGCAAGTTGTGTTGCTGCTGGGAAAATTCCCCTGAATGATATTGTTACAGAAGAAAAAGAAGAAGCCATTATTGATGCTCTGCGCGAGCAGGAATGGCGCGAAGGTCAAGGTTTGAAGCTGGTGAAAGAGGCTTTGGGCGAAGGTTTTGAATATGGTGAAATTCGTGCGGTTATTGCAGCGTACCCTCGATAAATACAGGTTAAATCCAGCCAGCAAATTGCTCATTGCCCCATGAATACTTGGGCTTCAAGGAAATATTTTGTAGTTTCTTTTGTTGAAGTTTAGATAAAATTTTGTGAGCCGTATAAAACCTCACCTTGCACGAAGCCCTCACCCAACCCTCTCCCAGAGGGAGAGGGCTTCATAACCCACATAGAATCTTGCCCTTCTCCCTCTGGGAGAAGGGTTGGGATGAGGGGGCGCAAGAGTTTATCTAAACTTCAATTTTGAAAATAACATACAAACATCATTACCATTTTTATCCAAACGATGAAATCTTTTGAACGTTGGACGATTGATGAAGTTGAGAAGTTTTTCGGTATTCATCAAACATACAAAAACGCCACGCTTGAAGCATGGCTCAGTTCTACGGTAGAGCTAACGGAGATAGAGCGCAACACCTTGGAAAGGCTCCGGCAAACAGCTCTTGAAAATATTGAGTTTTGGAATGAAGAAGATTTGAAAATGAAGTTTATTGCATTCCTCCTCGCTCTGGTTCCTTTTGATGAACAGCGATTTAAAGGTTTTCTTGAGCGGACTATCAAAGCTACGATAAAGGGTGATGTTTTAAGCGGTATTGTTGATTACGTTGTGGCGACAGGCAAGGCAGAGCCTCAAGTTCCATTCTTTTTCCTTCAAGAGTATAAGCCCCATCGCCGTCCTAGTAGAGACCCTCTGGCTCAGGTGCTTTCGGCAATGATTGCAGCTCGTGTGCGTAATGAAAATCGTACAACGATGTACGGCGGATACGTACTTGGTCGCCAGTGGACATTTATCATTTTGGAAGATAATACCTACACTTTGAGTAAGTCTTTTGACGCAACAGATGAGGACATTTTTCGCATTCTCATTCTCTTGAAGCAAATTAAAAAATACATCGAAGAATGGCTGGATGCCGCTTCATAACTACCCTTGTGCAATAAACCACGTTTGCATTGTGCCTTTGCCTTTTACCTCAATCTCCTCGCGCTTCTCGAAAAGAAACTCTCCTTGCTTGTGTGATGCCTGCGATAATACGTGATACACATCATTAGAAATGTGAATTTTTCCTGCTTCTCCGTGAGATTCCATGCGGCTTGCGGTATTTACTGTGTCGCCCCAAAGGTCATAGGCAAATTTCTTTTTCCCAATCACGCCAGCAACCACCGAGCCTGTATGTATGCCGACACGTACCGAAAGAGGAATATTCAATGTTCTACTCAAAAGCTCAATGGTAGATTGCATTTCTATTGCCATGCGCACAACTGCCGTGCAATGGTCTGCGCGTGGCTCTGGCAGACCGCCGACAATCATATACGCATCACCAATTGTTTTTATTTTTTCCAAATTGTATTGTTCGGAAAAAATGTCGAACGCAGAAAAGACGCGGTTCAGAATGCTGACAATTTCCTGCGCCGGACGCGTGGCGGAAAGCTCCGTAAATCCAACAATATCCGCAAAAAGAACGGTTACATTATCAAACGAGCCAGCAATCGTTTCTTCGCCTGCTTGTAAGCGTTGGGCAATGCTGCGAGGAAGGATGTTATGAAGTAAATGTTCGGCTTTGTCACGCTCTAGCGACAGCTCCAATCCTCGCTCTTGGAGCATGGTATTGGCGATTTCAATTTCCCGCGCTTGCTCCGAAAGCAGGTTAATTTGCTGTTGTATTTCTTCATTCGCACTTTGCAAATTTTCATTCAATTCGACCGCAATACGGCGTTCTTCCTCTGTTTGCTTGGTCATGGCAAATTCTTGAGCAAAGCTGCGGAAAAGAGTGACGGCTGAAAATCCTGTTGCCGCCAAGACCGCATAACCACAAAAAATAAGGGAAATTTGTTCGGTGAAATTGCTGCTTGTTGTGAAAATAATTGCGCCGTAAATGAGAGCATTGAACACGACAAGAATAATCGCATAGCCAGTATTTGCGTATAGTCCCGCCGAAACGAGGCATACAAAGACAGAAAACGGACCATCTATTTCCTCATGATTGAGAGCCATTATGTAAAAAAGCCAGCACGCAATGAGCATATATGCGGTTCGGAAGACATTTGCCCAAACAAAAAATTGTACCATTGAGCTATTCGGGTCATCTAAGCGTAAACGCCGTCCAGAGAGATACCCAAGCGCAAGCGCAATAAAGAGAGCAAAACGCAGTGCTGCAGCCTCTTCCATGAGTTCTGTGAATTTCATCGGAACGTGCAGTACATCGAAAAGAAAAATTAAAATACCAATAACTATTGCGGCAAATTTCGAGCCAGTAACCATGCGCTGGAAGTTTTGTTTGAGCATTGCACTCAAAAATTCAAAGCGGTATTTCTCTGGCACTGGTGCGATGTTTACTTTTTTTGTCCACCCAAAGCGGCGTATTTCCTCAAGTTGTTTTTGAGAAGTTCGATAAATACTGGGAAGTTCAATCGTGTTCGGCATGGTGTTCTTCATGGGATGATAATGGTGCGAAAGTATGCGAATACATGGAAATATATCCTTTTCAAAAGCACTGAACGCAAGATTCTATCAAAGCTCAGAGGGTGTTTTTGGGTTTTTGCCCTTGAAGAACAAAAATGCTGCACACCTGATAGAAACTTGTATTGAGAGAATGTTTTTCTCAAGGTCGGTGAACGATTTCTGAAGAAGATTTCTGAAGAAGATTTCTGTATAAGCCAAGCTGTGGCATTGGTGAACGCATTTCTTCGTGGTATGTCGCACAAAGATTTGTAAATTATGCGTGAAAATTTTTTGTTATTAAAAATGTTGAATAGTACCTACGTACCATACAAAACTCTTGTAGAACGCATACAATTAGGCTTCGGTGGGCAGAGACATTCTTGTCTGTGTTTGTCGCCTGAAACCCGCGTAAACAATTACAGATAAGAATGTCTGTGCCACTACGGAAGACTTTTTGTACTGTACTGAGGAAAAATACACATTTTTCCACACCAACACCATGAAAACCTTTGAACAGTGGGACATTGACGAAGTAGAGCGGACGTTTGGATTACGAGCCGAAAAGCAGAATGCTCATTTAACGTCATGGCTTGACGCAGAGCATCAGCCGTTGCCAGAGGAGCAGTTTTTCCTTCAGCATTTACGAGAAGATTTGCTTCAAAATGTAGATTTATGGAATGAAGATGAATTAAAATTCAAATTTATTGCACCATTGGTGAGTTTGGCTCGGTATAATTCTGAGAAATTTCGCGTCTTTACACAACGCACCATCACAGCAACAGTGCGAGATTGCGAGCATCAAGAACTTGTTTTGTCAGGTCGAGTAGATTTTGTCGTTGCCACAGGAAAAGCAAAGCCAATCCAACCTTTTTTCTTTTTGCATGAGTACAAAAAAGAACGGGCTGCCGAATCAGACCCGCGAGCGCAACTCTTGGTGGAAATGATTGCCGCACGCTCTCTGAACGCCATAGAATACCCGTTGTATGGCTGTTATGTTGTTGGTCGGAATTGGTTTTTTCTTATTCTTGATGGTACTGCTTACGCTGAAAGTATCGAGTATTCTGCTTCGCATGCAAACGATGTTTTGAAAATCTTTTCCGCGCTTCGTGAAGCAAAAGCAGTCATCACGCGCCTTGCAGAGCAGTTTGCCTAACAAATACTACAATCTTTGTACACGACAAAAAATTTCTTCAGTGGTGGCACAGACATTCTTGTCTGTGAGTGCTGGCGTAGGGTTCAAGCGACCAACACAGACAGGAATGTCTGTGCCACTCAAGCCTGATTTATACGTCATTTAGAAATTTTGTCGTGTACAAAATACCACAATACTTTTCCCAATTACTATGACGAATACAAACCGCACTCTGAGTATTGACGCACTTCGTGGGCTGGCTATTTTGGGAATGGTTCTTTCTGGAAGCATCACGTTTGCTGGTGCGCTTCCTGCGTGGATGTATCATGCGCAAGTGCCGCCACCTGCACACCGCTTCATCCCTACGCTTGCGGGAATTACATGGGTAGATTTAGTATTTCCTTTTTTTCTCTTTTCTATGGGTGCTGCCATTCCGCTTTCTTTCGGCAATCGTCATTTGCCTGAAACATGGGGTGAATACATCGTTTCTGGGCGAGTTGTTCTGAAACGGGGATTATTACTTGCGTTCTTTGCCATCTTCACACAACATATTAAAGTATTTGCCTATTCTTCGCAAGAAATTTCTCCTCAAGAAATACGCTGGATGCCGCATATTATCGGGCTTGTGGGCTACGGCTTGCTGTTCGTAACCTTTACGCGTTTTCCACGCACACTCGTAAAGTCTGCTCAGTGGGAAAATATCCTACAAGCAAGTGGTATTCTGCTTTCTGCGGTATTGATGGTGTCCTTGACGTACCCGCAACATCCAAGTTTTGGGACAAGTTGGAATCCACAACGCAGTGATATTATTTTGCTGGTGTTGTCCAACGTTGCCGTTGTCGGGACGGCTCTTTGGCTTGTAACGCGCACCAATACAATGCTCCGACTTGGTTTGCTCGCATTTTTTCTCGCACTGCGTTTGTCGCTGAATGAACCCAATTTTATAGGCTCGTGGCAACATTTGGTATGGTTTGCAACACCAGCAACGTGGCTGTTTAAGGTCTATTTTTTACAATATCTGTGTATTGTTTTGGTGGGAACGGTTGCTGGAGAAATGATGCAAGAAATGGGATGGAAAAAAGCAAAAGCGGTACACCTTCAAGAACAATCAGAAGTACCTGAAAGCCGCATGATAACGAGCATAAAGGCAATCCTCTGTTTTGCTTTTCTTCCTGTAAATCTTCTCGGACTTTTTACTCGTGAATTGTGGCTAAATTTGGTGGTAAATCTTTGTTTGATTACCTTTGGTTGGTGGCTTTTTAGACCGCAAAAGGGTACAATCACTCAAACATTACACAGGAAACTTTGGAATTGGGGTGTGTATTGGCTACTTTTGGGGTTAGCGTTTGAAGTGTTTGAAGGAGGAATCAAAAAAGATAAATCAACGCTTTCGTACTACTTTTTGACCAATGGTTTAGCTTTCTTTTTACTCATTTCCCTCACCATCATCACCGAAGAAATCAAGCTGTGGAGACCTTTCCAAGCGATTCTGACGAGCATTATCGAATGCGGTCAAAATCCAATGATTGCCTACGTAACAGGCGGAATGTTACTTCTTCCGCTTTTGGGCATAACGGGCTTGCAAGGCTGGTACAATGAGGCATTTAGCGGTGCATGGCTCGGTTTTCTTCGTGGAATATTGTTCACGGGAGTCGTGGTGGTGATAACGCAATGGTTCACGAAACGGCGTATTTTCTGGCGTAGTTAGTTCACTCATCTTATTTTTCATTTGAATATGAATAATCATTCCTTCTATTTTTTGCCCTTGTTCTCCTCTGTCATGCGCATCATTCCTTGTTTCCTTGCATTTTTGTTCTTCTGTCATTCCATTTTTGCGCAAAATATTTCTCAAAAAATTGATACAATCCAAACCGACATTCTCATCGTTGGTGGTGGTGCAAGCGGCATCACTGCTGGTCTTCAGGCTGCACGTTTGGGCGTGAAGGTGATGATTGTAGAGGAAACCCCGTGGCTCGGTGGTATGCTCACAAGTGCTGGTGTGGGGGCAATTGATGGAAACAACAACCTTCCAAGCGGCTTGTGGGGCGAGTTTCGGCAAAAATTACGTGAGTATTATGGTGGAGCAAAAAACATTGAAACAGGCTGGGTGAGCAATACGCTTTTTGAACCGCACATTGGCGATAGTATTTGGAAAGCAATGGCAGTGAAAGAGGCGCGAAATCTCACAATTCAGTATGGTTATTATCCAGTGCTTGCGAATAAATCAGGAAAAAGAATTCACAGTGTGCGTTTTTCAAAAAGCGGAGTTGCACCAAACACTCAGGATTCATCGGCACTTGAGGTTGTAGCCCGCGTTGTGATTGATGCCACCGAGCTTGGCGATGTCATCGCATTAGCGGAATTGCCCTTCGATGTAGGCATGGAAAGCCGCACCAAAACTAAGGAAGAATGCGCTCCGCAGAAAGGAAACTCCATTATTCAAGACTTGACGTGGGTTGCTGTTTTGAAAGATTACCGCCTACAACTTGGCGAAAACGCAGACCGCAGAATACCAAAACCCGCCAACTACGACCCCAAAGAATTCGACGGATGCTGCAAGGAATCCTGCTATTCTATTCCAGAAGATAGCGCGGCAAAATTGGTAGATGCACAAAAAATGCTCGACTACGGACGGCTTCCAACACTAGCATTTACGCGCTTTGGAAAGGGAGCAAAGTACATGCTGAACTGGCCCCGAAAAGGTAATGACTATTATTTCAATCCAATTGGAAAAAGCCGTGAAGAACGCGCCAAAGGCTATGAAGCTGCAAAGCAAGTAACCATGCGCTTTATCTATCACCTACAAACAACGCTTGGATTCAAGTATTTGGGCTTGCCAGATGATGAATTCCCAAGCCCAGATTCTCTCGCGCTTATCCCGTATTTTCGCGAAGCGCGGCGCGTAGAAGGCATTTCGCGAATGACTATAAACGACGTAATGAAGCCATACTCAAGCAATGTCTATCGCACAGCAATTGCCGTTGGTGATTATCCCGTGGATCATCATCACGCAAAATATCCGAATCAAAAAGAGCTTCCGAGCATAGATTTTCCGCCCGTTCCATCCTTTTCCATTCCGCTTGGAAGTCTTATTCCAAAAGATGAGGGAAGAAACGTGAAGGCTGAAAAAAAGAAGGAGATGAAAGCACCACGAAACAATGACGAATTAGCTCAAGACCAAACAACGAACCTGATTGCGGCAGAAAAATGTATTTCGGTAAGTAATATTATCAATGGCTCTACACGGCTTCAACCCTGCGTTATGCTCATTGGTCAAGCGGCTGGAACGCTTGCTGCGCTGTCGGTAAAAGATAGTCTTGCGCCAAAGAATGTTTCGGTACAAGCCGTTCAGCAAACCTTATTGGATGCGGGATGCTGGCTCCTGCCGTTTATGGATATTTTGCCAGAAAGTCGTTATTTTCAGCCAGTACAAAAGTTTGGATTGCTTGGAATCATTCAAGGAACAGGAGTACCGTACAAATGGGCAAACCAGACCTGGTTTTACCCCGATTACACCATGACGCAGGAAGAATTTTACAACGCACTTTTTGCAGCAATTCCCAATAAAAAAGCGGTGAAGTTTATTCCGTCCCGATACGTCCAAAAGAGAGCAGAAATCACGGTTCCGCAGGCACTCAGCTATCTTCGATTAGTCCAAAAAGAGGTATTGAATGGGTCGGAAAATAAGCTCTGGGAATTGTTTGAAAATAATACTCAATTCCTCATCCGCCGAGATGCGGTGCTGCTTCTGGATATGGCTTTTAGTCCATTCAAGCAGGTAAAGATTGATATGCTGGGCAATATTTCCTATCCTCAAAAATAACACTCGCGTCGCATGAAATCTGGTTTCACAATACTTCTCTTTTTTTGCTCAACATTCTTGTTTGCGCAGAAGCCCCAAAGCCGTGATAAAACCGACATTCTCCGCTTCGTGAATCCATTTATCGGCACCTCGGGGCATGGACACACGTATCCGGGAGCAACTGCGCCCTTTGGCATGATTCAACTCAGCCCCGATAATGGCGTGGAAGCGTGGGACTGGTGTGGCGGCTATAATTACAACGATAGTATTATTGCGGGGTTCAGCCACACGCATTTTAGCGGAACGGGCATTGGCGATTTGCTGGATATTTCCATTATGCCAGTGAATGTTGATGCTTTAGAATCAAGACCAAATCTCGCTTCTGTGCGCTGGGTCGGCGGAAAAGACGTTGCCAAAGAAGGAACACGGCAAGAAGGCGCACGGCGGCTTACAGACTGGTCTGCACAGTTTTCTCATGCGGACGAAACAGCAACGGCGGGGTATTATCGTGTGAAATTTGCCGAGAAAACCTTTAGCAAACTAAGCCCCGCAAGCGGCATCATTGCTGAACTAACGGCATCGGAACTTGTGGGTGTGCATCGCTACACATTTCCGAATAGCATGAATGCTGGAATTGTGATGGATTTAGGCTTTGCGGTGAATTGGGATAATACCACCAAAGCCGCACTACACCTGCGTTCCAAGACGATAGTGAGTGGACACAGATTTTCTGCGGGCTGGGCAAGAGCGCAACGTGTATTTTTCGCTATGGAATTTTCACGCGTTTTTGCGAAAACTACCCAAACACCTGATTCTACCTGCATTCTCTTCGCGTTTACGAATCAATCCTTAGCACCAATTACCGTCAAAGTTGCTCTTTCTTCCGTGAGTGAAGAAGGCGCACTTGCGGCTTTGGATGAGGTGCGCGGGAAATCTTTCGACCACATCCGCGAGGAAACGCAAAATGCTTGGCGGAAAGAACTGAGCAAAATTCAGATTTCCAGCGCAAGCGAAGATGATAAAACGATGTTCACAACTGCTCTCTATCACTCGTTTCTCGCGCCAGTTCGCTTTTCTGATGCAAAGGGTGAATATCAGGAAAGCCGATTTAACTTCATTTTTACTGCGCCGGAAACAAAGCATTTCCCGCAAAAGCGCGTGAATGCTATACGCTACGACCTCTTCTCTCTCTGGGATACTTTCCGTGCGGTGCATCCGCTTTTTACACTTGTTCAGCAAGAACGTGTTCCAGCGATGATGCGCTCAATGCTTGACCATTACACAAGTTTCGGCGTATTGCCTGTGTGGTCATTTTGGGGAACGGAAACGAAAACCATGACGGGCTATAACGCCGTGCCTGTGCTTGCCGATGCCATTCGGAAGGGTTTTCTCCCCAAAAGCGAGACAGCACAAGCCTTCCGCGCCATGAAAGCCTCCGCAAATGAGGACACGCTGTGTGTGAATGTGTACCGCAAATACGGCTTTGTTCCTCACGATAACGATGGATTTTCAGTTACAAAAACATTGGAATACGCTTTTGCCGATTGGTGTATCGCAGAGACCGCACAAATGCTGGGCAAAAAGGACGACGAACAAGAATTTCGCAAACGCTCGCAGCATTGGCAAAACATCGCCGATAAAGACGCACGCTTCATGCGGGGCAAACTCTCCAATGGCGCATGGAAACTACCGTTTGACCCTTTGCACTCCGAACACGGCTTCGATGCAGAATACACCGAAGGCAATGCGTGGCATTATGCGTGGTTTGTGCCGCATGATGTGGGTGGTTTGGTGGAAGCCTACGGCGGAAAGCAAGCATTTGTGCGGAAATTAGATACCCTTTTCACCTTGCAACAAGCTGTAAGTGGCACGAATGCTTCTGCGGATATTTCAGGTTTGATTGGTCAGTACGCGCACGGAAACGAGCCAAGCCACCACATAGCGCATCTGTACACGCTTGCGGGCAATCCCTCGCGTACACAAGAGCGGACACGGCAAATCATCCGCACTCTCTACAAACCGCATCCAGACGGGCTTTGCGGGAATGATGATTGTGGTCAGATGTCGGCGTGGTTGGTGTGGAATATGATGGGCTTGTATCCTGTGAATCCTGCGAGTGGGCAATATACAATTACCTCGCCCATCGTGGAGAGCGCACAAATACAGGTGGGAAAGGGGAAAATCTTTGCAATTTCAGCAAAAGGGGTTTCGGAAAAAAAGAAGTATATTGCAGCGGCGCGTCTCAACGGGAAGCCACTCTTGAAGCCGTTTGTAAGCCATTCTGAAATGATGCGCGGCGGGAAATTGGAACTGACGATGAGCGAGGAACGAGGCGGGTTGTGGGGGGAGAGATGAACATATACGAAACGCCTTAATGTCTTTTTTTTCGGGTTCACTTCATTTGTGATTCTTGAATAAAGCAGTGATTATTTTGAACGCGGACGAAGCCCAGACTCTCAGGATTTTGAGGACTTTTTTCCATCCTCAATATTCTCTTAATCCTCAAATCCGCGTTCCTTGCTCATATTGTTCATAAGCATTGCGAAATTCAAGAATCATGTACTTACTGTTCATTAGAGTTTATCTCGAATAAGGTTTTTAGAGTTTTGGAGCAAGGCAGCATGCTGCCTTGTTTAGTAAAAAAGTCTATTCGGAATAAAGTCGATTGTACGAAACATCTATTCTAAAAATAATGGGAAATCTTCACCCCCTCGACCTCGCCATCATCATCGCCTACGTGATTGGCACAATCGTGCTTGGTTTTGTTATTTCCAAACGCGCTGCAAAGAGCCTCAAATCGTACTTTCTGGCGGACAACAGCCTTGATTGGAAGTATTTGGGATTGTCCAATGCGTCGGGAATGTTCGATATTTCTGGTACGATGTGGACAGTTTCTATCGCATTCATTTACGGGCTGAAAAGTGCGTGGATTCCTTGGCTCTGGCCCGTTTGGAATCAAGTATTTGTGATGGTTTTCCTTGCTGCTTGGATGCGCAGAAGTGGCGTAATGACGGGCGCGGAATGGATTACCTTCCGCTTTGGCGCGGGGCGTGGTGCGCAGTTGTCGCATATTGTGGTCGTGGTTTTTGCGTTGATTACCGTGATTGGCTTCATTGCGTACGGTTTTGAGGGTGTTGGAAAGTTTGCCGCGATTTTTATGCCTTGGAATCTTTCGTTTCATGCTTTTGGAAGAGCTTTCACCAACGACGAGGGCTACGCGCTCGTCATCATGGCTCTGACGACGCTCTATTGCATCAAAGGCGGGATGTACAGCGTCGTTCTGACGGAAATGATGCAGTTTGTTTTGATGACCGTTGCGTGTATTGTCGTTGGGATTATTGCGATGATGAATGTGCAACCAGAACTCATCAACGCACACATTCCTGCGGGGTGGAAGGATTTTTGGTTTGGGTGGAATTTGAATTTAGATTGGTCGAGTACGCTACCTGCCGTCAATGAGCGCATCAAATCTGACGGTTTCGACATGTTCGGTTGGGCAATTATGCTGATGGTCTTCAAAGGGCTTTTGGCAAGCACGGCGGGACCTGTTCCCAGCTACGATATGCAGCGCGTCTTGGCGACGAAAAGTCCAGCAGAAGCCTCCAGAATGAGCGGTTTTACTATCCTTGTTTTGTATATGCCGCGATACTTCATGGTCGCAGGTTTGACCGCACTTGCGCTCGTTTTTTTCTCGAAAGAACTCGGTGCGATGGGCAAAAATATTGACTTTGAGCTAATTTTGCCGCTCGCCATTCGCAATTTTATTCCCATCGGATGGCAAGGAATCTTGCTTGCTGGCTTAATTGCTGCCTTTATGTCCACCTTTGCAGCCTTTGTGAATGCTGCGCCTGCCTACATTGTGAACGATATTTACAAACGCTACATCAAGCCAGATGCCACCGACAAAGCATCGGTGCGGCTTTCGTACATTTCATCCATTACGCTGGTCGTGATTGGTATTTTCTTTGGCTTTTTCGTGGAATCCATTGATACGCTCACAAAGTGGATTGTCGCTTCGCTGTACGGCGGCTACACAGCATCGAATGTACTAAAATGGATATGGTGGCGGTTCAATGGATATGGCTATTTCTGGGGAATGTTGGCGGGCTTGGCGGGGTCAATGATTGTTCCTAAATTGTTCCCAGAGATGTCATCTTTGAATGCGTTTCCTATCATCTTCGCCATAGCATTTATCGGCTCTCTGGCGGGTACGCTTTTCACCAAGCCTGAAGATGATGCGACGCTGATGGAATTTTACCGCCGTGTGCGCCCGTGGGGTTTTTGGAAGCCGATTATTGCAAAAATCAAAGCGGAAAACCCGTCGTTTCAAGAGAACAAGGACTTTGGGCGCGATATGTTCAATGTAGCTGTGGGCATGACGTGGCAGATGACGCAAGTAATTTTACCGATGTATTTGGTCTTCGGAATGTGGATGCAATTTGGAATAACGCTTGCGGTATTTTTGCTCACAACATGGCTTCTGAAGCGGTATTGGTGGGATACGATGGAGGAGTAATATTCGCCAATCAAGATTTCACGTTTCTTGTGAGGCTCTCAATTCTTATTGAGGGTCTCACTTTCAGGAACAACGCGCAATACAAAGCAATATCGCAGTGAGAGCCTCAATAAGAATTGAGACCCTCACGTAGTTTCGCTCTCTCCTGTGAGGCTCTCATTTTTTTATTGAGGGTCTCATTTTTCCATAATACACAAACGTACACGCACCATGAACCAAACCCGCATCACTCTTGGCATTGACATCGGCGGCACAAATACCGTGCTGGGAATTGTGGATGACAAAGGAAATTGCTTGGCAGATACAAGCATTCCAACGCAAGCAACAGAGCCGTTCACAGCCTTCTTTCCACGCCTGACTTCTGCTGCCGATTCCTTACTCACACCCTTCCAAAGCGCGTACCAGCTTGCGGGAGTCGGCATTGGTGCGCCGAATGCAAACTATTATTCTGGCACGATTGAGCAAGCTCCAAACTTGAACTGGGGAGATGTTGTTCAGCTCCGAGCTAGTATTCATCAGCACTTCGGCGTTCCTGTGGCAATTACCAATGATGCAAATGCGGCTGCTTTGGGCGAAATGCTGTTTGGTGCGGCACAAGGTATGAAGCATTTTATGGTGATAACGCTGGGAACGGGCTTGGGAAGCGGGATTGTGGTGAATGGCGATGTGTTGTACGGCGCGGATGGATTCGCGGGAGAAGTGGGGCATATCATCGTGCAAGAGGGCGGGCGCGTGTGTGGATGCGGTCGGCGAGGCTGTTTGGAAACCTACGCTTCGGCAACGGGCATTCGCAGAACGATGATGGAATTGCTTGCAGAGCGCACAGAATCAAGTGTTTTGCGCGAGGTGAGTTTTGCTTCGCTCACAGCCGCGAATATTGCAGAAGCCGCACAAAATGACGATGTAATTGCGAAAGCAGCATTTGAGCGGACAGGGGAAATCCTCGGTAAAGCTCTTGCCAACGTGATTGCGTGTTTTAGTCCCGAAGCAATTATCTTGTTTGGCGGGCTGGCAAATGCAGGATACCTCATCCTCGACCCAACGCGAAACAGCCTCAACACGCACACGCTCAACATTTTCAAAGGAAAAACCAAACTGCTTGTGTCGCACCTGATGGACAAGAACGCAGCCGTGCTGGGCGCGTCGGCGTTGATGTGGAAGGAATTGGGGAAGTGAATGCAATTATTTCAAAAGGGATTTGGTTTGTAGAAATTCTTTAAACTGGGTGGTGTTCATAACTCGAACCTTTGGAAAATCAATAGCTTGAAGGGATGCAAAGTCTGTATCGTGGGAAACAATGCACTGAGCATTGCTTATGATGGCACAATCTACAAACTTATTATCGTCAGGGTCTTGAAGAAGATGAAACTTGTAATATCGGGTAATCAATTCAACATTTGGCAACCCTTCTAATGTCCTAACAAGGCTCTCCATTGCTGGTTTTCCCATATGTTTGCCGACAATCTCTGCATATTCTTCGATGATGTCAGTTGTTACGCATAGCGTAAATACGCCATTGAGAAGAGCTTGAAATATCCAATGGAGCTTTGATTTCGTTGAAATCGAAACAAGAAGTACATTGGTATCTATGACAAATTTTTCCAATAGCTTACCTCGTAGGAATACGCATTTTTGTTTGAAGCATCTGTTCGACAGTCTCATCTGTCCAATGCTCTTTTTCCCATGTCGCGTCGGCATGGCGAATAAGTTTCTCAGCAAAAAACTTCGTGAGGGTTTTCCGTAATTCTACAATATCGCTTTCTGAAAGTTCATGGGAAAAAACACTCAGCAATTCACGCTGAACATTCGTAAATGGTTGTGTAAGTGATGTTTCCATAGCATTTAAGAGTGAATGAAAAGATTGTAAAAATTACACAAATCACGGTATCCAGCCAAAATGTTTTGCCTTCCGAAGCCCTTATTTCACCCCATTCAACTCTTTAAACAACGCCGGATATTTCTTAACACCCTCGTAAAAAAAATACACCTCGCCCGAAACTCCTTGTGAGCGATTATAGTCTATCATTTGTTTCAAAAATTCCTCAGAAGCCAGATACGGACTAACTTTGAGCAAGACACCCGGAACAAATTTGTGCTTATCTTTTGGTGCGATTTGCCGCGAAAGCATCTTGTCAAATTCGCGTTTGTATGCCTCGAAATTGTAGCGATAGACCTGCGGGCAAACCATATCCACCCAGCCCTCGCGCACCCACGTAACCCAATCCTGCAAGTATTCTTCCACACTCCAAGGGTAGATGCTGGGCGACATAGAAATAATCAAATCCGGGCGAATTGCCTTGAGTTCCGTGTGGATGCGCTTCATCATATCACTCATTTTTTCTGCTCGCCAGCGCACCCATTCGTAATCTTTCGTGTTTGTTGGCGGAAACGAGCCGTGTTCTTGCTTGTAGAGGTTTTTCGTGAAATCATCATAGCCCGTTTCGCTTGGTAATGCGGGCAAGCGGTCATCGCCTTGAATGCCATCTACAGCGTAGTTTTGCGCTACTTCTTTCAGCAAAGAGAGCATAAAATCTTGCACTTCGGGATGGAAGCCGTTCATCCATTGAAATTTATTTTTGGAAACAATCTTACCATCCACGCCACGCGAAGCCCAGTGCGGCTTTGCTCGAATGATGTCTCCGCCATCGGCTTTGTCAAATGAACATGAAAATCCAAACTCAAACCATGCGATAACCTTGATGCCACGCGGCTTTGCCTCGTCCAAAAGCTCTTTCAACGGGTCGCGGTTTTGCGTTTTGACGAGGCGCGAGTCAATCGGAACGCCCGTCAATTTCTGCATAACAGCACTGGGATAGGTCGTCATGGCATTATTCCAAACAACCACAAAGATAGTATTGAAGCCAAGTTCAGCGCACGTTTGTACGGCATTCTTCACGTTTTCTTTGCTGTATAGCGCGTCGCTGTCCACGTTGGTGAGCCAAACGCCGTGAATAGGGTTATTTGATTTTACTTCCTGAACCTGGGATTGACGTTCTAATCTTAAATCCTCTCTTTTCTTTGCCATAGCAATCTTGAATTTTTCATAAAGTGAATCAGGAAGATTACCCGGAAAACAGTAACGACGAATTGATTTTTTTGATTTTAGAGAATTCACTACAGAATCCATTTTATCCTCCGCAGCTTGTAATTGCTGGTCAGTCCATTCCTTATCTTGTGACTGGCAGTGAATAGTAGATGCTATGAAAAGGAAAAGAGAAAGACTAATTATTTGAATTGTTCTCATGATTTTTTCAAAAGATTATATTGTTGCAAAAATTCTTGAATGACAAGGTACGCTTTCAAGGTTTCTTCCCTTGAAAATCCGCCGTGTTCGCCTTTCGGAATCGTGTGCAAGCGGCTTGGAGAGACAACTTTCGTGAGAGCTTCTTGCAAACGAACTCCGTGCGAATAGGGAACAACAGGGTCTGCGTCGCCATGCAGCGTGAGAATAGGCGGTAATCCTTTGCGCACATAACTGAGTGGCGACACACGCCTCGCTAAATCACCATTCTGTTCCCGTCCAAACCACCGCACCGCGTAATCACGCTTGTTTGCGCCGCCTTCGATTTGGTCGGCAACGTCGGTAATGCCAAACCAGTTGATAATTGCTGCCACTCGCGGCAGTGAATCTATGCCGCTTGCATGGTCAAATTCATTGTTCTGCGGCAGCATTCCCACCATCAGTGCGAGATGCCCGCCCGCCGAATGCCCCGTAACAACAAGCGCAGAGGTATCAATGAGATATTGCTTTGCATTCCGACCAATCCATCGCAACGCTGCGCGAACATCCTCGACGGCAGCAGGCGCGGGCGCGACATTGCCCAAGCGATAGCCCACATTCACCACCGCAAAACCCATTGCCAAATACGGCTGGATGTGCATTTGCGTAATTTCCTTCGTGCCACTTACCCAGCCTCCTCCGTGAATCATTATCACCGTTGGCGTAGGTTTTGTGCTATATCTGGGCAAATACATATCCAATTTGCAATCGTAATTACCGAGCTTCGAGTATGTTTCATTAGCAATGATGCGGTATTGGTTGTGTAAGTCGGAGACGAGTGCGAGTGCGTCTGGCTTGGGTGGTGCTGGAGTTTGAGAAAGGGCAATAATGCTGCACCAAAGGAATAGCGCGGGGAAGAGGATTTTTTTCATGGTCTTGAGAAAAATGAGTGTATTCAGATGTTGAGATTTGATGCTTTGTTGAGAGGTATTTCGTTATTCAAGCTCTGCTTTGAGGAATCGTAAAAGTTGTTCCTTTTCCGGCAATGCCAGTAAATATCGGGAAACAAATATTTCATTGTCTAGTCCGCTTGTTGTGTATTCTACCAACGCCTCATCGCGGTCGGCGCATAAAATCAAGCCTACGGGCGGGTTATCGCCTTCGGTCATTTCGTGCTTGCGGTAATAATTCAAGTAAAGGTTCATTTGACCTGAATCTGCATGGTCATATTTTCCCATTTTCAAGTCAATCAAGACATGACATTTCAAAATACGATGGTAAAACACCAAATCTATGCGATAATGCGTATTCCCGAAGGTGATGCGTCGTTGCCGTGCTTCAAAACAAAAGCCTTTTCCAAGCTCAGTCAGAAATGTTTGTAAATGGCTTAAAATCGCTTTTTCAAGGTCATGCTCGGAATACTCTGCTTTTTCTTCCAAACCCAAAAATTCAAGGATATAAGGGTTTTTAATGAGTTCTGCTGCCGTTTCGGGATGTTCGGTTTTTATGCGTGAAATCACCGCAGGTTTATCGCTGGATAGCCCTGTACGCTCGAAAAGGTGCGTATCTATTGCCCTTGATAACTCGCGCACATTCCACGCATTTTTGACAGTTTCAATTTCGTAGAAGCGTCGTTTGAGGTCGGTTTCAACACGTAAAAGTTCGATAAAATGCGAGAAAGAGAGGGTAGAAATGAGGTCTTGAGCGGGGAGACGGATACTCGCTTCTTCCGAGTTGGTGGTGATGTGTAATAAGCCAGACACTGTCTGGCTTATTTTCTCGCTAAACATTGTCCGTAATTGTGTGCTTTTTACTACTCGCTCCATCTCTTGCGCAAACCACGGGTAAGCAAGGTAAAATTGGCGGAAATTTTTCAGATTACTCAAGCCCAATCCGCGCAGTTTCTTGCTTTTTAAGGAATCTGCAATTGTAGCAATCAGCCTCTGCCCATATTCGGCACGCTCTGCGCCATTTTGCTCAAATTCCACAATATACCAGCCAATAAGCCAGTTACGGAGCGTTTGAAACGTATTCACCTGCCGCACCGCTTCGGCACTGAGGTCGAGGTGGGTTATTTCGATAGCATGGATAAGTTCGCTGAAGGTCATTTGTTGTCCTTTTTTTCTTGTTGGGCAATCGCCTCAAACGTCTTCCAGCACTGATACAACGAGCGCGGAACGTGAAAAGCGCCTTTCCATTTTCCACCCTTGAGCGGCAGTAAAACCTCACCACGCCGATTCAAGTAGCCAAACCATTCGCCGCCGTTCTCTGAGTCGCGGAAATGCTTCCATGTGTAATCGTGAATCACTTCCAGCCAGCGCAAACACTCGTTATCGCCTGTGTGCAAATATGCTTTGGCAAGCGCGACCAGCGTTTCAACGTGTACCCACCAGAGTTTCTGGTCCCATTCGAGTTGCTGCGGAGGATGCCCAAGCACATCCAGAAAGTAATAAATGCCGCCATATTCCTTGTCCCACGAGTGTTCCAGAATGCGCAGAGTAGTGTTTTTGCATTCTTCCACAAGAGCAGTATTTCCGCGCTTTACGGCAATATCCATGATAAACCACATTGCTTCGATACCGTGTCCGGGATTGAGCAAACGACCTTCGTAAGAATCAGAAAATGCGCCATCCAACCCAACATTCTCCAAAATAAGTCCTTCGCCAATGTCGCCTTTTTTGCGCAAAAAGACATTCATCACTTCGTGAATACAGGTGTCGAGCGTCGTATTGACCTGTTCTGGAGGCAAACTGTCTTCTAGTTCGAGCGTGAGATTGCTCAAAATCATCGGCAGTGAAAAATTCTTGAGCGGGCGAGTTCCCGGAAACGCTTTATTGTATGCGCCTTTCCAGTTGTGCTGTCGTTTCAGGATATTCTCAAAGATAGATTTTGCGCGGCGTTTGTAGTTCTCATTACCCGTTGCTACGCCAAGTTGCGCAAACGCCATACACGCAAAGCAGTCCGAAAAAATGTTGTAGGGCTGTACAAGCGGCGTACCATCTTGTGTGAGCGAGAAATAGTAATTTCCGTCTTTATCCGCACCGAATTTTTCTAAAAAGTCTGCCCCATGAAGCGCGGTTTGAAGCCACTCTTCACGCTTTTCAACGCGATTATAGAGCATCGAAAACGTCCATACTTGCCGTCCCTGCAACCACACGAATTTATCCGTATCATAGACCTTCCCGTGCTTATCCAAACACGTGAAAAAACCGCCGTGTTCGCGGTCAATCGAGTGTTCAAGCCAGAAGGGGACGACGTTTTGGAGAAGTTCGTTGCGGTATTGTGTGGCGAGAGTGGGGAAGTGGAGAGGCATAGTTGATTATTAGTTTTGTTTGGAAGAGTGGACAACAGCGATTATCTCTACTTCTTCATCATTACGAATGTAGTAGATAATGCGATACCGATGAACTAAAATTTCACGAAGATTATCCCGACGAAAATGAGCAATCATGCGCCCTGAACGCGGAAATACCTCTAGTTGTTCACTAGCAGTCATAATTCTATCAAGCACCAATTTTGCTTGATGTGTCGAATAGTGGTCGTGGTACTCAAAAATTGCGCGGAGGTCTTCTGTTGCGGGCTTTGACCAAATCACTCGAACCATGAGCGCACCATTTCTTTGACTTGTGCATGAGAAATGGTATTTCCTTTATCAGCTTCTTGAAGCGAACGTTCAACTTTTTCCATGACATACAATTCCTCAATAACATCCTCAAATGAAGCTGTATCTGGAAGGTCTTGAGCTAATTGTAACAGTTTTTGTTTAACTGGCGAGAACGAAATTTCTGGTATTTGCATAGCTATTTTGCTCAAAAAAATAAAAATTAAAGTTGTACTGCTGATTCCAACAGTGTAAGCGTCCCATTTGCCGCATCCAATTCTGCCTGAACGCCAATCGGATATGTGTATTTTTGCGGAACATGACCAAACTGCAAACCAGTAACTATCGGTCTTCCAAGCCCTTTCAGGCGGTCTTCCAAGACTTCTTGCACCGTGAACGAATGCGCCGCGTCCTCAGCGTCGCACTTGGTAAATTGCCCAATCGCAATACCCGCGCACTCTTGGAGCTTTCCTGCCAAAAGAAGTTGAGTAATCATGCGGTCTATACGGTATGGCTCTTCGGTTACGTCTTCAAAAAAGAGTAATGCGCCTTTGGTATTGATTTCAAGCGGTGTCCCGGTGGTCATCGAAAGCAGCGTAAGATTTCCACCTACTAATCGCCCTTTTGCTTTGCCGTTTTTGCCAAGATTCATAGCTTTCCAGCCTTCTGTGGGCGGCATAATTACTGGGCTGTACGGCTTTGCTGCTTTTTCGGGATTCGTCGTCAAAACATCCATAAAACTCTTTTCCGTAAACTCGTGAAATGATGCCATCGCACCAGGTCCGTGGAAGGTTACAAGCCCACTTCGCTCATAAATGATGTTGATAAGTGCGGTAATATCGGAATAGCCGCAAATAATTTTGGGATGCTTGCGAATTGAGGTGTAATCAAGCATTTCGAGCATTCGCATTGTTCCGTAGCCGCCTCTGGCGCAGATAATCGCGTCAATAGCTGGGTTTTCGACGGCACTCATAAATTCCGTCGCACGCTCCTTGTCGGTTGCAGACAAGTATCCATGCTGCTTTCCGGCATTTGCTCCCAGAATAACGTTGTAGCCGAGCTTCTCCAAATATGCTTTTCCCAGTTCTACGTCTTCTTGCTTTGTCCAGCCCGCAGGATAGACTAAACCAATGGTCATGCCGCTTTGCAAGGCTTTGGGTTTGATGAGTTTTTGTTTTTTTGCATTGTTCGCTTTTGCAGAGGATTTTTTTTGAGCTAATACCTCAGAAGCAAGTATTGGCGAGGCTAAAGCTGCACTTGCGAGCGATGAAAGTAGGTTGCGGCGAGTCATGGTGTATTTATTAGATTGTTTAGAAATCAAGGTTTTGTGCGTATTCGCGGTAACGGTTGTACAAATGATGCGCTTGAATATACGCAGAATTCGGACTCATAAAATGCGAAAATTCAAACGTAATCGCTTTCTCCACGCCCGCTTCCCGTGCGGCTTCCAGCTTCAAGCGCAGTTTTTCCCATTTGATGGGCAAAAATTTTATTGGCATATCGCGGTCGAAGGATTCTGCATTTGTCCACGAGCGCATTCCAAAGCGGTCTGCAAGCTGTTTATTGATGCGCAAATAATCCGCAAGTTCGTGGTAATGAACGTGTCCATCTTGAAATGCCAAAATATCTACCGCGCCCTGAATGCCGCTTAAAATCTCGCTCCAATCGCGCTCATGCTCCTCAAGCGTTGTGGCTTGCTCTTTCGAGAGTGTTCCGCCATATTGCGAGACCGCTTTTGTTCCGTCAATGTAGGGTGAAATCAGCACGGGCAAGCCATTCGAGACCGCTTTGCAATGTTTGCCAAGTTTTGCGTACATATCCGTCATCGCGCCCGTTCTGCGGCTCACTTCCAGCGATAAATACCATCCGCCAAAGGCAGGACTGGAGCCGTAGCGTTGCCATACTTCCTCCACAACGCGCATATTTACGTCGTTGTCGCGGATAAATGCTTGCGTTTTCCAGTAATTCTCATCGTGCCAGAACCTGCCAGAATCGTATGTTCCAAAGAAAAACGTCATTCCATACTTTTCCGACAAGCGTAAATACATTTCGACTAAATCCACCGGAGGCGCGTAAATACTCTCTTCACGGGCAAGTACCGCACTTGGATAGGTCGCCCATCGCCCGTAGCCAGAGCGAATGAGAATGACGGTATCAATGCCGACGCGTTTCATTGCTTGAAAGTCTGCATCCCACTCGGCTTCGCCCCAGTTTTGGTGCGGGATGTCGTGGCTAATTTCATCGAGAAAAGTTCCAGAAATGAGCATGATTTTAGCTGCTAATATTCAAAAAGTTTTGTGAGTTTTCCCTAAAATACGACAAAAAAAGATGTATTCAGGGGCGAAAAAGTGCATTTTTCTGTAAACAAACATTGCTCTTCATTGGAAGTGTTCGTATATTCGACTGTTTCAGTGTGGATTCAGTGTAAATGTGTGTGTAGTTCTCGTGTATTTCTACTCAAATTTAATTGCTTTCCGTATGTACCGCTTTTTGGGGAATACTTTTTCCGCATTGCTTCTTGCATGCGCGTTTCTTTTTCTTGCCGTTTGTGCTTGCACACCGCAGAATTCTGGTCCTCAAGTAATTACAAAGCCACCCGATACAAACCGCACTGTTACACCAAGTGTCGCAACGCCCGAAGTACGCGGGGTGTGGCTGACGTTGGCGGGCAGCACCGTATTTGATTCCCGTGAAAATATTGCCCTTGCAATGCGAACATTAAAAGAAAATGGCTTCAATGCCGTCTTTCCCGTCGTGTGGGCGCGTGGCTATACCTTGTGGCGGTCTGAGCGGATGCAGCGCGACTTCACCTTACCGATTGGTGCGCAATTTGGTTCGCGGGATGTTCTTCGTGAAACCATCGAAGAGGCACGACTGCAGGGTTTGACGGTAATTCCGTGGTTTGAATACGGCTTTTCGTCGTTCAATAGCGGATTAGGTACGCCGCCTGGGGCAATTCTTACCAAATACCCACAATGGGCATCAATAGGGCGAGACGGGCAAGTGGTCGTTAAAAATGGTTTTTATTGGATGAACGCGCTTGATACCAACGTTCAAAATTTCATGAGCGATTTGGTAATGGAAGTGGTCAATAATTACGACATTGACGGCATTCAAGGAGATGATCGAATGCCCGCAATGCCGAGCGAAGGTGGCTACGACGCAGCAACAACAGCACGCTATCAACGCGAGACTGGGCGCACTGCGCCGCAGGATTTCAAAGATGCAGATTGGGTAAAATGGCGAGCCGACCAACTCACAAATTGGCTTCAACGCTTGCGCGAGCGTGTAAAAGCACGGAAAAATAATCTCGTCTTTGCAATGTCGCCAAGTCCGTTTCCGTTTGGAAATGTAGAGTATTTGCAGGATTCGCCAACGTGGATGCAGCGGGGATTGGTGGATTTGCTGAGTACGCAGTTGTATCGCCGCGATGTGCCAGCGTATCAGGGATTGCTGACGCAGTTACAATCGCAAATGCCCACAAATGCGCGTCGTAAGATAGCTCCGGGGATTTTAGGTCGCGCTGACCCCTTTATTGCGACATCGCAGCTTATGTCGGATTGGATAACCGCGAACCGCACGGCGGGGATGATAGGCTCAGTTACGTTCTTTTACGAGGCTCTCACGCCAAATAATTTTGAAAATGCCCGCGCACTTCGTCAGGGTTTGTACCGCTTGAATGCTGCCTTTCCAAGGGATAGTTTATTACGCCCGTAACCTCTTGTGAGGCTCTCACTTTTACCATTACGCCCGTAACCTCTTGTGAGGCTCTCACTTCCTAGTGAGGGTCTCACTTCTACCACTCAATAACCAAAGCAATAACCAAAGTGAGACCCTCAATAAGAATTGAGAGCCTCACAAGACATCGAAGACGAAAAATCAATGAACATCGTTAATGGTTCATATTATCACGTTTTTAACCGCTCCAACGCACAAGAAACGGTATTTCGCACCGAAGAAAACTATGGCTTTTTCTTAAAAAAATATCGCGCAATGTTGGATGACTATGTTGATACAATCGCATATTGTCTCATGCCAACGCATTTTCATTTTTTGATTCGGGGGAAAGAGAAATGTGATAACGTGGGGATGATGTTCGGGAAATTATTATCATCCTATACACGAGCATTGAACAGGGCTGTTGAGCGGAGCGGGAGCTTGTTTCAACAGCATACCAAAGCTCTTTTGATTGATGATGAACGATACCTTATAGCCGTCATCGCATATATTCATGATAATCCAGTGCGGGCAAAACTTGTCGTAAAGCCGCATGAATGGAAGTTCTCCAGCTATCAAGATTATGTTGGATTGCGTAATGGTACGTTGCCCCAAAAAGACCTTGTGCAAGCATACTTTCCAACGGTTGAGGAATTTCGCCATTTCTCTGAACAAGTACATCACCAGCCAGAAAAATATTGGCGGTAATTACTTCTCCCGTGAGGCTCTCACTTCCTAGTGAGGGTCTCACTTCTACCACCACGCAGTTACCAAAGAAGTGAGAGCCTCAATAAGAATTGAGACCCTCACATCATAGCTTGAATTTCCTGTGAGGCTCTCACTTCCTAGTGAGGGTCTCACTTCTACCACCACGCAGTTACCAAAGAAGTGAGAGCCTCAATAAGAATTGAGACCCTCACACAAATACTTTCACACCACGCAGTTACCAAAGAAGTGAGAGCCTCAATAAGAATTGAGACCCTCACACAAATACTTTCACATCACCAAATTCAAATTCTATGAATAATGTTCTACCTCGTATCTCTCTGTTTATGCGGTGTGTGGCTCTTTTGGCCATGCTCTTCTTCGCAAGCGGAGAGGTATTTGCTCAAGCCCGTTCTGTTACGGGAAAAATCACCACAAAAGACAGTGGAAAGCCGCTTGCTGGCGTAAAAGTCATTGCCAAAGGGTCGTTGCGCGGTGCAATTTCCGACCGTGAGGGCAATTTCACCATTTCCGCACAAACAGGACAAACACTCGTTGCAAGCCTTGTTGGGTACAAAAAAGCAGAAACCAAAGTGCCGGAAAGTGGCGTAGTTGCTCTTTCTCTGGCATTAGACGATGTCTTGATGGATGAAGTCGTTGTTACGGCGATTGGTATTGAGCGCGAGCGCAAGTCGCTTGGTTACGCCATTTCTACCGTTTCGGGTGAATCTCTTACACAAGCACGTGAATTGAACGTCGCAAATGCTCTTGTTGGTAAAGTTGCCGGAGTGCGCGTAAACATTGGTCAGACGGGCGTTGGTGGTTCGAGCCGCGTGGTTATTCGTGGTGAAAAGCAACTGACAGGAAATAACCAACCGCTTTACGTGGTGGACGGTATTCCGATTGACAACGAATCGCCCAACCAAGCAGGACAGTTTGGTGGTACGGACTTCGGCGATGGTATTCAAAGCATCAATCCTGATGATATTGAAACAATCAGCGTTCTCAAAGGTGCCGCTGCTGCTGCTCTGTACGGCACTCGCGCTCAAAACGGTGTGATTGTGATTACCACAAAAAAAGGTATTGCTCGCGAGGGAATTGGCGTGGAATACAATGGCAATCTCACCTTCGATACGCCACTTGTTTTGCCCGATTTCCAAAATGAATACGGACACGGCGACCGAGGCGTAGTTCCTGCAACACAAGCAGGTGTGCTGCTTCTGGGAACAAATTCATGGGGTGCGCGTCTTGACGGTTCACAGCAAATGTTCTTCGACGGAGTGATGCGTCCTTACGTTGCACAGCCGAATAACATCCGCGATTTCTACCAAACTGGTCGTACCATTACGAATACCATTGCCTTTACAGGCGGCAGCCAGACAGCGAATTTTCGCTTTTCTGCATCGAACATGGATAATATCGGCATTGTCCCAAACACCGCATTAAACCGTCTTACGCTGACGGCTCGTGGTCAAGCAACGCTTGGAGACCGCATCACGGCTGATGTGAAAGCAAACTACATCCGCGAAACTGCACCAAATCGTCCTTCCTTGTCCGATGCTGCTGATAATCCGGCACGCTCACTGAATAGCATTCCTCGCAGCCTTGATATTAACTTGCTTCGTGACTATCGCAATCCAACGCCAACCAGCAATCTTGATATTCAACGCCGTTGGCAAACGCGCGATAATTTCAGCCCAAATCCTTTTTGGTCAGTGTTTGAAAATCGCAACCCTACCTTCCGCGACCGCTTAATTGCGAATGCCTCACTTCGCTATCAAGTAGCAGAGCCGCTTTCGGTGATGGTTCGTGCCGGACGAGATGCCTACAACTTCCGCCAAGCGCAAATTGACCCGCAAGGCACATTGAACAAGCCCGACGGCGATATTTTGGAACGCAACATTTTTCAAGAAGAAATCAACGCAGATTTCCTCGTAACCTTCGACCAAGCCTTGTCGGAAGACTTTCGCCTCACAATCAATGGTGGCGGAAACACGATGTTCCGCAAAAACGAGCAGTTCCAGATTTTGGGTTCGCAATTTATCAGCCGCGACTTTTTTGCTGTAACGAACACCGTTGTTCGTGAACCGGGCTATGCTCTTAGCCAAAAAATGATAAACTCCTTCTACGGCTCGGCAACGCTTGCGTACAAGGATTTCTTGTTCTTGGAAGCAACAGCGCGTAACGACTGGTCTTCAACGCTTCCCGCCGCAAACAATTCGTATTTCTATCCGTCCGTCAATGCAACATTCAATTTCACGGAAGCATTTGGTTTGCAAAAAGATATTCCGCTTGGGAAAATACGCGCTTCGTGGGCGCAAGTGGGCGGCGACACCGACCCCTATCAGTTGCAACTTCTCTATGCCTACGCCGCGCTTCCGTACACAGCTGGACGCAATACCAACATGATTTTGGCACAAGCTCCGCAATTCAACATTCCAAATGGTGCATTAAAACCAACAATCTCCAACAACATTGAAGCAGGTTTGGATTTGAAATTCTTTGAAGGTCGCTTCGGTATTGACTTCACATACTATCAGCAAGATGTTCGCAATCAGATTATTCCGATTTCGATTACGCCAACAAGCGGCTTTACTGGCGCACTCATCAACGCCGGACGCATTGTGAATGAAGGCGTGGAGCTGCTTATCACCGCAACACCTGTGAAAACACCTGAATTTACGTGGGAAACCTCGTTCAATATCGCTCGTAACTGGAATAAAGTTGCGGAACTCTATCCGGGCTTGCGCAATCTCACGCTGGGCGATGCTCGCTCAGGCGCGACGGTGCTTGCAGTGGAAGGTCAGGCGTATGGCGTTATTCGTGGCGTGGCGCAGTTACGTGATTCTTCACAACCTGGATTTCCGCTTGTGTATGATGCTCGTACAGGTTTGCCCGTGCGTGACCCCGTTGCAAGAGACTTGGGAAATGCCGTTCCAGACGCTATCGGCGGCTGGTCGAATTCGTTCAACATTTTTGGTTTTACGGTAAGCGCACTGGTGGATTTCCGCGTTGGCGGCAAAATATTCTCGCTCACCAATGCAAATTCGTACATCACCGGGCAGAATAAAGGCACACTTGTAGGACGCGAAGGCGCACGCCCTGATAGTATTCTCGCTGTTGGCGTGATGAATGCCGGAACCACTGCTGCACCAATGTATGTGCCGAATACGCGCCGCGCCTACGTGCAAGACTTTTGGTCGAGCTACGGCGGCATTACGGAGAACTTCATGTATGATGCAAGTTTTGTGAAGCTCCGCGAAATCACGGTTGGTTACACCTTTACAAGTGATATGCTGCGCGATTCGTTCCTCAGCAATGTTCTTACCGGAGCGCGTATTTCCTTCGTTATGCGCAATGCTGCGATTTTGTTTTCCAACATTCCTAACGTGGACCCGGAATCGAATTACAGCAACGGCAACGCGCAAGGTTTGGAATACAACTCGCTTCCAAGCACACGCAGCTACGGCGTAAACCTTACGCTGAAGTTCTAAGCGGCTCTGCGTGAGGCTCTCAATTCTTATTGAGGGTCTCACTTCGGCAATGCTAACCAGAAAGAAAGTGAGAGCCTCATTAAGAAATGAGACCCTCACGCAAACAAAAAATCAAAACCTAACATCAACATCGAAAAAATTATGAAAACCTTAAAAAGCAGTAGTCTCGCGCTCTTTGCCGCACTTGGACTGTGGCTAACAAGCTGCACGGCGGGCTTTGAGCAATTAAACACCAATCCCACGCAGGTAACGGATATTGACCCTTTGCTCATGTTTTCCAATATGCAACTCCGCACGGCGGGGGACAACTTCGAGCAGCAAACCTATAACTACACCGCCATTTCATGCGTGGTGCAGCACCTTTCTCCAAAAACAGCTGAGTTTGGTCCAGAAATGTATCGCGGCATGCCAAACGCTCAGTGGGAGTGGTGGTACGCTGGACGCGGCGTAATTGGTCAGCCGGGCGTGGTGAAGTTTGCAACGGATATTGTAGAACGCGCAAAGAAAAATCCGAACGATGTAAACATTCTTTCGGCTGCGCGTATTTGGAAAGTATTCGTATTTCACCGCATTACCGACTTGTTTGGCGATGTGCCGTACTTCGAGGCAGGACGCGGCTTCTACGACCGCAATTTCACTCCGAAATATGATACGCAAGAGGCAATTTACCGCGATATGTTGAAGGAATTAAAAGAGGCAGTTGCGGCTTTTGACAATACAAAACGCACATTGACCATTAATGACGGCGTATATCGCGGCGACCTCACGCGCTGGCGCAGATTCGGTAATTCCTTGCGTTTGCGCCTTGCAATGCGTCTATCAAAAGTGGACCCCGCAACAGCAAAACGCGAAGCAGAAGAAGCAATCGCCGCAGGTGTGATGCAGTCAAACGCTGATATGGCGTGGATTGACCAAGCAAACGGCGCACGGATTCAGCAATCAAATACGTGGCAAACGCTCAATCAGTTCGACGATTATCGCCTCAGTGAATTATTCGTTAGTACGCTGGACAGCACCAATGACCCTCGTTTGCGCATTATCAACGAAGCTCCACGCCCAAATCGTGGTCTGCCGAATGGCATTACGTCCGCACAGCGTCAGGCATTGAACTCGAATACGCTTGCACGAGTAGGTCCGCATCTTGCTTCGCCAAACCGTGATTCTCCAACGATTTTTATTACCTACGCAGAAGTAGAATTGCTCATGGCTGAAGCAAAATGGCGCGGTTGGACAACACCTCGCACAGCCCGCGAACACTACGAAGCAGGAATTCGTGCAGGTATGACGCAATATTCCATCTGCCCAAACAACCCGCCAATTCCTGCGGATAGTTCGATTGTTCGATATATTGCGCAGCCGCGTATTGCTTACAATGAATCAAATGCGTTGGAACAAATCATTTTGCAAAAGTGGATTTGTACATTTTTGGATGGTTTGGAGCCGTATGCAGAATGGCGTAGAACGGGCTTTCCGCGCCTTCGCACGCTTAATCCTGCCGGAAATGTCACGGGCGGTCTGGTACCTCGCCGCGCACAATATCCGCAAAGTGAGCAGATATTCAACACCGCCAACGAAGCCGAAGCGCGTGGACGGGTGAATGCAAACGAGTATGGTATCTTCCTTGCTCGTGTGTGGTGGGATAGACCGTAAGAAAAAGATACAGGTTCAATAAAAAAGACCTTCGCTCGCTTCTATGCGGTGCGGAGGTCTTTTTTTTGTGAGGGTCTCAATTCTTCTTGAGGCTCTCACTTCGGTAACTGCGTGGTAAAGTGAGACCCTCAATAAGAATTGAGAGCCTCACAAGAGAGGTTTTAGGCAAGTTCAATCTGCGTCGCAAGCAAGTCTTCAAGCGTCTCGCGGCGGCGAATAAGATGTGCTTTGCCGTTCTTAATCAGCACTTCTGCGGGGCGTGGGCGAGAATTATAGTTGGAAGCCATCATGATTCCATACGCGCCAGCATTGTGGAATGCCAAAATGTCGCCCTCGCGGATTTCTGCAATACCTTCGCGCTCCCACGCAAAGTTATCGGTTTCGCAGATATAGCCCGCAACCGAGTATGTACGCCGTTCTCCGCTTGGGTTGGAAACATTGGTGATGTCGTGATGCGCTTTGTAGAACATGGGGCGCAGGAGATGATTCAAGCCAGAATCAATGCCCGCAAAGGTGGTCGCTGGCGTTTTTTTCAAAACATTTACTTTTGTGAGCAAAAAGCCCGATTCGCTTACTAAATACTTCCCTGGCTCGAAACACGCATAAAAGCTCGTTCCGCGAACTTTCATTTCTGAGTGACAGAGTGCGGAGAGTTTTTCGCCGAGTTCTTCCACATTGGTTTGCTTGTCGCCCGCTTGGTATGGCACTTTGAAGCCGCCGCCGAAATCGAAAAAGCGAATGGAGGGGAAGCGACGACCCGCTTCAAGCAGTATTTGTGCGCCCTTCAGGAAAATGTCCGTATCAACAATTTCCGAACCCGTGTGCATATGTAAGCCCGAAACGTCGAGTTTATGCGCTTTCACGAGGTGTTCTAATTCATCTAATTGCGTGATGGAAATACCAAACTTTGAGTTAATGTGTCCAGTGGAGATTTTCTCATTCCCGCCCGCCATGATGTGAGGATTGATGCGGATGCACACGGGAATGCTACCGCCAAATTCCTTACCCAATTTTTCCAACATCGGCATATTATCAAGGTTCAACTGCGCTCCAAGCGCAATGGCTTCTTTCACTTCTTCAAAGGACGTGTTGTTGGGCGTAAAGAAAATATCACTTGCCTGAAAGCCAGCTTGTATGCCAATTTTCAACTCATTTACCGAAACCGTATCCAATCCCGCACCGCAATCTTTGATAACCTTCAAAACGTTGATGTTCGTCAGTGCTTTGCATGCATACTTGATTTGATGCTGAATGCCCTGAAAGGCAGTATCTAAGCGGGTGTACTGACGTTGGATAGTGCCAGCATCGTACACGTACAAAGGCGCACCGAATTCGTCAATCAGCGAAAGCATATCTACGCCACCAAGCGTATAGCGGTTATTCTGAAGCTGCATAAAAGGGAAGGAAATAAAAGTGTTGGGGAAAGAAATTGCCTGAACGCCTTAATCTACGCCATTCTGGGAAATAAAGCAAGGATTTGGTAGGGAAAATCAAGGAAGGTATGAATATTTGTTTTGCAAGAATTGTCTAATCGGCAATATTGCCGAAGGCAACGTATTTTGAGGCATTCTTTTTTCATTTTTTGAGGAACCGTTATGATAAACCTTTTCCGCATAATTCGTGCAGACCGCATCATCATTGGTATTTTATGCCTTTTCATTTGCTCCTCATGTAGGCAAGGTGGCGGAACAACGACAGGTCCCGACACCATGAAAACCATGACCAATACAAGCACCATCAAGCATCCCTACGGTGTACTTGTCAATACTGCCGATGGTGTGCAATTCACGACAGCACGTCGCCTTCAGGTGATGCAAGCACTCGGCGTGTCCTGTGTGCGTGATGCCATCGCGATTCCGATGTGGACTGGTTCTTCCGACCGTTACGAATCCTTTGCTATGAATAGCTTGAAAGTGGTGCTGAATATTAATAGCAGTCAAACAGGCGAGAATGTAACTCCGATGCCCTATCCAAGTGATGTTGTTACTTACAAGGCAAGTGTAACGTCTATTTTGAATAAATATCAACCCGAATTGATTGTCATTGAAAACGAGGAAGAAAACGATAAATACCACGTTGTGGAGCCTGATAAATACATCGCTCTTCTCCGAGCAGCGATAGAAGTAGCGAGATCGAAAAGTCTGAAAATCTGCAACGGTGGCATAACGGCGCGGGTTTCGACCTTGCTTGTTTGGGACGATTACTACTCTCGCGGACTACGCACCGAAGCTGCCGATTATGCCCGTCGCTCCATGCCCGCCGCGCTTGCGGATGATTTGCCAGAGATGAAGCGATTTCCCAAGCTCAAGGACAATCTCGCTCAAGGAAAACAGCTTGTTGCGGCTTACAAAACGATGGATATTGACTTTGTGAATTTCCATTGGTACGAACCCATCCAACAGCGCGAAAATACTCTACAAACACCCGATCTACCGAACATCAACTCCATTGATACAAAAGCATTGGAAGAAACGATTGCGTACTACAAACGTGCAACAGGGAAGACGGTGATAACGAATGAAATCGGAACTATCAACCGCCAAACGGGAATTGTGCAGCAAATTCTTCAAAAAACATTTGATTTGAAACTACCCTACGTGCTAAGTACCTATTGAAAAGAAATTCGGTATTCTGAGCCAATAGCATTAAGGACACGGTAAACTTCGGTACGGAGTGCGGTGAAAGACTCAAAGGCTGCCAGACGAATCCAGTAATGCTTCATTT
>JAAFIV010000015.1 GCA_013298775.1 Ignavibacteria bacterium | reverse complement strand
ATCGGTGGTTTCATAGAGAATTCTTCCAACAAATGAGATGGTAAAAATTACCAAATTTCAACTAGAAGATACCTCTGTTTTCTCATACTTCTTTCAATGAATTTCAACTAACTTTTGGACAATCTCGGTGGTATTCCAGACGATGTAGTTTTTGCGAATCAAAAGCGCAATCTTGATAGTAGCGCGGTCGGGTTTTCGTCAGCACAAGGTCCTTTTGCAGTTCCAGGAAGAGTTGGTTATGTCAGGTTTGGAGCTTACTCTTCTCCAGAAGTTTTCGGTGGTGCTAGCGGCTCTGCTCCTTATATCATTGTTGGGCAAACTGTCACTTTCCCATATTCTGATGAAACTGGGTATAGCAGCATTACAGGAACTATCCTGGATAGATTTGGTAATCTTGCTTCTTTTCCTACACAAGCAACTATCAGCATTTATAATCGTTGGGAGACTGGTAATTCACGAACAGTAGTTATCGGCAATACAGCTACTTCGCAAATCGGATGGGGGCTTGGGCAGAATGGCGCGGAAACATTATCGCGCATATCTTCGCTTGCACTGCCAGATGCAGATGGATTACGAAAAAATATTGCAGCAAAAATCTCACCCGCATTGGGCGCGACAGGCGTTGGTTATCCGCCTATTACGAATCCTCAAATTGCTTCTCATATTGTTTCTTTTCCAAACTTTCAGGTATGGGGCGCAACAGGTAATCATGTTACTCTTAGCCTTGGTGTAATACCTGATTTCACAATATCAGGTAACATGATACCTGTTGGAGGAGGTAAGTGGCCCACCTCCGCTACGGTAAACCTTTTCCCAGGTCCCGCTGTAGCCATTACACCTGTACTTACTCCTGACCCTTTTAACGATGGTCGCCCCGCTCGCATACCCTCAAGATTTTACATTGGGCGTAGCAATGCCAACGGCGGCTCGTTCATCTATCGTCAATGGTTCCACGTGCAAGCAGTGGACGAGTTTGGCAACCGTGCTGATATTGGTCCAAACGCCTACAACGGCGGCACGGCAATAATTACTTTCTACTCGCCAGAAATCGGCTTGCCACGCTCTATGGGTCCTAACGCTGCTGCACGCTATCCGCCCAAGGGTTTTTTCCAGTTTTCCAATGCGAACGACCCTTTTGTAAAAGTAAATACGCAGCGTTATTCTGCCACAGGAACAAGTGCTGTTGCGGTAAATGGTCTGTACACCTTTAAGAATTTTACCCCAATCGGACCGCCAAGCACCGACCCTTTGGGAAATGATGTTGTACTGACTTTTGAGGATACGAGTTTGAGAGGTTATCCTCGTTGCTACTTTACAAGTTGTGTCAGACCTCTCTTCACGCAGCATCCGCCCATCACAACAGCAACAACAACGTTTTCTCCCGTCCCTATTGTCAGCATCAGCATTCCTGAGAGCGGGCAGCAAGGCGCACCAACAAACGGCTCTGTGCGCATTGCGGATAATGCACTCTTGCTGCGGGAAAAAGCTCCAACGTATGCAGAATCAGACAGAAGGCTAGAAGCAGGTTCTGTGCGCATTGAGCGAGCGGTAACAGCATTTTCAAATGATATTGCCGTTGGCTACAATCTGCGCTATTTCAACCTTGATTCTAATGCTCGTACTGCGCCATCCACGCCATTTTTAGTACGAACACCGAGAACGTTTGAATTGAACAATGAAGGAAACATAATGCGACAACTTCCAGCACCAATCACTGCTACGCCGCCGCCAGTACCGATATTCCCTGCGCCACTTCCCGAATCAAAGGCAGTACAAATAAATGGCTTGCAGGGTGATTTATCGCCAATTATTCCAGCAGGACCGCGTCCGCTACAAACGGTGAATGTCACACAAGTACCCGGCACATTTTTCCTTGATGCAGGAACAACGCAACAACGGGTAAATTTTACAGCGCGGTGGAGCGACCAAGTCTGGTCTCGCACTCCCGCTCGGCAAGGCTTGCGGGCTGCTGTTATCAGCCTTTTGAACCCCGATACTCAGAATGCCACAGTTTATGAAGTAGATAAAACTTCGGGAAAAGATTCTGCTTTTGTGTTTCTACTCGACCCGCGTGAGATGCCGCCTGTTCTGCTGAATCCTATTCAGGATAAAGTTTTGGTGCAATGCCGTTGTCCTAATCCCGCAGATGACCGAATAGAACTAGAATCCCCGAAATGGCAATCTGGTAATATACCAGGTTGGGTGTTTTATGATGACAATTATGATCCTCTGGCATATTCTACTGTGAGTTCCGACCCTACAAAAATTTTCCCCCGTATTGAACAATCAGATCCTCGTTTTCAGGGTCGCCCTTCGTTATACTATCAGGTACAACCTGGTATCGTGGCAGGCGATACAGCTCTCATCACAATATTTGCTTTTGATGGAACACGAGATACTAGCGGGGTTCGTCGTATGGCGGTAGATGATTTTATTGTCCATGCACGTTCTAATTATCCAAACAATACACTAAGCCATGTGAATAGTTCCGTTGATGATGCAAATCTGAAACTCTCCCTTTCCCCAAACCCCGTAGGAATCAGCAATGATGAGGCTTCCGTGCAATTTACTTTGCGCGAAACCTCCGATGTCCGCATAGAGCTTGTTTCCATGCAGGGTTCTTCTGTTATGAGTATTCATGCAGGTTTGCTGCCGTCGGGCGAGCATCGGTACAGAATGCCTATTGGCGATATGCCTTCTGGGGTCTATGCGGTGCGGCTTCTGGCAGGTGTGCAAGTGCAGACCGCAATGCTGACGGTTGTGCGGTAAGCAAGCCTCACTTTGGGAACGCGGATTTTGAGGACTGAAGAGGACTTTTGAGGACACAAACATCATCACAAAATATCTTAGAGTCCTGACCAGTCCTCGAAAGTCCTCAAAATCTGCGTTCCCTGACGAATGACGTGAAAAGCAACCAAACATCTTTTCCGCGCTCACAAAATTTCCCCACAAAAATCCCACAAAAACCGTAATTTGCGTGCGCTTGTTCGGAAGCCTCTTCCCAAGCGATAGACGCGCTACAACAAGCATAAATTCTTAGGTTTCACATTGCAATTACTCATCGAATGGCTTCAACTATTGGCGTTATTGGCACCGGCTACGTCGGGCTTGTTACTGGAACGTGTTTTGCCGAGACAGGAAACACCGTTATTTGCGTGGATATTGACGAGAAAAAGGTCGAAAAACTGCGCTCTGGCAAGGTTACGATTTACGAACCCGGCTTGGAATATCTCTTCGAGCGCAATATCCGCGAAAAGCGGTTGCATTTTACCACAAATCTCGAAGAAGCCGTCCAAAAGGCGCAAATACTCTTTCTCTGCTTGCCCACGCCGCCCGATGAAGACGGCTCTGCCGACCTGAAGCATGTTCTCAGCGCGGCAACAAACATTGGGCGCATTCTCACCGAAAAGAATATCAGCGAATTCAAAATTGTTGTCAATAAAAGCACCGTTCCTGTGGGAACATCCGACAAAGTGCGCGAGGCAATCCTGAAAACCGCACCACAAGGGCGTTTCGACGTAGTGAGTAATCCCGAATTTTTGCGCGAAGGGTTTGCCGTTGAAGATTTTATGAAACCTGACCGCATCGTCGTTGGCACGGAAAACGCTCAGAGCGCAGATATTATGCGGTCTCTGTACGAACCTTTCACGCGGAGCGGCAATCCGATTTTTGTTCTTGATACCAAAAGCGCGGAAATTGCCAAGTACGCCGCCAACGCCTTTCTCGCAATGCGCATTTCTTTTATGAACGAACTTTCGGCATATACTGAAGCCGTTGGCGCGGATATTGAGTCCGTGCGCATGGCGATTGGTGCGGATAACCGCATTGGCAAACGCTTCCTCTTTGCGGGCGTGGGCTATGGCGGAAGCTGTTTTCCGAAGGATGTCCGTGCGCTGAAAACCTCCGCCGCGCAAGCAGGTACGCCGCTTGGACTTGTGGAAGCAACCGAAAACGCCAACACGCGCCAAACAGAACGCTTTGCAGAGCGCATCATTGCTCGTCTTGGCGGCAAAGGCGCACTCAAGGGCAAGCACATCGCCATTTGGGGAATTGCCTTCAAACCCAACACCGACGACACCCGCGAAGCCCCGTCATTCCTCATCATTGACCAATTGCTCGCCGAAGGCGCAAGCGTGGCGGTGTACGACCCCGAAGCAATGGAAGGCGCGGAGCATCGCTACGGGAAGCAAGCAAACATCACGTATTCAAGCGGAATGTACGAATGCGCCGAAAAAGCAGATGCACTCGTGATTGTAACCGAGTGGAGCGAGTTCCGTCAGCCAGACGCGGCATTGCTCAAAGAGCGCATGAAATCGCCGCTTCTCTTCGATGGACGGAATTTATTTGATGTAAAAAAAATGGGCGATGCAGGAATTGAGTATCATAGTATCGGGCGTGACAGCACGAAACAAGGCGCGAAATAAATCAAGACATTGAAAAACTTCATTCACCACACATTATGCAAGCAGTTTCCACCTTCTTTCCCACCCAAGCAACAAGCCTCGAAGCGGCGTTGGAGCAATACGCTCACGTCCGCACAACGCTCTTGCAAGAACTCACTACCCAGAAATACGCCGCTCCGCCAGAGGGACGCTGGTCGGTGGAGGATATTCTTTGGCACTTGCATTTGGTGGAACGCGGCTCTGGCTCTGCGATTCGGCGGATGCTCGAAGGCGAGCGCGGCGAAAAAATCACAGATGCTGATTTGAAAACTCTGTGGGACAAAATGTATGCGTTTATTCTGAATCGGAATGACATCAAGCTCGCCGCTCCAGCAAATGTGTCCCCGCAAGAAAATACGCCCTCCCGCGAAGAGTGTATCACCGCCCTTCAACAATCGCGTGACAAGGTTCTATCGCATCTTCAGGGTGTTTCGACCGATGACCTTTTGCGCGTGTATTTCCCGCATCCCGTCTTGGGTGCAATGCCAGGCTTGTATTGGGTGATGTTTATCGCCATGCACGAAGCGCGACATTTGGAGCAGTTGCGTGAATTGATTGCGAAATAATCACCATTATCGTACTTTTGTAGCCATGCTTCGCAAACTCGCCATATTTCCCCTTTTGCTCGCGTACCTCGCCATGACGTGCCGCGTGGCTGTGCCTGTGGTGAATTATGTGGTCAATCACGAAGCATACCAAGAACGCTGCGAAAACAAGGCAAAACCTGAGCTAGAATGCGACGGCTGCTGTCAGGTAAAAAAAGAAATTGCCGAAAATGCTGATGACGAACAATCGTCTGAAAACAGCACCAATTCTCGCTCGCAGCGCACAAATGCGTCAGAAAATCTCGAACCGTTGTACCTCATTTCCGAATCTATTCACCTGCAATCCCCTGAAACAGCGACAAAACCTCTTGTTGCTGCCATTCCTGCACATCTTCTCTTTGGCGTAGGAACAGTGCCGTTCCAGCCGCCCCGCGCTTAACTTTTCTACTCTACCAGTCTCAATCCTACAAACGGCAGCACATCACGTAAGCCGTCGGTAACCATTGTTCCAGCAATGACTGAATTGCTATTGCTTTCCAAACAAGCAGTAGTGCAGGTTGTGTGCTTTCCATCCGATACGTCCACATTCCATTTATCATCAACTCCAAAACCCAGCATTGCTGCAATTTCCGCAGGAACACAGAGTTTACGCCGATGTGCGTCAATCATTGCCGTAACCCGCACTGTACGGACTTTTTCGGCAGAGATGTAACCATGCCTGAAAGCCGCATCATCGCTCAGGTTCGTCAAGGTCAGCTCTATCGTATTCTCTATGATTTTGCTCCTTTGGACTGGGTGTGAGTTTGTCATTTTTTGCAAATTACTTCACCCATTTTTACCATGAAAATTTTCTTTCGTAATCTTCTCACAGCCGCATCAATCCTAATCTTTGCGGCACTGACGAGCCTTCACGCGCAAACCGAACTTTCTGGCACCATCACCGATGCTTTTTCCCGCGAGGCTCTGCAAGGCGCACGTATCGCTGTGAAAGGCACAAACGCTGGTGCTTTGGCGAATAGCAATGGGCGTTTTACGCTAAAAACCGCACAAAATCTTGCCCCTACGGATATTTTGCAAATTTCCTCGCTCGGTTACAAAACGAAAACCATCCTTGTAAGCGAGATTCTATCAGCTTCCGAAAGCATTGCAATTCAGCTTCAGCCATCGGTGATTACCTCGCAACAAGTGGCAGTTACGGCGAATCGGCAATCGCAGTTGCGCTCGGAAATGCCTGTTGCCATCAGCGTTGTGTCGAAGCAGCTTATCGAAGAAACCAAGCCCGCAATGATATACGAAGTGCTGAACAAAGTGCCGGGCGTGGTGATGACCAATCTCGGCAACGAACAGCACAGCATGGCAATTCGCTCGCCCATGACCACCCGCGCACTCTTTCTCTACCTCGAAGACGGCATCCCCATTCGCACCACAGGCGTTTTCAATCACAACGCGCTTATGGAAATTAACCTGCCCGCTATGCGTGGAATTGATGTGGTCAAAGGTCCTGGCTCGGCTCTCTATGGCGCGAATGCGGTGTCGGGCGCAATCAACTTCCTCACACAACGCGCCGGAGCAAGACCACTCCTTGAATTCGGGCTGCAAGGCGATAATTTCGGTTATCAGCGCGTGAATGCACAAGCAGGTTACACCTTCGGAAATGAAACCCAGAACCCGCTTGGAATCTACGTTGGCAGCTATGCAGCGCGGCAGCAAACCTCGTGGCGGGAGTTTAATTCAATGGAAAAACTTTCGGCAAGTATTCGTGCGGATTACCGCATTGCCCCCAAGACCGCATTGGAACTGACATATTCCATAAATAACCTCCGCAGCGATATGCCGGGCGGCATTGACAGCGCAATGTTTTTTTCGGAGAGGTATCCGTCGAATAATTTCATTGCCTACCGCGACAACAAGGCGCAGCGCGGGCGTTTGACGCTCGACCACAGCTTTGACGACAACGACGTTTTCCGCAATTCCAATCTTCACACAAGTGTTTTTTATCGCAATAATCAACTCCAAATGCTGCCTAGTTTTCGTCTGCGCAATGACGCTCGCAACCCACGCGGCGCGTTTGGCGAACTCTCCGACACGCACTTTTCCTCGCTCGGCGCGGATGTGCAATATCGTACAAGCCTGAATTTGAGCGGTGTTCAGGCGAATCTTGTGGCGGGAGTTTTTTACGAAAATAGTCCGCATACCGTGAGAGCAAAGTTTCTGCGCGTGGGTAGAGAAATTGTCGGCGGAAGCAGTATTTATCGCACCTTCACGGAAACGGATTCCATGCTGACAAGCTACAACGTTGGCTTGCAAAACCTCGCAGGCTACGTCAGTGCTGACGTGCAGCTTACGCCGCACCTGAAAGCTATCGCCGGAGTGCGTTACGACCGCTTGTCCTTCGATTTCAAAAATAACCTTCCACCCAGCGCATTTACTGGCTCGCCCGACCAACAAACCACGTACAACAACGTCGCACCGCGCATTGGCATCACCTACAACGCCGATGCGATGAACGGCTTGTATGCGAATTACAGCATCGGTTTTCTGCCGCCCGAATTGTCCGAGCTTTTTCGCGGTGTTCGTGTGCCGAATCTCACGCAAGCCTCGTTCAATAACTACGAAATTGGCGGCTATGCAGCGTTTTTCGAGGGAAAAGCATATCTCGACGTAAGCGCGTATTTGCTGGATGGCGTGAATGAAGTGATTTCGGTGCAGGTCGAGCAAAACGTGTTTGAAAATCGCAATGCAGGTGCAACGCGGCATTACGGCGTGGAATTTCAAGTCGGTTTTGTGCCAACGGATGAAGTGAACATCCGCATCGGCGGCACGTGGGCGCGGCATCTTTTCATGCAATACCGTGAGCGTGTTGGCGCGTCGGAGCGCGTGTTCGACAATTTCCAAATGCCACAAGCACCCGACCTCGTAACATTTTCAGAAATCACCTACAAACCCGCATGGTTACAGGGCTTCAGAATTGGTGCGGAATTGCAAACAATGGGGCAGTATTTTCAAGATGTGCAGAACACGAGGAAATATGCGGGTCATGCGGTGGTGAACATCAGGGCAGGCTACAAAATTGGCGGTTTGGATGTGTTCGTAAATGTACTGAACCTCGCAAATACGCTGTATGCAGAAACCTCGTCGTGGAGCAGTTTTGGATATTCCTTTACGCCAGCAAATCCGCGTTTAATCAGCGTTGGAGCGTCGTATAATCTTGGCGAGTTATTCCGCGAACGCTAGTCGTAATGCGCCTTGCAGGAAATGACGGTAATGGTCGTGTCGCTCACACGGTAAATTAAGCGGTGTTCCTGCGTGATGCGACGCGACCAACAGCCTTGATAGTTATGTTTGAGTGCTTCGGGTTTGCCAATGCCTTTGAATGGGTCGCGTTGTACTTCCCGAAGGCACTTGGTGAGGCGTTCAAAAACGGCACGGTCAGTCAATCCCCATTCTGTAAGCTCGTTGAAAGCATCGCCTTGAAAGGTAATTGTTCGCATAGATAATCAAGGTTTTATGCTGCTTCCGCAACAAATGAAGGAAGGATTGAAGTTTTGCCATTCGGAATAATGCACTCTTCAGGCGGAACACCAGCCGCCAATTTTTCCAAATCAACCGCAATAACATTGCCTTCATCAGCCTCTTTCAAGCGGCGCAATAACTCAGCATGAAGCGCAGGATTGCGGCGAATACGCTCGGTTTCATCCAAGCCGTCGGTATCTTCCCATGAATCATCCCAAAGCTCCGTCGCTGCACGATTGCTTGTGGTTTCAACCGTAATGGCAAGAGAATGACCATTGAAAAGTGTTTTCAATGATGTTAAAAATTTCTCGTTAAGTTCAGAGGAGTCGAGGTGAAATGTGGCTTGCATAGTGCTTCAATGCTTGGTAGTGAGAAAAATTGTTTACGCAAAAAGTTCCGCGATTTCAATGGCAAAACCTTCGACAACGATAGATTCACAAACACCGCGTTTGGTTAGTTTTTGTCGCAATTCAAAGGTTTGTTCACTGAGGTCTTCTTGGGTGAAATCATTGTCCAAAACTTCTTCTTCGCTTGGCAGAACGTACTGTTCGAGCGTTTGCTTGGCGGGGTCCAAAATCCAGTATTCACGCACTCCGTGAGCGGCGTAATCAACAAACTTTATGCCTCGGTCAATTTTTTCGGTGGATGTGGAAACAATTTCCACGATAAAATCTGGCGCGGGAAAGTGCATTTGGTCGGGCGCGAAGTCTGCTGCTCGCTGGGCGGAAAAGAAGCAAATATCAGGCTCGTAGTCATTCCGCGAAAGCGAAATCATTACTTTTTCTACGCCAACTTTGCCGAGTTTGTGCTTGATAACGTGCGAGTTCAAGTAGGTTACAAGCATGGTCGAAGCATCCCAATGCCGCATTCTGACAGGCGATTGATACACAATTTCGCCATTGATAAACTCGGCTTTGGTGTCCTCATGCACAAGAGCATAGTATTCACGCCGCTTTTCAGCTTCCGTCTTCAGACGATGCTGGACGCTTTTGAGGATAAACGCCGCATTGGGCGCGTGATACACGTTTTCGATAAGTTCTGCTGTGGTGGTCATCTGTGAATTCCGATAGTTTTTAGATTTACCAAATTCTGGAAACATTGTAGTCATCAAACACCGCATCACTACTCATCACGGCAAAGTTTTTTGTAAGCGCAGTGGCAATGATTATGCGGTCAAATGGGTCGCGGTGGATGGCGGGCATTGTTTCTACAAGGCTGATTGCATCAAGGCTAACGGGCAAAACGTCAATGTCGTTTAATGCAGTTTCTCTTGAAATCAAGGATTTAATAGGCTCAGGCAAAATAAGTTTACCACTTTGAGATTTAATCGCCATTTCCCAAGGACTGGCGACGCTCAAAAAGAATGTATTCTGCTTGTCTGCTATTGCTGCGGCTGCTTTACGCGAGAGCTTTGCCTGATTTCCAATTAACCAAAGGAAAGCGTTGGTGTCAAAAATAATATCCATCTTACATATACTCCTCGAAATCTTCTAATGGAGCATCGAAATCATCGGACATCCAGATTTTCCCTTCCAAACTGCCGAAAACTCTTGGTTGGTCGCTCTTTGGCGGCGGCGCGTACTCAGGATATTTACGGTAAAATTCCTCTGCTGACATTCCATAGGTTTCTCGAATACCTTCTTCTTCCGTCTGGACGCGGAATGGCGGCATAACGAACGGTGATTGTGCCGCTTCTTTCGGCAACGTCAGGCGCACAAGCGGCGTTGCACCTTCGGCAATAATAACTTCCTCGCCGCCTTGGGCAAGTTCAATGAGCGAAGCAAGGTTTAATGAGGCTTCGGCGATACTGACGAGTGTCATGGCGGTTCTCAAAAATTTGAAATAATATTCACACATACTCTCCCAATTTACTCAAACAAAACTATGATTACAAATACACTTCGGGCGGATATTCACAATGCCGAAACGCCCAAAACACAAGCAAATATCAGCACTGCACACAAAGTGCGGCAATTTCTCAAGCGTAATGCGTACAATTTGCATCGCTGGATAAGCATTGTCGCGCTTGTGCCTGCCTTGCTGTGGTCGCTCTCTGGCACGTCGCACCCGTTTATGGCGCATTGGTTCAAGCCGCCGATTGCAAAGGAATTTTTGCCGCCGCAACCGATTGACCAAAGTCAAGTAACAATGCCGCTTGCAGAAGCATTGAAGCAAAACAATATCCGTGAAATCAGGCAATTTCGCTTGGTCAATTTTAAAGGTGCAGTTTTTTATCAAATCCAGCAAGCATCAAGCCCTGAAAACCTGTACCTCGAAACCCGCACAGGAACTCGTTTGCAAGACGGCGATGCTTTGTATGCAGAGTTTTTGGCAAAGCAGTATTTTGGAAATCCGAATGCTGTTGTGCTGGAAAAGCGCGTAATTACTGGGTTTGACGACGATTATCGCTACATCAATCGTTTGCTGCCGGTATGGAAAGTTTCGTTTCAAGGGGGCGGCTATGATGTGTATGTGGAAACCTCTTCAGGGCGCATGGCGACATACAACACGCCGCTCCGACGCGCATTTTTGCTGGTGTTTCAGTATCTGCACAACTGGGGTTGGCTGAATGGCGCGGAAACACTGCGTTTGAGCGTTATCACGACGTTCCTTTCCGTGATTATTCTGACCGCGCTTTCGGGAATTGTGTTGTATGCCTTTACATGGAAAAAGCGTAAACAGCAGTCCGCAAGCGGTTTGCGGAAGTATCATCGCAGTATCGGCATTGCGGTTTCTTGTTCGACCTTGATGTTTGCTTCAAGTGGAATGTATCACGCGCTGCACAAAGAGCGTTTGCGCGATGAAGCTGGGCAACCCGCATTGCAACACACATTCAGGGCGGAAGAGTTGAGTTTTAGTGCGAAAGAAGCCGCGTTTGTCGCGCCACCACTTTTCGATGTTTCTGCGGTAAAAATGCCTATGAACGGCGTACCGACTCTCTTCTACCGCTTTTCGCACAAGGTAAAATTAGAAGCGGCGGATGAATGCTGCGCTCCCATGCAAAGTACGGGCGCGGATAAAAATGGTGCAAAGCCAGAATCTATCAAGGCTGCAACGTATTTTAATGCAGAAACAGGAAAGGCACTTCCGCAAGGCGATATTCGCTATGCGCGGCACGTCGCTATGCAGCTTGCCATGGAGCTTGCAGGGATTTCCAGTACGCAGATTGTACGGGAATCGCTGGTAACGGAATTTAAGGGCGAGTACGGTTTTATCAACAAACGATTGCCTGTACAGCGCATAGATATTGCTTCGGCAGGAAAACCTGCCTTGTACATCGAAACGCAAAGCGGCACACTTGCTGCTCGTGTACAGGAGAGCGACCGCGCCGAAGGCTTTGTGTTTGCGTACATTCACAAACTGGAATTTTTGAAGCCGCTTGGGAAGGACGTGCGCGATGGCGCGGCAGTGGCACTGGGTTTGGTGAATAGCGCGGTTGCTGTATTAGGATTGGTGCTGTTTGTGGGTTTGCCAAGAAAGCGGTAAGTGGTATATTTGAACTATGCACAGTACAACAAACTCTTGCTGCTGCTGATTGCAGTGCAAGAGTTTTTTATTGTAGAATCGCAATCTTTACCCCAAACACCGCACAAAATATCGCTTCTATGACCATCTTCTCCGCTACAAATCTCGTAAAATCGTACAACGATATTCCACTTCTGACGGGCGTTTCCTTCGGCATGGAATCCGGCGAACACATTGGCATTATCGGCGCGAATGGTGTGGGCAAAACGACGCTCATGCGCATCATTGCTGGCGCGGAGGAACTTGATGGCGGAACGGTTGCCTTCAATAAAGAAGCCACGTTTGAGTATTTAAGCCAAGTTCCGTCCATTCCCGATGATGAATTGGTGCTGAATGCCGTCATGCAAGCGCGTCCGAAAATGTACGAATTGCTGAATCGCCACGCACAGCTTTGTGCCGTGATGGACAATGACGCAGCAAGCAATGAAGCCACACAGAAGGAATTGCACGAGGTCAGCCGCGCTATTGACGACGACAATGGCTGGCTCTTGGAAAATGAAGCCCGCGCAATGCTTCAAAAACTTGGCTGTACACGCTTCGACGAGCGTGTTGGCAATTTGTCGGGCGGCTTGAAAAAGCGTGTCGCACTGGCGCGAACGCTCATGTCCGACGTGGATTTGCTCATCTTGGACGAACCTACCAATCACCTTGATGCGGACTCCGTACAATGGCTTCAAGACCGCCTCACGACTTCGCCACGCGCACTTTTGCTGATTACGCACGACCGTTATTTTTTGGATGCCGTTACCACGCGCATTGTCGAATTGGACAGAGGCAAAGTGATTTCCTTCAATGGCAATTACGAATTTTACGTGGAGAAAAAATCCATGCAAACCGCCAACGAAGAAGCCACCGCCGACCACCAGCAAAATCGCCTCCGCGACGAGCTTGCATGGCTGAAAGCAGGCGCACGGGCGCAACGCAAAAAGCAAAAAAGCCGCGTGGATTGGGTGAATAAAATGCAGGAAAACCAAGCGCGTTTACGAGCAGCAACGGAATTGAAGCAGATTAAAATTGAGGTGGGAACGCAGTTTGCGGGTTCGCAGCTTATTGATGCCGTCGGTATTTCCAAGAAAATCGGCGACCGCGTTCTCTTTGAAAATTTCACCTACAAAGCCTCAAAGGGCGATAGAATCGGCATTATCGGTGCGAATGGTTCGGGAAAATCTACCTTGCTGAATATGATGACGGGCGAGATTCAACCTGATTCTGGCACAATCAAAGTTGGCACAACAGCGAACATCGGGTACTTCCGCCAAGAAAGCAGCGATATTGACCCAACGCTCTCCGTGCTAGCGGCGGTGCGGGATGTAGCCGAGTACATTGATACAGGAGTAGGGCGCGACCGCTACCTTTCCGCTCGCGATATGCTCCAACGCTTCAACTTCGCCACGCACCAATTCGGAACGCTCGTTGGCAATCTTTCGGGCGGAGAACGGCGCAGACTGGGCTTGCTGCGGGTGCTGATGAAAAATCCCAACGTCCTTTTGCTGGACGAACCAACCAACGATTTCGATATTCAGACGCTGGGCGCACTGGAAGAATACGTGCAGCATTTTTTCGGCGTACTAATTGTCGTTTCGCACGACCGCGCCTTTTTGGACAGAACCGTAGAATTTATCTACTCTTTCGAGGAAGATGCAGAAGGAAAGCGCATCATTAAGCAATATCCGGGCAATTATTCAGCATACCTTGAGAAAAAAGAAACGGCGGGAGAAGAGGCAAAATCGGAGGCATTGCGCAAAGAAGAAGCGGAACGCAAAGCAGCCGCAGAAGCCGCACAGAAACTTGGTTTGGAAGGAAATGCACAACCCAAAAAGACCAAATATCAAGCGCACCGAGAGCGGGAATCCTTGGAGCGAAAAATTGAAAAATTGGAAACAAAAAAAGCGGACATTGAAGCCTTTCTTTCCTCTGGCACAGAAACCGATTACAAAATTATCAAAGAAAAAAGTGATGAATTAGTTGCGACTATTGCGGCGATAGATGCAGCGACGGAGGCGTGGTTGGAGCTTCAGGATTAAGGCAAAAGGATAAAGGTAACGACGCATTTTGCATAACAACGGAGGCACTATGTCGGCACAACAAGTACCACAGCAGTATTTCATGATAGATGAGTATCTGGAGCGTGAAAAAACGGCATTGGAAAAAAGCGAGTATTACAAAGGCGAGATATTTACGATGTCGGGTGGAACGCCGCGCCATGCGGGGATTGCTTCTAATATTGTCACGGCATTGGGTACACGCTTACAAAACAAAAATTGCAGGGCGTTTGGAAGTGACTTAAAAGTTCATATTCCCGAAAATCAGTTTTTCACATATCCCGACGTTACCATAGCTTGCGGGCAGCGTGAATACTTCAAGGATTCGGCACTGACGAATCCTCGCGTGATTATTGAGGTTTTATCGGATTCCACCGAAGGTTATGATAGAGGCACAAAATTCATGCTCTACCGCTCCATTCCCAGCTTGCAGGAGTACGTGCTTGTATCGCAGCAGGAACATTTTGTCGAAATATTCCGCCGCAACCAGCACGGACGCTGGGAATTGTACATTTTTGCCAACGATGCAGAAGTAGATTTACCGTCGGTCGAATGCGTTCTTTTCATGCAAGAAATCTATGCAGACCTTGATAAAATCTAGTGTTCAAACAGGTAAGTAGAAAACACATTTACAACTCAAACAAAACACCACAAATGGTAGCATTTGCAAGATGGCTCCCCATCTTGCGTGGGGCGAAAAGCACGTGAAGAGACAAAAGCTCCGATCGCAAAAAGAAACGTGGTATGTTTTGTTCGATAGTAATGTAGATTTCTTGAAAGAATATTTACGATAATAAAAGCACAGAAAGTGCATCAATGCTGTATTCGAGAGTGAACACTTACTTATTCTCTTTGGCAATCCTGCGGAAGCGTTCAGGAGGCGCAAAATACGGATTGCTTTGGCACGAAAACAGTGTAGAAAAGTAAGAAATTTCAATGACTAAAAGTCATGGAAGAAAGCTGCAGAGCCTGTAAAATCTAGCTTTCTGCGTATGCACTACCTCGGTTGCTGCGCTTGCAAATCCTTGAAGCGTGCTAAATCATGCGCTAAATCAATCAGGTTCCGCATTGTTCCTTGTCCGATTCCTAAGTACAGCTCTGTAAAGCGCGTGATTGCTTCTTCGGGCATTTGTGCAGCAAAGAACACAAGCCGTTCGCGCATTTCTTGTACGATACGCGTAAACTCGCTTTCAAGATGCTGATAGCCCTCCTGACCGCTTTGCGTCTTGCGCAAGGTCGAATACACATTCCACGCTGCTTTCCCTGAAAACACAAGTTCATTAAATTCATCCGAAGCATCCAGTACTGATGCGGCTTCCAAGAGTGCGCCGATGTCGTTGCGCTTGCGAATATTGTGTCCGGTGTAGTGGTCTAAATACTCTAAAACTGCGGTAGTTTCGGGGGAAAGTGTCATTGGCGTAAGAGTAAAAACAAGACGAAAAAATTATTGAACTGCACAAGCGAAAGTCTGGCAACATACGTTTTGAAATGAATAACGAACACTGCTTAGGTGTACCAAAGCCAGTATGTACGGTAGCGCAAAGACTCTTGCTACGCACTACCGTACGCTGGATTATGCACAGTTTTCACCGTAATTTGGTATTACCTATATCATCAATACCCAAAAACCTCTTCTAAGCTCAGTTCTGTTACTTTGCCATATTTTGCTAAGTCCTCAGCTTTGATGCGCTTTTTCGAGCCAAGAACGAGCATCGTGTAGGGCTTGTTTTTGATGTATTCCGCATAAAATTTTTCCATTTCCTCGTAGCTCATTTTTTGTGATTGCTCGAAAATTGCTTTGCGAATATCATCCTTCAAGCCCAACTTTTGTGCGTCTTCGTAGCTAAAAAGAATGTTATCACGAATGATGCGCTCGGTGGAAAGATTGTTTTTAATGCTCGCTTTTGCTTGCGTGAAATTCTTTTCCGCTTTGGGCATATTGTTGAGCAAATCGAACATTCCCGTTACTGCTTCGTTGAATTTATCCGCTTGCGTTCCCACGTAGCTATATGTGAGGTATGGGTCTTCGGCGCGGCGTGGTTGCTGATAGTTGCTGAAAACGCTGTAGGCAAGAGCCTTCGATTCACGAATGGTTTGAAAGACAATCGAAGACATATTTCCACCAAAGTATTCATTGAAAACGTTTACTTGTGGCGTGAGTGCTGGGTTGTAGGGTGCGGATTTCGTCAAAAGCAGGATTTCTGCTTGCACCATATCGTACTCCACAAACAGCACCGTATTTTCTTTGGTGTCTTGATAGGTGTAGGGCTTGTTCGTTGGAACGGGCTTCAGGTCTTTCTCGGATGGCGTTTTGTGCAATTTGTCGAGCGTTGCTAAAAGCTCTTTTTGCGGCATTGGACCGTAGTACAAGACGCGGTGCCGGAAGCTCGTTAATTCCTTGATTTTCGCAATCAGCTCATCGGGCTTGATGGCTTGTAATTCCGCGTTGGAAAGCTGGTCGCGGTAGGGATTCATCGCACCGTAAATGCCGTAGTTGGACATTGCTTGGCTCAAAATCACGCGCTTATTTTTCTTTGCATCGGCTTTACCTTTAATTTGACGGTCAATCAGCGAGGCAAGCACCGCCGAATCAGGCTTTGCGTTTTTGAGCAAATCTTCAAAGAGCTGAACACCTTCATTGAAGGACTGATTCAAGCCTTCAAACACGACGTACACTTGGTCTTGCGCCACAAACACGTTGAATTTGCAGCCAAGCGCGAAGAGCTTCTTTTTCAGGTCTTCGGGGGAAAGTTTGTTGGTGCCGAGAAACTGAAGATACTGCATGGCGAGAGCCATTTTTTTGTCGTGTTGCTTGCCCAAGTCCAGCAAGTAGAAGAGGCGGAAATACTGGTTTTCATCGTTCTTGAGCGAAAAAACAGGAACGCCGCTTGCTAATTTTGAGGCTTGAATATCTTTGCTAAAATCCAGAAAGCGGGGCTGCATCTCGCTTACGGGCGTTGCGAGGATTTCCTTCACAAAGGGCGATTGCGTGTCGCGGTTGGTCTCCACAGGCGTAATAGGCGGCTTCACAACCTTTGCCACTGCCTTGCGCTCGCCCGTGCGCTTGTACACGACCACGTAGTTTTTGCCATAGTTTTTGTTCGCAAATTCGACAATATCTTTTTTCGTGAGTTTCCGCATCTGCTCCAGCGTTCCCACCCACGTTTCCCACTCTGTACCCTTGATAAATGCTGTAACGAACTCATTCACGCGCCCGTCGTTTTGCTCGAAATTGCGAATCATTTCGGCGTTCATGTTGTTCACGATTGCGCTGGGGAGCTTGTCATCGAATTTTCCTTGTTTCAGAAGTTCGATTTGCTCCAAAATCATATTTGCTACTTCGTCCAGTGTTTGTCCCTTTTTCGGGCGACCTGCGAGTATCTGCACGGCGTATTCTTTCAGTTGCCACGTCATGCAATTTGCCGAGAGAACTTTTTGCTGTTGGTTCAAATTCAAATCTATCAAACCCGCAACGTTATTGTACAAAAGGCGGCTCATCATCTCCACGTAATGGCTTTTACCCGAATCCTCGCCCGGCAAACGAAAACCGACGGTTACCGATTCTGCATCTGGTCCTGTGTACTCGCGCACAAGTGGTGATGCGGCTTCTGGCTCTGGCGTGAAGGTGTAGGGCTGGACGGGTTTTGCCTTCATCCACGAAAATTTTTGGTCAATACTTTTAATCACTTGTTCTGGGTCGAAATCGCCCGAAAGACAAATCGCCATGTTGTTCGGAACGTAGTATTTATCGAAGTATTCCCGAATGAGCTTCATGGACGGATTTTTCAAATGGTCCACCGTGCCGATGGTTGTTTGCTTGCCGTAATTGTGATTGGGAAATAATGCCTCCGTAACAAGCTCCCACACGGTGCGCTGGTCGTTGTCCATGCCGATATTTTTTTCTTCATACACGGCTTCCAATTCCGTGTGAAAAATGCGCAAAACGAGTTTGCGAAAACGGTTCGATTCGACCGTAAGCCACTTATCAAGCTGGTTTGACGGTACATCGTTGATATAGACGGTCTGCTCGAACCACGTGTAGGCGTTTGTGCCTTTCGCGCCCATTGAGCCGAGTAGTTTGTCGTATTCATTCGCAATCGCCAGCTTGGAAGCCGCGCCAGAGACGGAATCAATAATTTTGTACAACCGCTTGCGTTCAAGCGTGTCGGTGGTTTTGCGATAGACTTCGTAAAGGTCTTCAATTTTCTGAATTTCAATGCTTTCTTTAGCGTAATCGGTCGTTCCGAAAGTATCCGAACCCTTGAAGAGCATATGTTCCAAGTAATGCGCAAGACCTGTTGCATCGGCTGGATCGCTCTTGCTACCTGCTCGCACGGCAATCGAGGTATAAACGCGCGGCTCGGCTTTATTGACCGACAAATACACCGTCAAGCCATTTGAGAGCTTGTAAATGCGGGCATTGAGCGGGTCGTTCTTGACGGAAACATATTTGTAGCCAGCAGCATCGGTGCGGGTTTCGGTCGCGGGAGTGGGTGCTGGAGTGGCGTTTGTGGCTTGCACGCTTGGCGCAAGGCAGAGACACGCCCCCAACAGCAAGGAGCGAAAGAAATGCAGAATTTTCATAAAAATGTGAACAGAAAAATGGGAAAATGGGTTAGGTATTGGTAAAGGACAAAATCTTTGAATCAATAGTCCTGAGGTGAAGCCCCTCACCCCGCTCTACGAGCGACCCTCTCCCAAAGGGCGAGGGTGAAGAGAGGGTGAAGAAGTGGCTCTCTGTGTTTTGCCCCTCTCCTCTGGGAGAGGGGTTGGGGTGAGGGCAAAACGCTCATCACCTCAAAACTCCTCTTCATCCCGACCAGGCTTCATCGAAAACATACTCGTAAAGAGGTCTTTGAACTGCGTACCGCCGCGCTCGAGCGAGTATTTGCTGAGAAGCGAGTATTCCGCCATGCCGTGCAGCGCGAATTCCATGAGGAAAAGTTGGTCTTCGGCAGAGGCGTTTGGATGGTGTTTTTTCACAAGTTCGGAAAGCCCTGGAATGCCCTTCAATACTTGCTCGTAGGCGGAATTGTTGAGGTCGTTCAAAATGTCAATCGTGTTGCCTTTGCGCACCCATTCTGTGATTTTGAGATACGGACTGTCGTTGGCGGTGCGTTTGAAGGTTTCGGGGTCGGGGAAGAATTGCACGAACTGTGTGCGAATTGCCTTACCAACGAGGATTTGCGCCACTTTGAAGGGTCCTTCCTGCTCGCCTTCATAGACTAATTCCACCTTGCCCGTGATGGAGGGAATCACACCCCAAAAGTCGGAAATCCGCACCCGTGTTGATTTCTCGCCTGTTTTGAGTGCGCGGCGTTCTGCTGCCGAATGGAGATTTTCAAATGCCGAAATCGTCAGACGCGCCGACACGCCACTTTTTGCGTCAATATACTCGCTGCCACGCGCTTCAAAAGCAATTTGCTCAATCATCGTGTGCGTGAGCGGATGCGCTTGAATGCTCGTTTTCTGCTCTGCGGGCAATTCTGCTTCTTGTGCGGTGATTGCTTGCGCGGTGGCGATTGTTTTGGGATAATGCGTCAAAATTTGGCTATCAATGCGGTCTTTAAGCGGCGTTACGATACTTCCGCGATTGGTGTAATCTTCAGGATTCGCCGTAAAAACAAACTGAATATCAAGCGGCAAGCGGAGTTTGAAGCCGCGAATTTGAATATCGCCTTCCTGCAAAATATTGAACAGCGACACCTGGATACGCGCTTGCAAGTCGGGAAGCTCGTTGATAACAAAAATGCTGCGATGCGAGCGAGGAATGATGCCGTAATGAATCACGCGCTCATCGGAGTAGGGCAGCTTCAGCGTTGCCGCTTTTATCGGGTCCACGTCGCCGATAAGGTCTGCCACCGATACGTCGGGCGTGGCGAGCTTTTCGGCATATCGCTCGCTACGATGCACCCACGCGACGGGCGTTTGGTCGCCATGTTCTTGCACGATGTCGCGGGCGAAGCGGGAGAGTGGCTGCAAAGGGTCGTCGTTCAATTCCGAACCTTCCACAACGGGCATCCATTCGTCTAAAAGCTCGACCATGAGCCGTGCCATGCGGGTTTTTGCTTGTCCGCGCAGCCCCAGCAAAATCATATTGTGTTTGGAAAGAATTGCCCGCTCTACGTCGGGGATAACAGTGTCGTCGTAGCCCAGAATGCCCGAAAATACTGGCTCGCCCTTCTTGAGACGTTGGATAAGATTCTGCCGAAGTTCTTCTTTGATGGAACGCGAAATATAGCCAGAACGCTTCAGTTCGCCGAGTGTGCGAATGGTGGGAGCGGTGGTGCTTGGTGTATTGCTCATGAAAAAAATATCTTTGGTAAAGTGGGGAAATGTTGTCGGATTAGACGCGGAATCACAAGGAAAATTGCGTATTTTGCTGATTATCCTCAAGAGAATTTTTAGGAATTCTCCCTTTTCTTATTTTCCAAAGAAATTTTTTGTATCAAGAAGCAGTGTTCTTTTTGTGCAAACAAAAGTGTCTGCACTACTGATAAATACTAGCTTTGGTAGAATAGACATTCTTGTCTGTTCTTTTGACATTACCATTTTTTTACAAAAACTTCTTACCAGCTTCAACAGCCATGAAGAACGATACAATGCCTCCCGCAGCGAAGAACTCAACAGAATCTGTCGCTGAAAACCGCACGGAAACGAGCGTCAATGCACGTATTTCTGCGGATTCGCCCGCATGGTGGGAACAAATGCTGACGCGGCGCAGCGCGACAAAAAGCCTTGCCAGTTTGGCAGCAATGGCAGGCGTAAGCGGCTTCATTACTGCCTGCGACGACGACGATGAAGAGCAAGACAAAGACGTACTGGAAATTCAAAAAACCGAAGGCTGGAACGTCGGCTCGACCGATAAAACCTTAACATTCCCGAATAAACAAGACAGCGACAGTATGCGCAGCACAAACTGGCGCGAAATGGCGAAACCAAGCACGCTCATGCAAGCCTGGCAGCCCACCGACGAAGCGTGGAAGCCGTATTTTGTGCCGACACTGATTCAATCACTCTCGCAGCCCAGTTTGCAAACTGCGCTTGTGCCAGTCTGCTCACCTGCTATGCGCGAGGCGTATTCGCGTGGCTTGGGAATGCGGGAATTGCTGAAAAATAGCACCAATCCAAAGGAAACGCTTGTGCTGGCGGATTTGCCCGGACCAGAAGCCGTCGCCTTTGCCGCCGCCGTCGCCGACGTAGCAACGCCTGTTCTCAGCTTCGACAACTGGCCCCATCCGCTTGGCGTGGTGCAGTCGCATCTTACGCTGGCGGCGTTGGTGTACTTTGCCAATGAAGTGAAAGAAAAAGCGGCAAAACGTCCAAAAGGCGCACCAGCACTCGTTGTTCTGGATGGAAATCGTTTGGCAAATTATGTGGATGCAGATAATCAGTTCGATAATCGCTACATGGCGAAAGTGCCGACGGCAGAGAATTTGTCTGCGCTCGGCATAAAATCTCTGCTCTACGCCACACCAAATGAGTCCAAAACAACTGAAACTGACGACCTGAACGACGATTTTGCGACCTTTCAAGAAAAGAATATCGCTATCAATTTGTTGCCCGTTTCGCGCTTTCAAGTTGCACCGCCAAATACTGCACAAAACACTGCACAAGCCGCATCAAACATGGCTTCCACGACAGGCACAACCAGCGTTTCCACAGCAATAGCAAAAGCTCCGCAAACAACGCCGATGAATGCGCAGCAGAATCTACAAGCGCAAAACCAGAATCCGCAACAAAACTCGCAACAAGCGCAAATGCAGCAGCAATACGCGAACACAAGCGGCAGCTACGTCAGCTACGCGCCTGTGTACTACTACGGTGGCAGCCCATTTCACAGCGCGTGGTTTTACTACCACTATCCCGTGTATAGCTACTATCGTCCAATGCCGATGGTTTCACGCCTTCCCTCCACGATGTACTCACGCCCCAGCTATTCGGCAGTGCGCCGACCGACGATGTTTTCTGCATCGCGTGTGGGAGCAAGTGCAGCGCGTGGCATTGGAAAGCAGCGTCCATCAGGCTTTGGGCGCGTTACCGTGCGGACGAACTCCAGCACGGGGCGTGTGAGTGGCGTGCGGGCGGGGCGGTCTGGTTCGTTTAGCGGCTCGCGCTCTGGCTCGTTTGGACGGAGTAGCTTCGGTGGGCGTTCTTCGTAGTGCTGGCGACTGATTTTCTTCCCGTCGGGCGGCTGAGGGGCGCGTGAACGCTGCCGTCCGGCGGGTGAGTCGTTTGTAAAGCACCCGCCGGACGGCAGGGCTGTTAAGTTCTGCCCTCACCCCGCTCTGCGAGCGACCCTCTCCCAGAGGGCGAGGGTGAAGAGGTGGCTCTGTATCTTGCCCTTCTCCCTCTGGGAGAAGGGTTGGGATGAGGGAAAACACGAGAACTTAACAGCCCTGCCACCCGACGAGATAATACCTGACGACCTACTAAAATTTTTCACCTATTTTCTTTGACATTCACTCTCCAAAATATCATGCAAATTTCTTCACAAACTTCTCCCAAACAAAGAACCTTTGTCCAGAAATGCGCTCGTTTTGCGTTGTCGCTAATGGGCTGGAAGACGCTTGGAACGCCGCCCGATGCGCCGCGCTTCGTGATTATCGCCGCGCCGCACACGACGAATTGGGATTTTCTCTTCGCCGTTTTGCTGTCCGCCGATTTGGGAATGAGCGTAAAATGGGTTGGCAAAAAACAAATTTTCCGTTTCCCCTTTGGTGGAATCATGCGGGCGTTGGGCGGAATTGGCGTGGACAGAAGCCGCCGCAATAACTACGTGGAAAGCACCGTAGAACTACTCTTGAACTCGGAACGCCTTGGCTTGATTATCCCCGCCGAAGGCACACGCAGCAAAACAGACCGATGGAAAACAGGATTTTACTACGTCGCACTTGGCGCACAAGTGCCGATTGTCTGCGGGTTTGTGAACTACAAAAAGAAAGAAGGCGGCGTAGGAATCAGCTTTATTCCTTCTGGCAATATCAGCGAGGACGTGCAAAAACTCCGCGATTTTTATGCCGACAAAACCGCAAAATATCCTGAACAAACTAGCATTATTGACTTCGGTACCGAGCAAACGGCAACTGCCGAAAAGTCTTGATTGTATCAGGACTTTCGCAAATGGCGCAGACAGGAGTCTTACGCGCTACCCCAGATGAATGCTGGCTTTGCCAACTATCCCTCACCAACGCAATGACGACATGAGCAATTTCCCCCCACAGAATACGGCTTCTTTCACGCGCAACAATCTTGCTGAGATCTTTGGAACACAAGTAGGAACACAAGTTGGAACACAAGTAATGGCAAGCCTTCCAAAGAATCTTGCTACTACGGGAGTTTCTACTGATACGCGCTCTTTGCACAAAGGAAATATCTTCGTCGCGCTTGTGGGAGAGCGGTTTGATGCCCATTCGCTTCTTGCCGAAGCCGTGCAGAAAGGCGCGTCCTTGCTCGTGGTCAATGAATCATTTTTAGCAACAAAACCCAGTCTTGATGCGCCCTACATCGCTGTTCCGAACACGCTTCACGCGCTCGGCGCACTAGCGCATTTTCACCGATGTCGGTTTGAAATTCCGATGGTTGCCGTCGCGGGCGCGGCGGGAAAAACCACCACGAAAGAGCTGATTTCATGCGTGTTGGAGCGTGATTACACCGTTTTGAAAACCGAAGGAAATTTCAACAATCAAGTCGGTGTACCGCTTACGCTCTTGCGTTTGGAGGAATCCCACACAGCAGCTGTTGTGGAAATTGGCACAAATGAGCCGGGCGAAATTGAGATTTTATCGAATATTGTTGCTCCAACGCATGGTATTATCACGAATATTGGCAAAGAGCATTTAGAAAAACTGATTGATTTGGATGGCGTAGAACGCGAAGAAACCGAGCTTTTCCGCTACTTAGAGCAAACAGGCGGCACAGGTATTTTGAATCTCGACGACGAGCGTTTGCGCAAACAAGCCGCGTATTTGCCCTCGCAATGCTCGTATTCGCTCGCGCCGCGCTCGGAGCGCAAGGCAGATTTATCGGCATCCGTGCAACTGAGCGCAAGCGGCGAACCCGTGATGCGTTTTGCCTATAAACTTGGCAAACAACGCGCTACGGCTGATGTGCAGCTTCGTATTGTCGGCATGACGATGGCACAAAACGCCCTTGCGGCGGCGGCAGTCGGGTGTTCGCTCGGCGTGAGCTTGGGTAATATTGTTTCGGCACTGCGCAGCTTTGTTCCAACAAGCTCTGATGCGGGGTACGGGCGCATGGTTGTCGAAAAATTGAAAACGCAAGGACGAGAAATCACGCTGCTGAACGACTGCTACAACGCCAATCCAACCTCAATGGAAGCCGCTTTGACCACGCTCCGCACTTTACCAAAAGCACACGCAAAGCAGCGTAAAATCGCGGTTCTGGGCGATATGCGCGAACTCGGCGATTCTGCCCGCGAGGAACATTTGCGCTGCGTGAAAGAGCTGTATGCCGCATCATGGCTTGATTTTGTCATACTCTTGGGTGAAGAAATGCGTATTGCGTTTGATACACTTAACCAAGCATCTGTACGCTCTTCGGTGCAGTTTGCTGATAATATTGCTGCTTGTGTTGAGGCTTTACACGCTGTTCTGCACGAGGGCGATATTGTTCTCATCAAAGGTTCGCGTGGTATGAAGTTGGAACAAGTTATAGAGCGGCTTACAAGCGATAATTGATTGTAAAATTGCCTCCATTTTTTACCTCTTCCCGTCCTACCGTTTCTGAACGGTAGAACGGGTTTCCCGAAAATAACACGTTCAATCATGACCGTGAAACCCGTGCGACGGCAGCGTTCATACACTCCTCAGCCGTCGGACGGGATAGAAATACAACCATTTTCCTTACATTTTTTGCAACAATGTATGATGGACATTAACCAAATTATGGCGGCTCTCCCGCACCGTTACCCGTTTTTGCTGGTGGATAGAATTACGGACGTAAACCAAGAAACGCAGACCATCACGGGCTACAAAAACGTTACTATCAACGAGCAGTTTTTCAACGGACATTTTCCCGGACGGCCGATTATGCCTGGCGTTCTGATTATCGAAGCAATGGCGCAAACAGGCGGTTTGCTGCTCCTGAACTCGCCCGCATTTTCTACGCCCGACGCAAACGGCGTGGTGAAAGAAAAGCTCGTGTTGTTCATGGGAATTAACAATGCAAAGTTCCGCAAACCCGTCGTTCCGGGCGATAAACTGGTCTTTCAAGTGAAAATGCTCCGTCAGCGTTTAGGAACATTCACGATGGAAGGTAAGGCATTTGTGGATGATGTTCTTGTGGCAGAGGCAGAACTTATGGCGGCAATCGTTGATAAATAATTTTTCTCATTATGCAATTCATCAATCCCCGCACGGACTTCGCTTTCAAGCGCATTTTCGGCTCGAACAAGAGCAAAGATGTACTGATATCGTTCCTGAACGCGCTTGTCTATAACGGACGCAAGGAAATCCAATCGCTAGAGATTCTTGACCCCTATCTCGTGCCGCAAATACGTGGCATGAAAGATACCTTTGTGGATGTTCGCGCAGTCTTGCAAAATGGGACAACGGTGATAATCGAAATGCAAGTGCTGAACGTAGAAGGTTTTGAAAAGCGGATTTTGTACAATGCTGCAAAGACGTATTCATCGCAGTTGCCGCTTGGTGAGGATTATTCCGCACTGAATCCCGTTATCGCGCTCACCATCACGGATTTTGTGATGTTTGAGCAGTATCCGCAGCACGTTTCGCGCTATATGCTGAAGGAAAAAGACCTTTTGGTGGATTATCCGATGTACGATGTGGAATTGGTGTTTGTGGAATTGCCAAAGTTCACGGCGAGTTTGGAAGAATTGGCAACATTGGCGGATAAATGGCTGTATTTCTTGCGCCATGCGAAGGATGTGAGTGTTGTTCCCGCGTCGCTCAAGAAAGTGAAGGAAATCAACAAGGCATTTGAAACGGCGAAAGAAGCAAACTTGACGAAAAAGGAATTGGAAATCCAAGAGCGGAAGGAAATCTACATCCATGACCAGCGAAATGCGATTGTGAAAGCGACGAAGCAAGGGCTAGAAGAGGGCTTGAAACAAGGTGTAGAGCAGGGAGCAAAAGAGGCGGCAGTAACAATAGCCACAAACTTATTGGATGTTTTAGACGATGAAACAATTAGTCAAAAAACAGGACTTTCGGTTGAAGAAGTGAAAGACCTTCGCGCAAAACATCACCCGAAAGCGAAACCGCGCAGCACAAAAAAACGTACAAAAGCCTAGCATCTATCACAGAATCAGACACGTACAATTTCTCAAAAACAATGAATTACCAAGCTCTCTACAACACGCTCCGCGAGCGGCTTCTCAGCACGCGCACGAAGGAATTGAACATATCGCTGACATCGGGCTTACTGCTGGCGGTGGCGTGTTCGCTGGCGTTGTTGCTTGTTTTGACGGGCATTGAGGCACTTGCGTTTTCGGGCGTTGCCTCGCGGACAAGCATGGTTGCGGTTTGGGGCGTGGGAACGCTTGCTGCTTTGTGGTATTTTGCTGGAAACCCGCTTGCCGTCGCGCTTGGCATAAAGAAAAAACAAACCGAAGAAGAAATCGCACTCCGCGTGGGCAATGCCTTTCCCGACCTTGGCGATAAACTCTTGAATGCGCTTCAGTTGTATCGCTCTCACTCAGGAGGCGCACAAATACTTGGTTCGCAGGAATTAGCCTTAGCAAGTTTCGGTACAATCGGCACAAAAGCGGAAACGCTCGATTTCACCGCGATTGTAAACGAAGAACCTCGCAAACGCGCACTCATGCTCTTTGGCGGCGTTGTCGCGCTCGCGGCACTGATGTTTACCGTGTTTCCAAGCGGTATGGGTTCTGCGTTGAAGCGTTTGCGCTATTTTTCGCAGTCGTTTATTCCGCCCGCGCCGTTTGTTTTGGAAATTGCGCCATTGGAAGAAAAGATTGTACGCGGCGCAAATGCTGAGATTCGCGTTTTCACGAAGCCCAATAGCGAGGTTGCAAAATACGCTCCACCAACGGAAATCACGCTGCGCGTCCGCGAGCGCATGACGGACGCAAATGGCGTAGCAACAAGCGAAGGGCAGGAAACCTTCGATTCCTTCACGCTTCGCGCCGATTCTGCGGGCGTATTTCGCTACGAAGTTCCATCGGTCAAGCGCGGCGTGGAATTTTACGCCGAAGTGCCTTGGTACATAGATTTTGTGCGCTCTGCAACGGGGCGCATAACTGTCGTGGATAAGCCCGATATTCGCTCGCTCACGGGTAATGTGATTCCGCCAAGCTACACCAAAAATCCGCCGCGCAGCCTTGATGAAAACACGGCTTCGGTGATGAGCGTTGCGGGGTCGCGCGTGGAATTGTCGGTTTTATCCAGCAAATCCTTGAAAGCCGCACAGATAGTGCTATTGAAGCGGCGCGGCAATGATTCTACTCGTGTAGATACAGCATTTGTGCCGCTTTCGGTAAAATCTGATAATGACCGCCGAGCAACAGGCGGCTTCGCGGTCAATTTTAACGGCGAGTATTTTCTCCGCGTTACCGACCTTGCGGGCGAACAAAACGAAAATCCGATTCGCTATTCCGTGCTTGCGCTGTCGGATGGAATGCCGTCTATCACCATGCTTCAGCCCAGTGGTGATGCGGAATTGACGGAATCTGCGCTATTACCAATGAAATTCACCGTGAGCGATGATTATGGCTTTTCTGCCATGACCTTGCACTATCGCCGCACGGAATCGCGCTATTCGCCACCGCAGAAAGATTTCGCCGTGCTGCGCCTCTCCACGCCGATGGATAAAGCCGCCGAAGTGCCGTATTTGTGGGATTTGAACAAGCTCGGCATCGCACCAGCGGACAAGTTTGAATTTTTCGTGCAAATCACGGATAACGACGTGGTAACGGGACCGAAATCCGCCCGCACACAAGTAATGACGGCGCGTTTGCCGTCGTTGGATGAAATTTTCAAAGAAGCGGATAAAACGCAGGATATTGCGCAAAAAGAATTGCAAAAAATCCTGAAAGAATCCGAGCAGATGAAACGTGAAGCGGAGGAAGTAAGCCGCGAACTGCGCAAACAACAGGAAAAACCACAAGCTGATTGGAAAGAAAAAAAGCGTTTGGAAGACCTTTTGAAAAAGCAGGAAGATTTCCAAAAGCGCGTGGAAGATGTGCAAAAGCAGTTGGAGCAGATGACCGACAAATTGCAGCAAAATCAGACGATTTCGCCCGAAACGCTGAAGCAATACATGGAGGTTCAAAAGCTCCTGAAGCAAGTAAACGCGCCAGAGTTGCAAAAGGCAATGCAGCAAATGCAACGCGCAATGGAGCAGATGCAGCCTGAGCAAATGCAACAAGCATTGCAAAAATTTCAGTTCAATGAGGAAGATTTTAAGAAGTCCATTGAACGCACAATGAAGATTTTGCAACGGGTTCAGGCGAATCAGAAAGCCGACGAACTCACCAAACGCGCACAGGAGCTTGAAGAAAAGCAAGCCGACCTTGAGAAGCAAATGCAAAACGCCAACATGAACGACAAGCAAAAGCGTGAAGAACTCGCACAGCAGCAAGAGCGTTTGAAGGAAGATTTGCAGAGCATGGATAAGGAAATGCAAGATTTGGAGAAGCTGATGAAGGACATCCAAGAAAAAGGCGGGCGCGATATGCCGATGGATGAACTCAAAAAAGCGCAAGAGGCAATGAACAAAGAAGAGACCGAAAAATCTATGCAGGACGCGAAAGAAGAAATGCAAAAAGGCGACCAGCAACAAGCGCAAAAGCAGCAACAAAAGGCGCAACAAAACTTGCAGAAATTCGCGCAGCAGATGAAAAATTTGAAAAAGGAAATGCAGCGCAACGTCCAGCAGGAAGCCGTGCGGCAGATGCAAAAAGCCACGCAAAATATGCTCGAACTCTCGAAGCGGCAAGAGCAACTGAAGCAGCAAAGCCAGAATATGGACTACAATTCCACGCAGTTCCGCGACGCAGCGCAAGACCAAGTAAACGCGCTTCAGGACTTGAAAAACGTGATTAGTCGCATGGCGGAATTGGCGCAGAAATCCTTCTCGGTAACGCCTGAAATGGGCAAGGAATTGGGCGAAGCAATGCAGCAAATGGAAAACGCCACACAAAGCCTCGAAGACCGCAACGCCCAACAAGCGCAACAACAGCAAAATGGCGCGATGTCGGCAATGAACCGCGCCGCCGCGCAGATGCAGCAAATGTTGGGGCAAATGCAAGGCAACGGCTCTGGCAACGGGCAACAGGGCGACCAAGGCGAAAGCATGGGGCAACAAGGCTCGTCGTCGGGGTTTATGGAAAGTTTGCAACGGGCAGCCGCACAGCAACAGGCTTTGAACCAAGCCATGCAGCAAATGATGCAAGGTCAGCAACAGGGTCAAGGCGGACAACGCTTGCAGCAGCAGCAAGGGCAGGGTCAGCAGCCGGGCGGCGAGCAAGCAGGACGCATGGCGGGTCAGCAAGAGGCAATTCGCAAGCAGTTGGAGGAATTGAACAAGCAAAACCAGACAGGCGGCAAAAAGGCACTCGGTAGCTTGGACAAACTCGCGCAAGAAATGCAGGAAATCGTGCAAGACTTGAAAAGCGGAAATATCACCGACGAAACCTTACGCCGTCAAGAGCGCATATTATCTCGTCTCTTGGATGCTTCGCGCTCCACACGCGAACAGGATTTTGAAAAACAACGCGAAGCAAAAACCTCTGCAAACGTTGCCCGCACTAGCCCGACGGCGATTGACCTTTCCACACAAGAAGGCAAAAATCGTGCGCTGCAAGAGCTGTTGCGCAATCTGAAACAAGGCTACACCAAAGACTACGAGGCACTTATTCGCAAGTATTTTGAGGCGTTGCAGAAGACGGGCGCGAATCAGTAATTGTTCTGGTGCTTGATTTTTTGGGACGCAGATTCCCATGATTTCCATGATGAAGAGGATTTCAGAAATTTTTCTTTTTATCAGTCTTCATCATGGAAATCATGGGAATCTGTGTTAAAAAACAATTCATAACTCACCTTACGCACACCCTCGCGCTGCCCTCACCCCTCGCTGCGCGAGACCCTCTCCCAGAGGGCGAGGGTTGATGGAGACCAGCTCTGAAGCCCTCTCCCTCTGGGAGAGGGTTGGGTGAGGGTCTTGTGCGTAAGGTGAGTTCATAAAAAAACCACATTCAAAATAAAGGAATCCATTCATCTATGCCCATCAACCTAACGCCCGAAGAAGCCCGTGTCTGCGCGGTTCTCATTGAAAAAGAACTGACCACGCCAGAGTATTATCCAATGACCATGAACGCGCTCACGAATGCCTGCAATCAAAAATCAAACCGCGACCCCGTTGTGCAGTACACCGAAACAGAGGTTGTGCGTGCCTTCGACCATCTCCGCAAGCTAGAATTTGCGCGGCTTGTGGAGGAAACTGGTTCGCGCTCGAATAAGTGTCGGCATCGGTTGGTGGAAATGCTGCATCTTACGCCGCCGCAGACCGCCGTTCTCTGCGAACTCATGCTGCGCGGCGCACAAACACTTGGCGAACTCCGTAGCCGCGCCGAGCGAATGCACAAATTTACCTCGCTGGAAGAAGTAGAAACCACGCTGAATGACCTTTCGTCCGAAGCACACTTCGCCGCGCACACTTACGGAAAACCACTCGTTGTGCGCCTTCCACGCCAAGCAGGGCAAAAAGAAGCTCGTTTTGCGCATCTTCTTTGCGGAGAGCCAAATATCCCAAACACAAGTAATGATGAGCCTTTGAAAGTTTCTTCCGCCGCTTCCGCGTCTGCCCACGAAGAGCGGATTACCGCTTTGGAAACGGAACTGGCAGCGACAAAACAGGAATTACGGGCTTTGCAGGAAGAGTTTGCTGCGTTCAAACAGCAGTTTTGATGCGCGATTCTTCATAAAATGAGTTGGTTGGGTCATTTGTCAGGGAACGCGGATTTTGAGGACTTTAGAGGACTGGTCAGGACTAATACCGTTTCTACTGTATTTTGAATACTTTGATTTTAGCAAGGCGGCATACTGCCTTGTTTCGGAGAATTGAAAGTATTCATTTTACAATCGAAACGGTATAAATTCCATTCTGACATTATCACGGAGTCCTCAAAAGTCTTCTTCTGTCCTCTAAATCCGCGTTCCCAAATCAAGAATAATTATTCACACAATCTTCATAAAAATCAATGCCAAACCGCTTAAACACTATGGTTGGAGGAATGAAAAAGTTTCCTCCGTTTTTGACGAGCTTCCTTCTCACGAAAACCTTTGGACGCATTGTCCCTTTTTTCGGCACAGCAGGAATCCACATTGAAGAGCTGACCGAATCCCGCGTGGTTATGACGCTGGCGAACAAACGCCGTGTACAAAACCATATCAAAACCGTCCACGCGGCAGCAATGACGCTGCTTGCAGAATCGGCAACGGGAATCCTCATGGGAATGAATGTGCCTGACGACAAGTATTTGGTGGTGAAATCACTCCACGTAGATTTCCAAAAAAAGGCGACAGGGCGCATGAAAGCTGTGGCGACGCTCTCTCAAGAAGAAGTCCGCGCTGCACAAAATAGTGCGGAAGGGGAAATTATGGTGAACGTCGTTGTCAGCGACGAAGCGGGCAACGAGCCGATTGCTTGTCAAATGCTCTGGGCGTGGAAGCCGAAACGGGCGTAAAGAAAAGCAAAAGGTTTTTGCCTAAACTTCAGATTTCATCCCTCATATTTCCTCCTTTTCTACAAGTTCTCTACGTCGCGCTTGTAGGCTGCAGCTTGCTCCAGAACACGCTTGCGCTCGTGTTCGTCCATATTGTTCAGGGTTTTGTACATTACTGCCACGCGAGGATTTTTTGCAAAACGTTCTTCGTGGCGGGCGTAAAAATCCCAGTACAAACTATTGAAGGGACAAGCCTTCTTACCCTCAGCATTGATGCCGTGTCGGAGCGATTTATCGTAAGCACAGGTTCCGCAATAATCGCTCATTTTGTCAATGTAATTCGCGCTTGAAATGTACGGTTTCGTGCCAACAATCCCACCGTCCGCAAACTGGCTCATCCCACGCGTATTCGTGATTTCTACCCATTCGATTGCATCAATGTAAATCCCCAAATACCACGCATCAACCGCGTCGGGATGTGCGCCCAAAAGCAGTGCGAAATTGCCCGTCAGCATGAGGCGTTGGATGTGGTGCGCGTAGGCGTGGTCAAGCGATTGCGTAATGGCGTGGTGGAGGCACTGCATCTTGGTTTCACCCGTCCAATACCATTCGGGAAGCGGTGCGGTGTGCTGAAGCGCGTTCAAGTGCGCATAGTCTGGCATTTTCGCCCAATACACCCCGCGCATATACTCGCGCCAGCCGATAATTTGCCGCACAAAACCCTCAATCTGCGCGTAGGAAATTTCCTCGTGCCGCGCCTGCCATTCCTCCACGCAACGCCGCACCACTTCAAGCGGATGAAGCATTTTCACATTCATAGCAAACGACAAACGAGCGTGAAAAACCGACCACGATGAAAGCGTCATTGCATCCTGATACGTCCCAAACTGTGATAAACACTCGCTTGCGAAGTATTCCAGCAATTCCAATGCCTCCTCGCGGGAAACACACCATTCAAATTTTGTTGGACTCACGCGCCCAATCGTCTGCACACCGCATTCTTGCAGCATTTCTGCGATTTCGCTCACGTCGTGCTGAAAAAGAAGTGGCGCGGGAACACGCTGCCCACGCGGGAGTTTCTTGCGGTTGTCGGCATCGTAGTTCCACTGCCCTGTGTGTGGCTCGGAGCCATCCATGAGAATTGAGTGTTTACGCCGCATTGCGCGGTAAAACGTTTCGAGCAGATAGGTTTTCTTTCCCTGAAACAGTTCGGCAAGCTCGGTGCGCGATGTGATAAAATGTTCAGTATTACAAACGCCGCACGACATTCCCAATTCCGCGCTCAAATGCTCTGCACACCTCTTCAAATCTTGGTCGAGGCGATATTCGTCTGGCTCTTGGTATTCAAAGCGTGTGATAGCCTCGCGTTTGCAGATATTGTGCAGGTTTTCTTGGAAAGAATGCGCATTTTCTGGGTCATTGAGACGGAGATAGAAAACGGTATGCCCTCGCGCCTCCAGACTCCCTGCAAATACACGCATTGCGGCAAAAAAACCTATCACTTTTTGGATATGATGCTGGACGTAGTCTGTTTCTTGGCGCACTTCCATCATTGCATACACAATATCGGCGCGAGGCTCTTGAAACCACGAGTGCTGGCTGTTTAATTGGTCGCCGAGAATAAGGCGCAGTGTTTTCATGGTGGTTGCTTGTGGTGATAAAAAGATAAAAATATTTTGGTACTGATTTTTTGAACAGTTATTTTGAGAAAACATGATAATACAATCAAATATTTTCTGATAACCATTCATACTCAACCATCGCATGAACAGCACATCATCCCTTGAAGAGCGCGTCATTACTGTTATTGACGAAAAGATACGCCCTTTTATTGAGCGCGACGGCGGACGCATTCAGTTTCACAGTCTGAGCGGCGATACCGTCATTGTTGAACTTTCTGGCGCGTGTTCGAGTTGCTCTGCGTCAAGTATTACGCTAAAGTCAGGCGTGGAGCGGGTTTTGCGGAAAGAATTTCGAGAAATTAAAACGGTGAAATCATTAGCCACTGCCTGACTTGGATTCTCGAACGAGAATTTTTGACTGGGATTTTTAGGATTCGTGGGATTATCTGGGATTCTGGATGTTTGGATGCGGAAGATTTCCCGCGAAAGAAATCCCATGAAAAATCCCAGCAATCCCAGCTAATCCCAAAAATCCCAGTCCAAGTACAACATCCCTGTTAATCAAAAAAATCCCAGTCCATGAAAGCCACTCTCCAACTCGACCCCAACAAAAAACCGCTCACTCCAAAGCAGCATGAATTCTTGCTTTTCCTCAAAAATTTTGTGGAAGAACGCGGCTATCCGCCCACGATGAAGGAAATGTGCGACAAAATGGAAATGTCGTCCACCAACGCTGCAAACCAGTATATTCAAGCCCTGGAGAAGAAAGGCTATATTCACCGTCAGCAAAAAGGCGCGTCGCGGGGCATTCAAATCCTTGATTTTACGCCGCGTCCACGCCATATCTCTGCGTCGGGTGCGCAAGTTTCTCCGACGAATAATCACCATGCTTCGTCAGCGCAGAGTGCCATAAACGCAAGTATTCCTGTGCCTTTGCCGCCATCGGTGAAAAATGTAGTAATTGCTGGCGATGGCTCTGCCGCGCAGCCCTTGTCGGTGTTTTTGTCGCCACGCGGGCAGGTGAAAATTGATACGGAGTTTTTCCAGCAAGACCCCACAAGCCAGCTTTTCTGCGCCTTTGTGAGCGACGATGGTATGAGCAGCGATGCCATTCGTCAAGGTGATACCGTGCTTGCGCGTCAGCAATTTAGCGCGGAAGATGGGCAAATTGTCGTCGCGCTTTTGCACGACATGACCATTGTACGCCGCTTCTCCGCCACGCAGGGCGAACTTCTTGCCGGAGTGCGCGGTTTCCCACCTGTGCCGTATTCTTCCGAGAGCGCGAGTGTGAAAATTATTGGTGTTGTCGTTGGTTTGATGCGCCTTGTGTGAGGTTTTATCGTGCAAAAAGCGATTTAATTTTCCTATCTTTGCAGCGCGTATTTTTTCGGAAACCTCTTTCAGATATAGTTTTGACCATGCCCCGCCGCACATTTCTTGCGAGATTATCAAGGTCTTGCGCCCGTTCTAGCGTTATTGCTTTATTGCTGATAGCCGTGTGTGTTGTCGGTGAAATTGCCGTGAACCCCGCTTCATTACGTGCGCAATCGCTCACCGTGTACGACGTAAACGCTTCTGCATTTCCGCTTATGCGAGCAAAGTTTTTCGCGCTGGATGCAAGCGGCAATCCCATTACCGACCTCGCGGCGCAAGATTTTATGGTGCGGGAAAATGGCACACAGCGCGTGGTTACTACCGCCTCGTGCCAGCCTGGCTTGCCCACAAAATCGCTTTCCGTTGTGCTAACGATTGATGTTTCTGGCTCAATGGGCGAAGGCTGGTCGAATGTTGGTGCAGTACCGAATCTCACGCTGGCGCAAACTGCCGCCCGTGCTTGGATTAACGCCATGCCGGAGGGCGAGGTAGAATGCGCCATCACGAGCTACGACCACAATAATTATCTCAACCAAGATTTCACGCACGACCGAAAACGCTTACTCAAAGCTATTTCCGAGCTAAAGCCACAAGGCGGCACGGACTACGACATGGGCTTAACAAAGCCCGTCGCGGGGAGTTTGGTCATTGCGGACAATGCAAAATATAGCCGTAAAATCGTGGTCTTTCTCACCGATGGGCAAGGTGGCGGCAATGAGGACGAAATCGTACAAATGGCGAAACTCGGCAATGTCGCCATTTACTGCGTAACACTCGGAATGCCCGCACCCGACAATCTGCGCAATATCGCCCGTCGCACAGGCGGCGAGGTGTTTGAAAATGTAACCTCCGTGCAACAAGCCGAGCAGATTTACCGCATCCTCCTCCAACTCGCGCTCGGCAATAAACCCTGCGAACTCGCCTGGATGAGCGAAAAAGCCTGCAATGTAAGCCGCATGAATACAAGCATTGCACTCCTTTCGCGTGGCATTGTCACAACGCTCGACTACGATATTCCGCCCAAAGCCGTAACTGCCCTCGAATTTTCCAGCGAAAATATCACCTTCGGCGCAGTAGAACCGCGTGGCGGCGGGCGCGAGCTGAAGCTCGTCGTGAAAGCTCGCAATAGCGCGTTCACCGTTACCGACATCACGAGTTCCAATGAGCTGTTCAGTATTTCTCCGACGTATTTTCAGCTCAAGCCCGGACAGCGCAAAGTTCTTGCCGTGCGCTATATGCCACGCGATTCGGGCTATGCGTTCACGAAATTCAGCATCACCGATAACGTCTGCGGCGGACGTACTATCTTTGCGAGCGGCGGTTTTCCGGGCAAAACACCGAATCCCGCCACGCTGACATTGATTGAACCAAACGGCGGCGAAAGCTACGTTGCGGGCGCAGATACGACCTTGCAATGGGCTGGCATCATGCCCTCTGAAGCCGTCAGCGCGGACTTCAGCAGCGATGCGGGGCGCACGTGGCAACGCCTTATTCCCGCCGTGAGCGGTCTTCGTGCGGATTGGCGTGTGCCGAATATTCAGACAAATCAAGCAATGATGCGCCTTCGGCAGCTTCAAACGCCGAAACTTTCCAACTTGAAAGATTACATCCTAAATGCCGCTTTTACGCCCGACGCAAAGCGCATCGTTACGCTCGGCGCGGGCGGTGTGGCTCGGGGCTGGGATGTGCAGACGGGGTCGGCGCGGCAGTTGTATTTTAGCAATCAGTACGGGCAGCGCAAAAACACGCTCTTGCCTGGTAAAATTGCTGTTTCGCCAAATGGAAAGCACGTTGTAGGCGGCTTTCAAGACGGTTCGGCGCGGATTTGGGATGCACAATCGGGCGACCTTTTGGATGTGTATTTAGACCACATCGAGGAAATCTACGCTGTGCGCTTTTCCATTGATGGAAACCGTGTGGTTACTGCTTCGGCAGACAGTACGGCGAAAATTTGGATTGCCGAAAGTGCCGAAACGCTCCAATCCTTGCGCCACACAGGACAGGTCTTTGATGCAGCGTTCTCGCCCACTGACCCAACCGTCATCGCAACAGCAGGTGCAGACAGCCTTGCGCGGATTTGGGATGTGAAATCTGGCGAAGAATTATACAAACTCGAACACAAAGAAGCCGTTCTCAGCCTCGCTTTTTCGCCCGACGGAATGCGCCTTCTCACGACGAGCGCAGACGGTGTTGCACGGCTCTGGGACCCGCGTAAAGGCACACTTTTGGAGAAAATGTCGGGACACAAAGGACTAGTACATATTGGTCTTTTTTCGCCCGATGGCGGCACAATTGTTACCTGCTCGATTGATTCTACCATGCGGGCATGGAATGGGCGCACGGGCGAGTGGAAACGTTTCCAATTCGGTGGAAAAACTGCCATACTCACCGCATCATTCCTTGATTCGCTGCATGTGATTACTGGCAACGACGACCGCACCCTTACGATGTGGAATGTTGAAACAGGCGCACTCGTACAACGCCTCACAAGCCACACAGGAGCCGTTCTGGATGTGCGCGTTTCTAGCGATAAGCGCACCGTTGCTAGTGTTGGTGCAGAACGTAAAGCATTATTTTGGAAAATTGACTATACCTCAAGCACTCGCACCGACGGAACACCAGTTCTCACACCGCTTACATGGAAAAACGACACCACTGCTGTTCAAGAAGCACTATCCGCCGCACCCTTTCGCATTACCGCGCCGCGCCTCGCTGTGCGGGATGTGGACATGGGACGTTGCTTGCGCGGCGAAGCAAAAGATTCGCTTTTTCCAGCACTCTTGCGAAACAACGACGGCAGTTCGCTGAAAATTGAGAAAATTGAGTTTGTGGGCGAACACGCGGAGGAATTTAGCATTGTTGCGGGCGGCGCACCCTGCGTCATTCTTCCCAAAGGCGCACGAAACCTTGAACTCCGCTTCAAACCCCGCGCTACGGGCGAACGCCGAGCAACGATGCGGATTATCACCCAATCCGACACCATTCGCGCAACTATCATTGGCTCATGTTCCGCACCATTGCTTGTGTTGCTGACCAAAACGATTGATTTTGAGGAGGTAAAAATCAAACAGCAAAAAGATACGCTCGTGGCGGTGCTACGGAATGTCAGTTTGCAGCCTGTCGTGGTTACGAGCCTCGCTTTTGCTGGACCGAATACTAGCGATTTTCGCCTTGTGGGTAACACTTCGCAAGTAATCAAGACCGATACGAGCTATATTTTGTACCCGCAATCTGCTATGTCGCTGCGTTTGCGCTACAAGCCCACCAGCGCGGGGCGGACATCCTGCCAGTTGAAAATTGCGTACAATGGCTTGGGTAGCCCAATAACGGTGCAGCTTTTCGGCACAGGCGGCTCGACGCTTTCGGCGTATATTCAGGCGTATGGCGTGAAGCCGAACCCCAATCCCGCTCGCAAAGACAGCGTTGAATACCCGATACAATCCCTGCGCGTGGAGGAATTTCTCGCAAACACGATGCACCCACTTTTGAACTATGTATTTTTTGAGCAAAACTCCGCCGTTTTGCCGCCACGCTATGCGCGGTTATCCAAAGAACAAAGCCGCCGCTATGCTGATAAAACCTTGTTCGAGCGACAGTTTTCCAATCAATCTACGCTGGAAGTGTATCGCAATGTGTTGAATATTATCGGAAGCCGCATGAAAGCGAACCCGAATGCTTCCCTTACGCTTGTTGGCTGTAAAGCAACGAAGGAAAAATTCACCCCAAGTGAGCAGTTTTTGTATGCACCAAAAACCTTTACTTTCAGCACCAATGCTGCTCTTGCAGCAAATGGAGGCAATCCAATTTCTGGCAGAACAACAAATGCAAGTATGACATCTGTCAATACAATAAATAGTTCAAATGCAAGCAGTAATCAGGCTTCTGGGCAGTCTGGGGCAAGCACAATACAGGCTCTGAACGCAACGCAAGCAACGGTGCGCTTTACAAGCAGTGAGGAATTACGCCTCTCTGAAGCACGAACCTTAGCAATAAAATCGTATTTGATACAGGTCTGGGGAATTGCTGAAGACCGCATAAAAACGAGCTTTCGCGGCTTACCAGAAAAACCGTCCGGTGAAAATACTCCCGATGGCATTGCGGAAAATCGTCGCGTGGAAATTCTCGCTTCCGAGCCAAGTATTACCGATGTTGTTGTGGCGAGCGACACGCTTCGCGCCGTGATTCCACCTCTTGTGCGCTTCCGCACCAACGCGCTTTCGCAAGTTCCGCTCACGGCATGGCAAATGACTGTAAGCCAGAAATCGCGTCGCGAATCGCAGCTTTTGAAAGAATTTATTGGTACAGGAAAGCCCCAAGACCGCTTACAATGGAATACTGCAACCGAGAACAACACCGCACCAAAACTCACGTTGCCTGTGCAATATTCGCTGGGTGTGCAGGATGAAAGCGGCGCGTCGGTTGTTGCGGGCGCATCCTTGCCCGTCGAGGTGATTTCCATTGCGAAAAAACGTGCTGCCAAAACTGCCGACAAAGAAGTAAACACCTTTGGTTTGCTACTGTTTGATTTCAACAAAGCGGATGTGGGTACGCAGCATCAAAACATTTTGGAAATTGTGAAACAGCGCATGAATCCTAGCTCGCGGGTGACGGTGGTTGGCTACACCGACCGCACAGGCAATGCACAAACCAACAAAACCCTCTCGCTCCAACGCGCAAGCACCGCCGCTACTGCCTTGCAGCGCACTGATGCTCTCGTGGAAGGACGCGGCAGCGAAGGGCTTCTGCACGACAACACCACACCAGAAGGGCGTTTTTACTGCCGCACGGTGAATATTTTGGTGGAAAATGCGGTGAATAATCGTTGATTTTAAAAATCTTCAATAGTGGCACAGACATTCTTATCTGTGAGCGTTGGTGCGGGTTTCAAATGGAGAACACAGACAAGAATGTCTGTGCAACTGAAGCCTAATTTTAGAAAAATTCGCTCTACCAGGTGAAGAGGTTTTGAGTATTGTTTTCGCACATTTTTTGTAATTATGAATCGTCCTTCATGGCTTACTCTCGGCATCATTGCTGCTTTGGTGGTATTTACCTTGCTCACGCTTGGTGTGCGCTCGGTTGCGGCAGATGAATTTTCAATGTACTGGGCATCGGCGCAAACGCCGTCAGATATTATCGCGCTGTACTTTTCGCCAAAAGAAAACAATCCGCCCGGAATGGCGTTAATACAGCATTTCTGGGGACAAATTTTTGGTTATACGGATACTCCCTTACGTGTTTTATCGGTGGTGCTGGTGAGTGCTGTTTTGTGGGTGTTGTGGAATTTTACGCAGTACATGAGTTCATACTCAATTTCCCCAAATACAAGAAATCATCAGCCTTCTGGCGAATCAAGTGCAAGCAAATCTGATGCAAACAAATCTGATGCAAGCAAATTAGCTACTGTGCAGAACCGCGTATTTCTGCTCGCCGCTACAACACCGCTTGTGTGGATGAGTGCAAATATCGCTCGCTATCAAGCATTGGCGATGCTTCTGGGCATTTCGGGGTTGTACGCTTATACGCGCTGGTTTCGGGAAAAAGAGTATCGGTTGTTGCTGATGTACGCGCTCTGTGCGGGGGTGTTGTTTTATGTGCATTACCTCTCGGCGGCAGTATTTGCGCTGTGTGCAGGGCTGCATTATGTTGTGGTGATGGCGGTGCAATTTGCCAAACAAGCCTCGTCAAAGAATAAACATTCCAGCCAAGAATTGACAAAGGGAAAACCATCCGAACTTCATGTTCAGCCGCGTGAAATCCTGCTGTGGGCAGTATCGCAAGTGGGAATTATCGTTATGATTTTACCCATTATTTTCACTATTCTGAATGCCTACACAACCATCAATCTCGGCGTTTCCGCGCCCGTACAGTCGAACAAAATCGTTGCTGCAATTGCCTTTTTCTCTGCCACCTTGATTGGTGTAATGAATGGCTTCGCAGTCGCTCCCTACGCGCTCTGGGCGGTTTTGCCGATGGCGTTTATTATGCCTGTGCTGGCATTTATTGCGCTTCGCCGCTCGGATATTTTGAACAATCGCTACGGCTGGATGCTTGTTCTGATGCCGCTTTTGGTGATGTCGGTCGTGGTCGTAAAAATGTACCCGCCACTGACGATTTACCTTATTCCATCGGTGCAGCGTGTTCCCTTTGTCGCGCCAGTGTTGTGGCTGTTTCTGGGCTTCGCACTTATGCGCATTGCCAATAAACGTCTTCAATCCGTGCTTTTTGTCGTGATTCTTCTGTGCAACGCGTACGCAATTGCGGTGTGGGATATGAACATTGTTGCAACCCAGCATACACCGCCCTTGCAGGAATTACGCACCTTTACGCGGCTTCACACCAAAGGCGACAGCAGTACGGCGATTGCGCACACAGTGGCATATCGTTATGGCATGGAGGGTGTTAATTCGCATTCGCAAGGCTCAAAGAACGCCGTGGAGCGGTATTTGCCAGAAATTCAGTCGTTGTATTGGGCAGAAACAGATATTGCAAAAGAGGTAAGCCTAGATTCCTGCAAAACCCTTATCCGCAGCGTAAACACACGGCATTGGGTAGTATTTCAGCGCAATCGGTATGCAGTCAATGCACAGCATTTAGCAGATGCTCTCGTGCAAGAAGGCTACTCGGAGACAGCGACACTTCCCGCACAAGAACAAAGCGGATTTGATGTCTGGATGAAATCAAAAATGGTGAAATTACCCTTGCCAGGAATGAAGGATGATGCGGCTCCGCAACGATTTATCTATACGTTTCGGCATTTTGAGCGCGTGAAGTGAGAATTGCTGCGATCTTACCGAAATTTCCCCAATACTAACCCGCCCTCTTTTTCATCCAACTTCCTCCAAACACCGCATGAGAGCTTGTTTTGTTCTTCAAGAATGGGAAGAAAAAGTGCGCCAATCTGCACACGCACGAGGCGCAGCGTCGGGAAGCCGCATGCAGCCGTCATGCGCCGCACTTGGCGGTTTTTGCCTTCGGTAAGTTCAAGTGCAATCCACGACACAGGAATATTTTTGCGAACACGAATGGGCGGCATACGCTCTGGAAGCCGCTCCGTTTCTTGTTCTTTAAGATGCCACACTTTGCAGGGACGCGTAGTATAGTCCTGCACACGAACACCACCTGAAAGCCGCACTAAATCTTGCTCTGTGGGAACACCTTCCACCTGCACCCAGTACCGACGCGGGTGTGCATATTTTGGCTCAAGCAAATACTTCACAATTCGCGCCTCATCCGACAACAACAAAAAGCCCTCCGAATCAGCATCCAAGCGACCAACGGGATAGACATTTGCTGGAAAATCGAACTCTGCTAAGGTTCGATTGTGCGAGCCATCGCTCGTGAATTGCGATAGTACGCCAAAAGGCTTGTAGAACGCAAGAAGCATGAGGTGAAAGGGGATTTGCTATTGTGAAAAAAAAGGCGTTTCTTTGTTTGAATTGAATATTGGAATTGTACGAGATTGTGCGCAATTACTTACCATTAACCACCATTGCTTGCAGAGTCCATGAAACCATTGTTTTTGCTTGTTATCTTCCCATTCCTGCTATGCTTCAGCACGAGTGAAGGAATTGCTCAAACAGCGCGAAAAGACTTGCGGAAAGACTCACTCGAAGCGGTGCTATCGTCGTGGCATACACGCAATGATTCCGCCAAAGTACAGATTCTCTGCGAGCTTTCAAAAGAGTACGAAACCCGCGATGCAGTGCGGGCTTTGGTCTTTGCACGCCAAGCACTATCACTCGCCGATTCGCTGGAAGACCCCTTCGGTGCGGCAAAGGCACAAGTACGCATGGGAACAGTGCTGTGGTCGCAGGGGTTTTATGAGCAATCGGTGGAGTATTATTTTCGCGCCTTGAATCTCGCACAAAACCTGAAAGATAGTGCGACCATTGCACGGGCATTGGGTGGTATTGGTGCAAATTATCGGAAACAGGGAAATTACGCCAAAGCAAAAGACTACTATACACAAGCATTGACGCTGAGTACAGCCGTTCACGACAAACGCGCAATGGAATCCATGTTAAATAATCTGGGCGTGTTGCATTTTGGCGAAGGCGAGAACGACAGTGCGTTGGTGTGTTGGCAACGAGCATTGGACGTGGATGTGGAATTGCGCGACTCAGCCAGTATTGCTCTTGTGTCGGCAAATGTTGCGTGGGCATTCAATAATCTTGGCAAAACCGAACTTGCCCTCCGTTTTGCCGAAGATGCCCTTGCCATTGCCAGCAGCATTGGTGATAAGCGCGTTTCTGCCTTGTCGAATCATGTGCTGGGAGAAATATATGCTCACACGCAAAATTATCAACGTGCCGAAAGCTACGAGCGAGAAGCACTGCGCCTTGCAGAGGAATACGGTGGGAAAGAAATCATGCGCTGGGTGTTTGAATCGCTCTCCTTAATTGCCGAGCGCACCGGACGACCCGCTCAGGCACTAGAGTTTTACAAGGATTTCAAAGAGTTTTCCGATTCTATGCACACCGCAGAAACAGCCGAGCGCACGGCAGTTTTGACCACGCAATACCGCGACGAAGAACGCCTGAAGGAAATTGCGGGGCTAAAAACTCGTGCCGAAGAGCAAGCAAAGGTGCGTAATCTCTTACTTTTGGGGCTTGTTTTGCTCATTGGTTTGCTGGTTATTGGCGTGAATCGGTATCAATACAAACGCCGCACCGAGCAGGAACTCTTGCGCCGCCAACGTATTTTGGATGAGCAAGCAGGCGATATTGAGCTTGCAAATACACAACTCGCCGAGCAAAATCAACAACTCCAGCTCTTGGATAATGAGAAAAACGAGATGCTGGGAATCGTTGCGCACGACCTCAAAAACCCTATTGGTGCGGTGCGCAGCTATGCTGAAATGATTTGCTACAACGAAATTCCACCCGAAGAAGCGCAGCGTTCTAGCGAAATGATTATCCAAACAAGTAATCGGATGCTGGATTTGGTGAATAATCTTTTGGATGCAAATGCGATAGAATCTGGTAAAATGAAATTTTCTTTAGCAGTCTTCGATGCCGCACCAATCGTGGAGATGCTGACAGGAAACATGATGAATGCGGCAGCAATGAAGGAAATTCAATTACACTTTTCTTTGCTGAATACAGAAGCTACCACAGATAGCTCAACAACAATTCAGGTAGATGAAATAGCCTTTATGCAAGTGATCGACAATATCCTTTCCAATGCCGTAAAATACTCACCTCTTGGTAAACATGTGTGGGTTCGCGTGGGGCGAGTTGCCTCACAGCGTGAAGATATCGTACGGATAGAAATTCAAGATGAAGGACCTGGATTTACCGACGACGACAAAGAAAAACTTTTTGGTAAGTTCGCTCGTCTTTCAGCAAAGCCCACTGGTGGCGAGCATTCGACGGGTCTTGGTTTGGCAATCGTGAAAAAGCTCGTCGAGCAGATGCAGGGAACAGTACGCTGCGAAAGCCAAGCTGGACACGGCGCGACGTTTATTGTGGAATTTCCAGCGATGTAACGTTTTTTTATTCTTTGTTTTTCAAATGCTGCACTACATCTTGGACGCACATAACATCATGCACAAAGACGCAACGATGAAGCGGCAAATGGATTCGTCGCTCACAACAGCACGCCAGACCTTGCTTACGCTCGTGGAAGGGTATGCTCGGCGACGACGTGATATTTTGTTTACCATCGTCTTCGATGGCGTAAATGCTGCCGTTCAACGGCAAGAAGTAAACGTAAACGTCCGCGAAACGCGTCGTTTTCAAGAAGCGGATGAAGTTATCAAAGATTTAGTGCGCTTGGAAGAGCAGACGCGGCGCGTAACCGTGATTTCATCGGATACGGAAGTACATAACTTTGCAAAATTGTCGGGCTGCAATGTAAAATCAGCATCCGCTTTTTTACGAGAATTACGCTCCGATTCTGGCACAAAATCTACACCAGAAGCTCGCCGCCTAGCTTCTACGGATAAACCCGAAAACGTCTCTCATGCTGAATTGGAAGCGATGAAACGAATGTTTGGGTTAAAATAAGTGCTTCTTCATGCCCGCCTTGCACGATTCAAACGTATAACGATTGAAACGTATAAGAAACGACGACGAAATAAATGTGCATTTTCTTGATTTATAGTACAGGCACTCTTGTCTGTGCCTCTTCAATTCCGCATGAAGGCTTGCAGACAAGAGTGTCTCAAGCTACCGAAGCCGAAAGAAGTTCATCCATTTATTTTTCTTCCATTCTCTAGCGGCAAAGTTTTCCACATTGGGAGTGTGAATTACTTCGCTTTTCCACAGAGTTTTCCACATGCACACCATAATTTTCCCCTGAATACTCCCAGAATACCCACAGAATACCCACAGAATACCAGCACAAGAATACTCACAAAAGAAGAACAACCTGCCCCTCACGAGAAACCATTACGCAGTTTCAAAGAAAACGCTGTGGAAAAGTTTTGCGTAGTTTATTTCTTTTCCTTATTTTAGAAGTCTTTCGCAAAAATTTTCTCTCACCCTTTGCTGTGAAATTCGACCATGTTTGAAAATATACAAACCCGACTAGAAGAAGCCGTCAAGCGGATTCGCGGGCAGGCAAAAATTACCGAAGATAACATCGAAGAAGCTCTTGTCGAGATTCGGAATGCTCTTTTGGATGCGGACGTAAATTTTCAGGTCGCAAAAAAGTTCATTGAAGATGTAAAAACCAAAGCATTGGGGCAAGACGTACAAGGGAAAGTTACGCCCGGACAGCTTATCGTGAAAATTATTCACGATGAAATGGTAGCGCTCATGGGTAGCACTCGCTCCCAGCTTGTGATGTCGCCGCAATCGCCTACAATCATCATGGTTGCTGGCTTGCAGGGTTCGGGAAAAACGACCTTTTGCGGAAAACTTGCGAAAAGTCTGAAAAAACAAGGCAAACAGCCGCTTTTGGTGGCGGGCGATATTTACCGTCCAGCGGCGATTGACCAGTTGAAGACGCTTGCCCAGCAAATCACGATTCCTGTTTTCACGCAAGAAGGCATGAATCCTGTGAAGTTGGCGGAAGAAGCGGTGCAGTACGCAAAACGATACGCTAGAGACGTGGTGATTATTGACACAGCGGGTCGTCTTTCGATTGACGAAGAAATGATGCAAGAAGCGGAGAACATCAAAAACTCCGTCAAGCCGCATGAAATCTTGTTCGTGTGCGATTCCATGACAGGACAAGATGCCGTCAATACCGCAAAAACCTTCAACGACCGCCTTGCCTTTACGGGCGTTGTGCTGACGAAAATGGACGGCGACACACGCGGTGGTGCGGCTCTTTCGATTCGCTCGGTTGTGCAAAAGCCGATTAAATTCATCAGCACAGGCGAAAAATTGGATAACCTCGAAGCCTTTTATCCCGACCGTATTGCGTCGCGGATTTTGGGCATGGGTGATATTCTGACGCTTGTAGAACGCGCCCAGTCTGAGTTCGACGAAGACCAAGCGAAAAAACTTGAGCAAAAAATTCTCAAAAACGAGTTCGATTTGAACGACTTTTTGGAACAACTTCAGCAAATGAAAAAAATGGGTTCGCTGCGTGATTTGTTAGGAATGCTTCCGGGTATGGACAAGGCTTTGCGCAATGTGCAGGTGGACGAAAAGGCTCTAGGGCGCGTAGAAGCTATCATCCTGTCCATGACCAAGCAAGAACGCAAGCAGCCGAAAATCATCAACGGTTCGCGTCGTAAGCGCATTGCAAACGGCAGTGGCTCGACGATTCAGGATGTGAATCGCATGATTAAGCAGTTCGAGGATATGCAAAAAATGATGAAGCAGCTTACCAAAGGCGGCGGCAAAATGCAAGCTCTCCAGCAAATGATGGGTGGCGGTGCGCCCGGAATGGGACGTATGCCGCAAGGAAAGTTTCGCCGCTAAAGCTCGACATTATGAAATGAAACATTACGAGAAAATTCGTTCCCAGCCCGCATAAAAACATATGTTTGGGCGAAAACGTTAAGATTTCACTTTTATTCACTCTCTTAACCTCATTGGAACATGGTTAAAATCCGCCTGCGTCGTAGAGGACGCAAACAAGCTCCGTTGTATGATATTGTCGCAATGGACAGCCGTAAAACCCGCGATGGTGCTTACCTTGAATACTTAGGTCAGTACAATCCCGTTGGTTTCCCGTCGAAAGTAATTTTGAAAGACGACCGTGCGCTTGCATGGCTGAAAATGGGCGCACAGCCGACCGATATGGCGCGTGCAATCCTCAGCCACGAAGGCGTTCTTTTGCAGATGTACCTTGAACGCAAAGGAAAATCGGCAGAAGAAATTGCTTCGGAACTTACCAAGCACAAAGAAACCGTAGCAAAGCGTTTGGAGCGTCTCGGTAAGAAACGCGCTACGCGTCTTAGCAAAAAGAAAAAATCAGCTATCGAAGCAGAAAAGAAAGCAGCAGAAGACGCGAAAGCGGCTGAAGCAGCAGCAAAAGAAGCGGCGAAAGCTGCAGAGGCGGCAGCAAAAGAAGCAGCTGCAGCGGCGGCAAAAGCTGCGGCTGAAGCACCTGCCGAAGCTCCAGCAGCAGAGTAATTTTTGCTCGCAAGCCAAGCTCAGAACATACAAACGCCTCGTCGAATCTCATTCGGCGAGGCGTTTTGTTTTGCTAAAAATGAGCAATCAAGAATTTTTACACCACAATCCGCGTACCGCAATGCTTCCCTTGCAAAGCTGACAAAATCTCGTCGGAATGACAAATCTCTACCTGCTCTACTCCTGCATGAAGAGCTGCAAGCGCGTTGTCAATTTTCGGAAGCATTCCTGCGGCAATAGCTCCAGAAGCGCGTATATCCTCAATCTCCGATGCCGAAAGTTCTGGGAAGACCGACGTAGCATCCGCCACATCTCTCAAAACACCGCGTTTTTCAAAGGCATAGTACAAACGCACACCGTAAAAGGCTTGCATATCTGCCTCCGACGCAAGTGCTGAAGCCACGCGGCTGGCAATCGTATCGGCGTTGGTATTCAGTAAATGTCCTGCGCCATCGTGTGTGAGTGGCGCGAGAACGGGCGTACAGCCCATATCCAGAAAAGCACGTAGTTGTGCGGTGTTCACGCGCTCAATGTCGCCCACAAAACCGTAATCTATGCTTGGATGACGACGCTTTTCTGCCGTAATGACGTTTCCATCTGCGCCCGTCAAACCCAGCGCATTTACGCCCTTTGCTTGCAGCCCAGTAACAATGCGCTTATTCACCAAGCCGCCATAGACCATCGTAACAATTTCCAGCATTGCTTCGTCCGTGATGCGCCGTCCTTCTAGCATTTGCGCTTCGATGCCGAGGCGTTTTGCCATATCGGTTGCAATTTTCCCGCCGCCATGCACGAGTATCCATGCGTGTTCGGAGCGGTCAAGCGTGGAAAGGTCGCCGAGAAAGCGCGTCAGAGCTTCGGGGCTGTCAATGACGTTTCCGCCAATTTTGATAATGCTGAGTGTTTTCATAGTGAAATGTTGGAAAACAAGAAAAGTCCGTGATTTTTTGAACGCAGATTTCCATGATTTCCATGATGAAGAGGATTTTGAGCATAAAATAATTTTCTCTTTGCTCTCCGTATTCATCAGCGAAAATCATGGAAATCATGGGAATCTGTGGTAAAAAAACAAAGCCCTGAAGCGTCTTCAGAGCTTAATTTTCATACCGCAGACGACATACAAAATCTACAAATTCAACAACCACGCAAAGATGAGTGGCGCAACTATCGTCGCATCGGATTCAACAATAAACTTCGGCGTGGTGATGTCCAATTTCCCCCACGTAATTTTTTCATTCGGCACTGCGCCCGAATATGAGCCGTAACTTGTGGTAGAATCCGAGATTTGGCAGAAATAGCTCCAGAACGGAATATCGTGCATTTCCATATCTTGGTAGAGCATCGGTACGACGCAAATCGGGAAATCGCCCGCAATGCCGCCGCCAATTTGGAAGAAGCCTACGCCTTTGCCTTTGGAGTTTTCGATGTACCATTTTGCAAGCCAAGTCATGTACTCAATCCCAGATTTCATCGTGCTTGGCAGCAATTCGCCCTTGATGCAATACGACGCAAAAATATTGCCCATCGTGGAATCTTCCCAGCCCGGAACGATGATAGGTAGGTTCTTTTCTGCTGCCGCAATCATCCATGAATTTTTCGGGTCAATTTCGTAGTATTGCTCCATTTCGCCAGAGAGCAACATTTTGTACATGAACTCGTGCGGGAAGAAGCGTTCACCAGCATCTTGGGCGTTTTTCCATTGTTTGAAAATGTGCTTTTGAATGCGGCGAAACGCCTCTTCTTCGGGAATACAGGTATCGGTAACGCGGTTAAATCCGCCTTCGAGCAGATTCCACTCATCTTGCGGCGAGAGGTCGCGGTAGTGCGGCACACGCTTGTAGTGCGTATGCGCCACGAGGTTCATAATATCTTCCTCCAAGTTCGCGCCCGTGCAAGAAATACTCTGCACTTTATCTTGGCGAATCATCTCGGCAAGCGTTTTTCCAAGCTCGGCGGTACTCATTGCGCCAGCAAGCGTAATCATCATTTTGCCATCTTCAGCAAGATGTTTTTCGTAGCCTTTAGCAGCATCCACGAGGGCTGCAGCGTTGAAATGCAAATAGTTTTCTTCGATAAAGCGGGAAATGGGCTTGCGCTCTTCGCTTGTAAGAATGCGGTGTTTCATAGAATGTGAAAATGGAAATGAGTGGTGAATGGAGCTAACGTGTTCTAAGGCTTGATGTAGGAACGCGGATTTGAGGACTGAAAAAGACTTGTGAGGACGCAATTATCCTTTCAAAATGTACACGAGTCCTGACCAGTCCTCAAAAGTCCTTAAAATCCGCGTTCCTTGACGCATGACCTGACCAGTTACTTGAAATCTTAGTATTGAAAATGCTTGATTTTCTCGCCTTTGCCGCCAATTTCGGTCATGGCTTCAATGCCGAGTTGCAAGTGCAGTTCTACAAAATTTTGCGTAATTTTCTTGTCGGATTCTTCCGTTTTTACGCCTTCGGGGAACATCGGCGTATCGGAAACCAGCAAGAGTGCGCCTCGTGCGATTTCGTTTGCATGACCAACAATAAACAAGGTCGCTGTTTCCATGTCAATACCAAGCGCGGAAAGGCGGCGAAGACGTTCTTTGAACTCTTCATCCCATTCCCACACGCGGCGGTTGGTGGTGTAGATTACGCCCGTGCGATATTCGTGTCCGTGTTGTAAAATTTTATCCGAAACGAATTTGTGTAGCTTAAAGCTCGGTAAGGCTGGCACTTCGGGCGGCAAATAGTCGTTGCTTGTTCCTTCGCCGCGAATGGCTGCGATAGGCAAAATAAAGTGTCCAAGTTCGGTGGAATCCTTCAAACCACCGCATTTCCCAAGAAACAGTACGCCTTTCGGACGACGCGCAACGAGCAAATCCATGATGGTTGCTGCATTTGCCGAGCCGATACCGAAATTGATGATGGAAAGTCCTGCGGAGTTCGTCGCGGCTTGCATCGGACGACCTTGCCCCTGAACATCGCATCCGAACTGGTTTGCAAAGCGCGTAACGTAGTCGTGGAAATTGGTAAGTAAAATATAATCGCCGAATTGGTCAATCGCTGCACCAGTGTAGCGTGGAAGCCAGTTTTTGGCAATTTCGAGTTTTGTTTTCATGGAAGAATCCTTTGCAAAACGTGATGGAGAGATGAACTTGCGAGAGATGAACTTTCAGCGATGGCGTAATTACGTGCGTTGCGTACTGTTGTTGCCTCAAAACGTGTGCGTAATTTGCCCCGTAAAATTCCGCAAAATTAGAGCTTTTACCGCAATTCCACAAGGATTTACCGCGTTGATACGTTTTTGTAACAAACAGGCACTTCTGGATTGACGAATTCACCATCATCTTGATTGTGAACATATTTTTGTGCATCTTGGTTGCATTGTTTGCAAGATGTGAAGCGGCTTTCCGAGCTTTGCCGCGCATTATTCACTTTAATTACCATCCACCATGAACCGACGCGGCTTTTTCTCTTCGTTGTTCCAAACAGAACCTCAAATTTTCTTTTTCGGGGTACAGATTGCCCTAGCGACAATTTCATCCGATACAAGCTGGAAGCGTCTTCGTTCCTTGATTGAGCAAGCCGCCGACCTCGAACATCCTGCGGATAAAACGGGATTTTACAAACAAATTGCCGCTATTCTTTTGGAAAATAAACCGTACTGGGAATATGGCTATTGGGATTATCTCACCGAAGCAAGCGAGGCGCAGAGCGAGTTCCACGAGTGGGTTTCGGAAATTACGGCAAGCATTGCAACGGAAACCGAAGAATTAGGCAGCGAAATTGACGAAGCGCACCGCCTCAGCAGCGATAAAAGCTACATCGTGGTAACGCTCGCCTTTGTGCTAGAATACGCACCACTCAAGAATGTATGCGGCTTGCTGGACGATATTCCCGAAGATGAGTATTGGTCGGTGCGAGGATTTACCGAGTTGTTGGAAGCAGCGAAGCGCATTGATTACGAATTTTGCTTGAAAGATGCCGTGTTCCTCATGCCCGGCACCGAAGAAGATGGCTTTTCGTGGGAAGATGTGCATAGCCCCGATTGGTCGTATTTGAAGCCGATTTTGTTGTAGTCTGGGAATGTTAAAAATACGAGGATAAAAAATTTCGTAGTTAGGGTCATTCGTCAAGCAACGCGGATGAACCCCAGACTGAGAGGATGGTGGGGACTTTTCTTTTTTGTGAGCATCTTTTTATCGTTGAAATATATGTTCCTGCATCAAGATTTCGTTCAATACCAATATATTCCTGTTCGTTAAGGACATATCGCTCAGATGAAGCAATTGTCGTCTATCCTTCGGCAAACGTACATGAAATTTTCTTGCGTTTGGCAGAAAAATGCCTTGATTTGTGCGCTTTTTATAGTATTTTCACCATTATTCACGCCACGAGTGTACACCATACGTTTTCAAAAGATTGTCTAGGTTTATCAAGCATGAGGTGTTCGTAGTTTTACTTCTCGTACCTTTAGTATTTACGCCTTTTTGACGATTTTCTGTTATGTCCAAGACCAACCCCACACCAGCCCAATCTTCGCGCAAAAAGTCTTTACGCACGAAGGCTTCGCGCTTAAATGCTTCACGTACTTCACTGCGTAAATCCATTGCTAATGGCTCAGAGCCTTCTTCGCCAGCAGTAAAGCAAGCGACAAAAGCAAGTGGAAAAAAGAGTGAGCAGCAGCCGAAGAAGCGTGTTATCATTTGCGACGACCACGACCTCGTTACGCAGCTTTTGCAAACCTGGCTGACCTTGGAGAAAAGTTTGAAGGTCATTCAGACGTTTAATCGTGGCGAAGAAGCCATCAATGCGGTTGCGAATCTCCAACCAGATATTTTAATTCAGGACTTGCAACTCCCCGACCTGAGCGGTATGGAGGTGATTCAACGTATTCGCGCAACAGGAAGCACTATTCGCATTTATGCTATCACTGGACGTGCCGACCTTGCCCGTGCTGCCATCGAAGCTGGCGCAAATGGTTGTATGTTGAAAGATGAAAGTCCCGAAGAATTGCTTCGTGCCTTGCGTTCGGACTTGCAAGGCGGCGTTTGGCTTAGTCCTATGCTTGCCGCATATTTCTTCAATGCCAATAAAGCAATTTCCAGTGTAAAGCTTACCAATGCTGAGGTTGCGGTGCTACGTAATCTGAATCTGACGAATGCAGAAATTGCTGAAAAACTTCTTGTAACCGAAGGGCGTGTGCGCAATATTGCTAGTTCAATTTATCAAAAGCTCAACATGGAAACCCGCGAAGAAGCAATGCACTGGGCGCGGACAGTGTTGCTTATTGATTATGATTAAGTTGATTATGATTGATGACTGCTGCTTGCCTGCACCATGAGCTTGTACACGATGTTTGCGCTCCTCTTCGACATCAAGACACTTCCCCTGTCATGTAAAGAATTATCCCTTTTTCTTCAATTTCCTGAAACGACTATGAATACTCGTTTTCTTCCTTGCAAGCCTCTTCATTCCTTGATTTCCGCCATATCGCTTGTCATTATGCTGATGCTTGGCGGAAAGCTGCTTGCCCAAACGCCAACGCCCGTCCCCGCGTTTACCATTTTCGCCGAAGTGCCAGAATTTGGTGCTGTGCAACAGGGACTGCGTAATATCGTGCTTCGTGAGCGACGCTTTAGTTTGACAGGCTACGATTCTTTGCCGCAGCGCGGGCGCATCGTCATCCGCCGTGTAACCCAGACCAATGCTACGGTTACGTTAAAATTGGGCGTGTCGTATGTCAATGCCGTAAATCGTTTTTTGCCTGAAACCAGCACCGCTACTGTTCCGTTGCCTTCTATCTACCGAGACCCTTTGGGAAGATTACAAAACGTTCCGCGTGAAGTAACGGCGGCTCAAGTGCCGATAAATACTATTACCGGCGACCTTACGCCCTTTCTTTTCACGCAAGGACGCTTTGTTACGGCGATTGGCACCACCGAAACAGGTATTTACCAATTCACGTTCGCGCCGCAAGTAACCGAAGCCTTTATCATTTTCATAGCGCGGTGGAGCGACCAAACATTCCCGAATAATCCAGGACTTCAAGGCATTCGCACTGTAACGGTCGCGCTGTTGCCCGACGACGCATACACAATTCCGCCCAGATTTGATGTGAATGGACGGCTTATCTTCAACGACATTTCGCGCATCACGCTCGAAGACCCAGAAAACGTGGCACCCGTCGTTTTGCCGTTAGGAAGAAACCTTTGTTCTATGCTTCGGGTACTTGGCGGACGCGAGGAAGTACGCGCTTTACAGTCGCCGTTGCTCGATGAGGCAACGCGATTGCCGCAAGGGTTCTTTTATGATGAAAACTACGACCCGCTCAATTTCACCGCCGAAACAGGCAATTCCACTGCTCTCACGGCTTCGGTTCTCGCCACCGACCCACGCAATAGCGGACAGCCCTCGCTCTCGCTTCTTGGCAATAGTAGAATTCCTTCCACCACGACCACACTCGCGCTTACTGCTCGCGATACACGTGGCGGTGTGGCGGAAATACGGTGTTCTGAGGTTGCGATTACCACGAGTGTGCGAGATAACCAGAATGCGGCTCCCGCGCAGATGCAGCTTGCTATCTCGCCAAATCCGTCCCACGATGGTATTGTGCAATGTTCGTATTCTCTCAGCGAAGCGGCTTCTGGCGTGCAGTGTGAGGTGTTTTCTGTGCTAGGCGAGCGTGTGCTATCGGTAAAAGAAGGCGCGAAAGCCGCAGGAACACACGCTGTGACGCTAGATATGCAGCACTGCGCAGGAGGCGCGTATATGCTGCGCTTCACAGTAAATGGACGTATTATTCCAAGCACATCGTCATTTTCTTTGCGAATTTTGCGCTAAAAAAGCATATTTTGTATAGTTTCGCTATTTCCTTTCTTGCCTTCATTGTTTACAGTATTGGCAAAACCACGTTCCTTTTGGCGGGTTCGATGCTTGGTTTGGTATATTCTTTATTGCAACATTTTGTGCAGCACACACGGCAGTTTTCCGATGTTTTTCAATCGGAAAAGAGCATTGTTGCGAAATGGAGCGTTGGTGTTGGGAAAGTGCTTATTTTCTGCGCTTTTGCCCTTTTTCCTGTTCACACCTTTGCACAAGCCTTCCCCGACCAACGCACGATAGATTCCCTCTCGGCATCGCTAAAGGAAGGTGATACCTTTCTGCCTGATTCTACCAAACTTCTGCTCTATCTCGACCTCGCAAAGCAAAATTATCATCGCGAAGCGCATACTTCCTTGCGATATAGCAAAATAGCGTTGGAATACGCACAGAAACTGAAAGATTCCCGCAGACAAGCTGAAGCCCTGCATCAAATCGCTTTTATTCAAGAATATCTTTCGCAGCACTCTGAGGCATTGCACAATGAAATGCAGGCATTGGAGTTGTACAAAAACATACAAGATTCCTTGAAAATAGCGAAAACGGTAGGCTATTTAGGGCGTATATTTTTATATACGGGAAATTATCCAAAGTCCTTAGAATACAGCTTTCAAGCGGTCTCGCTTCTTGAACAATTACACGAAAAGAAACACATGGCTTCTCCGCTTGATGGTATCGGACACGTGTATTATCATCAAGGAGATTACGCAAAAGCTCTTGAATATAAGTTTCGCGCACTCCACCTCAGCGAAGAAGTGGGCGATAGCGATCGTATTTCTGTGGTAGCGCACAATATCGGGCGTGTCTATTTTGCGGAGAAAAACTACCCTCTCGCTTTGCAATACTACGAGCGTTCACAACGCATTGATGAGCAGGTGCGAGATAGTGTAGGGCTGGGTATTTCCTATATGACAATGGCGGAAATATGTGGCTTTGTTGGTCAATCTGAACGCGGGAAAGAGCTTGCGCGGCGAGCTATCGTCTTGTGCGGAAAATATCAAGATACAAGTTCACTTGCTCATAGCTTTACGAATCTTGCAAGTTTGCAAAAAAATCTGCGTGAGTACGACAGCGCAATGGTAAATGCTCGTCGTGGCGAAAAATATGCCCTTGCTTGCCAAGATTTTCGCGCTCTGCAAAAAGCCTATCGCACAATGAGTGAAATCGCAGAAGAGCAAGGAAATATGAGCCTTGCGCTCAATTATCATAAACAATTATTGCAGCTCCGTGACTCCATTTATTCCGATGAAAATAAGCAGAAAATGGCGCAAGTACAGCACGATTACGAGGTTTCACGCCGTGAGCAGGAAATTACGCTTCTGAATAAAGAGCGAGCCGCGCAGCGCACGATAGAAATTCTGCTTGTGGGAATAGCATTTGTCTTGGTAGCCGCATTGGTGCTTGCTTTGAACCGATATAGTGTACAGAAAAAATCCGAAGAAAAAATCCGCGACCAAAATCGAATGTTGCTACAACGCGAACAGGATATTCTTGCTGCCGATGAGAATTTACGCAAAGCAAACATGGAGTTGCAATTCAACATTGAGCGGTTGCAGCAGTTGAATGACGAAAAGAACGATTTGATGGGCATTGTAGCACACGATTTGAAAAATCCCCTCAGTGCAATTCGCATTACCGCAGAGTATTTGCTAGAAACCGCACAAATACACGATATCCCCAGCAAACACCGCGAATTGTACGACGACATCATTCATTCAGCAAATAAAATGTTCGCGCTCATCACCGATATTTTAAGCGTGAATATGCTGGAACAAGGCGGCTTGCAGCTTGAGCAGATAATAATGAGCCCGCAGGAGATTGTCGCGCCGCTTCTTGCCGAGCATTTGCGCCATGCGGAGTCGAAACAGATAATTATTTTGCACGTACAGCCCGCACCAAACCTTTATTTCTATGTCAATCCGCAAGCAATGATGCAGGTATGCGAGAATATACTTTCCAATGCCATCAAGTATTCCCCACTTGGCAAGCGCATTTGGATAGAAATAGAAGAATGCCCCGACAACCCAGCAATGGTGCGCTTTGCCGTGCGCGATGAAGGTCCAGGCATTTCCAAAGAAGACCAAGCAAAACTCTTTCGCAAATTCACCCGCTTGGCAGCACGCCCAACTGCTGGCGAGCATTCAACAGGCTTGGGGCTGTCTATCGTGAAAATGATGGTTGATGCAATGCACGGGCGCGTTTTCTGCGAGAGCGAAAGCGGCATGGGAACACGCTTTGTCATTGATGTACCTCGCGCAAAGCGGTCTAATGAGCTTCAATTGATGGACTGAACCGGGATTATACTGGATGAAAATGATGACGAGGATTGAGCGACATTGTTCGAGAAAATTTGTAACTGGTCAGGTCTTCCCGTCCTACGTTTAGGAAAGCGTAGAACGGGTTTCGCGGTAATGGGTTTCGCGGTAATGGGTTTCGCGGTAAATAGTACCGTGAAATCCGTTTTACCATGAAGAAATGGCAGGACGGGAAGACCAAGACCTGACCAGTTACAAAACAAAGAAAAAAATCCTCAACATCCTCTCAATCTGGGCTTCATCCGCGTTCCCTTAGGAACTGTTCGCATCAACAATCATCTTCATCATGGGAATCATGGCAATCTGCGTCCAAAAAATCTTCACAATCCTTACCTCAAAAACGCTGCAACAGCTCTTCACAACCAAGCATATTCACCACACTAGATGCCCGCAAGCCCGCTCTCCGCGCCACCTGCAAGCCATAGCGCATATTCGATAAATCGTCCATATTGTGCGCATCGGTGTTGATGGCAAGCGGAACGCCCCATGCTTCAGCGAGCGCGGCGTGTTCGGCAGTGAGGTCGAGGCGGTACGGGCTGGCGTTGATTTCGAGTGCCTTGCCGTGCGCTTTTGCAGTATCCAGCACCGCTTCCATGTCTAATTCATAGCCCTTGCGCATGAGCAGCAGTCGTCCCGTCGGATGCCCAAGCAGCGTGGTTGCGGGATGCTCTAACGCCCTGCACACGCGGTCGGTCATGGTGTCGCGGTCAAGCGAGAAGCTGGAATGCACGGATGCAACAACGATTTCAAAGGTTTCCAATACCGCATCGCTGTAATCAAGCGAGCCGTCGCGCAAAATGTCGGATTCGATACCTTTCAAAATCCGAAAAGGACGTACATTTCCACCCGCAATGCCGCGTAATTTCTCGCGTAATTTCTCGCGTAATTCCTCGTTTAAGCGGTTAATTTCCTCATGCTGTGCTTTTACGCGCTCCTCCGTCAAGCCGCCCGCATAGACCGCCGTTTTGCTGTGGTCGCAGATGGCGAGATACTCATAGCCCAGCATTTGTGCGCGTTCTGCCATTTGGCGAATGGTATGTTTGCCGTCACTCCACGTGGAATGAACGTGCAGCATACCGCGTATTTGCTCGGCTTGCACCAATTCTTCCACACGATTACCAAACTTGCGCACTTCGTCGTCATTGCTCCAAACACGAGCATTGATGCGAAGTTCTGGCGGAACTACTTTTGTTCCTGCTTCGGAGTACATTTGCGCCTCATCTGCCCAAACCTCAGATGGAATGCTGCTTTCAGGAGATTTTTCCGCAAGAAATTTCACCAATGCGGCATGATATTCCGCCGAGCTTGTAGCGATATGCCGCACCAAACCTGCATTCGCTGGCATACACAAGAACAGTTTGCAAGGCAACTCATTTTCAGTCAATCCTTGCAGAACAAGCATTGATGAGGCTTGTACAGTATCTTCACAAACAGAAAAATGTGCAAATTCGCTCAAGGCTAGTATTTGTGCGCTACATTCAGACAACGGCATTTCTGCCGAAACAAGCACACTCAGCAAACGTACTGTTTCTGCGCCCTGCGCGGCTTCGCCAACGGTTTCTGTGCGTAATACTTTAGGCAAAGCCGACAGAATGCCGCATAAACGCTCGCTCTCTGCCCATGCTTTGTGCAAGTGCGTTTGCCCTTTTGCCGAGCGATATTGCTGAATTGCTTCGGCAATATTCGCCGCTGTTTTCGCACCAAAACCCTTTACCTGCGCTATTTTCCCTGCGTTCACGGCTTCGGAAAGCGCGTCTATCGAAAGCACACCGACTTCTTGCCACAAGGTGCGTACTTTCTTTGCCCCCAAGCCGCGTAATTGCGTCATTTCCAGCACCGAAGCAGGTACTTTTTCTTGCAATGCTGCATCGTCTTTCATCGCGCCTGTTTCGGCAAATTCCTGAATCAAACCCAATATCCCTTTGCCCACGCCTTGCACCTCAGCGATTGCAGCAAGGTCGAGATATTCAAAATTTGCATCCTCCAAAGCCCGCACTGCTGCTTGCATTGCACGAACTTTGAAGGGGTTCTCGTCCAGCATTTCCATCATTATTGCCATTGCCGAAAGGCGTTCAAGAAGCGCATCAATAGGCGTGTTGAGGGTATTTTGTTCCATTGGTTTGAGAAAAAAAGTACATTTGACAACGTGTTCAGCCAACGGAATAGCAAAGTTCCGTCGTACCTTGAGCATTCGCAACATCAATAATTTCAATGATATTCTCTACATCTTGCGAGAAAGAATGCGGGTCTTGTCCGCCAAAATATTGCTTCCAAGCCTCGCTGAGATTCATATTGGCTGAAAAGCCCGTTTTATCATGCATGAGAGCTTTCACCTTTTTAAGGTTATCCAAAAACTGCGTTGAGTTTACCCAACCAAATTGAAATTTTGTTTCTTCGTCCTCTTCGTAATGATTGACTTTCGGTTCTTGGAGAAAGCCACAATCGAATGCTAACGCCTTACTTAATTCTGCTACAAGTTCCTCGCTTTCGGGAGAATGCTTGCTCAAAATAAGGTTGCAATAGCCTCTGCTCATGCAGTAAATATCGTCCGCCGTGTTTGCTGTGTTCGTCGAGTAAAACTTGTCGCGGAGCGCAGCGGACGCAACTTCTTTGTTGAGTTTTAGCCCAATGTCGAGTCCCATATTATTTCCTTTCTTTGAAGATGTGCCGTCATTGGGTGCTCTTAAATTGCTCGTTGTATGCTTGTACGTGATATGGAAATTCGTGGGCAAAAAATGGAGAGGAAATGCCAACGATTGTTACAACAAAAAAATCACTGTCCATGCCGTCAATACTTGCTCCTAGCCCTTTTATCTCAACACCATTTTGCTTGATAATTTTTAAGTTTGGAATAGTGTTTGTCGCAAGCAGTTTGTCCTCGGGATAGTCTGTTGGTATGCCGATTCCATGCTGTAAGCAATAGTTTTTGAAAAAATCATAGCCAGAAACAATATGTGCAAACGTGATTCTCCCAAAAACTACGCCCATTGGTGCATCTGCTTTTTCAAGCTCCGTTGTTCCAATGGTCGTATTATCCAAAATGATGTTGTACTTTTGCGGTGTCATTTGGTGCGGGTTTCGTACTTTTTTATTTGTCTGCCAAACCACATTCCAACGAATACGACGGGAAGAATTCCGCCGCAGACAATCCAAAAAACGGGCTTGTAAATGTAATCAAAAAATGGGTCGTCGTTTGTTCCCAGTAAGGGGATTCCTTCTTGAAAAAATGCTATCCAACTTGCTAAAAATGCTGAGGTCGTTAATACCGCCAGACCGCATACAATCCCGATGAGAAGATAATTTCTCTTTTGCAACAATATCGCTTTTCCTGCAATTTGACCAAAGACGTGTCCGCTCAAAAGCATTATAATTGCGCCGATTACCACGTTGAGATTGTAGCGAAAGGTTGTAAACCAAAGAAATCCCTGTATGATGCCGTGCTGAGAAAAGAACCACATCATCAGGATTTGTGCGGTGAGTAGTCCAATTCCAACAGAAAGTAATCCTTGGCGGCTTCCAATTTTTTTTGCTTCACGTTCTGTCATTGTACTTTTGGTTTGCAATGATTGTCGTTGTAAATAGCGACAACCAACAGTGGCACAGACATTCCTGTCTGTGAGTATTAGTGCGGTCTTTCAGGCGATAAACACAGACAAGAATGTCTGTGCCACTGAAGCCTGGTTTGATGAAGTTTGCAAAATTTTCTATACCTAATGGATTCAGAAGCCCTTCAACACAAGCATCGTAATATCATCCGACTGCGGCGCACCACCCGCGTGTGCCTGAACATCCGTTGTAATGCGCTCTACAAGCTCTTTTGCCGAGCCGTGCGCACTTGCTCGGAGGGAATCTTCCAACCGAGCATCGGTGAATTCTTCCAAATCCTCGTTCAGTGCCTCCGATACGCCGTCGGTGAAGCAGACCAGCACATCGTTGGCAGCAAGCGTGATGGTGCGCTCTTCGTAGGGGACAATCGTTTCCATGATGCCCAGAATCAAGCCGCCGTCGGTGAGCGTTTCGAGCGTACCGTTTTCGCGCAGAAGCAGGGGCGGATTGTGTCCAGCATTGCAAAAAGTCAAGGTTTTATCGGCGGTGTGGAGCTTTGCACAGAAAAATGTTACGAATTTATCGGAACTCGTGTTGGTGTAGAGAAGATTGTTGATGCGGCTCACCATCTCTGGAAGCGGCATATTTACGTGCGCTAAGGCTCGCAGTGCCGCTTGCGTATTTGCCATGAGCAGCGCAGCCGGTGTGCCTTTGCCCGAAACGTCGGCAATGACGAGCATCCATTCTTCGCGGGTTTCGTCAATCGGGAACACGTCGTAGTAATCGCCGCCGATTTGCTTCGAGGACACGCTCATTCCCGCCACGTCGAAGCCCGGAATCTGCGGTAATTCCTGCGGAAGCAAGCCTTTTTGAATGGTGCGAGCGAGGTTTAATTCATCTTCAAGACGCTTCTTTTCTAATTCTTCCTGAAACAAGCGAGCATTCTCCAAAGCAGTCATGGCGGTACTTCCTAGTGCTTCGAGGAAATTCCGCTCTTCCAACGTGAAGGGCTGTTTGTTCATTTTTTCGCCAACAAGCAGCAAGCCGCGTGTTTCGTTTTGTGTGGTCATGGGCGAGGCAAGGACGCAATCGCCGACAATCTCTGAACAGCGCGTGATTGCGTGTGCGGCATCCATTTGGAACGATTCCGCCAAAGCAGCCGCTTGGTCGTTGGTCATTTTGAGGCGATTCACGGCAAGGTCGAAACCATGCGCTAACGCGGGCGTTTTGATGAGAACAGCAAAGCGGCTCACGGCAAGCTGTCCCATAAGGCGCAGCGTGAGAAACTTGATAATCTCGTCCTTGTTCAAGAGCGCAGTAAACTCGCGGTTGATTTCAAACAAGGTCGTCAAAAGCTGGTTTTTTCGCTCCAAATACGAACCTGTTTGCCGCAGCGAGCGTAGGTTTCGTGCGTTCAGGAGCGCGTTTGCTGTGATGCTTGCCACAAGCGAAATGTACTGCTCCTCCTCGTCGGAATAGGGGATTTTGGTGAGATTTGCCCCAAAGCACAACAGAGCCAAAAACTCCTGTTCCGAAGGCATAGAAGACGCATGGAGACTGTCCTGATGAAGACTATCCTGTCCAATCGAAACAAACTGCTGCACACCGCTCTGTTCCTTGCGAACAGCCTGCACCATTTGGATGCCCGTATCTACAAAAACGCCGTCGTTGATGTCGTTAGGATTAAAGGGTCGCAGCGCGTTGAAATCGAGCGTGAACGGCTCGGACGGCAGCTTCATTCCTTTGCTCGCCACGCAGCACCATTTCAGCACACCGTCTTGGCGCACGGGCTGAAGAGCGCACGCTTTGAAGGTTCGCAGCTTTCCCATCACCGACAAAAGCGAGGTATTCAAAATAAACAACTCGTCGTCGGAGGCGTTCAAGGCAGCACTGAGGTCAATCAGCGATTGGAGATTGATGAGATTGGATGTGGCGAGCATTTTTTGCTTATGGGTGAGGTTTTATGCGATGTTTGAGGTTTGGTACGTGGATTGGGATTTTGTAGGATTATTGGGATTGCTGGGATTTTTCGGCATTGGTTTTCGCTCAAATTTTTATCTCGAAAAAATTGCAAGTGGTCGGGTCTTACTTTTTGACACAGATTACCATGATTACCATGATTATCACTGATGAAGAAAAAGAAAAAAGATTCACTACTCCATTCCGAAATCCTCTTCATCATGGGAATCATGGAAATCTGTGTTCAAAAACCTGATTACCATGATTATCACTGATGAAGAAAAAGAAAAAAGATTCACTACTCCATTCCGAAATCCTCTTCATCATGGGAATCATGGAAATCTGTGTTCAAAAACCTGACCAGCTACAAAAAATCAAGAATCCCAGCAATCCCACGCATCCAAAAAAATCCCAGTGTAGTATTTTTTGACGAGACCTGCTTACTAACAATCTCAGTCCACAAAGACCAATTTACGCCCTTCTTCAGGCTTCGGAAACGGCAAGGCAACAACGTCATCAATAGCAGTGTTCATTTCGTCGGAAATTTCCTTGCGAAGAGCGTCAATACTGGCTTGCGTGTGGAGTTTGCGCTCAATCAGTGCTTGTGCGTAGCGGTCAATCGGGTCGCGTTTTTGCCATGTTTCCAGCAATTCTTTCGGAACATAGCTAAAGTCGTCGTGTTCGGCATGACCACGCATCCGCATTGTCACGCATTCGATAATGGATGGCATTCCTTCCTTTCGCGCCCGCTCCACTGCTTGCTTGCAGGATTCATAGACCAATTCCACATTTGTTCCATCAATCGTTTCGCCGAAGCAGCCGTAGCCTTTGGCGCGGTCGGAGAGCTTTTCGCACGCATATTGCTGGTGCGAGGGCGTGGAATAAGCATATTGGTTATTTTCAATGATGAGAACAAGCGGAATACGCTGCACCGTCGCAAAATTCATTGCCTCGTGGAAATCGCCAATATTCGAGCCGCCATCACCGATGTACGTCATTGCGACGGTATTTTCGCCGCGCATTTTTGCCGCCATTGCATAGCCCGCCGCAACAGGAATCATCGCGCCTAAATGCGAAACGTTGCCAAAAACTTTGCGCTCCACATCGGCGTAATGCCCTGTTCCGTCGGTGCCACGCATCGCGCTTCCCTCGCGGGCGAGGAAGTTTTTGAGCATCGTACGCAATTCCTGACCACGCACAAAATGCCCGCCTACGTCGCGGTGCATCGGGAAATACGCATCGCTCATTGTGAGCGCAAAGGCAGAGCCGACGGAGGTTGCTTCATTACCAATTTGCGAATACACGCCGCCGAAAGCGCGTCCTTGCTTGAAGAGACGAATCATGGATTGGTCGAATTCCCGTGCTTGCAGCATTCGGTAAAAGACAAGTTTGCGCTCGTCGTCGGTGAGGAACTTCGAGGTGTGCATTGCTTGAATTTCATGCCTTGAGGCTTGTACTGATGCGCTTTTTGCAGTTTTCGGTGCTGTTGCCATGCGTATTCTCCGTGAAGACAAATGTTTGATTTGTAAATTGATTGTAACTGGTCAGGTCTTGATTTGGGAACGCGGATTTTGAGGACTCAAGAGGATTTTGAGGACTTGAATTCAAGGGATAAAAATGTTTGAAAGGATGATAAAAATCCTCAAAATCCTCTCAATCTGGGCTTCATCCGCGTTCCCTGACGAATGCTTTGACCAATCACGCATTATTTCTGCAAAAATCCTGCTATACCCCGCTTAAAATCGTCGGTTGTGCGGGCAATCGCATTCATGGAAACGGCGTATTTGAGTGCGCTCTCCAGCGACATATTTCCCAAACCTGCAATAATTTCCTTCGTCAGTGCCATTGCCGATGAACTGTTCGCCGCAAGCATTTGTGCGGCTTCGTGGACGGCAGTGTCCAAATCATTATCATCCACAACGTTTGTAATCAGCCCCACGCGGAATGCCTCTTCTGCGGAAATATTTTCTGCTGTCAGCAAAAGGCGTTGCGCCTGCATTCCGCCAATGCGCTTGACGAGATACACGCTCACAATAGCAGGAATAAAGCCAATCTTCACTTCCGAATAGCCAAAAAGCGACTTTTCCCGCGCTGCAATCACTACATCGCACACCGACGCAATCCCACATCCACCCGCAATCGCCGCGCCCTGAACACAAGCAATGACGGGCTTGGGCGAGGTGTAAATTGCATACAGCATTTCGTGGAAGGTCTGCGAATCAGCTTTATTTTGCATGACGGAATTTTCCGAAATCTGCTGCAAATACGCCAAATCCATGCCCGCACAAAAAACTTTTCCGTTTGCGCGAAGAACAATCACTTTCACGGAATCATCGGTGCGAAGTGCCGTAAAAGCATGGGTAATTTCCGCAATAAGCGTGGGATTAAGCGCGTTGCGTTTGTCGGGGCGATTGAGCGTTATGCTGGCAATCGCGCCCTCGTGCTGAAGCAAAAGAGAGGTGTAGGTCATGGTAAATGTGTACGATAATGTTTATCCGATGTAGGCAGGAAGCGGTTTACACACATATAAAGAAGATTTCAATGCATTCAAACGCACCGAAGCAGAATAGGAGAGGCAAGCTGTTTTTTAAACTCAATCAAAAATATAACGATAGCCTTGAAGGGCATATCCTGCAAAGTCATCAACGCTGTGCTGCTGCCAGTTATCGGAATAATGGATAAGAAACATTTTCTTTTTTACATCGGCAGGAAGGGCTTGCAGGTCGCTGAGGGGCGTGTGGACTGCGCCAGAGAAAAATTGTACGTCGTGGAACATCACCTCCGAGCGCGGAGCGTAATAGTTCAAAAGGTCAGCATCCATGCGGGTATCAGCCGAAACGAAGATGCGTTCATTCACATAGACACCGTAGGAGATGAAGGAATCTTGCCACGTTGAGGCTTGTTCGGGAACGTGCTTGGTGCGAAACATTTCGATATGAATATCGCCAACTTGAATTTCAAAGGTTTCGCGGTCGCGTCCGCCTTTCCATGCTGGACGGAGCGGGTCGAAGTAGTCGTAGAAGGAGAGTTTTTTTCCAGCATCATCTTGTTCGTTCCATTCCAAGCCGCCGCGCAGGGTCATATCCCACAGAATGCGCTCGTATTCTTCGGTGACAATCATTTTCAATTTTGGCTTGCCCATGATGCGACGAGCAATATAGCGGTTTGCCAGCGCGAGCGATTCAATGCCGCCAACGTGGTCGGCGTGGCTGTGGGTTGGCAAAATTACTTCCAAGCCAGACATTTCCAAGCCTGCGAGGTTGTGCAATGCCATCGGACCCGTCATTCCAAAATCCACCACAACGTGTGTATCACCTTGCACAAGAATAAAATTCGTTTGAAACAAGGTTTTGGAAAATGCCGAACCCACGCCCAGAAAGAAAATCTCTAACTGACCGTCGTTTTTGAGGTTAAGTTTGCCGTTGGCAGGGACAATACGCATGGTTGCCAAGTGGAAAGCGAAAGTTCACAAAATGAAAATAAGTTCACAACTTAAAATGAAGCGATAACTTACAATAAAGTCGCTAATTTGCAAAGATAATTCTGCGAAGAAGTAATAGCCTGAAACCTTCAACAAACATTGTTCTCATCCGTGCTTTCGTGTCGTCTTTGTGAGAACTATTGATGACATATTTACAAAGCCCTTTTGCATCCATTCTTCAAAATATTCAAAAATTGTAAAAAGTTTGTAACCCAATTTCAACTCGCGGCTTTTTCCTATTGTACACGAAATACACGAACACACGCAAACGGTACGGCACCTCATCTTTACAGCAGAAAAGCTCATGCGCAGAGAATGAATGCCTCAAAGAGAACCGCACCAACGCACCGATTCATCAATGCTTATTCTTTCACGACCATGATTCAGAAAATTTTCACCTCCGCAGGATTGCTTGTTGCCTTTTTAGCGGCAATCGTTGTTCTCACGCTTTCAGCACAAGCACAATCCACCGCGCCCACGCCCACACAAAACGACCAAGCTACCACGCAAGCCAGCATTCAACGCGCTTCCAGCCTTGATGAGCCAGAAGCAGAGGCACTTTTTCAAGGACCGCTTCGTAGCTCTGGCTACGGCGCACTCGGCTTCAAGTTTACGCCCTTGCAAGGAAATTTCGGTACAATGCTCGGCGGCTACGGCGGCTGGTTCATCAACAAAACCTTGCTCATTGGCGGCGGCGGCTACGGGCTTACCTCGCAACTGGCTTCCAATCAAGCAGGAAAAAATATCTCCTTTGGCTATGGTGGCATTGTGCTAGAATACGTTGGTTTTTCGGATAAAGTGTTTCACTACGCGGTGCAAGGGTTTGTGGGTTGGGGCGGTGCGGGATTTTATCAGCCAGGACGCAATTTTAATTTTAACCGCGCCGAAACAACAGGCTTGATGGTCTTTGAACCGAGTGTTCTTGCGGAGTTGAATGTGAGCAGCTTTCTTCGCCTCTCGGCAGGTGCTGGCTACCGCATCGTCACGGGTTCGCAGCTTGAAGGGCTGACAAATACTGACCTTAGCAGCTATTCCATTTCGTTGAATATCAAGTTTGGTTCGTTTTAAGTTTTTTGGACGCAGATTGTCATGATTTCCATGATGAAGATGATTTCAGATTGCTTGAATGCACGACTTTACCTTATTTCTCTTTTTTGTTCGCAATAAATTTTCTCCAATTTTTTTCTCTTCCAACCATGAAAACCTCCATCAAAACACTCGCTCTTGCTGCTTTCTCTGTCAGCATTTTCTCTCTTCCAATCTTTGCACAAGACCAGCAACAAACACAGGCACAAAGCCCAACACAAGCCCCACAAATGACCGAGAACACAACAACAGAAGCGAGTTCGATTGAAACCTTGCTCGGCGACAAAGTAACGTACAGCATCGTTCCCAGCATGAAAGTAACGCCCGCAAACAACTCGTGGGGAACACTCTTGGGCGTGTATGGCGGCGCGGTTATCAACAAAAATATCTTGGTGGGAATTGGCACCTACGCCACTTTCGGACACGAAAGCGTGAACATGGGCTACACGGGCTTAATTGTAGAATATCGCTACCAGCCGCATCGTATCGTGCATTTCGGCGGCTCGTTTTTGGTGGGCATGGGAACAGCTTCCAGTATGCGCCCAACGAGTTTCCGTCCCTTTGGCTTGGCAGAAAACATCGTGCGTTTGTTCTCGCCGTCGCAGTTTATCGTGCTTGAACCGTCTGCTTTTGGCGAGGTGAATTTGAGCCAATCGCTCGCATTGTCGGTCGGGGCAAGCTATCGCTACATCGGCGGCTACAAAGAATCGCTCAGTTCTGTTTTGACGAATGCGAATTTAAGCGGTGTTTCGATAAATGCAGGGTTGCGTTTCCGTATCAATGACGGCGCAGCACAGTAAACATCAGTCGTAGAAGAACATCACCATAAAAAACGGCGTAGTTCCTTATTTGGAGCTACGCCGTTTTTTATGAGAAGATTCCTTTGTACACGACAAAACCTCTGAAAAGCTCATTAAATCAGTCTTCAGTGGCTTGAGACTTCTTGTCTGTGTTCGTTGCTTGAACCCCGCACCAACACTCACAGACAAGAAGTCTCAAGCCACTATGAAAAAAGTTTTGTCGTGTACAGAGGAAGATTCACCAAATTATTTCTGCAATGCCTTCAATACATCATCTACGTGTCCAGGAACCTTGACTTTACGCCATTCATGGGTGATAATGCCATCGGGATTGATGAGAAACGTAGTGCGCTCAACGCCCATGTATTTCCGTCCGTACATAGATTTTTCCACCCAAACACCATACGCCTCAGCAATGGTGCGCTCTTCATCGCTCACGAGCGGAAAATTTAGCTCGTATTTTTGCTTGAATTTGTCATGCGATTTCTGGCTATCGGGACTTACGCCAAGCACGACAGCACCTGCGCTGGCGAGGCGTTGCATATTGTCGCGGAAGTCGCAGGCTTCTGCTGTGCAGCCGCTTGTATCATCTTTGGGATAAAAATACAACACAACATTTTTCCCGCGAAAATCTGCGAGGGAAATCTGCCCACCAGAATCGGTTGGGGCGTTGAATGACGGTGCTTCCAAACCGATGAGGGAATCGGTGGTGCTTGAGGATGTCCTTGATGATTTGCTCATGGAATCAAAAAAAGTGGTTCAAGAAAATATCATGAAAATATCGCGAGAAGCAAGTATCTCAGGCGTTGGGACGGATAATCGGCAAAGAAATTGTTTCGGAAATCTGCTTCTATCTTCCCGTCCTACCGCTTCTTCGCGGCAGAACGGGTTTCCCAGAGTAAATAAACAGAGACGCATTACCGTGAAACCCGTTCTACGCTTCAGAAAGCGTAGGACGGGAAGAGCGGGTTTATCGAACTCTTTCGGCGAGCATCACAATATGCTCATTGCTCGAACCCGCACCAATTCTGGCAATAATCACCACGCCGCTTGTGCCGTGTTGCGGAAGTTTGAGCCATTTCCGGATTTCATCAGGCGTTTCAGGAAAACCGCGTTTTTTGATTTCCACACTTTTTCCCCAACCGCGAGCAAAGATGCGCTCTCGAAGACGCGCTCGGTGAAAAGGAAATACTTCCGCGATGCGAAACGTCTGATACCAGACGCTTTCTTCGGGCTTCTGGGGTGAAATGCCGTAGGCAATGTGTTTATCCAGCATAGCGATTCCACGCTGGGCAAAAAATTCTGCCAAATATCCGCTCCGAATCAAGCAGGGATGCGGCTCACAGCAATAACAATCGTTTAATTCTTGAAGTGGTTTTTGAGAAAATTCCTGCAAAGCGTGTAATGATGCGCCGTGCGAAGGTTGCCACGCCGCGCTAATTTCTGGCAATGAAACGGCACCATCCAGCAACACATCATCCTGCAGACCGCACCAGAGCGTTTGTTCACGGCATTCAGCAGATTGTCCGCCGCCAACGCCCGTGCCTATCCATTCGCGCTTCCAGCCCTGAAGCTGTGTGGGAGTGATGTTTACGGCAGGGGCAATTTTGATTCCCGCGTAAAATGGAGTTTTTACGTTATTCACAACATTTTCCACAGGCTTTTCCACATACCTTTCCACACGGTTTTGCACAGAGTTTTCCACGCATTTTTCCACACAGTTTTGCACATACTTTTGCACAAATGCCAGTGAAGGTAGGTATTCATCAGGGTTTTCAATACGCTCGCCGTGTGAATTACGCCGCGAGGGGTCGCTCCAGAGCGCGTCAATAGTGCTTGCGTCAAGGTTTGGTAAAATATCTTCGGCGCGTCCTTCAAGCACTTCCACATTGTGAATGCCTTGCGCTGCGAGATTATGCCGCGCAAGCGCAGCCAGTTCCGCATTTACCTCAATCGTGGTAACGCGCTCCACAACCCGCGCCAACGCTGCCGTATCAAAGCCCAACCCAGTACAGATTTCCACCAAATGCTTGCGCCCGCGAAAGCGCGTTGCGTGATGCTCGGCTATGCGTGGCGTACTTGCTTGTTCTAAGGATTGTTTTGTAAAAAAACCACGCTGCGTCCATTCACCAAACTGGGCAGCTTTTTCGCGGAGCAAAATGCACTCAAGCGCAGCAGCGACGCGCTCTGGCGGCACGGCGGAAAATTGTTTGCGGAGAAGCGTTCCAGCGCGGAGTGTGTCGTTATTGGAAAGCGAGAGTTGTTCCTTTGCAGAATGCAGTAAGGATGCACCTTCGGGGGAATTCCAGAATGCAAGGGAGACACTCATTATGGTTGGGCGATAATGAAAATGGAGCAACGAAAAAACAGATGTATGCGGCTAACTGTATTCTTCAAAAAGGTCATCAATACTCAGTTTATGGTCGAATATGGACAGGCAATACCGCATGAACAAACTGCACAATATCCATTGCATAATGATAGGCTTGCGCAAATTCGGACGGAGTTGGGTCGTTTACGCCGCCACCCGCAGGATAGCGAAACAGTGTCGCAAACGGCGTGAGATATTGGGCGGCAGGAACGTGAAATGCAGCTTGTGGCTCTACTGATGATAATGTCTGCACAAGCAGCGTCAAATCATGTGTTTTGAGCAATGGCAAATGATGAAACAGTATCAATCCTTTGAGTGCTTTTTCTGCCGCTTGTTGGCAGTGATAGCCCGCCGTATCAAGAATTGGCGGAGAGAGAGCAGCAAGGGCTTTTGCGGAACGTGCATCGTTATCAGCCTTTACAAGCCATTCACGCACGGCTTCTTCGTGTGGCGTACGTGCATTAGACGGCGTGGTCATACAGAACTCGTCCTTCGTGGGCAATGCGATATTGAAGCGTTCCTTTCACCGTGCTGTACCGTTCAAATTCTGCATCGGTCTGAACAAGAATATCCTTTGCAAACGGCATTGCGCCAAGTGCTTGATGTGCTGCGACGGCTCGTTGAAGAGGTGAAATCTCTGAAGAGCGCACAAGAACGCAAATATCAACATCACTGCTGCTATCGGGATTCCCCCAAGCGTGAGAACCAAAAAGGATGATGCGCGTCGGGGAAAAAACCTCTCGAAGCGGCATGACTACAAGGCTTTGTAAGTCTTGAGTATTCATAATCATTGCAAAAAATCGTACCGAATACTACTTCTTCGTAAAAAATGGATGCGGCAAAATCGGCGGTTTCGTGAAATCATCTTCAATCGGTCGGATTTCAACATCTTCAAACAACAGCGCGGGAATAATCACCGACGAGGCAAGGAATTGTGCGCCTCCTGAGTAGAAGGAGGGCGTTACGGGCAGTGCATAGCAGTTATACGCAAATTTTCGGTCGCCGAGTGCGAGAATATCCTTGAAGGTTTGTGCCGTCATACCCGCAACATCGCATCCGCGCACGAGTTCTTCTTTGCCATTCGGAAACACTTTATAGACTTCCAAGGCACTCATTTGTCCAGGCGTGCGAGCAAAAGGGAAATCGCCTTCGGTGATGTTGTAGAGCGTGGTCATCAGGATATTTGGGTTCAAAATTTTTCGCACAACAATTCCGTAGGGCAGTTCGCGGTCTTTGCAGAGCTGCATCATGCGCTCGCGGAGCTTTTTCTGTGGCAAGGTGCGCTCTTTCGTAGCAGAAATTTCCATCGTGCTGAACATCGCCGCGCCACCGCGATTATGCCCGTTAGAGAGCTTTACACGGCGCGTGGGAGCGCGTGAGGACATGAGAGCTTTCAAGTAGCCATTTTTCACAAGTTGGAGCGTCTCGGCGGGAACGCCGTCATCATCAATCGAATACGCGCCCACAAGTTGCGTCGCACCAGCATTTGCCAGCTTTGGCGAGGCTTGGATGGACATAAATTCTGGCAAGACCCGCGCACCGATTTTATTTTGAAATGCTGCATTTTGCGGTGAATCGCTGATACCACGCTCGGTTACGGGCGCACGCTGCGTTGCGCAATTCGGTGCGAAGGCTTGCAAAAATATCTCTGCCGCCGCTTGGTCTTCAAATAAAACTGGACCCGAATACGCTGGCAAGACTGGCGCAGAAACAGCCGCAGCAAGGCGTTCAGCGATTGCCCGCGTTGCTTTTACGAGCGAATCCCGCGTAGGCAAACCCTGTGGCGTTTTGCTGTACGTGCTGTAAACCTGCGCAAGCGGCATTCCGTCTTTTGCTTGCGAAATTGCCGTTATCTCAATGCCGCATAAAAGCTCAGTTCGGACGTATTCGCGTCCTTCGGTGTTGATGAAATAATCGCGGTGCGGCAAATACTCGATTGCTACGGAGGAAAGAGCGATGGCGGGAAATTCCTTGAAAATTGCAGAAAGCTCCATTGCTAATTTCTCAAACGCTGGCGCGTCGAAGCTAGGAATGGCGACCGTATCAGCGAGTGTGGCTGGTGCGAGCATGGTAAAATCGGGCAACGTGTCCAAGCGCACACGATTTTTCAATGCGGCTTGTTTTTTGGCAAACAGCTCTGCGGACTGCTTGTAGGCTGCATCGGTGGCGAGCCAGAGTTCGCGGCGCAGCGTGGTGTAGTCGAGTTCATTTGGCAAGGAGCGAGATTTGAAGCGTTCTTCATCGTCGCTGGAACCGAAGAAACCAAGCGCGGGGTCGAAAAAGTTGGTATTGTCGAATTGGATAGAACCCACGCGAAGGCTGACCGATGCTCGTTTATCGCGGCTCTGGCGAGACTCCGTAAGACTTCCAAACGACGCTTTCACCGTGTAGGCATAATTATCACTCAAAAGATACTGAATGTAGTACGGTTTCTCTAGCGACGGCAAGCGCAATTCTCGCAAGGAACGTTGCAATTCATCACGCATAGCCCGCATATATTCTTGCGTTTGGGCGAGCGCGTTCTTTGGCGAAACGAAAGTAAACGCAACAATGACGAGGAACATTAAAAGGGTGCGCATAGTCGAAAAAGGCTTCTGCATACATCTTTGGAGAATATCTTTGGAGAATGAACGGGTAATGAAATGTTAGGTCAGTATCCCGTCGGGCGGCTGAGGAGTGATTGAACGCTGCCGTCCAGCGGGTGCGTCGCTTCCACAGCACTCGCCAGACGGCTACTGTGCTTGTGATAACAGCCGCCAGACGAAAAGAGAATCCGTCTGACAGCTACACCTTAACGAGAGATTATGCAATCTACGATAATTTCATTGTTTCAAAGAACAGAAAACATCCGTAAGGCAAGACGCGCTTTGTTCAGCGTTCCCGTATTCTTGTGGGTATAAAAGAGATAAATTTTTTAAAGGAGAAATCCACAATAATAAATGGGGAAAAGTGGATAACCTTTATTTTCTCCTTTCTCAATAACCTTGAAAAGCTCATCAATACTCAATCTTTCGCTCTTTTCTCTTGCAAAATATCATTGCGAATAAGTTCTGGATAATTTCGCACTTACCCACAGCCCTGTGGATGACTTCTTCGTTTGTGGAAACACTCCACAAATATTTCCCACGAACTTTCGGTTGTTCCCAATGTTTTCCACTGCTCGTGTGTGTATTTGTGGAGAGTTTTCCGACTTTTGTGGATAATGTCTGGCGCGAAAAAAGGTCAGTTTTTGCGGACGAAAGTGAGACCCTCAATAGGAATTGAGAGCCTCACAAAAGCCCGTATTTACAAGCCTTTCAGGGGAATACTGAAGGTCATTGTTGAAGCAAGACCTGTTCCGTTGAAAGGAATATCCAATGCGAAATCTAGCCAAGCAAACGCGAAATGAAATCCGCCGCCAAAGCTCACGCGCTGAAGATTTGTTGTGAATCTGTTGGAATCATCCACATATCCAGCACGAAGTATGACGGTTTCGTAATGAGCGTACTCCGCACCAATGCTTATGTGCAGGGGATTTCGCCAACCTGTAAGCAAGACTGTAGGAGCAGTATCAAAGTCGCCGCCCGCTCTGCGATTGGCAAGTACGATACTTGCGTCGCTTTGAATGGTAAGCCGATATCCGCTCACGCGCACAACATCTGCAGCAATACCCGCTCGGAATTCGGTGGGAAGCGGGTCGGCGAATTGATTATAGCTTACTGCTCCGCCCATATTTCTCAGCGTCGCGCCAAAAGAAACACGCTTGTCCAGTTGCAGTCCTGCAAGCATTTCTGGCGTGTAGAGAACGCCAATATCTGCACTGAAGCCGCGCCCTAGCTGCCGCGTTGTAAGCGGTGGTGTTTGTGGAGTAAATTCCGATTGGATATAGTTCAACTGCGCACCAATACTCACTTCTGAGCTGACGGTAACGGCATAGCCCACCGACGCGCTGAATTCATTTATCTCGTTTCCTACTCCAAAATACTTTCCTGAAACAACTAAATTCCCTAGACCGATGCGCAAACCCTGTACTGATACGGCAGCGAGCAAGCCATTATTCGTAATATAACTTGGTCGCTGAATGGAGAGAAAAACATTACGGTTATTTCGTTTCCAAACAACATCGGATGTATCCCAGAGAAAAGGATTTTTTTGAATACTCATTGCTGAATCCATCGTCGTTACTGATGGTGCGGCTTCTGACGTTGCAGAAAAAAGAGGAGCTGCCGCAGCAATATTCCACTGCGCGGCATAAGGATTCGTGCGGTCTCCGGTGCCAGTGCGTCCCATTGCGTGAGAACGTGCATCGGCGGGAAAGCGCACAAATGGTACTGTTGTGCCTGAACTAAAAAAGCCTTGACTAAAAGCAGCAAGAGCGGAAACACAGAGCAGAAGTGCAGCAAAAAGAACAGCAAGAAGCGCGGAATGAAGCCACGTTTGGCGTTGCACGTTGGGTTGTACTTGGGAGTGTACCATTGTCGAACCTTTTTCAGGAAATTGAACAAAAAGGATTGAAATGGAAACAAGGTGCAGTAGGCGAAAACGGAAAAGTGAGGAAAATTGTACAGCGATTTTTTTTGAGTGCGAGGTGTTTTCTTGCGCAGAGCAGTTAAACAAATGTTCGACGAACAGAACTCAAACAACTGCTACAAACTTAGAACAAATTATCTCGTCTATGCAAATCTTTTTTACCTGAATTAGTGCAAACGAGCTTGATGGAGAAAATAGAAATCCTTTCCAAACGTCATCAATACTGATTGTTCGAGCAAAAAAAATATTTTCGGTTGTTTTTCTCTGAAATTGCAAATAATTTCGTTGTTGGTCTGGGACTTAAAATCTGGACTGGGACTTTTTAGGATGATTGAGATTACTGGGATTTTTTCTGTTGTTCTGAATTTGTATCATGCTTGAATTCAAGATGCTCTTTCGCATAACGCAATCAAGAATCCCATTCATCACAGAAATCCAAAAAAATCCCAGTTCAGTTCAGTCATTCGCAATACAACCCGACCACAACCAATTTTTATCATCTCATTGGAGTTCCATGAATTTATTCAAAAACTTTTCGACGAAGCGTCTGTTTATGGGCGTTGCAAGCAGTGTTGTTCTTTCGGTAAGCGTGTTTTCCGCGCCTGTATTTGCGCAAACCACCAAATGGTCGTTCGACCGTTTGCACTCGCAAATTAGCTTTTCCGTCAGCCATATGGTGGTTGCGGAAGCAGAAGGCAAGTTTGATTCGTTCGATGTTGCTGTTTTGTCCGACAAAGAAGATTTCACCGATGCAAAAGTGAATGTCACCATCCAAACCGCAAGTGTGAACACCGACAACAAAGACCGCGATGAACACTTGCGCGGCGCGGATTTCTTCGATGCAGCAAAGTTTCCGACCATCACCTTTGTTTCAAAAGAATGGAAGAAAGTTTCCGACAAAAAATACAAACTCGTTGGCGATTTCACGATGCACGGCGTAACGAAAACGGTGGAATTGGATGCAAAATTTGGCGGCGTAATTAAAGACAACAAAGGCAAGTTCCATGCGGGTTTCAAGGTGCTTGGCGAGATTAACCGCCAAGACTTTGGCGTAACTTGGAGCAAAAAATTGGATGCTGGCGGCGTAGCTGTTGGCGATGTTGTTGAATTGAAAGGCACCGTCGAACTCATAAAATAAATTGAGTCGTATTAGCGTAAAGGCAAGTATTCATGCGGGTACTTGCCTTTTTTTATCATTCTTCATTTCTCAAGCATAGCAAAGGAAAAACCATGCAAAACGACATAAAATCAGGCAAAGGAACAAAAGTAATCGTTGTCGGCGGCGGCATAGGCGGCTTGGCGGGCGCAATACGCCTTGCTTCGATGGGTTTTGCGGTGGAATTATTCGAGAAAAACGAGCGTGTTGGCGGGAAATTGAACACGCGGCAATTAGCAGGAGAAATGGGTGAATACCGCTTCGGTACTGGTCCTTCGCTGCTCACGATGCCGTTTGTATTCGACGAACTTTTTGCCAGTGCTGGCGTGGAACGCTCATCAGTGCTGGATTTTGTGCCGATTGAACCCATTTGCCGTTACTTCTTTCCCGACGGCACACGCCTGAACACACACGCCGACAAGCGAGTAATGATGCGGGAATTACACAGTTTTGCTTCACCTGAGGAAGCACAGCAATACGAAAAATTCCTCCGCTACACCGAGCGCATTTACAAGCGTACTGCCGATGTGTTCATGTTTACGCCGTTTCAGGAGTTTCGCAAATTGCTGAAAGCAAAGTATTTGCCAACGCTGTTCCGCATTTGGGAAATTGACTCCATGCGCACTGTCCACCGCGCTGTAACTCAGTATTTTAGCGATAAGCGTTTAATTCAGCTTTTCGACCGCTACCCAACCTACAACGGTTCAAGTCCATTTCGTGCGCCCGCCACGTTGAATATCATTCCTTGGGTGGAATACGGTTTTGGTGGATTCTACGTGCGCGGCGGGATGTATCGCCTCATTGAGGAAATGCACCGCTTGGCAGAGCAGCTTGGTGTGAAAATTCATACAAACACGAGTATTGAGAAAATTCTGCATGAAAACAAGCGTATATGCGGTGTACAGGTGCTTGGCGAAAAAATGACAGCAGATTATGTTTTGTGCAATGCCGATGTCGTCGAGGCGCATAATTACTTGATTGACAGCTTACCAAAGCGGCAAAAAAAGCTAAACGCGCTCGAACCCTCGCTCTCAGGAATGCTCTTTCTTTGGGGTATGAAGCGCGAACACAAGGATTTGCTGCATCACAACATCTTTTTTTCTGAGAATTACGCGGAAGAATTTCGGCAAATTTTCGAGCAAAAAATCGCTCCCAGCGACCCAACGGTCTATGTTTCTATCTCCTCAAAAAGTGATGCCGCACACGCCCCCGAAGGCGGTGAAAACTGGTTTGTTCTGCTCAATATGCCCTACATCAATGGTCAAAACTGGGAAGCCGAGAAAGAACGAATGCGCAGCGCAGTGTTGAAGCGGCTTCTGAAGGCGGGAATTGATGCCGAAAGTGCAATAGATACAGAAATGGTGCTGTCGCCAGAAGATTTTTACGATTTATATCGCAGCAACAAAGGTAGCATTTACGGCATTTCTTCAAACTCCCAGATGGCAGCATTTATGCGCCCTCCAAACCGTTCCCGCGAACTCAAAGGTTTGTATTTTTGTGGTGGTTCGTCGCATCCGGGCGGCGGTGTGCCGCTTGCAGCCTTGTCTGGCAAGATGGCGGCGGAATTGATTCAGGAAGATTTTTCTGCATAAGTACACTCTATCCACCTTTTCCACGATGTTTTCCACTTTTCCCTTCTTTTTCCACAGGGTTTTCCACTTTTCCACAGGAAAATTCAGACAAAAATCTGCACGATGTGATGCTTTTTTTAGCCCTTTTGAATTTTTTGCAGGGTCAAAACACCTTTTTTGCAACTATTTTTTAAAAACAAAAAAAAAATCGCGCCCTGTACGCAAGATATGATGCCGCATACAGAGAATGTAACGGAAAAACCGTTACATATGTCACTGTTTTGGGCTAACGCATTTTTGTAATTTTGAACCATGAACAACGACGCTGTTACACACAACAAACTCTTGTTCGTCTCCGTGAAATTTTCTGCGATACGTTTGTCTCTTCGACTGGCGAAAAGTGATGACGAAAACAGGTGTAGGGAAAGTTTTTTGTTGAATGAAGTTCTTGAATTCAAGACTGACGAAAACAGGTGTAGGGAAGATTTTTTTGTTGAACAACGATGACGAAAACGCGTGTAGGGAAAGTTTTTTTGATGCTCGAATAGAAAAATACTCTCACAAAGAGTATGTGGAACTACTAAAAGGGGACGTAATAACTACAAATGCACATCAATCATTGATGGGGAAAATGTGCAAGAATAGCGTGATAACCGAAGCAGGTTGGATTTATCCACCCTGCTTTTTTATTTTGTGCCTTTGTACACGACAAAATCTCTAACAAGCTGGTATAATCAGGTTTCAGTGGCACAGACATTCTTGTCTGTGAGTGTTGGTGCGGAGTTCAGGCGACAAACACAGACAAGAATGTCTGTGCCACTATTGACTTGAACTACTTTTTTTCTCCTATTTCTTACGCATTCGGCGAAAAAGTAAGCGTCAGCCACCCGCCCGATAAAACCTTGCTTGTAAGCGTGTAATACGCCAAGAAACGTGGTAAAAAGATATTCTTGCGGCGATTGCCAAGTTGAATGATAATTTCATCCGACAAGCGGCGTACCTCGAAGTCCGATTCTTCGGCAAAAGGGAGTTTTGTTTTCAGAATGTAGTTTTTATCATCTTGCACGAGTTCAAAGGGTTTTTCCTTGAAAAAGAAGGTCGTTGGGTCGGTGCCGCCTTCAACTTCGCCGTACAAATTCTCGGCGATAGACCTGAGCAAATCTAGCCCAAAGACTTCTTGTCCTGCGTGTTGGACACGAAAGTTTGGGAGCGGCGCGAAAGATTCTTCAATCTCCACCAGATATTTTTTCTGCGATTCGATATAGCTTTTGAAAAACGAATCTTTCTTACCCGATTCAGGCATGATGCGGTTTACAACCACGCCATCAACATTAAAACCGTACATCTGCAAATACGTGTACGCCCGCCGAGCCTCTTGAATAACCATGCGCTCAGGATTCATCACAAGGCGAATGGACGCAACATCAGGATTGGTCATGGTTTTCTGCATTCGCTGGAGTTTACTAAAAAGCTCATCCAGCTCCATAAAGCCCTTATCAAGCGGGATTCCCGTGAGTCCGCGCACCATTGCACCAACCGTCTGCACCGCAGTTTTTTGGAAGGGGAACGCCCGCGTCATCCACCATTGCACGGTTTGCGGCAAGGTGAGCAGCGTCAGCGTTTCGCCTGTTGGTGCGCTATCAATGATGATGACGTCGTATTCCTTTGCCTGCACATAATTATCCAACCACAAAAACGCCGATGCTTCCTCCATGCCCGGAAGTGCCGCCAATTCTTCAGCAACCATATTGCTTACCCCTTGCCATTGAAAGACTTGCAAGAGCAAAATCCGCACATTCCCCCAATATTTTTTCATGGAATAATACACGTCCAATTCCTGCGCATACAGATTTGGCGCGATTTCCTGCGGTTCGGGCGACAATTCCCTATCAACAGCATCGCCCAAACTATGTGCGGGGTCGGTGGAAATAACCAGCGTTTTTTTGCCCATTTCGGCGCAACGCAGCGCGGTTGCGGCAGCAGTTGTGGTCTTGCCTACGCCGCCTTTTCCTGTGAAGAGGATAATCCGTGTATCTGTACGTGTGTCTGTTGGCATGATGCTTCGGGGAAAGTGGTGAAATGTGGTTAATTGATGGGCTGTAAATATAGCCAAAAATAGGCGATAAATCCACATACTTCAGCGTTCATGCGGTATTGTGTGAGGCTGTCAAGCTGTGAACGCAATAAATGTAGCGTCCTGTGGCGCAGACAAGAGTGTCTGTGCTACCATCAGAACTAGCTTTCATGCGGCTTCGGTAGTGCAGACACTCTTGTCTGCACCGTTTGTAAGAGCCTTCAATGACTTTCAGTCATGCAAACATCTCACTTCGGGACACTAGGACGGCGTTGTCTCATTCTGCATTTTTGTAGTATGAAACAAACTGAGACAGAAACTGGCAATGTGGTGGATAAACTGTCAAGTTTAGTTTCCGTTTTTCAAAGTCTTACAAAAAAGTGTCAGGCATTCTTGACACTTTTCGCCCCGAAAGCCGCATAAAACCTAGTAAAAGCACTTTGGCACGGTTTTGGAACATTATAGAGGGCATTACCAACAATACTGGAGACGGTTTATGAAAACGACAACAACAACATCGCCCACGACAACAACAGCACATAAATTGGTTACGTTACCGCGCATCATTATTGCGGTCGTGATTGTGTGCTTGATATTCCAAATTCAAAAAAGCAAATCCATCGAATTACCGAAATACACCATGCCAAAGTATGTTGGCGAAAGTATTTTGGAACGTGTGAATAATCACCGTGCATCCTTGCATTTAGGCGAATTACAAACAACCGATTCGCTCTCGAATGCAGCCCGCCGTTACGCTGAAATGATGGCAAAAGGTCATCTCCAAGCAAATCTCGCAAGCGTGAATCTTGCAGGTTTCACCAGCAAAAACGACGTGGATGCCTACGATAACACACAAGGAATGCAACGTAACATCGCCGTTGTAACCTCAACAAGCGGTAGCCCTTCGCTGGATGCGGTGCGTGTGTGGTTGGAAACAAATAATGACGTTGCAAACTTGGAAAATCCGCAGTATGCAGCCACTGGTATAGGTGTTGTGAAAAGCGGCGACACATATTACGTCTGCCAGATTTTTGCCCGTAACAAATAAACGTCCGCAACGTACAAAAGAGCGTATAATAACAAATGTTCGCATAGTTTTTGTATATTGCAATTCAGTCCTCTGAAGCTCGTAAAGAAAGATTCTTTAGCATTCAATCTTCAGGCGACACTTCACAATTTCTCCCACATTCCATAGGAGTTTTTACATGAAAGCACTTCGTTCATTAGTTGCGGTTTGCGTAATTTCAGTTGTTTCCTTCAGTGCTGCACTTGCGCATGGCGACGGCAAAGCCTGCTGCAAAGACAAAGCAACAGCAAGCAAAAGCGGCGACAAATGCTGCACTCCTAAAACAGCAAAAGCAAGCAAAAAAGCTGATGCTGAAAAAACGGTAGAAACAGCGAAAAAATCTTAATCGCACTAATCTGCTTCAAAGGCAAAAAATAGAAACCGCTCCATGTCCAAACATAAGATATGGAGCGGTTTTTTGTCGTTGTTATGTGCGTAATCGTAACTTCTTCATTCGTCAGGGAACGCGGATTTAGAGGACTTTTGAGGACTGGTCAGGACTCTGACCTTTGTTGCAATTATCATTGAGTCCTCAAAAGTCTTCTTTAGTACATGATTCTTACATTATGCAGTGATAATGAACGTTGTGAGTAAAGAACGCAGATTTGCGGACTTAGAGGATGTGGAAGACGGAGAAAAGTCCTCAACATCCTGATAGTCTGGGACCTCATCCGCGTTCCAATAATCGTTGCTTATTTCAAGAATCATGTATTTAGTCCTCTAAGTCCGCGTTCCTAAATCAAGACCTGAGCCGTAACGAACAATCTCCAAAATCCCAGTCCATGCTGCAAATCTCCTTCCGCCTTCGCCTCACGCTCTGGTACACGGCTATCGTCGCTGTGCCATTGCTGGTTATTGGCGTGGTAACATACGTGGCGGTGCAGCAGGAACTGAACGACAACCTTGATTCTTCCTTGCAGCGCGTGGCGGAATCGCTGGATTACATCATTCGCAAAAAACAGGAAGAAACCCGCGAGCCGCTTCGTCCCTCGCTTTCGGAGCGTCCGCGTAAAGCAAAACAGGCTGTGAGTTCGATAAATACAAGCTCGGCAAATACAAATCTTGTGCAATCGGATTCCTCGAAAGGCTTGTCAGGACAAGAAATATCGGCAGAAGCATTGCGAAAAGCCGCACAAACAAAAGCATTGCGCCGACAACGCACCCAAAATGCAGGACGCGCAAATGCTTCCAAAGATTATTTTGCTTTTTTTCGTGCCGAAGAGCGCAAACGCTTCGTCGGACCGATGCCGCCGCCGAAAGATACGGCAGTGCAAGTCGAGGAAAAGGCAGATGTGGTCTGGTCTGCGGTGTATGAGCATATTTTGTTGAATCCGAAAAATTACTTTATTCAAGTGGCGGACTCGTCGGGCGTGATTGTTTGGCGGTCGGAAAATTTATTGCAGCAGAAAGTCCGCCAGTTGCCGCTTCCCGCCGTTGGTATGCTGGCGGGCGACACGTTTCCCTTTCGTTATACCGTTCCGAAGTTCACGCTTGGCAAGCAGCGTTTGCGGATGTTTGTGTATCATACAGGCACGGTGCAAGTATCGGTGGGCTATCCAGTGGATGAAATCGAAACCACGCTCGGCAAACTCTTTTCCTCGCTTATTTTCGCGCTTCCGCTTATTTTGCTCTTGGCGGTGGGAAGCGGATGGTTTTTAGCAAAATATTTCGTCCAGCCCGTGCAAGTAATGACGCAGCTTGCAGAGGAAATTACCGAACATAATCTCAGCCAACGCTTGCCGGAACGCCGCGTGAATGATGAAATTACGCAGCTTGCCCGCACCCTGAACGCGATGATTGAACGCCTCGAACGCTCCTTCAAGCAAATACGCCAGTTCACGGGCGATGCCTCGCACGAACTCCGCACCCCGCTTGCAATCTTGATGGGCGAACTCGAAGTGGCACTGCATTCCGACAAAACGACCGAAGAATATCAGGAAATACTGTCGAGCGCGCTCGAGGAAGTAAGCCGTTTGTCGCAGGTCGTGAAAAATTTGCTGGAGCTTTCCCGCGCCGATTCTGGGCAAGTCCCACTCGATGTAAACGTGATGAACGTAAGCGCACTGTTGGAAGATATTGTCGAAGATGCAATGATGCTCGGCGAGGAGAAGAATATCCGCGTAGAATCAAGCGTAGAGCGCAACGTGGTGATTTTTGGCGACAAGGTGCGCTTGCACCAAGCATTTTTGAATATCATTGACAATGCTATCAAGTACACTCCGCATGGTGGCTTAGTGACGGTTTCCTTGCGCAAGCAGGATGAGTCCGCGCTGGTGTCGGTCGCCGATACGGGCTTAGGCATTCCCGAAAGCGACCAAGACCTCATTTTTGACCGCCTCTTCCGCGTGGATAAATCGCGCTCTGGCGAGCTTGGCGGGCATGGTTTGGGTTTGTCGATTGTGAAGTGGGTTGTGGAAGCGCACAAAGGGAAAATCAAGGTTACAAGCCAGCTTGGGAAGGGTTCTATTTTCTTTATCTGGCTGCCGTTGGATGCTTCGGTGTTGGAATCACAAAGCAACTAACCGCTTGCCCGTCGGGCGGCTGAGGAGTGCATGAACGCTGCCGTCCGGCGGGTTTCCCGGAATCGTTTACCCCTGTTACCGTGAAACCCGTTCTACCGTTCAGAAACGGTAGGACGGGAAGATGCAAACTGAGGGCTACATTTTTCATTATTTTCTCGTACTCATGTCGGTTGAATTTTCATATCGTCTTTTGCTGTTTTTTATCTCGGTTGGCGTTCTGCAAACCGCATTAGACCTTATTGTCCTACTGTCATGGCGAGCATTTGTGCGCTCGCGCGGCTGGTCGGCGTGGTGGTATCGTGTGCCTATTGCGCTTGGCGTGGTGCTGTTTTTCACGTTTCCCTTTACTGTGTATTTGCGCCAAACCGAGCTGCATCCAAGTTTGTTGAATAAGGTTTTGCATCGGACGCTCACGTACTGGTATATGCCCAAGATTGCCGTCGTTGCTGGGATTGCGGGCTATTGGATTATGCGTTGGATTGAAAAGCATTTTAGTCCCCGCGTTGTGAGCGGCGTGTGGTCGGTGTACGATTGGAGCAAGGGCGTTATTGTGCGCTTGAAAGGAAAAATTGTCAATGCGTGGAAGCAAGCTGCAATGCGGGATTCGGGCGAAATTTCTCGTTTATCTTTTCCTGTGCGTATGCTTCGCACTGTGCAGATATTCTTCATTCCGAGTGATACAGCAAATAGTGATAGAGCAAATACGCCACAGCCAAGTATCAATCAGCTTTCCAGCGCATCGCTTTCGCGGCGGGCATTTTTGGAGAAAAGCGCGAAGTTGGCAGGATATGGTCTGGCAGCCGCTCCAGTGCTGGTCTTGGGAGTGGACGCTGTTTATACCTTGTACGATTTTCACGTACACCCAGTAACAATTCCCATTAAAAATTTGCCTCGCGCCTTTGAAGGCTTGACCATTGCTCAAATTTCCGACCTTCATGCTGGCTCGTTTTTCTCCGAACAGCCGATGCAGGAAGCGCGGCGCATTGTGGAATCGTTGAAGCCCGATATGCTGATGATTACAGGCGATTGGGTGAATTGGAAAGCGGACGAATTGCCGATTATTTTGCCAGAAATTCACGCAATGTGCTTAAATGCTGGCAAGCGAGATTTCGCGCCGCTTGGCGTGTGGGGCTGCTTGGGCAATCACGACCATTACGTTGGCGGGGATTCGCATCAGGAGTTGCTTGATGCAGTGCGGGCGGCAGGGGTGAATTTACTCGTGAATCAAAACACAAACTTCAGCATTGACGGGGAAATTCTTCAGCTTGCGGCGATTGACAATGTTGGCTTACGCCAAAACTACGGCGACTTGAACAAGTCTCTGGATGGGCTTTCTGCGGAATACTCTACGATTCTCCTTGCGCATGACCCCACGTTTTGGGATAAAAAAGTTCATGGAAAAACCAGCATTCTCGCCAATGGCGACGAACTCAGCATTGACCTCGTGTTGGCGGGACATACGCACGGCGGGCAGATGGGCGTACAATTTGCAGGTATGGAGCTAAGTCCCGCATCGTTGCTGTATCGGCAGTGTGCAGGCTTGTATGCGAGCGAGCATGGTACGGCGCAGCATATTTACGTGAATCGCGGTATCGGCACAACGGGCGTTCCCGTGCGGATTGGTATTCCGCCTGAAATTACGCTGATTACCTTGAAGAGAGCGTAGAAGCTGGTTGTTGAAAAACGCTGTTGAATTCGCTCCCTTGATAAAGGCAGGGCTGCTACATTCTCCCCTCACCCCTCGCTGCGCGAGACCCTCTCCCAGAGGGCGAGGGTAAAGAATTGGCTCTATGTCTTGCCCTTCTCCCTCTGGGAGAAGGGTTGGGATGAGGGAAAACACGAGACACTTAGCAGCCCTGCTTGATAAAGGGGGCAAACGAGTGTAATTACCGCGCAACCTAAAGAGTCAAAACCCAAGCCTACAAGCGGCGTTCAACAAAAACAAGCAGCATTTGCGCAAGCGTTGTCCGCAAACGTTGTTCGCGCTCAGAAAGCGCAGTGGGTGGGCGCGTGGGCGATTGCAATAAACTTTCCTCAAAAGCCTCACCATTACTTGCGTTGAAGGAAGGTAATTGCGAAAAAATACTCAAGGTTTGCTGCTCTGCATTTGGCAAACTCCGTTCCAAAAGCTGCACCCGTAAACGCATTTCATTTGCATCGTTTTTTGTGCTGTCATTGCCTGAATGTGCCGTCATTCCTTGCGGCGGGACAATACAGACGCGCTCGGCGTTTTGAATATTTATCGCAATGAGCGAGCGCATAAAATCTGCTAAATTCACATTGTTCTCAAAAGCATACACCTCTATACTCCGCTTTACGCCTAAGTTTCCTGTGTTTGGTTCGGTGCGAAGCGTAATAGAACCTGAATCCACCGTTGCTTCCGCGCCTTCCTCATCAAACACCCGAAACGCATAGAAAAGACGCTCGTTTGGAGCAATAAACATATCGGGCTGCCGCGTGGGAGACCAGAGAATTTGCGCTCCACCGCCGCCGCTGCCTGCTTGCTCACGAACATTCGCGCTCGTATCGGTGAAAACAGCAAGCGTGATGCGCCGCGCTTCCTGCGGAGACTCTTTCTGCGGAGACTCTTTCTGCACAGCTTTTCCAGCAAGCGATGATTCCACGCCACTTCTGCCACGCGGACGCTCGCGCACAATGCGTAATTCCGTGCCTTTCAGGGAAATTTCACTCACCACACGCGGCGTGAAGCGAATGTACGGCAGCGCGGAGACAAGCAGCGTTGTATCAGCGAGAATAGTATTGGTGCTGCTTTCAAGGCGTTGCAAGCTAAGAGGCGGCACAGAAAAGTATTCCTGCAACGCATCTGCATACAAGCTCGCATTGGTGCTGTTTGCGCAGATTGGCGTAAAGCGGATTGCTGTTTTTTCGGCATTCAAACTGAGTGTGCGCCGAAATTGCGCACTCGCAAGAACGGCTTCCCGCGTAAGGCTATCACGCACATTTTTACGCGGCGGCAAGAGCGCGAACTCCGCATCAATACTGGCTGTGAGGATAGGTTTCGGCTTCGGAATTTCCCGCCGATACGATTCCTCAATTTTCACCGACGGCGGCTCTTCTGGGTACTCCGCCGGACGCACCTCCACGCGGCGCGAAACAATGCGCAGAAGCGGTTTTTGATTGTACGCCACCAGCACGATTGCGGTATCGCGGATATAGGTCGTATCTGGCACGGGAATAACTTTTTCGGTATTGAACATCACGCTCACGCCAAAACGCAGCGACGGCGCGGTGTTTCGCCAGCGCGAGGAATCGTTGGAGCTTTTTATGGGAATATTGGCAAGCACTTCGGGACGAATTTGCAGGAGTTTATCAAGGCGAATGTTGTAGCCAATTCCTGCAACAATGCTGAATTCATCGGCTCGCAAGCCGCGAATACGTGCGTCGTCAATGATAGGACGGAGCAGATTCTCTGCAAGCGGCGCAGTGCCTCCTGAGCGCAGCGCAATAATCGTATCCACCATGCGGATATTGCTACTGTTCACTACGCCCAAACGCGCACCAATGCTTGCTGTCAGCCCTGAAGCGAGCGTATAGCGGAGGCTTGGCGTGAGAGCGAGTGAGCGCAAGTTCGCAAACGCGCTGTGCTGAAATTCGCCCCGCAAGACCGAACCGTTTGCAAGGCGCACAGAATCTGAGCTTTCAACAATACTAATATCCGAAAGCTGCGCTTCAATCTGCACACCGAAGCGTAAACCCTGAAACCATGCGTTGTTCTGGCGTTTGGTGAGAAAGGGCAAACGAAAAGGGGAATCGGAATTCAGACCAAAGGAAATCGTGCGAAACGAGCTACGAAGCGGTGTGTAGGATGCTATCCAATTATCGGGATAATCTGCAAGGCGCGGGCTAAAGCCGCCCAAAATGTAATGCACGAACAATCCTGCATACTCGGTGCGCGTGGTGTCGGGCGCGAGAAAGGATGCGGAGAAAAGGCTGGAAAGCTCATTATTCCTTGCTTCTGCGGATTGTATTTCTATGGATTGTATTTCTATGGATTTTGTTTCTTGTGCAACTATCTCTCTTTCTGGCACGACGAGGCAAAAACAGTAAAGCGCAAGAATGGCACAACATCGCACAACAACGTGCTTTCGCGCCATGCTGACGAGGTTTTTGATGCTTTGGAACAGAGTGAAATACATTGGTAAATTTTTTGACAACGAAGGAAGAATCAATATCATCAACGTAAGCGTTTTTCCCTCACCCCAACCCCTCTCCCAGAGGTAGAGGGGCAAGATACAGAACTTTTACCCTCTACCTCTGGGAGAGGGTCGCTCGTAGAGCGAGGTGAGGGCTTACATTTTTGACAACGAAGGAAGAGTACACGCCAAATATACGTGTGCAAGCGGAAAAAGTTGAGCTTTTCTGCGGTGTTTATTGGCTGCATTCAAAAAAAAAGCTACTCTGCACAAGTGGTACAGAATAGCTTTTTTGTATGGTCGAGCCTAGAGAAGAGCAAGATTTTACGCAGCATTGGAGAGCTTATTACGCAACGTCTTGTTCAACGAAGGTGATAAGCGCGAGGTGGCGTGCGTGCTTGATTGCACCTGCAATAAGGCGTTGTTGGTGTGCGTTTGCGCCCGTGATACGACGAGGAAGAATTTTACCTTGGTCGTTGATGTAACGGTCAAGGAATTTCACGTCGAGATAATCAACATAGCGCGATTCACGAAGCGGGTTGCGGCGTTTACGCGGCTTTGCCGTTTCTTGACGCTTATTGCGTGCGCCGACGTACACCGAGTTAGCGTTGTTCGATTGGTTATTGTTACGCATGATTTAGGACAATGAACGATGATAATAAAAATTTTCTAGCTTAGGGATGTGAGCGAAATAACTCATAATATTTTTGTCCACGAATCACACGAATCTTCACAAATTTGACACCATTGTTGAGGCTTCTGATTCGTGTTCATTCGTGCGATTCGTGGATAACATTGAATGAATTGTTTCTCTCGTGTTCCTTAGTCGTCGCCAAGAAACGCTGCGGCTTATTTCGTTGCGTCTTTGAGGCGTTGTGTTTTTTCAAAGCGTTTGTTGAAGCGGTCCACGCGTCCAGCAGTATCCACGAGCATTTGTTTGCCAGTAAAGAAGGGATGCGATTTAGAATCAATATCCAACACCATACGGTCGCTTTTGAAGCACGAGCGAGTGATAAAGGTTGTATTGTCGGTTTGAACAATTTCAACCGCGTGATAGTTTGGGTGAATGCCTTTTTTCATAGTACAAGGTGAAATCAGTGAAAAACGAAAATTGCAATTAAAAACTCTCGAAGTGTACTCCGTACAATTACTTCGAGATGTCGATTTTATCAACTTGCGCAACATCGGCAACTTTTACGAAGCGTGTTACATACTTGGTTGTACCTTTGTCTGTGCGATAGCCTTTGATAACTTTCACGTTCAGCGAGGTGTCTTTTACTTTTTTCGATTTATCACCGAATGTCTGCGTTTTAGCCATGACGGTATGTGAAAAAAAGATTGAAAATACTTGAAATTATTGATGTTTTCTGCGTTGTAAGCATCATTATATTCGCCTAAGAAGAGGCAATACAATAATTTTGGGGAAGACCGCAAATATAAAAGTTTTTTTCCACACTACCAATTTTTTCTTTACTTTTTTGTTTGTACCTAGATTTTCTCCACCTGCCCTACTTGTTTTTACCTGCTTTTCAGAAATTTTGCTCTCAACGATTATCAATTATCAATTATCAATTATCAATGAAAGGGGTTGTGCTACAGTTCACTGCAGTATTGCTCCTTATTTTACTACCACGAGTGGTGCTATTTTTATACCACTTCTACTTTTCACACGCACTAAATACGTTCCGCTTGCGAGGATTTCTGCGTTGAAAAGCTCTTGGTTGCTTCCTTTGCGGCGCGGTGCATTCTCCAATATCTGCGCTGCATGTTGCCCGAGTATGTTCACGATTTCCACCGAAACGCTTTCATCTTCTGGCAAGGTGTACGCAAGGAAAACGAGGTTTTGTGCGGGATTTGGGAAGACGCGCACAGCTCGCACCGCGCTTGTATCGCCCCGTAAAATTGCCCGTACTTCCTCAATTGTCTGTCCAATAGTCAAAGAAAAGCTCACCGTTGTTGAAGAATTTTTGGCAAGCGCAATCGGACCCGCACCAATTACCGCACACACGTCGCCTTCTTTGCGTGTACGAATGATACCGGTTGTAAGTGATGCGTATTTTGCCGAGCGCGTGAAAGTTTCTGGCGTGGGCGCGTTTGCGGTGGTATCAAAAAAGACCATCGGGTAAAAATTCGTTTTTTCGCCCGAAAGCATCTGCATCGCAATAACAGGCAGTGGGGGAGATTGTCCCATTGCGGTAGAATTTCCCAAAAACCGCACAAAACCTGCCTTGAGCGTGTCATCCCAGAACACTTCGTTTCTATTTGCATCATTACCAATATCCCAATCGAAAAACATTCCAACAAAGAGCTTCGAGAAATCGCGCTCGGAAGTATTGGTAATCTTAAAACTATGTAGAAGCGAATTTTGCTGAAGCGGATTACGATTTTGAAACACTTGCTGCTCTACGCTTACGCCCGCATCTGTCTCGCCATTGCGGTCTTGGAAGGTGCTTTTGGCGATAAGTGAGGAGGAATCTGGCGCGGTAACAAGGCGCACAAGTGAAGTCGGCACAAAAGCACGGTCGCGTTCAAAAGCACTCACCCGCACCGATGAGGAAAGGCTGTCCGCGCCGCTTGCTACCATGATTCCGGCATCATATATCAAACTTTCTTCTGGAAATGGTTTGAACAAAACGCCATCGCCCTGTGTGCGGCGCGGATACTCGTTGTAGCCCAAACGCCCCGTCGTTCCTACTGTTGCTACGATATTGTTCAAGCGCATGGTTGCGTAGGATTGATTTGCAATCAGCACAAAACCGTCGCGCCCAAGTAGGGTGCCGCTTTGCGAGCGAAAATTGAAAATGAGCGGAATCTCAAAATTCTCCAGTAATGTCCGTGTAAGGCGAAAGCTAAAGCTCACCACACCGCGCCGAATATCGCTTGCGGCAAAGGCGGGAAGCTGTTTGCGAAGCTCGTCCCAAAAGGGGAGGTACCGACTTGTATCGGGAATGGTGCTGCGCATTTCCACAAAGCCGCTTTCTACTGCTCCCAAACCTGCACGAATACTAAGGTTGATGTTAATTCGCTCGCCTGATTCCAACAAACCATTATTGTTTTCATCGCTTACGGTATAGCTGTCCAGTGCTAAGGACGGCATCGTGGGTGATTGCACTGCTCGCAACATATTCAAGCGTCCTGTGCCGAATAATCCTGCAAGATTACCAAGCAGTGCATCGTTTGTGTCTGCGCTGGACTTCAGTAATTGCGCGATTTGCGGAGCAGTCATGCGGGGATAGCGCAATTTCACAAGTGCCGCCGCCGCCGTTACTTGCGGTGCTGCCATAGATGTTCCACTTGAAATTCCATAGCGATTTTCGACGAAAGTTGAATAAATCCCGCTTCCGGGTGCGGAAATACTGAGGCTGGGGTAATAATTACTCGAAAAACTGCGGGAGTCGTCGCTATTGAGCCAACCAACGCTCAGAATATCTGGGTATACAGACGGAAACGTAGGAATAAAGCGACCGTCATTGCCCGCACTTACAATCACGAGTACGCCCATGCGTTGTGCGAGCGCGATAGTTTCCTGCTCGGCAAAGGAACGCGCTGTCGCGCTGCCCCAGCTACAATTTATTACCTGTGCGCCCATGGTTGCCGCATAAAGAACGCCTCGTGCGCCGTTGTAAATCACTTGACTACTCGCATTCGCGCCAGCTTTTACGAGAAGCAAACGAAAGCGCGAACTCAGTCCCACTGCGCCCGATACGCCAATGTTATTATTGGTAACCGCGCCCAAAATCCCTGCAACGTGCGTTCCATGCGAGTTTTCGGTGAGGAAGGGATCGTTGTCTTCGCCCAAACCATCTGCGCCCGCGATGTCCCATCCGCGCCAATCATCTATTTTCCCATTGCGGTCGTCGTCAATGCCGTTTGTGCGACGGTCTCTGCCTAAAGCATCTGTACCGCTTTCGCCTTGATTGATAAATATTGCATCGCGCAAATCTTCGTGCTTGTAATCAAAGCCCGTATCAACAACGCCAACAATGATGCGGCTTGTGTCCGATTGTGGTAATGCTGCTTGTACCGCACTCCACGCCTCAAATGCCCGAATGCGTGGTAAATGCTGCTGCGCACCCACAAGCGGGTCATTGGTTGTGCTGTCGGCAATGCGCACGGGAGCGCATTCGGCAATTTCCACATCGGGTAAGGCTTCGAGCTTGGCGGCAAGTATTGGTGCGAGGTCTGCGCGTTGTGGGTCTAATAATTGTACTTCGCACCACCGTCCCATTCCTTGCAGATAGCGTGCGGAAAGCTCTTGCAGAATTGGATAGGGGTTTTGCTCGCCAACGGTTTCAAACACGTGCTTTTGCAAGCGTTCTCCGGCGGCGCGGTAGCTCGCATCGTCCAAATAGGGTTTGGTGTCGTGTTTGCCAAGAATGCCAGAAAGCTCATCAATACTGCCTTTGCGGTTGTGCGTGCGCCATGCTTGCAGCATAGGAGATTGCTCACGGAATTTGACGTAGAGAATATGCGCATGGGCAAAGGGTTGTTTCTGAATACCTATCTGCTTTTGTGCAAGCATTGACGGGCAGTTTAGACATTGTGCAACAACGCATGTGAGGAGAAACACAAGAGTAATGCGGGATTTCAGGAAACGAAGCATAAGCGCGGGAATTGAGGAATGAAATTCAAATGTGACGCGGACAAGAGTGTTCGCGCTACCTGAGGCAAATACTGGCTTCGGTAGCATAGACACTCTTGTCTGTGCTATATCTTGTCTGTGCTATATCTTGTTTGTGCTATTGCTTAATTCTTCGCCGTTACTGGCTTGGCAACATACAGATTCATTGCCTTGTCCGATGCTGTTGTAATGCCACGAATAAGCGCGGAACTAAAGCCCTGATGCTCCATTTCGTTCAAGCCAGCAATGGTGCAGCCGCGTGGCGTGGTTACTTTATCAATTTCGCTTTCGGGATGGCTGCCAGCAAGCAGTAATGAAGCGGCTCCGCGAGCGGTTTGCGCTGCCATTTTGATAGCTTCGTCGGCGTGGAAGCCAATTTCAATGCCGCCTTGCGAGGCAGCACGAATAGCGCGAAGGAAGAACGCAATTCCGCACGCGCACAACGCCGTCGCGCTTGTCATCTGCTCTTCGTGGATAATCACGGTCGCGCCGACGGTATCAAAAATTTGCTGCGCAACGCCGAGTGCTTTTTGGTGATCGCTTTCTGCGGCAAGGCAGGTCATGGATTCGCGAATAGCAATGGCAGTATTCGGCATGGCGCGAACAACAGGAACACTTTTGCCCAAGACCTCAGAAATCTGACCAATACTCGCGCCAGAGGCAACGGAAATCACGATATGTTTTTTCGGGTTAATGTCTTTTTTAATATCATTCAGCACTTCGTTGAGTTGCTGCGGCTGTACGGCAAGAATGACGATGCTTGCTTGCTTGATAGCCTCAGCGTTGTCGGCAGTGATGTGTACTTTTTGTTTTGCCAAATCGCCCAAAAGCGCGGTACGACGGCGCGTAACGGTGATTTTTTCGGCAGGAAGTAAGCCAGAAACAATCAAGCCTTGCGCAATGGCAACTCCTAAATTTCCGCCGCCGATAATGGCAATAGTGTGGTTAAAAGTCATAATGAAAGTAATGAGTGGTGAAAAGAAAATAGCGCGAAGACGGCACAAAAACAAGTGTGTACGGGTTTCCGAAGAAATAACATTGTAAATTGTGGCGCAGGTACAAAATTAGCGAAAAGGCAAACAACATCACGCTGAAAAGTGTGGTGGGGAGGGTTTATCTGGGAATCCTCAGTACGATAGCAAAAATCTTCAGTAGTGGCACAGACATTCCTGTCTGTGAGTGTTGGAGCGGGTTTCAGGTGGAAAACACAGACAAGAATGTCCGTGCCACTGAAGCCTGATTTTATTCAGCTTTTCCAAGATTTTGTCGTACTAAAACCTTGCTTACGTTTTCTCCGCAATCCGCACTTTCGCGCTTCTGGCACGGTAGTTGTAGGATAGTTCTTCGTCTGACGGAGTGAGTGGCTTTTTGGTAAGAATCTTCAGTTGTGGTTCTACTTCAACGGTAGTGGATTTTATCATTGCTTCTCGCGCAGCCTCAGGAGTATCGAAATCATCAGGATTTATGGGCATACTGCGTCGTGAACACTCATGGAAAACATTTTTCACGATGCGGTCTTCAAGGGAATGATACGCAATCACAACGATACGACCGCCCTTCGCCAAGCGTGGCACAATGCCGCGTAGCGTTTCCTCCAATACGCCAAGTTCATTATTGACGGCAATACGAAACGCCTGAAAGACCCGTGAAAGAGATTGCTGGCGCAAATGCGGCGGGACACATTCCTCAACGATAGCTCTGAGGTCGAAGGTTGTTAAAACCGGAGCCACGCGGCGGACATCGACAATCCGCCGCGCAATAGCCCGCGCGAATGGTTCCTCGCCAAAATCGCGCAGAATTTGCTCCAGTACTCCTTGCCCCGTTGTGGCGATAAGCTCCGATACCGGCAGCCCGTCGCGTGAACCAAATCGCATATCTAGGTGGGAGTTCACACGATAACTAAGCCCAATGCCGCCTGTATCAAGCTGGCGGGAAGAAACCCCAAGGTCAAGCAGTATCCCCATGATATTGTTCTGCGCCTGGGGCTTCCCGTCCCTTTTTATGCTGCATGCGAAAGAGAAGTTCTCATGCCTGAGCATGAGTTGTGGTGAGGATTTTCGTAATTCGTTTTCAAAGCGTCGTTGTGCCTCTGCGATTGCTGCAGCATCCTCATCGAAAGAAAACAACACGCCGTCCTTGTCTAATCGTCGTAAAATTTCCGCCGTATGACCGCCTCCGCCCAGCGTCCCGTCAATGTACGTTCCGTTTGGGTCGGTGATAAGCGCGTCGCAACATTCCTTCAGCATCACTGGCACGTGGTACGCACCAGCATTCCGTTCTGCCGTTGCCGTTCCGTCCCGAGCAAGCACGGGCGCGGTTTCGTCATCCACCGAGCGCATTACGCGCTTTCTGTTCTCACGATGTTTATTGTGCTTGCCCTTCATGCTGCCTGCCTATCGGTTTGTTTCTTCAACAATTACTTCAACATTACCTGTGCCGCAACATCCTCGTAGGATTCCGCTTGAGCGTTCAAATACTTGTCGAATTCTTCTGGCTGCCAAAATTCAATGTGGTCAATCATACCGACAATCGTAACCTTGGATTCAATTCCTGCAAACTCGCGCAGACGCTTCGGAACCGAAACGCGCTGCTGGGCATCCATTTCTACTTCTTCGCTCCAAGAGAGAATCATGCGAAGGAAAAAGCGGTCTTTTTCGCTGTACTGATTCAGCTTGGCAAATTTCTCTTCATACACTTTCCACTCGTTCATCGGGTACGCCACAATGCACTTGTCCACGCCGCGCGTGAGGATAAAGGTATCGCCCGCTTCCGGCTGAATGCTTTTACGCATCTTCGTCGGAACGTTCACGCGACCTTTGTCGTCAATTGAGTATGTTTCTTGTCCTTTGAAGAAACTCATGGCTTCGTGCTGATGTGCATTGATTGGAAGTATAGAAAATCTCAACCCACTTTCACCCACTTCGGCGGGAAAGCGTGTATCGTCTCCCACTTTCTCCCACCGATTCATTTGAAAGCGATGCAAAACAACAAAAAACGTGCTATCTGAGGCAAAGTTTTGGGGCAATAAAGTTATCCAGACACGCTTTGTGGATAATTTTTGCCGTTTTTTGTTCAAAATCAAATTTTTTAGTAAATTTTATTGTAGTTATTTTTTGTTTACAGGAAATGGGCATGGAAGGGGCTTTTTTGGAGGAGGCGCAGGAGGTGTGTTTTGGATGAAGTATGCTTTTTTATTCAGTATTGTTTTGTGGGAATGAGAATGCTGAATAAAATAGCATATTTTTAAGGTAAGTCGTTCAAATAAATGAGCTGAATATTTCGTCGGACGGCTGTTATCACAAGCACAGTAGCCGTCCGGCGAGTTCTTCTTACGTAAAACGACATTGTATAAGTAAAAATCATTTCCGCCTCTTCTATCTATTTTTTTCTTGCACAGAAAGCACCAAACTTTTATTTTCGCCCATTCTGTTGAATGTTCGCAAAGAACACTCTGCAAAACAAATTTTTCCTTACTTTTTGAAAACTGCTTCCCTGTCCTGAAGTGCAACTCCTCTGTTCCTACTGCAATTCTTGACAGCCACAAACATAGATTCTCAATCAACGCGTAATCTCGTCAGTTGTCCTCACCCAAAATCCGCCAGATTTTTACAAGGGATGCTGACGTGGGTTACGCCTCGCTTACAAGCGGGGCGTATTTCTTTTTTGCTTCTTGTAAGGCTCCTGGCGGTGCCTTGGGTGAAAGTATTAAGAATTACGCCCTTTTTTCATCTCCTTCTTTTAACCTGTATGGTTTTTTCTGTTTTTAGGAGACGGAACGCGCAAAGCGAGGCTTCATTTTACCTGCCTTCTGCCGTTGCCGTCTTTATGGTATCCACATTTGTTCTGTTTGGTGTTAGCGAAAGCGCGTTTGCGCAGAGAGGCTTTGGTAAGGTGCAGAAAAGAAGTTCACAAAAGCGTGTAGTAGAGGAAACTCCGAGAACTTTGGAAGATCCAGTGCCTGGCGGACCAAGGGCTCCACAGCCCCCGCCACCCTTTACTCCTGGCGGAGGTGGAGGAGGCGATAACCCGTTTATTCCCATTTACATTCCTATTATTCAACCGCCCCCGCCGACGTCTGGCGACCCAAACTACATTCCACCTGGTATAGGCGGTGGAGGTAATGGTGACAATCCACGACCGCCTGTGGTGAATCCTCCGCTGCCGTCGCCAGATCCGCCGCCGATAGAGCCGCCGCCGACTGAAGCAGTAGAAAAATGTGTCAGCCCTTGCTCATGTCACTGGATTGTTAATGAAACAGGAATGGATGTTTTCTGTGAGAATAGTTTAAGATATGGAAAAGTATATGAGATTGTCCATTTTCTAGTTGAAATTCGTTGAAATAGCCTCTAAAAACAGAGGATAAAACAAGCTATTTTCTAGTTGAAATTCGGATTGGAAATTGCTGATGAAAGAGCATTTTTTAAGATG
>JAAFIV010000014.1 GCA_013298775.1 Ignavibacteria bacterium | reverse complement strand
GCAAATGAAGCATTACTGGATTCGTCTGGCAGCCTTTGAGTCTTTCACCGCACTCCGTACCGAAGTTTACCGTGTCCTTAATGCTATTGGCTCAGAATACCGAATTTCTTTTCAATAGGTACTTAGCTCTTTTGTTTACTGGAAGTGTGTTTGTCAATGAGGACTTTCGCAAAAAGCTCATTTTATGGAACAGACAAGAGTGTCTGTTCTGCCGAAGTCGCATAAAATCTCGTTCAAATGGTAGTGCAGACACTCCTGTCTGCGCCATTTGTGAAAATCTTATCAATGAAACATGACGCGCCTACATTCAAGCGCGGTGCAAAATACAAAAACACGCACCAACCAGCAAGGAAGGGTTTTCTTGTGATACAATCTTGTGCCGAAAGAGGTTTTGTTGTAAGTTTGGTATTCCATTATTTCACATTCATCTTCTCCATCCAGCACAAAACCTATGTCTATGTCGCATACAGAGCGCGTTGTTATCATTGATTTCGGGTCGCAATTTTCCCAGCTCATCGCACGGCGCGTGCGGGAATGCGGTGTCTATGCGGAATTGCATCCCTACACCATTTCCGAAAAAACGCTTGCAGACTTGCAGCCTAAAGGCATTATTTTATCGGGCAGTCCCTTTAGCGTGTACGCAGAAGGCGCACCAATTCCCGCTTTCGACGTATTTGCGTTTGCCGAAGCGCGTGCAATTCCCGTTCTGGGCTTGTGCTACGGCTTGCAGCTTATCGCCCATACACAAGGCGGCGCGGTGGATAAAGCTGCCAAGCGTGAGTTCGGGCGGGCGCATTTGCGTATTGTTGGGGAATCGAAATTGCTGGAGGGAATTGCTGATGAGTCGCAGGTCTGGATGTCGCATGGGGACTCGCTTACCGCCATTCCACAGGGTTTTGAAGTTGTCGCCACGACCGAAAACGCTCCATACTGCGTACTGCAAAACACCAAGCGCAATATTTACGGAATGCAATTTCACCCCGAAGTGCATCACAGCCTTGATGGGAAGCGGATGCTGGCGAATTTCCTCACGCATATTTGCACGTGCAACGCCGATTGGAATGCGGGTTCATTTATGGAACAAGCAATTGAGGATATTCGTGCAAAAGTTGGTACAGGCGGTGTGATTTGCGCCCTCTCTGGCGGCGTAGATTCTACGGTTGCAGCGGTTTTATTGCACAAAGCATTGGGCAAGCAGCTTCATTGCATTCACATTGACAATGGCTTAATGCGCAAGGACGAAAGCCGCACCGTTATTGAGCTTTTTAAGCAACATTTCTCCATGAGTATTGATTTTGTTGATGCGTCCGACCTGTTCCTGAGCCGCTTGGAAGGCATCAGCGACCCTGAAAAGAAACGTAAAAGTATCGGCGCGGCGTTTATTGAAGTGTTCGAGAACGAAGCAAAACGCTTCAATGACGCACAATTCCTTGCGCAGGGGACGCTGTATCCCGACGTAATTGAATCGGTTTCCTTCAAAGGTCCGTCGGTAACAATCAAGACACACCACAACGTGGGCGGTTTGCCAGAGAAGATGAATTTGCGCCTCATTGAGCCATTCCGCGAACTTTTCAAAGACGAAGTGCGAGCAGTGGGGCGGCTTTTGGGCATTCCGGATTGGTTTATTGAGCGTCATCCGTTTCCGGGTCCGGGCTTGGCAATTCGCGTTCCGGGGAAAATCACCCGCGAAAAACTCAATATCCTCCGCGAGGCTGATGAAATCTATCTTGAGGAGATTCGCAAAGCAGGATTGTACAATGAAATTTGGCAAGCCTTCGCCGTACTGCTGCCTGTGCAAAGCGTCGGCGTGATGGGCGATGAGCGAACATACGAGAATGTCTGCGCAATCCGCGCCGTTACTAGCGTGGACGGCATGACCGCAAACTGGTATCCGATGCCCTACGAAGTGCTGGCGAACATTTCTAATCGCATTATCAACGAAGTGCGCGGCATCAATCGCGTGGTGTATGATATTTCCAGCAAACCGCCGGCAACGATTGAGTGGGAGTAATGAAATGAGTGGGAATAATGTGACTTTTTCCCACCAACTGCCTCTTCCCTAGCAAACACCGATGTTTCTTTTGTTTCCGAGTATTTGCTATGAAAATAATTCAAAGCCGCGTTACCGCATCATTGCTGGGACTACTTGCGTGGAGCGTAATTTCCTGCAATGATAATGTCATTTCCACGCCACGCAATTTTGCGACTGTTGATGAAGCAGAAGCACGCTGGAAGGCGCATAATATCAAGTCTTATACCATTTCGCAGCGTCGAAGTTGTTTCTGCGCTCCTCTCAATTATCCACTTACGTTGCAGGTTGATAGCGGCGGAAAGATAGTAACGGCGCGGGATACGCGGGGCGCAACCATAGAAACACGGTTTGGTACAAGTATTGAGCAAATGTTTACAGCCATTCGCCAGCTACAAACCCGCAGCGATGCGAGTTTTACGGTGAAATACGATTCCATTTACGGCTATCCGCGCACACTTAATGCCGACCCCATAAAACTTGCGGCAGATGACGAGTATTCCCTCGAAACCACGCTTGTACGCTAGTCCCGAAGCCCGTGAACAAAAAAATGTGAGGCTCTCAATTCTTATTGAGGGTCTCACTTTTCTGAAGAACTTCTGCGCAAGAAAATCTCCACCATGCGACAATAAAACCGTCCTTCGGGCAAAGAATTGTCGTACAGCAGAATAGATTCCCCAATGCCGCGTACTTGCTTGCTTTGCGCGGGCAGCGCGGGAATCATTGCGGCAACAGCAGTGGCGCGGTCGGTGGAGAGACGTTTGTTGTAGGCGGCATCGCCCATGCGGTCGGTGTAGCCGAGAACGCTTACCTCAGTACCAGTATTCATGCGGCTTTTGGCGAGATTGAGAATGAGTGCGTTTTGTGGACTGACGTTTGCTTTGTCGAAATCGAAAAAAGTGAGGGCAAATCGCTCTAAGCGAGTATTGGTGCTGTCGGCGAAGCGTTTATTTTTCAAGGTGTGCAGACTAAAAGGAATCATTGCACTTTCGGCAGCAACGCTCTCACCCGCACCATTACTTGCGCGAAGGCGAAAACGCAGGGGAGGATTTGGTGAAGGTGATTGTTGAAAAATCACGGCAAGGCGGCTTAATTCCGCGCTTGTGGGGCGATAATCTATTGTGGCGGGAAGTGCGCCAGTACCAGAAAGTGTTGTAATGATGCGCTGTCCAAGCATCATATCTACTGACCATTCATTGATAGTTTCTTCTTTGTCTGCTTCCTGTTCCTCCATTTTTGTAAACATCACACGCGGTGAAAGCCTCACCATGCTTGGCTCTGCGGTGAATATCGCTTCATTGCTTGCTTGCGGGGACATTGCTTCTTGCGGCTCAAGGAATAACTCCACACGACGATTCTCCGCCGCACCGTCCGCGTCAAGCGGATTCGAGGCACGTTCTGGCTTGTTTCTGGCTTGAATGCTGATGCGCCGCGCGTCAATTCCCCACACTGCTTGCACATAGTCGCGCACAGCTTCGGCGCGTTTGCGAGAAAGCGCAGTATTTCCCTTTTCCGCGCCGTCGTCGCTATTGCAGCCGATAATCTTGAGGCTCGTATTGACGCGCTCGCGGAGGCGTTTGCCGAAGACATTCAAAATATCGTAATATCCTTCTAAGCCGCTTCCTGAGACGCTTCGTGGCTGGGCTTGTAGGTTTTGTGCAGTGTTCGCTGTGCGTAAAAGCGAATCACTCGTATTTTCCTGAAAAAACTGCGTCGAATCTGGTAGCAAACGCCGATACCGTGCGGGAATTTCGGCACTTGCTTCGTCGAAAAAGAGGTAATTCAGCACGGGGCGTACCATCACGGTTTCGAGTTCTTCAATGCGCAACGTATTTGATTGTGTGCTTGATTTTGCCACATTGCCAACAGTATCAGAAGCAGTACCGAGAGTAGCGAAGGAAACAAGTTCTGCGCCAAGTTCCGCTTGCATTGCCCGCGTAACGCCATCGCCCACAAACAAGACCTGAAGGGGCTTCCCGCTTCCTTGCGCATCAGATTTTATCTCAATTTTCACGCCACCGCTCGCAATGCCTTTACTCTTCGGCGTGAAACTCGCTTGAATGCTCACGCTGTCGCCCGCTTGCAACGTAAATGGTGGACGCTTCAGCAAATACGATATGCTAAAGGCTTCGGTGTTCGGACCAAGTGCCTGAATGCGAGTAATGGTCAGGCTTTGCGTGCCAATATTGCGCAAAAGTGTTATCGTAGTGTCCTTGCGTTTATTGACCAGTGTTCTCCCAAACTCCAGTAATGGTGCGGCTTGTAGAAGACGTTGCTGTCCTTCTCCCGTAAGTTTGGCGCGGAGAGTGTCCGTCCACGTAATAATTTCCAGTGTTGCTGTGCGATTGCCCGTAGCGCGAGGCTGGAAGCGGACTTCAAGGGATTTTGTTGTATTAGAAGCAAGGTCGAAGGGTGGAATGCCCGAAACGAGCGAAAAATCTTCTGCATTCGCGCCCACAATGCGAGCATCCATCACGCGGACAACAGATTTATCGGGGTTGGAAAGTATTGCTACGAGCGAATCTTTTACTGCGCCTAGCGAAACGCCGCCCATGCTTGCATCCCGCACCGTTGCTTGCGGCGCAATCACACGAAACGTTTTGGATTCCGCTTCTTGCAAAAAGCCGCCGCCAATTTCCCAGATATTTCCAACTGCGTTGATGCCCGCACCCACGATACGGCTGCCGTCGGGACTAAATTCGGCGTATTGAAAGCCGAGTTTATCCTCGCTTGCGCCGCGTAAAACGGCGAGTTGCTTACCCGTGCGAGCGTCCCAGAGCCTGACGGTTGCGTCCAGCGAAGCAGTAACGATGCGCCTTCCATCGGGGCTGTATTCCGCCGACCAGACCGATGCGCGGTGCGCCATGGTGAAGAGCGGACGCGAAGTTTTTATGTCCCAAACCCGCGCCGTTCCGTCCTCGCTGGCAGTTACGATATTCTTCTCATCAGGACTAAAGGCAGCATGAAGAACTTGCGCCGTGTGTCCGAAAAACGACTGTTCTGGCGAGCGTCCTTGCACGCTCCAAAGCCGCGCAGAGAAGTCGCCACCAGCAGTTACAATTTTATTTCCTGCTTGATTATACCGCACCGAATACAGCGAACCGCCCGCTTGCCGAACAAACCCCACAGGGCGCATAGATGCTGATTTCCACTGTACTGCCATTCCAATATCGCTTGTCGTTACGGCTTCTTTGCCGTCGGGCGAAAAAACTGCGCTGAAAAACTTGCGGCTGTCCGTGCTGGCGAATTGCAAACGTTCTGCACCCGTCATTTTCATTTGCGAAAAAAACATTTGATTCAAGCCTTGACCATAGCCTGTAACCAGCATTTGCGCGGTCTCTGCGTCCCAAATGCGGCAGGTATTGTCGTGGCTGGCGGAGACAATGCGCGTGGCATCGGCATTAAACGAAGCATCGGCAACGGGCGCAGTATGCCCCTCGTAGGTGATAAGCGAAACGCCCGTGTACGCATCCCAGAGACGCATGGTTCTATCGGCACTGGCGGTAAGAATTTTTGTGCCGTCGGGACTGAATTTTGCGGATAAAATCGAACCCCAATGCGCATCCAGCAGCATATCTGGCTCACTTGAGCCTTCGGGCATTTGCCAGACCTGACGCGCTCTCACGCGCATCGGACGCGAGCGGTCACCGTTCACGAGCGCACCCGCCGCTACGGACGGAACACGCCATGCGGTGCGCAATCCAGTCGCGCTTTCGGTGATATTTTTCCACGTAGAACCCGCATCGGTGCTGTATTCTAGTTCAACGGCTTCGGAGGGCATAATTCCCGACCACGCAAGCACCGTATCTGCGCCCGCGTACAGCACATCTCCCTCTGAGGGCGCAGTAATGCTGAGTGTTTGCGTGGCTGCCGCTTGTTTGTTGCTGTACGTGGCGCGGGCATAGAGCGAAACGGGGTCGCAGGTGGCAGTGCGAATGTCAATGCGCCCCACTTGCGGCGTAGAATCTTGCGGCGTAAATCCAACAATAAACGTCGTCACTGTTCCCGCCGAAACCGTGATGGGAAGCTGGATGCCAGCAATTTTGAACTCAGGATTATTTGTTTCAATCGCGGTAATGGTAACGGGCTGATACAAGGCACGAAGCGTGATGCGCTGCCCTTGCGAGTTACCGATTGCTACTTCTCGAAACACCACCGAGCGCGGCTGTGCCTGAAGGCGGACGAGCGAAACGGGCGGCGTGTCGTATTTGATGGTGGATTGCAATTCTCCTTCCGCCGAGCGCACACTCACAAGCGCGGTACGGCTTGAAAAGCAGGCTGCGCCTGTCTTCCAGGTGATGGTGGCAGGTTGGATGTTTTGCGTTTCGTATAAAATTTTTCGGTAAATGCGAATAAGGTCATCGCGCGAGGTAACGTTCTCAAACCACGCACCACCACTGCTGTCGGCGACATTTTTCAAAATGAGCGGCATTTTCAAGCCAAGCGCGATGCAATACACACTCACGCTGTCGCGCCGCGCCGCTTCGACGATGTTCGACTGTACGCCGCCGCCCAAACCATCGGTCAAAAACACGACCACACGCTTGAACGTGCCTCGCCGCGCTACGTTCAGGCATCCCGTCAATTTTTGCAAAAAACCTTTGTCGTAGTTTGTGCCGTTGAGGGGCTTCAGAGCTTGTACGGCAGATAGTAGGCGTGGGCGAGATTGGGTAAAATCTTGATTCACGTAGCTATCGTCGTCGAAACTCGTGAGTGCGCATTCGGAAAGGTCGAGCGGCATGGTGCGCACCCAGTCGGTGGCGGCATCGCGGGCAAAGTTCATACGTTCTTCTTGCGCCATTGACCCAGAAACATCCACCGCCAACACCGCCGAAACCGCACGGAGTCTTGTGTCTGGCGGATATTCAATGCTGACGATTTGGCGGTCATCGGTGCGGTTATCGCGGACGGAAAAATTGCTATTGGTGAGGTTCAACATCGGGCGACCATCGGCGGAAAGCGCGTAAAACTGTGCTTTCACGAGCGGATAGGCGCCTGCATCTGCCTGAAATACAGTGAAAGATTGTGCGCCCGCAACAAGGAATGATGCGGCTTGGAGGAGAATTAACAAAAATACATTCCGAAAGAGAGAAACACACAGCATAACAACAGAGCAAAGAATGGTCAAAAGTGCAGCATGGTCGGGCGGCTATTTTACCTCGCCGGGCGGTTTCTTGACCATCCGGCGAGTGCCGTGCAAGCGACGCACCCGCCGGACGGCTACTGCGCTGGTGATAACAGCCGCTTGGGCGGGAACGGGAAATACCCTGACTAAATACGATACGTTTGCCGCTACAACGCAGCACGGAAAATACGAAAAAGCCTCAACATAGCGGCGAAAATGGGACAAGGAACAGGATTTCAGGGATAAATGTGCAATAAATGTGCATTTTTAGGATGCCATTCCCGCATTTCCGATTGGATTTTCCCGCGTCTTTGCGTAGATTACTTCTTCTACAAAAATAGTTTGCATATCAACTATTCTTCTTCACTATCTATCTGCACACAAGGTATCATGCCAACTCTCATCGAAGCACCCAGTATCATACACGCCGCAGGAAATAAACCGAAACGCATTGAAGAATACATCGGGCGGGTAAATTCCAAAACCGACGGCGTAAGCGTGGCAAAAATGACCAGCCCATCTGGCTGGGTCGAACCCGGGCAAACGCCAGAATTTACCGAGTTCACGATTGTGTTGCGTGGTGAAATGCAGGTAGAATCACGCACGGGGACGGTTGTTGCAAAGGCAGGACAAGCAATTATCACGCATCCAAACGAGTGGGTTCGGTATAGTACGCCGCATCCCGATGGCGCGGAGTATATTGCGGTGTGTTTGCCCGCATTCGCGCCTGAAACGGTTCACCGCGATGCGGAATAAGGAGTTGTTATGCCGTCTCACAACGAAACTTCACCGATTATTTACCCCGATTCCGATAAGCCAGCAAAGCCAGACAATACTGAGGAATTTATCAGAATCGGTCTTCTGTACGAAAAGGCATTGGAAGAATTGGAAGAATTGAGCGCCGAGCGCAAACGCTTAGAAGAAAAATATAAACACACTCAAAAGCAGCATAAACACGCTGAAACAGATAGCGAAAGGATAGAACGCCTCGCAGCAAAACTTCGCGCACTCGGTATTGACCCAGAAAGCTAAGGAAAGGCAGAATGCGCAGAATACGTCATTCTAAAACATCGACAACATAAACTTTTTTAATTTCAATTCTCAAAAGAGGAGTTGGTATGGGAATCAAGAACATCGTGTTTTTACTCGTCTTGGGTGCGGCGTTTGGCGGAATCGCCTTCAACGTGCGTCGCCTCATTTCGTATTTGCAACTCGGCAAGCCCGAAGACCGCTTAGATAATATCCCCGCGCGTATTGGGCTGTTGCTGAAGGTCGGATTTGGACAAAGTAAAATTTTGCGTGATAAAGTCGCAGGACCAATTCACGCGGGTATTTTCTGGGGCTTTTTGGTGCTGCTCGCCTCCGCCGCAGAGGGCATTCTGGAAGGCTTGCACGACGGTTGGTCGCTGAATTTTCTCGGTCCGATTTATTCGGCAATGACTTTGCTCATTGACATTTTTTGCGCTGTCATTATGATACTCTCAATGGCGGCAATTTGGCGACGCTACATCACCAAACTCGCACGGTTGCAGGTGGAAGGCGAGAAAATTGAAGCGGGCGTAATTTTGCTCACCATTTTCAGCATTGTTACCTCAATTTTGCTCCAAAACTCAGCGCGTGTTGCCTTGGGTGCAGATTTTTCATGGGCGGTGCGTCCCGTGTCGTCGCTTGTAGCGGGCATCATTCCTGTTTCGGCGGCGCATACGATTTTCGAGGTGTTCTTCTGGAGCCATATGTTGCTGGTCTTCGGCTTTATGAATTATTTGCCCTATTCCAAGCACTTGCACGTTCTCACCTCGCTTCCGAACACGTTCTTTGGCAATTTAGGCTATCCAAACAGCTTAAAACCTATCAACTTCGAGGAAGAAGGCGTTGAGAAATTTGGCGCGACCGACATTGAAGATTTCACGTGGAAAACGCTCATGGACGGCTACACGTGTACGCATTGCGGACGCTGTACGAGCGTTTGCCCAGCAAATCAAACAGGAAAAATTCTTGACCCACGCGCAATTATCGTCGCTATTCACGACCGCACGATGGACAAAGCTCCGCTCGTGCTGAAGCAGAAAGCGGGACAGGAACTCACCTCCGACGAACAAGCAATTATTGACAAAAAGCTCATCGGCGATTATATCCCTGTTGAAGCACTGTGGCAATGTACCACCTGCGGCGCGTGCCAGCAGGAATGCCCCGTGATGATTGAACACGTGCCAGCGATTGTGGAAATGCGCCGCTCGCTCGTTCTCATGGAAGCAAACTTCCCGCCCGAAGTGCAGCCCGCTTTCGGAAATATGGAAAATAACTACACGCCGTGGGCGTTTTCCTCCAGCGAGCGTGCGGATTGGGCGGAAGGCACAGGAGTACAAACCGTTGCCGAAAACGCAGATTTCGACGTGCTGTTCTGGGTTGGCTGCGCAGGCAGCTACGATGAACGCGCAAAGCGTGTAACCCGCTCCTTTGCTGAACTCATGCAAATTGCTGGCGTAAACTTCAGCATTCTCGGCACCGAAGAGCGTTGCACAGGCGACACCGCTCGCCGCGCTGGAAACGAGTATTTGGCAGATACGCTCGTGAAAATGAACGTAGAAACGATGAACGGCTACAACGTCAAAAAAATCGTTACGACGTGTCCGCACTGCTTGAACACGCTGAAAAATGACTATCCGCAGTTTGGTGGCAATTATGAAGTTGTTCACCACACGCAATTTATCCAAGACCTCACGGCTTCGGGTAAATTGAACGTGAAAAAAGCAAACGGTTCGGTCTCGAAAGAAGCCGTTGCCTACCACGATTCATGCTACTTAGGACGCTACAACAACGAATACGACGCGCCTCGCAACACACTTCTGAACGTGCCGGGCTTGAATATCCTCGAAGTGCCGCGCAGCAAAGACAAAGGTTTCTGCTGCGGCGCAGGCGGCGGACGAATGTTCATGGAAGAGCATGACGGCAAGCGCGTAAACGTTGAACGCACCGAAGAGCTGATGAACACAGGCGCGAACACGATTGCGGTCAATTGCCCGTTCTGTATGACCATGATGACCGACGGCGTAAAATCTGCCGACAAAGCCGATGATGTCAAGGTTCGGGACGTATCGGAAATTTTGTTGGAATCGTTGAAGAATTAAGCACGTTAGCAAAATTGCAACCATAATACAAAGATTATCGTTGCGCAAAAGAAGTGTCTGTGGTATGTTGCCATGAAATTTTCTTCGTGGCAATATGGCACAGACACTGTTGTTTGTGGGCGTTTACTTCCATTATTTCCACTTCCACCACCAACGGCGAACAACCAAACCCAACATTACTACCAACATTAGCAATGGAACAACCTCTTATCATCCTTCCCGATACCGATGAACACTTGCTTTCCGAGTGCCGGATGCAGACTTTTCGCTCTGGTGGCAAGGGCGGACAAAACGTTAATAAAGTAGAAACTGGCGTGCGGCTTATTCACTTGCCAAGCGGCTTGGTTGCTCAATCTACAACGGAACGCTCGCAATATTTGAACAAAATGCGGTGTATAAAAAGAATGCGTCAAAAAGCTGCTGAAGCCAACTACCGTGCGCCCGAGCGAGTGCCAACGAAAGTTCCTTTTTCGGTGGTGCAATCGCAAAAAGACCAGAAAAAACGGAATGCTACGAAAAAGCAACATCGCCGCAAACCCGCATTACGCCTTGATGATGAGTGATTTGCGTATTGTTTATTTTGACGATATTTTTCTTCAAATGATTCTCCAATATTCAGTTTCATAATCTCTTTTAATCCCAAGCTCAGTATTTATGCGCCTTTACAGTACACACTCTTCTTCTTTACGCACAACCTTTCTTCACGCCGCCGTGCAAGGTCTCGCCGATGATGGCGGGCTGTGGATGCCAGACCACCTTCCCACACTTGCTCCTGAATTTTTTCGCGATTTGCCAGACATGGATTTTCCAACAATGGCAAACCACGTCATGCAAGCATTTATCGGCGATGAAATCCCTGCAAAGGATTTGGAACATCTTGTTCGCGATGCCTTTACTTTTGACGCACCTCTTGTGAAAATCACCGATAGAACCTACGCTTTGGAGCTGTTTCATGGTCCCACGTGTGCATTCAAGGACTTTGGCGCACGCTTTATGGCGCGGGCACTCAGCTACGGACGCAATCAGTTTGCTCTTGCGAATAATACGCCCAGCAATGCGCAGAGCGGCGATTTGCACGTGCTTGTGGCTACTTCTGGCGATACAGGCAGCGCAGTGGCGCATGGTTTCTGGAATGTTCCGGGAATTCGCGTGATAATTTTGTACCCAAAAGGCAAAGTGAGCGAATTGCAAGAAAAGCAACTCACGACGATGGGCGGGAATATCGCTGCACTTGAAGTAGAAGGCACATTCGACGACTGCCAAGCCCTCGTAAAGACTGCTTTTCAGGATAATGACCTCATGCAACGCCTCGCGCTGACTTCTGCAAATTCTATCAACATTGCGCGGCTGCTGCCGCAGAGTTTGTACTATTTCCGCGCGGTTTCTCTTCTACCAAAAGAAGAGCGCGAGCGGCTTGTCTTCTGCACGCCGAGCGGCAATTTTGGGAATATTACAGGCGGACTCTTTGCTAAGCAGATGGGCTTGCCTATCACAAGATTTATTGCGGCTTCCAACCGAAATGATACGTTCCCATTGTACCTGCAATCTGGCGTGTACACGGCAAAACCATCGGTAGCAACGCCATCGAACGCAATGGATGTGGGCAATCCAAGCAATTTTGCTCGCATTGAAAAGCTCTACAATGGCAGTATTGAAGCTATTCGTAAGGAAGTTCTCGCGTATAGCATTGCCGACGAAGCAACGCTGGAAACGGTGGTGCAGGTCGAAAAAGCGCATGGCTACGTGATGTGTCCGCATACTGCCGTTGGCTATGCTGCGGTGGAGCAATATCGCACCGAGCAGAACGACCGCGAATCAACCGCGATTGTTCTCGCAACAGCGCATCCTGCCAAGTTTGGTGAGGTTATTGAGCCTGTCTTGCACAAGCCCGTTGCTGTGCCAGAACGCCTCGCCGAGTACGCTCGCAAGACCAAACACTCGACGGTCATTTCGCCCGTGTATGAGCAGTTGAAAGCATACTTGCTGAAAGATGTATAAATTCTTAAAAGAGGTTGATTTCCGCCCTAAAACAGTTTTTTTTGCTGCTCAATCTTTTTGTATATTTCTGTCGTAATGATGTCGTAATGATAGAATTTACAACAAAATACGTTTTATAGAAGAATATCTCTTATGCTCAAAATACAAGCCTCTGGTACAGAAGCCACTACCGACGCGCTCTCCGACAGAAAGCTCTTAATTGTGGACGATGAACCAGATTTAGTAAAAACGCTCGAATTGCTGTTTGTATCGCATTATACTGTCAAAACAGCAACTTCGGGCGAAGAGGCACTGGCAATACTCAAACAAGGCTTTATTCCGCAGGTTATTCTCGCCGACCAACGAATGCCTGGTATGTCAGGAACGGAATTTCTTGCGGAATCCATCCGCTATGTGCCACAAACCGTGCGGGTTGTGCTGACGGGCTATACCGATGTGCAAGATATTACCGATAGCATCAATCGTGGGAATGTCTATCGGTTTCTCACCAAACCTTGGCGCAATGCCGATTTGCTAGAAATCATTCGCGCATGTTTCGACCACTTCTTCCTTTCGGAAGAAAAGGTCGCGCTGACAAAAACATTAGAAGAATTACAGGCTGCAAACCACGAGAAAAGCGAGATTCTGGATATTATTGTCCATGACTTGAAGAATCCCTTGAACGCAATTATCGGCATTGGCGATATTATCCAAAGCGGCGAGGAACTGAGCTTTCAGCACGAAGACTACCGCAAATTCGGACGGGAAATCACGAATGCGACATCGCGAATGAGTAATCTTATTCGCAATTTGCTGAATATGCACGCGCTGGAATCAGGCAATCTCAGCATCAATATTATTCCTTTCAATCTCTCCGCGTTAGCCGAGCTTATTGCGGCAGATTTTCGCCTCCGTGCCGAAGCCAAGCAGCTTACGCTTCACGTTACTCCGCAAACACACGACATGATTTGGGGCGATGAAGTATTCTGCCACCATATCGTGGAAAATCTTCTTTCCAATGCCATCAAATACAGCATTCCCGGAACAAATATTTGGCTAGAAACTGTGCTAAATGAAGGTACCATCCGCTTTTCCGTGCGCGACGAAGGTCCAGGAATTAGTGCCGAAGACCAAACGCGGATGTTTCAAAAATTCACGCGCCTCAGTGCCATGCCGACGGGTGGGGAAGATTCAACGGGGCTTGGCTTGTCCATTGTCAAAAAATTTGCTGAAAAAATGAATGCGAGCGTTCGATGCGAAAGCGAACTGGGAAAAGGCTCGACGTTCACGGTGACATTTCCCTTATATACGGCATAAATACGTGCTTACAACATTGCTTTTTCATCGTGCAGAGTTCTTGGTTTGCAATGCGCATTACAACTCAAGTTCTCCACTTTTTGTGTTTGAATTATGAATACTCGTTACCTTTCATCGCGTTACTTTGGATTCTTTACCCGCTATGCAGTATTCATACTGCTTTTGTGGTGTTCTGCGTCTTTTGTCGAACTTTCTGCACAAACATCTGCACAAACATCCGCGCAAACAGCCGCGCAGACAGCAACGATACGTGGTAAGGTGCAGGATAAACAATCTGGCATGTTCTTGCCAGGCACCATTATTTCTCTCGTCCCCTCTGAAGAAGTGCCGCGAACCGAGTTTCTCTACGCCTTTCAAGGCGCACGGACATCACTGAACGTGCTTGCGGGAGACGTGAGCAAAGAACAACGAAATGGCGCGGTTGTGGGGCGCGACGGCTCGTATCACATCACAAATATCAAACCCGGTACGTACGTACTTACTGCCCGCTACATTGGCTACAAAAAAGCGACGCAAACGCTGCGCATCGAGGCAGAGAAAACGCTAGATGTTGTACAGGAGCTTGTTCCAGACGTGCAAGGCTTGGAGCAAATTGTCGTGACGGGTGTGGTATCGAAAACGGCGAAAGAAACTGCCGAAGTGTCTGTCGGGCGCGTAGATATGAGCGTTCTGACCGATAACGTCCGTTTTAGCGACCCTCTACAAGCCTTGATTGCGAAAGTTCCTGGATTGTTCATGCAATTCTCCAACGGCAATTTAGCAACAGGCGTGCGCATCAATATTCGCTCAAGCGCGAGTTTGCTGGGCGGACAGCCTGTTATTTTTATTGACGGCGTGCGCTCGACGGGCGTGGATTATCAATACTACGAATCTATTCAATACGATGAAGTATCGCCGCTTTCCACGCTCGCGCCGAATGACATTGAAACCGTTGAAGTGCTGAAAGGTCCGTCGGCATCAAGCCTGTACGGTACGTCGGGACAAAATGGCGTTATTCTTATCACCACAAAGCGCGGGAAAATTGCCCCCGCAAATAGCGTAGGAGCAAGTGATAACGCGCTCCGTGTGAATTATCGCTTTACAGGAGGCTGGCAAGAGCCACACCGCTTGTACAACACAGATTACACCTTGAACGCTGCAAATGTAAACCGTATTTTTCGCACAGGCGCAATGTTCCAGCATACCTTCAATGTGCAAGGAAATATCGGCTCCACAGTCAATTACTTTGCTGCCTTCAATAGTCGTAACGAACAAGGTTTATTGCCGAGCAGCGCACTTGCACAATACTCTGCCCGCTTCAATGTTGATGTGCAGCCGATTCCAGGTTTTCTTGCCAAATTTTCTGCCTCATATTCACGAAATACATTCGACATTCCCTTGCAAAATGAAAACAATGGTGTGTTTTTTGGATGGATTGTCAATACGCTCATCGGCGACCCCTATAGCGGACAGCGATTTTTTTCTGTCGACAGCCTGAGTATTGCGTCCATTCAGAACAACATCAATGTCGCTCATTTGCTTGCATCGGCAGATATTGCCTACGCTCCAGCATGGCTTCCGGGCTTGAAAGTACGCGCCTTGGCGGGTTTGGAGCAGGTTAATAGCCGTGCAGTTGTCTATTATCCGCCTGGCTTGCCATACAGTGTTGCTCCTGATGCAGCCCCGTCCACAGGCTACCGATTTATCAAAAACTTTACGCCAACCCGCGTCAATTACGATGCAAATATCTCCTACACCGCAAGCATTGGCGACGACTTCACGCTCACAGGCATTGCGGGCGTACAAGCCTACGACAACCGTTTCATGCTCGACCAACTGAGTGCTTCAAATTTCCCATCACCTGGCATTCCTGCTCTTCAAACAGGATTAAGCGGTGCTTTTGTGGCAGACCTGAACGAACAATACCGCGAAGCTGGTATCTTTGCTCGCGTGGAGACGGATTACAAAAAAATACTCTTCATCTCTGGCGGCGTGCGCAATGATTACGCCAGCACACTCGGTGACAAAACACCAGCAATTTTCTACCCACAAGGCAGCTTCGCACTGCGCGTGGATAAACTCGGCATTTTGCCTTCCGAGTGGAATCTCTTCAAATTGCGTGGCGGCTACGGCGAAAGCGGAAAGCTCCCAACACTGCGCCAATCCAGCACCTTATGGAAATTTTTCAACGCACCAGGCACCTCGCTGACGGGCGCGACTGGTCGAAGAATCTTTTTTGAAACGCCGATTGGCAATGATTCCATTCGTCCTGAACGCATTCAAGATATTGAATTTGGTGCAGATATTGAGCTGAACGATAGATATGGTGCGGAACTGACGGGATTTTTCCAATTTGCCAACGATGCAATTTTAGACGGGAATAGAGCTCCTTCCACGGGCGAAGCCACAACCGCGCAAAACACGGGCAGGACGCGCAGTTGGGGCGCAGAAGCGCAGATATACGGCTCTGTGGTGAATACTGAACATGCCACTCTACGCCTCAATCTTCTTGCGGGATACGCAGACAACATCGTGGACAGCCTCGGTCCGCGCACATCAAATTTCCGCGAGCGCAGTTTTTACGCGGGTTCTAGCTTACTGGGTAATTCAAATTACATCGAAAAAGGACAACGGCGCGGCGTGTTTATGGACAGACCCGTTCTCGCACCACGCTTTCAAGCAAGCGGCTACTATGACTGGGCGCGAGGTCCCGTGCGGGATTCCGTCTTGCGTCCACTTGGTTCGAGCGTGCCGCTTGTTACGGGGTCGTTCTCCTGGACGCTCACACTTTTCCGTGATTTTACCTTCTACGGCTTATTTGATGCGGGCTTTGGGCGGTATATTTTTAACGGCACACGCGAGCAAATCTCCTCCTCTGGCGGAAATCCTCGCTTCAATCGCCTTCTCACCCAACTTGGCTTGGCAAAAGGGCAAACCGCCGATGCTGGACTTGGTATTCGCGCTGTGGAAGGCGTGCCAGCACTCACCCCAAACACGCCAGACTATCAGGCTGCGGCAGCAGAATTTATGCGCTTGGACACACGCTTCGGCGACGTAGCAAATTACTTAGAAAATGGTGATTGGGTGCGTCTCCGCGAACTCAGTCTGCGCTGGGATGCCCGCCAAACCTTGCTGCAAGCGAGTATCTTACCCGAATTTGTTCGCACCTTCACGCTTGGCGTTTCGGCTCGCAATCTCTTTTTGTGGACAAACTATTCTGGCTTAGAAACCGAAATGAATTCGCCCGCAAACATTCCGTCTCGCTCTTTTGCGCAGTCCAGCGATATTTTCACCGTCATGCAAGCTCGCATGGTGAATTTCAGCCTTGAAATTGGATTCTAAACTTTAACTATATGACTCACCTTACGCAAAAGACCCTCACCCAACCCTCTCCCAGAGGGAGAGGGCTTCAGAGCTAGTCTCCACCAACCCTCTCCCTCTGGGAGAGCAGCGAGGGGTGAGGGCGGCGTGAGAGTTTGTGTAAGGTGAATATAGAATTCTTGCTACATGCAGTGATGATGAAAGATACAGGCAAAGAACGCGGATTTGAGGATTAACAGGACGGTGAGGATAGCAAGAATGGAAAAAAGTCCTCAATATCCTGAGAATCTGGGCTTCATCCGCGTTCCAAAAAATCACTCCTTCATTCCAGAATCATATACTTACCAATCAAGATTTTATGCGCCTCTCACGAGTATATTTTCTCATCGCCACCTGCGCATGCGTTTTGGCTTCGTGCCAAGCCTACGTGCGGGATGTCACCTCGCCAGTAGATTTATTAGACAATCGCAATCTCAACACCGAAGCCTCATTGCCGCTTATTTACACGGCAGTTGGGGGTACGTTTGCCGAAGGGCAACGCCAGCTTGCGCCACTTGCATCCATATTGTCGGATGAATTCATCAATTCCAATGGCATTTCTGCCGACCTCACCAACGGCACGGTGTTCAACATAGACGACGGCAATCCCGATTTTACCGAATCGCTCATCCGCGATACATGGACAAGCTATGGCAGCGTCGGAAAACATGTGCGCGTGGTGCTGGAAAAGGTAGAAAATATCCGCTTCACCAATGACAGTGCGCGTCGCAGGGCATTATTTACGGCATATTTTTTTCAGGGTTTGCTCGAACACTATCTTGCGTCGTATTGGGGAATTGCGCCCCGCACAGGCGGTGGTGTGCTGAATGGTGGCGTGTTTATCCCCTCTACTCGGCTTCACGACACGTCGCTTGCATCCCTCGCCCGTGCTGCCGCAAACGCTCCGAGTGCTTATGAGGGTCGCATCGTGAATACTGTCATTGCACGCATACATTTACTAGAGGGCAGATATAGTCAGGCATTGACGGCAGTAATGAATGGATTACAACCGACCGACCGTCCCTTTCAAACGACCTACACCGAGCAGGCGTATAATTTTTGGGTAGATTACAACCGAGCCGCACCAATTGGACGCGGACCAGTTATCACGCATCCGCGCTTTCGCGCCTATGTGCTAGCAGAACCTGGCGAAGCTGGACGCATCCCGCTCCAACAAGGCACACGACCCGCTCCAGGGCGCACCGAACCGTATTTCTTGCAAGCAAAATACACGGATAATTCACCAATAAATGTCGTAACATGGCAAGAAAACGCCCTCATGCTTGCGGAACTGCGCTTGCGTCTGGAAAACAACACCCAAGCCGCGCTCGTGGAAGTGAATCGTGTGCGTGCTGCTGTGCGCCCACCACAAGGCGTTGCGCCGCTTGCAGCCCGCATGACGACAAATCTTGACTCTGTGTACATCGAGCGGGAAAAAGAATTTTTCGCAACCGGAATGCGCCTCCTCGACCAACGCCGCTTGAATCGCTGGACGCAATTTACGGGCGCGAATGCTGCAACGGCGTGGTATTTTTTGCCAATTCCAAAACAAGAATTTGATGTAAATAGAAATCTTGTGCGACCGTGATGATTCCTTGGTCGTGAATGGTTCATGCAACGAGTTTTTGTGTCATAATTTGAAGATATTTGCTTACAATGAAACATTCGCTACAATATTTTTTTGGCTGTTTTTTTTGCCTGTGCAATCTGTTTATCTGTTGTGCGCCGAGTTTTGCACAGCAAACCCTCCAAATTGAGGCACTCACTACCCAGCAAGGCTTGCATTCACGCCATGTTCAGGCGGTTTTGCAAGACAAATATGGCTTTCTGTGGTTTGCAACCGAGCAAGGTGCATTTCGTTGGGATGGCGTTTCCATGACCCAGTTTCTACATGAAAGCGGTAATGTGCGATCCTTGCCAAGCAGCAACGTTCTGCATCTGCACGAGGACAAGCAAGGAAGATTATGGCTGGGAACGGCTTCAGGACTTGCACGCCTCAATCGCAACACGAACACCTTCCAACGCTTTTTTGCCAATAAGCCCATCGCCGATATACACGAAGACCGTTCCGGCAAGCTCTGGTGCTGGATTCACACGGCAGCTATGCGCACAGATGAAATCGGCATCCTTGAAGAATCAAACCAAGAGATAAGGATAACAGCAAGCAAAGAAGTGAGGAAAGAAATCATTCTCAAAGCAGGTGAAAAGGGCTTGCGCTCGGCATATTTGTACGCATTCCTGCACGATTCGCACGGCACGCTTTGGCTTGGCACTGCAAATGGTCTGCATCGTTATTCGCCTGAAACAGGTGTCTGTACGCCATTCCTGAGCGATGCCACGAGCAACACTCCCGCAGCAAACGCTTCCACCGCAAATGCTTCCACAGCAAATGCTTCCACCGCAAACGCTTCCATTGCAAACACCCCAACAGCGCATATTCACTCGCTTCAAGAAATGAGTAATGGCGAACTCCTTATCGGGACGGGCAAAGGATTATTTCACTGCGCACAGCCACAAGCCGCAGGAAATCTTGCGATTCAGCCATTTACGGGCGCGAACAGCACGACGCTGTTGCGGGAGAGTGGAATTATTATGCTGGAAAAAGACAGCACGGGCAATGTATTTGCGGGCGCAATGCGGCGTGAAGGCACGGTGAATACTATTGTTTGGGTGGATGTTCAACGCGGCACCATGAGCGAACCATTGCCCGTATTACCGCTTGAAGGCAAGGCGCAGAGCCATAGAACTGCGCTAGATGCAAACAACGGGCATATCTACTGGGGCGTGGGCAATGGCGCAATTCGCCTAAACACCGCACAAATGCACAGCGAACTCCTCCTTGCAGATGCCGCCGCGCCAACGCGCTTACATGCTGGCGTTGCGGGCGCGTGCGTGAGTAAAGCTGGTAAAATCTGGTTTGCACGTACAAGTAGCGGCGTAAGCGCACTCTTGCCGCCGCCGCCGCCCTTTGCGGCTCTCACCAAGCCATTGCTTCTTGCACACAGCGTTTCTGCCATTGCCGAAGCTCCCGATGGCGCGATGTGGATTGGCTACATGAATGGCACGGGCGTAAGCCTCTTCAACCCTCGCACGCAAGCTATTTCCCACCTTCGCACCGATGCTCGTAATCCTAGCTCCCTGCTCGGCTTCGACGGCGAGACCAATATCTACGCCTTTTGCAGCACCAATGTCGGCACACGGCGCGGCGCGTGGTGGGTAGGCGGTTTCGCACTGGAACGTCGTATTAGCGACGAAAGTGGCGCGAATACTCGCTTTGAACATACATTGCTGTTCAATAATCAAGCTCTGCCTGTCAGTGCGATGCTGGAGGATGCGGATGGAAATTTTTGGATTGGCACACACTCCGTTGGCTTATTCTTGCTGGATGCGGCGGGAAATGTTGTGAAGCAATTCACCAACAAACCCAGTAATACTGAGAGTTTGGGGAATAATACGATTCATACCATTATCCAAGACCGTGCAAAAATGCTCTGGATTGGGCATGAAGGTGGCGTAGATACCTTCGACCCCAAACGCAAGATGTTCCGCCATTTCCGCGCTTATGCGTTCCCGACAAACAATCACGAAGAAGAAACAGAAGAGCAAGAAAACCTGAGCAATACTGCGGCTTCTGGCATTGTTGGTGCTGTTCACGCGCTTTTGTGCGATAGCAAAGGACGTGTGTGGATTGGCTCTGAGGGCGGTGTTTCCTGCTTCGACCCCGCAACACAAGCATTGGTGAGGCATTTCAGCACACGCACTGGATTACCCAATAACGCCATTGCAGGCATTGTGGAAGACGGGAGCGGCAATATCTGGGTCAGCACGCGGCGCGGTGTATGCAGGATAAGCGAAGAGAACATGAAAGGCGTGGAAGGCTCATCAATACTCACGTTTACACGTGCAAGCGGTCTTGCCGATGATGAATTTTCCAATGGCGCAGCCACGCGCTCCCGCGACGGAAAATTATGGTTTGGCGGGCGTTCTGCGATTGTGTATTTTCATCCCGATAGTATTATTCGTGGTGCTGTCAATTCCATACGTTCCGATGTTGGTGCGAATGTTGGTACGGATATTGGTAAAGAGAATACTTCCAACAAAGCGGTGATGACGTATGTGAAAAAATTTGGCGAAATTACGCCACTGGAAGAGTATATTGCCGATGCAGAGCGCATTGAGCTTGGCTATGCAGATAAAATTATTGCTTTTGGCTATGCCGCGCCGAGTATGCTCTATCCAGAGCATGCGCAATTTGCCTATAAGCTGGAAGGGCTGGACACCGCATATATTCTCGCGGGAACGGAACGCGAAGCAAAATACACCAGTCTGCCCGATGGAGAATACACCTTCTTTGTGAAAGCCGCCGACCACAATGGCGTTTGGCAAAACCGCGCCACCGCACTGCGAGTAATTGTGCGCCCTCCTTGGTGGCGGGCATGGTGGTTTCTTGCCGGCAGTAGCATTCTCACGCTTCTTGCGGCATTTTTGCTGTACAAACGCCGTATTCGCACGATTGAGCTTCGCAACCAAGAACTGACGCGCCTTGTAGATGAGCGCACTCATCAACTCAAAGAAGCGAATATTGAAGTTCATCGCCAGCTCGAAATTTTGGATGAGCAAGCGCAAGAAATTGAAATCAGCAACACACGCTTGCAAGAAACGAATTTGCAGCTTGATTCTACGCTCAACGAGCTGAAAGACACGCAAACACAGCTTGTGCAGAGCGAGCGCATCAATGCAGCAGGGATGCTAACCGCAGGCGTGATGCACGAAATCAATAATCCGAATGCTTCTATTCATTCGGCAGTCGAGCTTGGACAGCAACAACTACGCAGCTTAGAGCAGTATTTTTTCTCGCTTTTGGATGCCGAGGGTCGCGCCAGCAAAGAAGCGGCGGGCTTCACAGAGCGTGCGCAGAAACTGGCAGATATTTTACACATTGCTCTGACTGGCTCGGAGCGTATTGGCAATATCGTAACGTCCTTGCAAGGTTTTACTAAGCATCAGCACGTAGGAAAAACCCGCAACGATGTGGCGGCGGAAGTGCGCTCCACTGCAACAATGTTTCGGTATCAATTCAAGGATATTGTGGTGGAAGAGCAGCTGCCAAGCCACATCCACGTAAAAGCGCAGTGGGATGAAATCAACCAAGCCATGCTGAATCTGCTTGTAAATGCCGCACAAGCTGGTGCCACGCGCATTCGTATTGCCGCAGAACTGTCGGACGGCTCAGAGGGCGCACCAAAACTTATCTTTTCGGTACACGACAACGGAAAAGGTATGGATGCGGAGACGCAAAAGCATATTTTCGAGCCATTCTTCACGACCAAAAGCGTGGGAAATAGCGGCTTGGGACTGAGCATTACGCGGCAAATTATTGAGCGACATCATGGCGAAATTACCGTAGAAAGTACGCCCGGACAAGGCACAACCTTTACGATAACGCTTCCGCAGAAAAACGGTTCAGCAGACGCTACGGCTGAAACTCAGACGGAAACTCAAGCGGAAACTCAGGCGGGAGCCGCGCATTGACAAGGCTTTTGAAACATTGCTTCCAATTTTATGTTTGAACGAGAAATACAACGCGCAAAAGAATTGCTCACACAGCGCATGGCTGGTGCTTCGCAGTACGTCTATTGGGACGACATTCGTCGCAGGGCGGATATTGCCGTCTTTTACCGAAATTTCTTTGGTGCGGAATCGCAATGGTGGATTTTTGACCAACAAATGCAACGCGCCGCTAATCCTCGCTTCGACACCACCAACCCCGCACTCTCAGGGCTTTTCAGCGAACTTGACCACGTGCTGATGGAATCCGCCCGCTACGACCACCAAGACCTGAACGCTGCTATTGACCTTGCCGTAAAAACTCGCTTCAACTACATCTTGCGTCCGCGCACAACGCTGAAATGGTTTGTCTATCGCGGCGAACCCACGAAAACCTTGCGCGAAGTAATGCTTCGCATGGATTATTTTTTGGAATACGATTACATGTTGGATGGTGTGCGGAACTGGATTAGCACGAAACAGCAGGAAAAATCAGGTGCGGAAGCAAATGGCGGCAATGGAGCTTTCACAGGTACAGCCACACAATCCCCCACAGACCGCACCGATACTCGCTTGCAGGACAACCTCACAAAGCCAGATTCTGTGCGACCTTTCACGGTTGATACCAGTTTAGTGTCGGTGGTGGAATTCGACCGCGTGTTGCAAACCGTTGATAACGACGTGATTTTGGAGTATTCGCCCGAAGAATTTACGGATTTGCTTACGCCAATGTTTGAAATGTTCGATGAAATTCACGCTGGAGACCGCGCATTACAGCAATATCGCGGCAAAGTTCCTACACCCGCGCTGATTATTTTCTTGGATGACAAAGGTATTTACCGCATTGCACAAGAGCTGGAAGAGCTGATGAAAACTCGTTCCCTGCGCTATGTTGGGCAACGCGAGTTTCTCCACGTGCTGAACGATATTGTTGCGAAATTAGAACTCGCCATTGCCAACGACGAACTCCCCAAACCCGCACCAATAGAGGACACGACAACACTTCCACTCAATTTTGCACCCCAATTTCCAGCGCACGAAGAGCCGATACTCAAAGCCGACGATACCATTGGCGAACTGGCTATCGGTACAGCAATCCGTACAAAGCGCACCGTTGCAAGCGCGGAAGCACATCTAGCGAGTACGCCTTCTCCTGTTTCGGAATCAACACAAGCAGAAACGACGCAGCAAGCAACAATACCGTCGGAACAATCTTCATTCAAAGTGACAGAAAAAGCAATTGAACAAGACCACACCGAAACAAGCGATATTGCCCAGAGTGCGCATGAAAACTCACCTGCAACAATCTTGACCAATGAGGAATTACCTGAAAAATTACCTGAAAAATCACCTGAGAACTCGCTTCATCAACCAATTTCAACAGCACCTGAAACTCCACACAAAGCCAGCAATCAAGCCAGCAATCAAGCACCCAACACGACAACTTCCGTGATTGATGCAGAGTTTGAAATTACCGAGCCGCTTGCGTCATCAGTACCTGCATCAGGAATACCATTGGAAGCGCAGTTCGACCATCCGTCGTTTGCTATGCAAGCCGCCGACCTTGCAGAAATGTTCAAGAGCTTCGATTTTGCCGTAGATTCCGCCACGTCTGGCGCACAACAATCACGCACAACGGAATCATTGACAACAGAATCATTAACGACAGAATCATTAACAACGGAATCATTGACGACAGAATCATTAACAACGGAATCATCAGCGTCGCAGCCTACCTCACAAAGCGCATCAGCACACGAAAAAAGCACGAGCGAGCGGACGAAATCTGAAGCTGAAACATCAGTATCGGAGCCGCCGCGCTCGTCGTTTTTTACTCGCTTTGGAAGCATTTTTGGGTCGCCACGCCAAAATGAAGACCGCGAATAAACATTACAAACTCACTTTACGCAAAAGACCCTCACCCAACCCTCGCCCAGAGGGAGAGGGCTTCAGAGCTAGTCTCCACCAACCCTCGCCCTCTGGGAGAGGGTCTCGCGCAGCGAGGGGTGAGGGCGGCGTGAGAGTTTGCATAAGGTGAATTACAAATACTTCTTCAACCACGCCTGTATTTCCTGAAACCAAAAACGGTGGTCTTCTGCTTTCAAAATCCAATGGTTTGCATCGGGGAAAACAATGAGTTTGCTGGGGATTTGCAAACGCTGAAGAACGCTCCAATTCTCAAGAGTTTGGTTCAATGGCACACGAAAATCGTTCTCGCCAACGGTAAGCATAATCGGTGTTTTGAAATTTTTTGCCAAACGAATCGGATTCTGCTCACGCCAGACTTTACCTTGCTCCCAGACTGGTCCGCCATTATTCACCTCACGGTGGTAGATTCCATCGCTTGTTCCCCACTGCGATTCCAAATTGATTAAGCCAGCATGCGCAACGAGGCACTTGTAGCGCGTGGTCGTGGCTTGCATCCAATTTGCCAAGTGTCCGCCGTAACTCGCACCACCACAGGCTTGGCGGCTGGCATCAATATACGAAAACCGCTTTATTGCTTCGTCCGCCGCTTCGTTGATTTCATTCGCCGGAGTGATAAAAGGGTCGCCTTGAATTTCCTGCGCAAATTTCTCGCTAAAGCCCGTCGAACCGGTGTAATTCGTGAGAAGCACGATATAACCAGGCTGCGCAAGCAGATGATAATTCCAGCGCAAACCAAAAGCATCGCGGAACATCGTGTGCGGACCGCCGTGCATAATCACCAACAATGGATATTTCTTGCTTTCGTCGAAAGCGGGCGGTAGCGCAATCATGCTGTGAATCGGCTTCCCGCCTTTGCTGGTGAAGGTGAAGTGGCGAAGCGGCGCGAGGTCGAGCTTGGCGAGTGCAGCGTCGTTAAAATCCGTCAATGCCTGATGTTTCCTTGCGTTGCTGGCGTTTGATTTTTCATTTCCCAACTCAATTTTCACAATTTCATTCGGCATGGTCGCGCTTTCAAATTGCGCTACAAGCAGCGAATTTCCAAGCGAGAAGCCATTGTAGCAGCCGAGCGTTTGCTCGAAAAGCGGCTTCACTTCAGGGGTTTTCGTATCATTATTTTGGAGAGGAAGGCTGAAAAGCCGCACCAATCCTGTGTCTTCTGCGCTGAGAACAATCATGGCACCATTCGGGCTAATTTCAAAGTTATCTACCGAGCGGTCGAACTGCGCTGTAAGTGCTTTCACTGCGCCATTTGCTGGGGTAATTTCCACCAACCGTGTGTGATTGTACACCTTGTCGTTAGCAGGATTCATGAGGCAATAGAGCTTGCCTTGCGCGGAAAACTTTGCACCGCCAAAACTCGCATTGCCGCTTGTAAGCCGCTTAGGTTCTGCCTTTGGCGATTCTGGGTTCACACCAATTTCACCGATATTTATTTGCCACAAATGATAGCTTACCTCCGCAAACGCAGCTTTGGTGCGCTCTGTGGTGGCGGTGAAAACGATAGCGCGACCGTCGTGCGTCCACGTTGCTTGCATATCCGCACCACCATTGCCCGAAACGCCCGCAAAGCCGCTTTGTTTCACGAGTTCTGTACCAGCAAGAATATCACGCGCTTTTGCATTTGCTTCCAGCGATTGCACAAAAATATGCGGTTGCATATCGTCCAACCAACGGTCCCAATAGCGAATCGGGAAGGATTCATACACACGAGCCTTGTATTTACGAGCTTTGCGCTCGGTGGCAATTTTTTTATTGGTGGAATCATCCAGCGCATTTGGATACACCACACTTTGGAAAAGTAATGCTTTCCCGTCTGGTCTCCAATGTGGCGCGAATGCTCCTGTGGAGAGATTGGTAACGCGCTGCGCTTCGCCACTTTCGGTGATATTCAGCACGTAGATTTGGCTTGTTTCGTCGCCCTCGCGTTTTGCAGCAAAGGCAATTTTTGTTCCGTCGGGACTCCATTCTATGCTGCTTTCACCACCTTTGGTTGCCGTCAGACGGCGTGGTTTCTTGCTGCCATCGCTTGGAAAAATCCAGAGGTCGCTTGTTTGCTCTTTCTCGTCGTAGCTGGGTTCGGTTACGGACACGACCACAAGCCGCCCATCGGGACTGAGCGACGGCGCACCAACACGCCTCAGTAGCCACATTGCCTCATGGGAAATGGCTTGTTTTGCGGGTGGTGATGTTCGTGCAGGCGGCGTGTTTCCTTGTGCGTGTACAAACGAGGAGGCAAAAAACATCTGCATAGCCAGAGCAAACACTGCGCTGGCAAAAAATACCGATGCTGGAGGCAAAAATAAGGTGCGAGAGCGCATAAAAGCTCGGTTTAAGTGATAAGAAAAGGTGGGATTTCTATTTATTTTCTACGAATCGTGCCATCTGGCTCGATAACAAGCGGTGTTGCGGGGAAATCGCTCGTGGTAAGGTCGCGGATGAGCGTAATTGCTTGCTGCGCGGGGTCTAGCTCTGGAATGCCTGGGTCGCGCTGGACGACGGGAATAATGCGCCCGCCCAAAAATTCCCCAGAAGCCTTGTCAATACTTGCTTCCAGCACGCACGCTACACCGCTTATACCTTTCACGTTGATATTGCCGTAGGTGAGAAAATTTCCTAGCGAATAGGCAATGAAGCGGTTCTTGTACAATTCCACCGCCCGAAGGACGTGCGGACCATGCCCAATAACCATATCCGCACCAGCATCAATCACAGCATGGGCAAATTTCACAACGTTTCCGCGATTTTCTCCAGCAAATATCTCGGTTTTATCGGTGGTGTGCGTCGCTGTTTTGCCTTCTGCGCCGCCGTGAAAGGAGACGAGAACTCGCTCGTAGCGTTGTTTGAGGTCGCGTACCACTTGAGCCGCATTCTCCACATCCGAGATTTTATGCGATGTTTCAGAGAATCCAAATGCGGCAATCGCCACACGCTTTCCCTGAACCGCGAGTTCTGCATGACCGCGCTTCGGAGATGGCACAATTCCTTGCTCCTGGAGGGTTTGTTTGGTGAATTCCGCCGCTTCTGCGCCGTAGTCGTCGGCGTGGTTGTTATCTACACTCATCACGGTAAACCCTAGCTTCTTGAGGCTTGGCGCGAGAAAGGGCGGCGTACCGAATTCATAGCACATTCCCTTGCGCCGCGAGGCTTCGGAGCATTTTTGCGCCCGCATTTTTCCTTCAATTGCGAAGGCAGCTTCAAAATTACCAAAACAAATATCGGCACCCTTCAACTGCGCACCAATGCTTGTTACGAAGACATTTCCCGAATCTGGCGGAATAAACCGACCGGGCGTGTACGAGCCTAGCAACACATCTCCCACCGCTTTTATCCGCAAACCTTGTGTTGATACGGTTTGTGCTGATGCGGTCTGCGTAGCATTTTGCTGTAAAGAACTATATTGAGCAATGCTTGTATTCCATAAAAGTAATAGCCCCAAAGCCGCACGGGAACACGCCTGCAAAAGAGAGCGTTGAGTAAAATTGAAGAAAAAACGCATTCGGAATGAAGGAAAAATTTGAAAATGTCGTACACCATTGCACCTCGAAAATACAACATTTCTCCGTATCTTGCATTGCACGAATAACATTTCCGCAGCCCGTCAATACTTGCTTTTTCGTAGCTACTCAGGTTCTACAGCAATTAGTTCACTCATTCGCCCCCTTGATAAAGGGGGAACGGGGGATTCACGGTCTGTGCGGTCTCCAGCACCCCTTGCTCACGCACACAGGACAAATCCCCCGTTCCCCCTTTATCAAGGGCAGGGCTGTTAAGTTCTGCCCTCACCCCGCTCTGCGAGCGACCCTCTCCCACGCGAAACGCGGGGCGAGGGTGAAGAGGTGGCTCTGTATCTTGCCCTTCTCCCTCTGGGAGAAGGGTTGGGATGAGGGAAAACACGAGAACTTAACAGCCCTGCCTTTATCAAGGGGGCAAATTCGATAGCGTTCTGCAATAGTTATTTTCTCAACAAAACTATTCTTTATGCCGCTTCTCGACGAAATACCAAATGAATCAGCACATACGAATTCCGCCACCTCGCTGAGGCGTTCACTTCCCAAGCATTTACGCGAGATTCAGCCACCCTACACGGTTTCTAGCGTTCAGGCGCAGAAGAAAAATCCCTCGCGCTGTTCGGTGTTTTTGAATGGCGAATTTGCCTTTGGCTGCTCGATGGATATTGTCGTGCAAGCGGCATTGCGTGTGGGAAAAATGCTCACGGCGCAAGATTTGGCGCGGATGATGGAGTCGGAAGATGTCATGCGCTTAAAGCAAATTGCTTTGCGCTATGCCACGTACAAATCGCGCACAGCGCAGGAAGTACGCCGCAAGATGCTAGAAAAAGAGTTTTCGCCCGAAGAAGCGGAATATGCGGTGCAATTTTTGGAAGAATTTGGCTACGTGAACGATGCCGCTTACGCTCGCGCTTTCATCAAAGAACGACATGAACGCAAGCCCTCGGGCATGGAGCGCATTCGACAAGAACTCGCAAAGCGCGGCGTTTCTAAGTTTGAAATTGAAGATGCGCTTTTGGAGGAATTTCCACCCGAAACACGGCATGATACCTTGCTAGAGAGTGCTTTACAAGCCGCACACAAGAAACTCCGCACCTTACAGAAACATTCGCCCGAAAAGCGGCATCAGTCCTTGCTTGGCTACTTGCAACGGCAGGGATTCACGTGGGAAATTATTCGTCAGGTGCTAAAAGAATTGGAAAACAACGAACTTGACAATATCGCAAGCTCTGAAGATGAGACTTGGAGCGATGTTTGAGGGAATGAATCTCAGAGATATTGAGTAGATTCGCTCGCAGCGAAAGATGTTGTTCTATCGGCGGGAAAAGAGTAGATTTGTGGTCTTTTCTGGGCAATAATCTTGAGCCGTAGCGCGGACACTCTTGTCTGCGCCCCTTCAATGCCTTATGAAACCTCGCAGACAGGAGTGTCTGCGCTACCAAAATCGAAGAAGTTTTTTCACCGTTCACATCAGGAGGAAAACGTTTATGGCATCAGCAACAATGCGCTCTTCACAAGAGACCGCTACAACAAAGCAGTATCAATCAGGCTTTGGAAATGAATTTGCCAGCGAAGCCTTACCGCACGCGCTTCCTGCGGGACAAAATTCCCCACAGCGCGTTCCTTACGGGCTGTACGCCGAGCAGGTGAGCGGGACAGCCTTCACCATGCCGCGCACGGAAAATCGCCGCTCGTGGCTCTATCGCATTCGCCCATCGGTGGTGCATACGCCGTTTCAGCGCGTGGATGCGGGGCTGTTGCGTGGTACGCCCTTTGACGAAACGCCCACGCCGCCGAACCAAATGCGCTGGAATCCGCTTCCCACGCCGCCTCAAGGAACGAACTTCGTACAAGGCTTGGTAACAATGGGCGGAAACGGCGATGCAACCGTGCATTCTGGCTGCGCGATTCACCTGTACGCGGCGAATACGTCCATGACCACGAATTTTTTCTACAATGCCGATGGCGAAATGCTGTTTGTGATTCAAAAAGGACGGCATATTTTCAAGACTGAGCTTGGTGTTATTGAGGCAGAACCGTGTGAAATTGTCGTGATTCCGCGTGGAATAAAATTTCAAATTCAATGCCCCGCAGACAGCCCGTCGGAAGAGCTTCGCGGCTATATTTGCGAGAATTTTGGCACGACGTTTCGCTTGCCAGATTTGGGACCAATCGGCGCGAACGGCTTGGCGAATCCGCGTGATTTCCTCACACCACTTGCAGCTTTCGAGGAATTAGACGGCGATTTCCGCGTCATTGCGAAGTTTCACGGGCATTTGTGGGAAGCAAAGATTGACCACTCGCCGCTGAACGTGGTCGCGTGGCACGGCAACTACGCGCCCTACAAGTATGATTTACGCCTCTTCCAGACCATCAACACCGTCAGTTTCGACCACCCAGACCCGTCCATTTTCACGGTTCTCACCGCGCCTTCCGAAATTCACGGTACAGCAAATGTTGATTTTGTCATCTTCCCGCCGCGTTGGATGGTGGCAGAACACACCTTCCGTCCGCCCTGGTTTCATCGCAATTTCATGAACGAATTTATGGGCTTGATTTACGGCGTGTACGATGCCAAAGAAGAAGGTTTTGTGCCAGGTGGATGCAGTTTGCATAACTGTATGTCTGGACACGGACCCGACACGGCAACCTACCAAAAAGCTATCGCCGCCGAGCTGAAGCCGCATTACATCGACGCTACAATGGCATTCATGTTTGAAACGCGCTTTGCCGTGAAGACCACAAAATACGCGCTCGAAACAGGCACCTTGCAGCGTGATTACTTCGAGTGCTGGCAAGGCTTGCGCTCGACGTTTGACCGCACGTGGCAGCCGCCAGAAGGCGCGTAGAAACTACTCTTGTGAGGGTCTCACTTCCTCCGGTAGCACAAACAGTAGCACAATACAGTAGCACAAATTTTTACTTTCCTTCGCTATGCAAACAATCCAAGAACGCCGCATTGATGAGCTTCGTAGCCGATTTGACGCGCTCGGCATTCAGGCACTTTTTGTTACGCATCTTTCGCACGTTTCGTATCTGACGAATTTCTCTGGCTCCAGCGCAATGCTTGTCATTACGCCGCAAGAAGCGCATTTCCTTACCGATGGACGCTACGGCGAACAGGCAAAAGAAGAGCTTGCGGCATTGCCCTTTTTCCAGCAGCATATTGAGCGCGAATGGTGGAAATACATCCACGAGCAAGGACTGACGCGGGGTGCAAAGGCTCTCGGCTTTGAAGCGGCATACACCAGCGTCCTGAGCGCGGAGGCAATGAAAAAACGCTTTGAAACGCAAGAATTGAAGCCACTTACAGGCTTAATTGAACCAATCGTGATGCGCAAAACCGCCGAAGAAGTTGCGCACATCAAAGCGGCGGTGGAGATTGCGGCGCGAGTGTACGACCACGTGCTGCGCACCACGCGCGAAGGCATGAGCGAAAACGACGTTGCAGCAGAAGTGGCGTACATTTCCAAAAAATGTGGCTCGGAAGGCGAGGGCTTTGAAACCATTGTTGCGAGCGGTGTTCGAGGTGCCTTGCCGCACGGACGCGCTTCGCAAAAGCTCTTGAAAAAAGGCGAACTTATCACGCTGGATTTTGGCTGCCGTGTACGCGGTTTTTACAGCGACATCACGCGCACGTTCGCGCTCGGCGAACCACCCGCATTCGACAAAAGCATTTTCGATTTGGTTTTGAATGCCAACAAATCCAGTATTCAAGCGGCTCACGGCGGAATAAAGGTTCTGGATTTGGATGCTGTTGCGAGAAAAATAATTACCGACGCGGGCTACGAAAAAGAGTTTGAACACGGCTTGGGACATGGGCTGGGCAAGGAAGTCCACGAGAAACCCAGCGTGTCGTGGCGTTTTCCCGACGACATTGCGCCCACACAAGCGGTCATCACGATTGAGCCAGGCGTGTACATCGCTGGACGCTGCGGTGTGCGCATTGAAGACGATGTGTGGCTGACCGACATGGGCTGCGAAGTCCTGACGGCGGCACTTCCAAAGGAATTGATCATTGTTGAATAGTTTTTTACACGATAAAATCTCTGAAGAAACCTGTTTTAGTGGCACAGACATTCCTGTCTGTGTTTTCCACCTAAAACTCGCACTAATACTCACAGACAGGAATGTCTGTGCCACTACTAAAGAAATGTTATCGTGTACTTTTCATGTGGAATAGTTTGAACCCAAGTAGCATGAATGTGTCGCCTCCCTCTTCGCAATCTTCCCAAAGCCGCATGAATACTCGCCGTTGGAGTGTGTTAGCCGCACACCCGCGCGGGCTTTCGGTGCTGTTTTTTACGGAATTGTGGGAACGTTTCAGCTATTACGGAATGCGGGCAATTCTGATTTTGTACATGGTCGCACCAAGCGCAGAGGGCGGTTTGGGCTTTTCCACGAAACACGCCGCCGCGATTTACGGCGCGTACACGATGTGGGTGTATTTGCTTGCGCTGCCAGGCGGCTTTGTGGCAGACCGCTTTCTTGGCACAAAGCGAGCAGTGGTGCTGGGTGGAAGCATTATCACGCTTGGGCATTGCGCACTTGCTTTTCCCAAAATACCATTCTTTTTTGCGGGATTGGTACTGATTACACTTGGTACAGGCTTACTCAAACCCAGTGTTTCCGCGCTTGTCGGGGAATTATACGCGGCGGACGACACGCGGCGCGATGCTGGCTTCGCGCTCTTTTTCATGGGAATCAACATTGGTGCGGCTTTCGCGCCGTTTGTGTGTGGTTTTTTGGCACAACACCCGCTCTTCAAGGAATTTCTCGGTATTTGTGGGATGAATCCAGCACATTCCTGGCATTGGGGCTTTGCGGCGGCTGGATGCGGCATGGTGCTTGGGCTAACGCAGTTTCTCGCTTCGCAGCAGCATTTGCCAAAACAATTACCAGAATATTCACCAGAACAATTACCCAGTCATCGTTCGCAGCGTCCTTCGCAAGAACATTCTCACGCGCCCTCAAAGCTCACACGCGAGGAATGGCGGCATATTCAGGTAATTTTCATTCTCTTTATTTTCACGATTATTTTTGGATTAGTTTCCGAACAAGCGGGTTCGAGCATGAATCTTTTCGCTGCCCGTCTTACGCGCACGGAAATACTGGGCTGGCACTTCCCCTCAAGCTGGTTTCAGGCAGCAGTGCCGTTGTATGTTATTTTCTTGTCGCCCATTTTATCGCATCTGTGGCTATTTTTAGGTGAAAAACAGCCGAGTTCGCCAGCAAAATTTGCCATGAGTTTAGTGTGCGTGGGCTTGGCATTTTCGGTGATGGTTCTCGCCTCGCTTGCCGCGCACGAGGGCGGTTTGGTGCATCCTGCGTGGCTTTTGGGTGCATTTTTCTTGCAGGAAATTGGCGCGGTATTGCTGAATCCCACGGGTCTCAGTGTCGTAACGAAGCTCTCTCCACGTCATTTAACGGGCAGAATGATGGGCGTGTGGTTTTTAGCAAGCGCACTTGCAAGCCTCATCGCAGGCTATCTAGCGGGCTTTTTCGATGAGAACAATACGCTCTTTCTTGCGCAATATTTTGGCGCACTGGCAGCATTGGTGCTGTGTGCAGCCGCCGTTCTTTTTGCTCTCACGCCGAAACTGCGCCGCATGATGGGTAGTATTCGCTAAACAGATTTTTCTCTTCTTGGTAGCGCGGACACTCTTGTCTGCGTCTCACAAATGTCGCAGACAGGAGCGTCCGCGCTACCGAAGCCCAAAAAATGCTCACTGTACAATCAACAACCAAAAACTCATGACCAAAAACTTCGCAACCCGTGAACTCCGCATAGAATCTATCGGCTTTGAAGGAAAAGCTATTGCCCGCGACGAAAGTGGCTTTGTCTATTTTGTGGAAGGAGCCGTGCCGGGAGACCGCATCATTGCTGAGATTCGCAAGAAAAAGAAGAGTTTTGCTGAAGCACGAATGGTAGAATTGCTGGATGCCTCGCCCGTGCGCCAAACGCCGCAGTGCAGCTATTTCGGGACGTGCGGCGGCTGCAAATGGCAGCATTTGTCCTACGCAGAGCAATGTGCATGGAAAAAACGTCATGTACAGGATGCTTTCGAGCGTTTAGGCAAAGTTCCCTACACCACGCTCCACGACACGCTTGCATCGCCAGCGCAGTTTTTTTATCGCAATAAAATGGAGTTTTCCTTTGGCGATTCGCGCTGGCTGACAGTGGCGGAAATTCAACAAATGAAAGCGCAGGAAGAAGGCGCAGAAGCCGCACAAGAACATGATTCAATGAACAATTCATCTGTTCCAATTATTAACAAAAATTTCGCGCTGGGTTTGCATATTCCTGGACGGTTCGATAAAGTCTTGGATGTGGAGCAATGCTATTTGCAAAGCGAGCTTTCAAGCCGCATTGTGAATGCCGTCCGCGAGGCAGCATTGGCGCGGTCGGTGAGCATTTTCGAGACGCGCTCACACACAGGTTTTTTGCGCAATCTCGTTATTCGCAATTCCACCGCAAGCGGGGAAGTGATGGTTATTCTCGTAACTTCACCCGCATACACGGACGCGGACGAGCGCATGATTGCTTGGTTTGAGCAGGATTTTATTCGTACTTTTCCTGAGGTAAGCACTGCTATTCATGCAGTAACGGAATCGAAAGCGACGGTCGCTGGCGGTGTGCCGCGCACGGTGCATGGAAGCGGCTTCATTACCGAAACCTTGCTGGGTGTGCGCTACCAAATTTCGCCATTTTCCTTTTTTCAAACCAACACCAAACAAGCAGAAACGCTCTTTCGCGTGGCATTGGACTACGCGGGCGATTTATCCGGCAAAACCGTGTGGGATTTGTACTGTGGCACGGGTTCTATCACGCTTGCAGCAGCTCGCAAAGCGAGATTTGTTGCGGGTTTGGAGATTGTTGAAAGCTCAATACACGATGCCCGTAAAAATGCGGCAATGAACGGCATTGACAACGTAGAATTTACCATTGAAGATATGCAAAAAGCGGTGAAGAAGCAGGTTTTATCACGCTTGCCCGCACCGGACGTGATTATCACCGACCCGCCACGCGCGGGCATGCACGAAGACGTTGTGCGGAATTTGCTGGATTTTGCACCGCCTGTGCTGGTCTATGTTTCCTGCAATCCCAGCACGCAAGCGCGTGATTGCGCTATTCTCGCGGAAAAATATCACGTGGAAGAACTGCAACCAGTGGATATGTTTCCACACACGTACCACATTGAGTCGGTTGCGCGGCTCAAGCGCAAAGAGTAAGCATTGACGCGCTTTGTAGCGGATAAGAATGTGTACTGTGTGGTCATCGCAAAAAATTTCACAAATTGTTGTGATTCTTGGCATTCATTTGAAACTCTTTTCCTGCTTTTGCGTTGGTAGAAGGAAGAAATGTTTTGTAAATTACATACTTCACGGCAAGGACGGTGCATTATGGCGCGGCTTCAATCATTCTTCTCTCCGAAAGGTTTCACATCTTCCGCCCAAGGTGTATCGGATTCTTCATCAACCTTTGCTAGAGCGTCGGACTCTTACTCGTATGCATATCACTATGATTTTCGGAGCAAACCCATGAGCAGTTTTTCACCCGGCAACCGCAATAACCGCAACGACAAACGTGGCTGGTCGGACGATGAGCGTAATGTTCCCGATTGGCAATCCGACCTCGCCGATGCCCGCGATAAGTGGCGCAAACGCCGCCGTGACCGTTGGGAGCGTGATATGGAGCGCGGTGGACGGGAGTATCGCACCAAAGCGGGCGGAATTCTTGGCGAAATTATTGATATTGTCGTGGATGCCGTTGATACAACGATGGATTCCTTGAAGGATAGTCAGCAAGCGCGTGAAAAGCAACGCGGAATGGCTGCGCCGTCAGCAATGGAACGGTACCGGGAAGAGACTTACAAACGTCTTATGAAAAAAATGGAACGCACCGAACGGAGCTTAGAAGGCAAGAAAAAAGGTGTGGTCTTTAGTTTGATTATGGCAGCATGTTTCGGCATCAGCTCAATTGTAAGTGGTGATGCAGACTTGGGCGTTCCAACAATGGTCTTTGGCGCAATGGCAGCAATGACCGCCTACAACGTCCGCGAAACACGCCAGAAACTTTTCCGTTTGCAAGCCGAGCATCAAGATTTCCTCGCCCTTCCGTCAAACCCAAGCATTGGTGCGCCATCCATTACCAATTTTGCATACATGGAAAAAGCCGTGCTGCGCCATGCACTTGAGCATAATGGCAAGGTGTATGCGGAACTTATGGTGATTGAAAGTGAATTTACGCTCGCAGAAATTGAACAATTTTTGAAACACGCCAGCGAAAAACGCCTTGCCTCTATCGAAGTGGATGCCAACGGACGCACCTACTACTATTTCAGCACCTTGGATAATTCTGACCCATATTCGGGATTTTCGCAGAGTTTGAATAATAACAATAACAACGTGTAAGGCAAGGAAATACTAGGCTTGCAGTGTGTTCTTTATTGTTGAAATATTTGTCAAAAAAAAATCCTCGAACCTTTGCACTGATGCGGGTTCGAGGATTTTTTTTGAACTTCACAACAAATTTCACTGCCCTTGAGGGTAAAAATGTCTAAAGCGAAGGTTTTATCTTGCTTGTAGGGGATGTTACTTTGGAGGGCATAAGTCAAAAAAAGGCTTGTAGTGCTGATTATTTCTTGACTTGAGATGGTTTGATGAGTTTTTTGTAAAAAGTGAGACCCTCGCTGACGGCTTTGCGTCAAGAAGCGAGAGCCTCACTCCGAGCAAAAAAGCTAGATTTTACGCCTCTTTCAGCACTTCACGCGCAATCACAATATGCTGAATTTCGCTTGTGCCTTCGTAGATTTCCGTGATTTTCGCATCGCGCAAAAAGCGTTCAACCAAGTATTCGCGGACGTAGCCGTAGCCGCCGTGAATTTGAATTGCCTCCAACGCCACTTCTACCGCAATTTTCGAGGCGTACAGCTTTGCTTGCGCGGCAGCTTTGATGATATTTTCATGTTTATCTTTCATCGTTGCAGCTTTCAAAATGAGCAACCGTGCAGCTTCAATTTTTACCGACATATCAGCAATTTTGAACTGAATCGCTTGCAAATCTGAAATCGGCTTGTTGAACGCCTGACGCTCTTTTGAATACTTCACTGCCGCCTCAAACGCGCCCTGCGCAATGCCGAGTGCCTGCGCCGCAATACCAATACGCCCACCGTTCAGAATTTCCATTGCCAAGTTGAACCCGCGTCCAACCTCGCCCAGTACGTGCATTTTGTGCGACACTTTCACATTTGTAAAGGCGAGCGAGCATGTATCGCTGGAGCGGATGCCCATTTTATCCTCTTTCTTGCCTTTCTCAAAGCCTTCCATACCGTCTTCGACGATAAAGCAGGTGATACCTTTGTGGCGTTTTTCGCGGTCGGTTTGCGCCAAGACAAGGTAAATGCTTGCAGTTGTGCCATTGGTAATCCAGTTTTTCGCGCCGTTAATCACCCACGAACCATTTTGCTGAATTGCGACGGTGGATTGCTGCGTCGCGTCCGAGCCAACGCCAGGTTCGCTGAGGCAGAACGCGCCGATTTTCTGTCCTGTCGCCAAGGGGCGCAAAAACTGTTCTTTCTGTTCATCGGTGCCGTATTTTTCCAACGCCCAGCACACAAGCGAGTTATTGACCGACATCACCACGCTCACGCTGGCATCTACTTTGGAAATTTCTTCCATTGCAATCGTGTAACTAACAGCATCTAAGCCGCTTCCGCCCCATTCTGGCGAAACCATCATGCCCATAAAACCAAGTTCGCCGAGTTGTTTAATAATATCGTGAGGAAATTCTGCGGTCATATCGCGCTCAACCGCGCTTGGCGCAATCACGTCTTGAGCGAAATTGCGAGCGGTCGTGCGAATCATTTCATGTGTTTCGGTAAATTCAAAGGTTGTCATATCAACAATTGTAAAAGAATGAAAAGAAAGAAGTTATTGAGTAGCGTACTTCACAAAACGTACAAAATTAGAAAAAATTGTGCTGCGAGCTACGGAAAAAATACGTTTTGCAGAAAAAGTTAGCGGGAAAGTTGTAGATTTGGCGGCTGTGCTGGATTTCTCGACACAGTTTAGCAAAAAGAACACGTTCATATCATTATGGAATCTTCATTTTTACAAGAAATACTCCCCTCTTCTCAACAACGCTCACGGTTGTGTGGTTCCGTCATTGCACGAATAGGGCGTTCTGGCGCATTTCCTTTGCAAGCAGAGCATACACTCACACCTGCTTTGCAAGCATATAAGCGGTGTTTGGAGGAATATGCTGCAAAAGCTATACAATTCCACGAAGCGCAAGAACGCTGTAAGCGAGATATGGAGCGGTTTCGCGTATGGTCGGAATACAGCAAGCAACAGCGCGGTGTTCAGACTATTGAAATGGCACTGACATCGCTTGGCGGAATGCTACGCTCGCTTTCCGACGCAGACAGGGCATCAATGCAAGCTGGAAAGCTGCCAACGACGATAGTTGCTCGCTCGGCGTGGTTTTGGTTTGTGCGGGATTTCGGGCATCGTGCGCTTGGCGAGGGTGATATTGCTATGCTGCGCTTTGAGGAAAATTTGGCAACAAGCGTAGAGAGCGCATTAACACAAGCTCCGATGAAGAGTTTTGCAGGAGAATTTGGCGAAGGAAACGTTCTCACATGGAAAGCACGTCTCTTCGCGCCACTCTGGGATAAGTATTGCGCAATTCTCCAAAACCAAGAGCAAACGCGCTCTCAAATAATGAAGCAGATTGCAGAAGCACGAGCAACGCTGCTCGTCTCCGCCCACGAATACACGCTTGCAGGAATTTTACCCAATGAAACAGCTCTTTGGGCAATGAGCCTTGATGATATTGCGAATCATCGTGATATGATGTAAAGCAAGGTTTGATGAGCCATGACAAAAAAATGGGTACGTGACGCACAGAAAATTTACAGGAAAAATCCACTGTGGGGAATTTTTTGTTTGAAGAGAAGGGTTTACACTGTAATTTTGTACGCTTTGCTATATTTTGAGTTTACTTCCCCGAACAAGGTATCATTATGGCTGCTCAAACGCCCCAAACACCGCAGAAAAGCAAGGTTTGGCAGGAACTCGCTCCATATATGAATATCGGAACGGAACTCGCTGGAACGGTCGGTGTATTCGGCTTGGTTGGTTGGTTTGCGGATAAATACGTCGGAACAACACCATGGGGCTTTGTTGGAATGCTGGTTCTCGGCGTGATTGTCGGCATGACAAAAATGATTCGCTCGGTATTGAAATCATCGAAATCAAAACCAACAGCTCCGAAGCCATGACCGCCGAAACAAGTATCATTGCTCAAAGCGTAGCAGCAGCACTCTTTCTCGCGCTGGCGAATATCATTGCCGCCGTATTGTCGTTTCGGAAAGCACAGCGCAGTGCAGATATTCAGGAATGCCTTTCCACCATTATTGCCAGCATGATTGCTCGCGTGGTGTGTATGCTCGGCGTTTCGTGGTACGGCTTAAAAGTTGCAAAGTTGCACCAACTCGCTTTCACGCTCACGCTCCTCAGTGCCTATATTCTCTCAATGGCGGCTGAAATCTGGTATATTCACCTTCAGCAATTACGCTACGAAGCAAGGAAGAAAGCGGCTTCTGGCGTGTCGTAGGTCGCCAGTCAAAATAGTCAAAATATTGTAAGAGGAACAGACAAGAGTGTCTGTTCTACCGAAGCCAGTGTTTATCTGGGTAGCGCGGACACTCTTGTCTGCGCCACAAAACGCGCAAAATACTACTCTTATCAACGTCAATTATCCATTCACAATATGCACGCTGATACGCATCAATCCTCACAATTAGCTCAATCCACTTCGCACGAGGCACCTGCTTCGGCAAACGCGAGCGCAAACGCTTCAGCAAATGCCACTCAACACGGTGAAGCTGCTGCACACACAGCAGCCGCGCACGCCGCAACTGCTGGGCATGACGCACACGGTTCGCACGATGTGCCACCAAGCGAAGTATTTACGCACCTTCTGGGCGAACTCGGCGACCATCATGGTTTTGTTCTTTTCGGTCATGTTGCCGATTTACCAATGATGATGTGGGACGAAGGCAATTTCCATGCGTATTCCAGCCCTGCAAAAATGGAGGAAGCTGGCAAATTTACGATGATGAAAGGTCATCCTGTGCGCAAGGCAGATATGAAGCCGCCGAAGCTGGATTTGTCTATCACCAATTTCGTGCTGTTTGAATGGTTTGCTATGTTTACCATTTTGGCAATCGGTTTGATTGTGGCAGGCAGATACAAGAAAAATCCGAAAAAAGCTCCGAGCGGCATTCAAAACGTCTTGGAAACAGTAGTTATCTATATGCGTGATGAAGTTGTCTATCCGAACATCAAACCTCGCGCAACGGCAGAGCGGATGTTGCCGTATTTCCTTTCGCTTTTCACGTTTATCCTCGTTTTGAATATCTTTGGCTTGATTCCGGGCGGACACTCCGCAACAGGCGCAATCGGCGTAACGGCGGGCTTGGCAATCATTTCCTTCCTTGTTATCAATTTCACCGCTATTCGTGAGTCCGGCATTGGTGCGTGGTTTGCGCACTTGACGGGCGGCGCACCGCTCTACATGGCTCCTATCATGGTGCCGATTGAGATTCTGAGCCTTTTTATCAAGCCGTTCGTTCTTACGATGCGTCTTTTTGCGAATATGGCAGCAGGACACATCGTATTGCTCGCGTTTATGGGACTTATCTTCTTCTTCAAAAGCATTTTCGTTGCTCCCGCGAGTGTTGCATTTTCCGTGTTTGTCTATTTCCTTGAAACACTCGCTGCCTTCTTGCAAGCGTACATCTTTACGATGCTGACGGCAGTATTTACGGGCATGGCGATTGGCGACCACGCGCACGACCACCACTAAGGTGAAGGATGAAGTTTGAGGGATGAGGGCTGAGGTGTGGAGAACGCATTGTTCATTATCCAGCAGACTTTTGAGAAAAATTTTAACCAAACTTTGACACAAAACTCTCATAGAGTTCATTTTTATTCATTTCTTACTATTTCTGGAGAATTATCATGACAAATGCTGCTTTAGCATATCTTTCTGCCGGTTTGGGTGCAGGCATTGCCATCATCGGCGTAGGCATTGGTATTGGTCAGCTTGTAGCTGCTGCGCTTGAAGCAAGCAGCCGCCAGCCCGAAACCGCAGGCGACTTGCGTACCACAATGATTATCGGTGCTGCTCTTATCGAGGGTGCTGCCTTCTTCGCGCTGGTAATTTGTATCCTTTTGGCAGTAAAAGCGTAAGTTTTTACAGCGTTGATTGTGCTTCAAACCTAGATTTGAAGCGGGTTTGAAGCACAATCTTTTTTGTACATTATCATTGAGCTTTTGCAAAAGCCTTGTTCTGTGGAAAGCACCTTGAAGTATCAGGCAAAATCTCTGTAGGCTTCATAAAATCAGGCTTCAGTGGCACAGACATTCTTGTCTGTGTTTGTCGCCTGAAACACGCCAATACTCACAGACAAGAATGTCTGTGCCACTACTGAAGATTTTTTGTAGGGTACATAAAAAGGCGCGTAAAATCAGATTTCCCCAAGCAAAGTGTTTGCAAAATCTCATACTACTAAACTTGTTTCACTGAAATTTTGAACCATTATGGATGGCTTATTGAGCGTCTCGCCCGGACTTATTGTTTGGACAATCGTAAACTTTACAATTTTTGCCCTGTTGCTCGGCAAACTCGCTTGGAAGCCGCTTACAACCGCGCTTTCCGAGCGTGAGCGTTCTATTGAAGAAGCTATTTCCCGTGCAGAAAAAGCGAGTGCCGATGCTACGCGCCTCATGCAAGAAAATGATGCGAAAATGGCAAAAGCACAGCAGGAAATGAGTGAAATCGTGCGCCAAGGACGCGAAGAAGCGCAAGCAAAAGTGCAAGCAGCATTGCAAGAAGCAGAAAAAGTAAAAGAGCAAAAATTGAATGAAGCCCGCACGGAAATTGAGCGCGAAAAGCAATCAGCAATGCAGTCGCTTCGCGAAGAAGTAGCGAGCTTGGTGATTATGGCAACCGAAAAAATCCTGAAAGAAAAATTGGATGTTGGTCAGCAAAAGAAACTTGTTGATGGCTTTATTGATGAAATCCAAAAAGCGAAAAATTAAAAAATTACAGCAACATCTACGACGTAGTTATTCCACCATTGCTCTTGTTTATTACGACCACTACTACTTTTTGCAACGCCATTTTTGAAGAATTCTCATGGTACAATCACGTGTCGCTATTCGTTATGCCTCAGCGTTGTTCGCTGAAACAAGTCAGTCTAATACACTCGAAACCACAATGAGCGATGTGCGCGGTTTACGCAAAATGCTCGCCGAATCACGCGATTTCGCACTTTTTGTGGAAAGCCCAATTATCAAAGCAAGCCAGAAATCTACCGCACTCAAAGTCATTGCGGAGAAATCACAACTTGCGCCGACAACAATCAATTTCCTTGAGCTTCTCATCCAGAAAAGCCGTATCAATGAGCTTTCTGCGGTATTAGCATCATTTGAAACGCTTTACAATGAGCGTCAGGGCTTGATTCTGATTGAAGTTACCTCTGCTGTTGAATTGGATGCGGCACAACAAGAAAAACTGACAAAGAAAATTGAAGAATACACGGGCAAAAAGCCTGTGGCTTCCTACAATGTAAACCCTGCACTCGTTGGTGGTTTCACTGTTAAAATTGGCGATAGCATGGTGGACAACAGCATCAAACGCCAACTCGAAGTTTTGAAAAAACGTCTTATGCAGGGTGCGTTTAATAACTAAACTCTCATCCGCTTTTTCGGCGCGCCAGATTCTGTGCGCTCTTTGTGGTACACGCTGTGGTACACGTTGTGGTATGAGCCTGAAAAAAGCATTTTGTGGAATTTCTTGCAATGAAGAACATTTGGACGGGGAAAGTCCTGATATTTTGTTGTTGTTTCATGGCAATCATCGCCCTTTTGAGCGACACTTGCCATGCACAAGATATGCCTGTACCTGTTTCGGTGCAAGCTCGCTTTTTTCGGAAAGTATTTGCCTACAACAAATCCCTTCCTAAAGAGGGTGTAAAAGTTGTTGTCGTCTATGGTGATGCAACGGGCGATGTTAAAGATGAAGTTGTCGAGGCGTTTGAAGCTCTTGGAATGAAAGCCAGTGCCGCAAAAAGTGGGCAACTCGCAAGCGTAGGTGTTGGTGCAAACGTTATTTATCTTGCGCCCGGAGGTGATTTACGCACTGTGAAAGAATTTTGCAAAAATAATGGCATTTTATCCATTACTGGAATGCCAAACTTAGTGCGGAACGGTGATATTTCTATTGCGTTTGACGCAGTTAATGAAGCCGTCAAGCCGATTGTTAATCCAGACCGCTTGAAAATTGAAAAGCAGGATGCGGCAGATTTATTCCGCCTTCGGTAGCATTCGTCTGTTTTTAGTAGCACAGACACTCTTGTCTGTGCCTTCTTCAATGCCGCACTAACACCGCGCAGACAAACTGAGGGCTTCCCTCAGTTTGTCTGCGCTACCAATGCACGAATCAAAAACTCTATTTTCATTTAACCATTTTTACCAAAGGTTTGAACTATGACTGCAGTTCGCCCTGATGAAATCTCGACGATACTTCGTCAGCAATTAAGCAATTTCGACAAAGAAGTTGATGTGTACGAAGTTGGCACTGTTCTCCAAGTTGGCGACGGTGTTGCGCGTATTTACGGTCTTTCCAAGTGTATGGCTTCTGAGCTTCTCGAATTCCCCAACGGCGTTGTGGGCATGGCATTGAACCTCGAAGAAGACAACGTTGGTGCGGTACTTTTCGGCGATGACCGTTTGGTGCGCGAAGGCGATACCGTAAAGCGTACAGGGCGCGTTGCATCTGTGCCGATTGGTGAAGAACTTCTTGGTCGGGTTGTGAACCCGCTTGGCGTTTCTATTGACGGTGGTGCGCCGATTGACACCAAAGGAAAATTCTACCCGATTGAACGCAAAGCTCCAGGCGTAATTCTCCGTCAGCCCGTAAAACAACCGCTTCAAACAGGCATCAAAGCTATTGATGCGCTTATTCCGATTGGTCGCGGTCAGCGCGAACTTATCATCGGCGACCGTCAAACGGGCAAAACAACGGTTGCGTTGGATGCGATTATCAACCAAAAATACACGCACACCGAAGAAGCGAAAAAACGCGGTATTGAGCCAGTCTATTGTATTTACGTGGCGATTGGTCAAAAAGCATCAACCGTTGCAAACGTTTGGGGCGTACTTCGTGAGCATGGCGCAATGGATTACACCATTATCGTTGCGGCAAATGCTTCCGACCCCGCACCACTTCAGTTCATTGCGCCGTATTGCGGTACGGCAATGGGTGAATTCTTCCGCGACAACGGCAAACACGCACTCGTAATTTACGATGACTTGACCAAACAAGCGGCTGCGTATCGCCAAGTGTCGTTGCTTTTGCGCCGTCCTCCAGGACGCGAGGCGTACCCGGGCGACGTATTCTACGTTCATAGCCGCCTTTTGGAGCGTGCTGCGAAGATGTCCAATGAAAAAGGCGCAGGCTCGCTGACGGCATTGCCCGTTATCGAAACACAAGCAGGCGACGTATCGGCGTACATCCCAACCAACGTAATTTCGATTACCGACGGTCAGATTTACCTCGAATCAAACCTCTTCAACTCGAACGTTCGTCCCGCGCTCAACGTCGGTATTTCGGTATCGCGCGTGGGTGGAAATGCGCAAATCAAGGCGATGAAGAAAATTTCAGGTACGCTGAAATTGGAACAAGCTGCCTACCGCGCACTTGAGGCGTTTGCACGCTTCGGTTCCGACCTCGACAAAGCGACACAGCAGCAGCTTCGTCGTGGTGAGCGTTTGAACGAAATTATGAAGCAAAATCAATACTCGCCCCTTACGGTTGAGAAGCAAATCACCATCATTTATGCGGCAACTAATGCGTATTTGGACGAATTGCCCGTGAGTGCGGTAAAGCGTTACGAGCAAGAATTGATTGAGCGCATGGAAGTTCGCCACAAAGATATTTTGAATGCGATTGCTGATAAACAAGAGATTGACAGCGACACCGCCGCAAAATTGAACGATGTGTTGAAAGATTTCACCTCTGCGTTCAAGGCAACGGTGTAAGCTGCAAACAAGCATTTGTGAGGCTCTCGCTCCCCGTCTTCGGGGCGCGAGAGCCTCACTCAAGGCAGTATGGGGGCAAGCGAGAGCCTCAATAAGAATTGAGACCCTCGCAGATACAGAGCTATAAATTGAGAATTGTATGATAATCGTAACGGGTGGCGCAGGATTTATTGGTTCGTGCTTGGTCAAAACGCTCAACGACAAGGGAATAGAGGATATTCTCATCGTTGATGCGCTTGGAACAGGCATGAAATGGCGCAATCTCGTTGGCAAGCGATACATTGACGTTGTTCACAAAACCGATTTCCTTGATAATTTAATTGACGGCGAGTACGGCGCGGAAGTCGAGGCGATTTTTCATCTCGGCGCACACACGGCGACACAAGAAGCCGACGCGGATTTCTTGCTGGAAAATAATTACCGATACAGTGCTGCGTTGGCGGATTACGCCGAAGCCCGCAATATCAGGCTTCTCTACGCCAGCAGCGCAACGACCTACGGCAACGGTGAGCAAGGCTTCTCCGATAGTGTTTGTCAGGGTTTGCAGCCGCTCACGATGTATGGCTATTCCAAGCAAATGTTTGACGAATGGGTTATCAGGAATGGCTTAGAATCGAAGTTTGCGGGCATTAAGTTCTTTACCGTTTTTGGTCCGAATGAATACCACAAAGGCGCGATGGCAAGCGTTGTTTGGCAAGGCTTTCGTAGTATTCAAGCCACAGGCACGATGTCGTTGTACAAATCGTATCGTCCTGAGTATGCTGATGGCGAGCAGAAGCGTGATTTTATCTACGTGAAGGATGTTTGCGATACGCTCTATGAAATGTTTCGTTACGGCGAAATTCGCGGGTTGTACAATCTCGGTTCTGGGCAAGCGCATTCGTGGAATGAACTTGCACACGTCCTCTTTCAAGCAATGAGGCGCGTTCCAAAGATTGAATATGTTGAAATGCCAGAGTATTTGCGCAATCAATACCAATACTTCACCGAAGCAAACCTTGAAAAACTCCAAACAACGCGGATTTACAAGCCGTGCCGCAGTTTAGAAGATGCTGTGCAGGAGTATGTTGATGAATTTTTATTCAAAAACGAACGACATTGGTAATTCTAGGTGGAATCCATGAAACAATACCTCATCTACGCCAAAGACTACACCGACGATAAAGCACTGGAACGCCGCATGGCGGCTCGTACAGCGCATCTTGAGGGCGCGAAAGCATTAAAAGCGCGTGGCTGTTTTCTTTTCGGTGGTGCAATGTTGGACGCACACGGTACGATGATTGGCTCGACAATGGCATTGCAATTCCCAACAGAAGCCGAGTTTGACGCGTGGTACGCCGCAGAACCATACATTATCGGCAAGGTTTGGGAGAAGATTGAGATTCATCCGTACAAACTTGCGGTGATTGAGTAAAAAGCGAGTAAAAAGCGAGTAAAAAGTGAGTAAAAATCAAAGAGTCGGAATCATGAAACAGGAACGTATCAATATCTCTACTGGCGCGAAATGGGAATCCATTGTTGGCTATTCCCGCGTAGTGCGCATCGGACCAAATGTCTGGGTTACAGGCACAACGGCTGTTGATTACGCAACGGGAGAAATTGTCGGCGTGGGCGATTCTTACGCACAGACGGTGCAAATACTAAAGAACATCGAAACGGTTCTTGCAAAAGCAGGTGCGTCGCTCAAGGATGTCGTGAGAACGCGTGTTTTTGTGAAAAATATTGACGAATGGGAAAAGATTGGCAAAGCGCATGGTGAGGTTTTCGGGCAGATTTTGCCCGCGTCATCCATGTATGAAATTTCGCGCCTCATTGACCCCGCAATGCTGGTAGAAATTGAAGCGGATGCGTTTATTTTGGATGGGCAATAATCGTCGAAAGCCGCATCACTCCTTCGCCCCCTTGATAAAGGGGGAACGGGGGATTTAACCACTAAGTGCATTTTTTGCTCTTCAATACAGTTCGGATATTCAGGTGAAAAATATGGAAAATTCACCACCATATATTCCGTATAATCCTGCTTTGAAAGACCGAGCAAGAGAATTGCGCCAAGCAATGACACTAGCCGAGCGAAAATTATGGTTTGAGTTTTTACGAACCCACTCAGTACGCTGGCTACGCCAGAAGCCGCTTGGTAACTATATTGTTGATTTTTATTGCTCTGAAAAAAATATAGTGATTGAAATTGATGGCGATCCGCATTTTACTGATGCTGGTCAAGAATATGATGCGAAAAGAACAACGTTTCTCGGTAGTTATGGACTAAGCGTTATTCGCTTTACTAATTTGGATGTATTGGAGCGATTTGAAGCTATCTGTACAAGCATTGATGAGGCTTGTAGGCGTTAAATCCCCCGTTCCCCCTTTATCAAGGGGGCGAATGCGACATCGTTCACGTCCAAGCATCCCACAAACATTGAACAATAACAGAATACAGATTTACCACGTACAAACCCTATGGCAACATTACGCGATATTCGGAACCGTATCGGTTCGGTCAAGAACATTGCAAAAATCACTTCTGCAATGAAGATGGTGGCAGTCGCAAAAATGCGCCGTGCGCAGAACGCAATGTTCGCAGCACGCCCGTATGCAGAAAAACTTTCCGATATGATTTCCTTGCTCGCAGCCGACCAAGAAAATCTCACCAGCCCGCTTTTTGAGCAACGTCGTGAGGTGAAAAATATCGCCTTAGTGGTTGTCAGTGCCGATAGAGGCTTGTGCGGGGGCTTTAACTCGAATTTGCTGCGCGGCGCGCAAAACCAAGTAAAAGCATTGCAAAGCCAGTATCCGAGCGCGAAACTTCATCTTATCACCATTGGCAAGCGTTCAACGGATTTCTTCGGAAAGCGTGAAATGCCGATTATTGCTTCGTTTCCAGGCGTGTTCCAAAAGCTGGATTTCTCGCAAGCGCAGACGATTGGTCGCCTTGCCGTGAGCGGCTTTTTGAAAGGTGATTTCGACAAAGTGCAAGTTATTGTGAACGAATTCCGTTCTATCGTCAAGCAAGAAGTAACCGTGCATGATTTCTTGCCGATTGCTCCAAAAGCCGCACAGCCAGGCGCGGAGAAGGCAAAACACAACGTCGAATATATCTACGAGCCTTCGCAAGCCGAAGTGCTGGATGGTATTTTGCCGAAGCACCTGAATATGCAGGTTTGGCGGGCAATGCTGGAATCCAACGCTGCCGAGCAAGCCGCACGAATGCTGGCGATGGATAATGCAACACGCAACGCAAAAGACCTCAACCGCAGTCTCACGCTGACGTACAACAAATTGCGCCAAGCCGCTATTACGAAGGAAATTCTTGAAGTTGTTGGTGGCGCAGAAGCATTGCGAGAAGCGTAAATTTAGCTATATTGGAAAAGCCGTCCGTTGTAAAGCGCATGAATGCTTGGCATTTGCGGTCTGCGACGGACGGCTTTTGTATTCTGCTCTCTGCCGAGAGTGTGTGTTGAGTATTTTCTGAGTTTTTTTGTTAGCTCCACGACAAATTTCATCAATAGTGGCACAGACATTCTTGTCTGTGAGCGTTAGTGCGGAGTGTAGGCGGAAAACACAGACAAGAATGTCTGTGCCACTGAAGCCTGATGTTATCAACTCTTCAAAGATTTTGTCGTGTATTGAGTTTTTTTTGAGTATTCTCTCCAGCGCATGGCAAAACTTCGCGTTACACGGTCGGTCATACCGAATCTTTTTACCTTGATGAACCTCTTTGGAGGCTTCATGGCGATTACGCGCATTGCGGAAGGTGATTTTACGCGGGCGGCAGGTTTTATCGTACTGGCGGGGATGTTTGACGTGCTAGACGGCATGGTGGCGCGATTAACCAAATCCACCAGCGAATTGGGCGGACAACTGGATTCCCTCTGCGATGCCATTTCTTTCGGCGTTGCACCCGCATTTTTGTTGTACAAGGTGTATTTCTATGCGCAGGGCGAATTTGGTGTTGTCCTAGCAGCATTGCCCGCAATGGCAGGAGTGTTGCGCCTTGCACGGTTCAATATCCAATCAGCAGGAAGTACCGACAAACTCTATTTTCGCGGGATGCCTATTCCGGCGGGCGCATTAACACTGCTTTCCTACACCTTATTTTATCATACCGACGCATTCCAGCGCGGCTATGGCGAGATTATTCCAAATGACTGGAAACCGCTCTGCATCACGCTGGTAACGCTTGCCGTTGCGGGAATTATGGTCTCGACGATGAAGTACGATGCCGTTCCTACGCCGTCGGCAAAGGCATTCCGTGAGCGACCTTTTGTGATGGCGTATTTTTTTGCGGGATTTCTTTTGGCAGTCTTTTCCAAAGGCGCGTGGCTCTTCCCCTTCATGCTTTCGTATATCCTGATTGGCGTGCTACGCTCGTCCTACAACCTGATACAATCACGCTTCGAGCCAGAAGATGATGATGAAGATATTGAGGAATTGGAGTAAGCACGAGAAACGTGTGTCAAATATTCTTTTGCATGCCTGAAGACAAGATTTTACCTGCCTCTCAAGCCTATTTTTACATTTTTACACTTTTCATGTACATCCCTTGTAAGCAAGCTATCGTCTGCTGTTCACGTGTTTTTATGTTCAGGGTCGGTGCGGTGAATGGATGTTGGAGAAAATGCACGGAATTTCGTATGTTTGTGGCTATTTCATTTTACTTTTTCTTTTGAAATTTCTTACCGCATTACCGATGGCAACACTCGAAACATTCCCCAACCCCGCACCAAATGGTCGTCGTTACACAATCACGCATATCAATCCCGAATTCACCTCCATGTGTCCGAAGACGGGTCTGCCAGACTTTGGCACCATGACGCTCGAATACATCCCCGATAAAACCTGCGTGGAATTGAAATCCTTGAAATACTATTATCTGGATTTTCGCAACAAAGGTATTTTCTACGAAGCTGTTACCAATCAGATTTTAGACGACCTCGTCGAACTCTGCGACCCGCTTGAAATGACCGTTACCGCAGAATGGGGTCCGCGTGGTGGCATCAGTTCGGTGATTGTAGCGAGTTACACGAAAGGATGAAGTCCACGAAAGGATGAAATCTGAGGGCTGAAATCTGAGGCAAGCCCGATGAAACCGCAAAGGCTTTTGATTATATTTCATCCCTCAGCCCTCATACTTCCTCATTTCATTTATGAATACACGCATTGCAAAAGAATTTCACTGGGAAATGGCGCACCGTCTTCCGTTTCACACGGGCGGCTGCCAGAACGTGCATGGACACTCGTATAAGCTCTGGGTGGAACTTGAGGGCGAAACCGACGCAAACGGCATGGTGCTGGACTACCTCGACCTCAAACGTGCCGTTGCACCGCTCGTGGACGCACTCGACCACTCGTTTCTTTGCGACCGCTCGGATGACGTAATGGTACGCTTTTTCACAGAAAATCCCTTAAAGGTCGTCATGGTGGATTTCCCCACAACCGCCGAAAATATTGCCGCACATCTTCTCGGCGAGATAACATCACGCTTGCAAGAACAATGCTCCAACGAAGCATGGACGCGCCTTCGCAGCATTCGCGTCCGTGTGCAAGAGACCGAGCGCACGTTTGCCGAAGTAGCGCGTATAATTTCGACAGAAGCATAAGTTCTGATGCAGTCAAGAGGAAATCAAAAGGTAGTCAAGAGACAATTCAAATGTTTCACCAATACTGTTCCAATCTTTTGGAAGGCACAAGCGATGAAGTATCCAATAGTCTTATTTAACGGCAAAGACGGCTGGATAATAGCGGAATGCCCCTCTATTCCTGGCTGTATCACGCAAGGTGAGACCCGTGCTGAAGCATTGGCAAATATCCGCGAGGTCATGGAAGCAACATTACAGGTTCGTAAAGAACTTGGTTTGTCTGCACCAGAAGCAGGTGAAGTGTTGAGCATTTTAGAGACAGCAGAGGTGGAATTGTGAGCGAGCGATTGCCAGTTCTCTCGGGTCAGGAGTTTATTGATATTCTGGAACGTTTGGGCTGGGTGTTTCGCCGTCAAACAGGAAGTCATCGAATTTTTTCTTCTCCAGACGGAATGCGTACGCTTCCTGTTCCTCTTCATCGTACTCTTGATAAAGGCTTACTTCATTCATTGATAAAACAAGCGGGCTGGACAACAAAAGAATTTCGGAAATTTTTGTAACTCATGGAACTTTCGCAAAATGTCTGAAACGCAGATAATATCTACTGTACAGCCTCTTATGCAAGAACTTGCATTTGAAGAGACTACCATTGTGCAGAAGGAATCCAGCGTGGAAGAATCTGCGCAGGAAACGCCTGTATCAACAAGTAGTGATGCGGCTTTGCAGGAAGAGTATCGCCAAGAAATAGAGGCGAAACGCGTTGCTGCACTTGCCGCTACATTGAGTTTTCAAATTTTACCCGAAACCTTTGCTATTCTGCGCTTGCCGCCCCAGATTGTACGCGGAATGCCAGAGTTTATTTTCCAATCCTCGTTCTACACAATTTCCCGCAGCCCCGATGAAGTCTCGATTGTCTGCGAAGAACGCTTGGTTATCCGTCATGTAGATACACATAGTTTGGGGAATATTGCGCAAATCAGCAGCAACTGGCGTATTCTCAGGCTTGGCGTGATGGACTTATCGCTCACAGGCATTGCGGCTCGCTTTGCGGGTACTTTGGCGGAGAATGATGTAAACCTCAATATCATCGCAACCTACGATACGGACTACGTGATGATTCCCCAAGCAAAGTTTGCCCGTGCCGTAAAAGCCTTGCGTGGAGCGGGCTACACGGTGGAGTAATTATACGTTTCACACGTTTTATTACACAACTTATTACACAACTTATTACACAACGATTATTGGAACGCGGAAAACCAAGATACGATGAAGCCCAGACTATCAGAATGTTGAGGACTTTTTCCATCTTTAGAATTCCTTACAGTCCTCAAATTCGCCTTCCTTACTCGCATTGTTCGGTATCACTGCGTAATTGCTAGAATCACATACTCAATGACCATTCCATTATGCCTGGATTAAAACAACAAGCCGAAGAACTCATTGACCGCCTCATTGCTGCTTACAATGCGCATGATGCTGAGGCGTTTGCGAATTGCTTTGCGGATGATGCGGTTGTGTACGAGCATCCAAATTTTCCAACGCAAGTAAACAAACCAGAGTTTTTGGAATATTACGCCAAGCTCTTCAAAGAATTTCCGCACAATCGCACGGAACGCTTGTACCGCGCCGTGATTGACAATCGCGTGATTGACCACGAGCGCGTGATGCGCACGCCTGAATCCAAGCCCTTCGAGGTGCTGACTATTTACGAAGTGCGCGACGGTTTCATCCAGCGCGTAGATTTTGTGCGCAATAGCGATGCGGCATGGAAAGCGTAATGTTTTGCAAAGCCGCAGGAATACTCGGTTGTGCGTAGATTACATTCGCTCTGCTTCCCTTTAATTCCCCCGAATTTTTCTCTCTCTTCCCCACTTCCAATGCGTGAACTTCTTCGCCTCAAGCCCTATTTCATTCGCCACAAATGGATGTTCATTTCGGGAATGATATTCGTGACCATTTCCAATATCTGTTCTACTTCGCTTCCGCGCATCGTTGGTAAAACGGTGGATTCGATTGCTGGAAAGAATGGTATTGTGTTCACATCGGGCGATGTGGCTTTGCACATAGGAATTATGCTGCTTCTAACGGCGGGAAGCGGATTTTTCATGTTCCTGACGCGCAAAACAATTATCGTTGCCTCGCGGCGTATTGAATACGAGCTTCGTCGCGATGTACTTTCATCGCTAGAACGCTTGCCCCTGCGCTATTTTCAGCGCACCCCAACGGGCGAACTTATGGCATATTCCACCAATGACATTTCCGCAATACGGGAGTTTTTCGGTCCAGCCGTGATGTATTCAGCAAATACCATTACGACCTTTCTTTTCGCACTCACGATGATGATTTCGCTCTCGCCCATTATCACCATCGCTGCACTTTTGCCGATGCCGTTTGTGTCGTTTGGTGTGTATCGCATCGGCTCGCGGGTGCATCAGCTCTTCAAAGACGCGCAAGACCATTACGCAAAAATGACCGCAAAGGCGCAAGAAAACTTATCTGGCGTGCGCGTGATTCGTGCCTACGGACGCGAGGAAGACGAAATTACGGCATTCCACAGCATGGGCGAAGGTTATTTGCGAAAAATGCTGCGCCTTGTGAAAATCGAAGCCGTAATGATGCCGCTTATGATGGCATTAGTCGGCTTATCGCAAGTATTAGTGCTGGGTGTGGGCGGATATTTGGTTATGAATGGTAAAGCGACAATTGGCGACGTGACACAATTTTTTATCTATCTTGGTTTGCTGATTTGGCCCGTTATCGCTATTGGCTGGGTAACAAATCTTATCCAACGCGCAGCCGCGTCCACAGGGCGTTTGGGTCGTGTTTTCGATGAAGTATCGGAAATTAGCGACACCGACTTAACAAACCGCACCATTACGGATGTTCAAGGAAATATTGCATTCCGCAATGTGCGCATGAAGTACGCACCAAATCTACCCTTCGCGCTTGGAAGTGAGGCGCAAGGTATTTCGTTTCGCATCAAACAAGGCGAGACCATTGGCATTGTTGGCGAGACGGGCAGCGGCAAAACAACGCTCGTGAACCTGATTCCGCGCCTCTTCGATGCCGGCGACGGCGAAGTGCTGATTGACGGGCAGCCAATCCGCTCGGTGCCGCTTCACACCTTGCGCCGGAACATTGCCATTGTCCCGCAAGAATCCTTTCTTTTTTCCATGACCATTGCCGATAATATCCGCTTTGGCAATCAACAGGCTTCGATGGATGATGTCGTGGAAGCAAGTATTCTTGCGCAGTTGCACGAAAATATCAAAACTTTTCCCGAAGGATTTGCCACAATGGTCGGCGAGCGCGGTGTAACCTTGTCGGGCGGGCAGAAGCAGCGCACCGCCATTGCCCGCGCCATTATCAGCAATCCCAAGATTATTATTTTCGATGATTCTCTTTCGGCAGTTGATACCGAAACCGAAGAGCGCATCCTGCATGGCTTGAAAAAAGTGATGGAAAACCGCACCAGTATTATCATTGCGCACCGCATTTCGACCGTAAAACATGCAGATAACATCCTTGTTCTGAAAAATGGAATGATTGCCGAAGAAGGCAGTCACGACGCGCTCTTGGCACGCAACGGCATGTATGCAGATATGTATTCGCGGCAGCTTTTGGAAGCGGAAATTTCGGCGATGTAGATGATACCAACCCTGCATAATGTAGAGACAAGGTATGCCTTGATGGCATTAAGTTAAGACTACAAACCGCATAGAATCTTGCCCCCTTGATAAAGGGGGCAACGAGCGTAGCGAGTGGGGGATTTGTCGAAAGACGCTTCAAACCTCAAATCCCCCGTTCCCCCTTTATCAAGGGGGCGAATGATTAAGCGTTCAAAATCATACAGTTATGCTTAACTTAATGCCATTAAAGGTATGCCTTGATGTCATCAACGTAAGAATTTTTTCCTCATCCCAACCCTTCTTCCAGAGAGAGAAGGGCAAGACACAGAGCCGTTCTCAACCCTCTACCTCTGCGAGAGGGTCGCTCGCAGAGCGGTGTGAGGGCTTGCGCTGATGACATTAAGGCAAGCCTTGTCTTCGCAGACAACGCAACAGTTGCGCTGCGCGTAATCAAACTACCCTCTTTCTTTTCCCTTGCGCTTGGCGAAGATTTTTTGCATTTTGCACACCAAGCGGCTGTGCTATGCAAAATCTATTCCATATTGTGCAATGCCGCTTCAGTTCAGGATGAGCGGCGATATGGACGAACAGCAAGCACCATAAACGCCGTTCCGTTACTTTCCTCACTTTTCTTGCCGCATTTGCCATGATTGGTCTTGGACTTGGTCTGGAACTTGGTTTAGAGCAGAAACTCACTCCTCAGCAGGTGCAATATCTGAAATTGCTGCAGCTCACGGGCTTGCAGCTAGAGCAGCATATTTCGCAGGAAATGGAGATGAATCCTATGCTCGAAGAAGGCGCGGGCGATAGTGAAATTGGGGATGAACCAGAAGGAATGACGCAGGTAGAAACCACCACCGAAGACGCGCCCAACGAAGCCGATACGCCCGAAGAAACCACACCCGATGAATTTGCCACGCAAACCAGTTCCGATGATGATTTTGACGTATTCGACCGTGAAAACGGCGTAAATGCTGAAGAGCAGACGTGGATTGATTTTATTGAAGATGAAGGAAATCCCGCAAAATATGGCGGCGACGATGAAGACGGCGAAGGCTTTCCCATGCCCGAACACCGCACCGTTCTTGATGAGTTGGAAGACCAACTGCGCATGCTCAATCTCACCGAAGAAGAGCAAATTATCTGCGAAGAAATTTTGGGAAGTATCGAATCCTCAGGCTATTTGCAGCGCGATTTGCATGAAATTGTGATTGCGGCGAATGAAAAAATTGATGCGCTGAACGACCTGCGTTCCCGCGAATACCGCACCAAATATGGTCTCGCTGCGCCTTCTTCTAATAATTTTTCTGCCAATCTTCTTTCGTCCTACAACGACGACGATTACGATGCCGCCGATTACGAATCTGCGGGAGAATATCTTGATAATATCGAAATTTCCTACACCCGCAAACCCGCACAAAAACTTACTCCGAAAGCACAGAACTATCCCGCCGCACCCGCACAAATGCAGCACGTTACGGTGGAATTGGTCGAAGAAATACTCTTGGAAATTCAAGTGCTGGAGCCGCCCGGCATTGGCGCACGCGACCTCCGCGAGTGCTTGCTGGCGCAGTTACGCGCTTTGCCGAAGCTGAACGCCCCGCAGCAACTCGCTGTGTTGGTGCTGGAACGCAGCTACGATGCCTTCAAAATGAAGCACTACGAAGTCATCATGCGGGAATTGAAGGTGAATGAAACCTATTTGCGCGAGGCTCTGAAGGCAATTCGCGCCCTGAACCCGAAGCCAGGCGGTGGCGACTCTGGAAGCGGCACCAATTCTATTGTTCCCGACTTTCTCATTCATTTCGACGAAGAAAAAGACGACTTCCTCATTCAACTGAACGACAGCCGCGTACCGACCGTGCGCGTGAACAAAATGTACGAGCAGATGAAAAATCAAGTGCGCGAGTTCACGAAAAAGGGCATGAAAAGTCAGAAATTGAACAAGGACACGCGCCAATTTTTGAAGCAAAAGTATGATGATGCGAAATTCCTCATCCTCGCGCTCAAGCAACGTCGGCATACGATGATGCGCGTGATGACAGCGATTGTCCACCGTCAGCGTGAGTTTTTTATTCATGGAAAAAGCTCCATTCGCCCGCTTATTTACAAGGATATTGCCGAGGATACGGGCGTGGATATTTCCACCGTGTGCCGCGTGGTGAACAACAAATACACGCAGACGGATTTTGGCGTGTTTGAATTGCGCTACTTTTTCAGCGAAGGTTTGCCAATGCCGAAAGACCCTCTTGCAAACGGCTCGCTTTCCGCAAAATCAAGTAATGGCAAGGCTTCTACGGCAGACGATGATGACGAGGACGATGGCGACAATGAAATTTCCACCCGTGTTATCAAAGAAAAACTCAAAGAGCTTATTGGGCAAGAGCCAAAAAGCAAACCTCTCAGCGACGATAAACTCGTGCAAGAGCTGGCAAAACACGGCTTCACAATTGCCCGCCGCACCGTTGCAAAATACCGCGACCTGATGGCGATTCCCCCTGCACGCCTGCGCCGCGAGTTGTAGAACGTTCACAACACACCAGCTTATGGCACAGACAAGAGTGTCTGTGCTACCGAAGCCGCATAAAACCTCAAACAAGTGGTAGCGCAGACACTCCTGTCTGCGTCATTTGCGAAAGTCGTACAAGAAATCACTGACATTTTGTACCTCTCTCCCGCTTTGTGCGCAGGGCTGTTAAGTTCTGTTCCCGTGAAGCCCTCACCCAACCCTCTCCCAGAAGGAGAGGGCTTCAGAAACGGCTCTGTGTCTTGCCCTTCTCCTTCTGGGAGAAGGGTTGGGATGAGGGCAAACACGAGAACTTAACAGCCCTGCGCTCTGTGCGGGTCTCTCGAAAACACTTCCATTCCGTATTGCTGCCGATGCTTCAACTTATTCAACACCAATCAAGCGGCGAGCTTCATCTGGCTGAACTCCCGCCCCCGCCTTGTCCCGACGGTTTTGTGCTGGTCAGCGTGGCTCGCTCGCTCATTAGCGCAGGCACCGAGCGCACTTCCGTTACGAAGGCGCAGTCCTCCTTGCTGGAACGCGCCCTCAAGCAGCCGCAGGAAGTGAAAAAAGTGCTGGACAGTGTGCGCAAAGACGGCATCGCCGCAACGCTGCGCAAAGTGCAAAACACGCTTGACTCCTACAAAGCTCTTGGATACAGTCTCGCAGGAACCGTGATAGAATCTCGCGCCGACGGCTTTCTTGTTGGCGACCGCGTTGCGTGCGCGGGAAACACCTACGCTTTTCATGCGGAACTCGTTGCGGTGCCGAAAAACCTCGTTGCGAAAATCTCTGATGAATCGGTGAGCTTTGAAGAAGCCGCCTACACCACGCTTGGCGCAATCGCGCTGCAAGGCGTTCGGCAAGCGCAAGCGGAATTGGGCGCGAGCGTGGCGGTGATTGGCTTGGGGCTGCTGGGGCAGCTTACCGTCCAGCTTTTACGCGCTTCTGGCTGCCGTGTGCTTGGTTTGGATGTGAATGAATCGCTCTTTGCGCAGGCGAAAGAATTTGGCGCGGAACTCACGCTGCCCAGCAATCGTGCGGCATTGCCCGCAATCGAAGCATTTACGCGGGGTCTGGGTGTGGACGCGGTGATTATCATGGCGGCAACCGATTCCAACGAACCCGTAGAACTGGCTCTCCAAGCCGTGCGCAAGCGTGGAACAGTCGTGGTTGTGGGCGCGGTGGGAATGAATGTACCACGCTCGCCGTTTTACGAAAAAGAAGTAGAGTTTCGCATTTCCTGTAGCTACGGTCCGGGCAGATACGATGCCGCCTACGAGGAACACGGACACGATTATCCCGCCGCGTTTGTGCGCTGGACGGAAAACCGCAATATGCAAGCATTTCTCGACCTTCTGGCGGCAAAGCGCGTCAATCTTGCCCCAATGACCACGCACCGCTTTCCCTTTGAACGCGCCGATGAAGCGTATTCGCTTATTACCGACAAAAGCCCTGATAGGAAGCCATATTCAGGCATTATTTTGGAGTATTCGCGTCCCGAAGCCGAGCGTTTGCGCTATGCGACAGTGGCTGCATCCGCAAAAAGCCCACAAGCCGCATCAAAACTGGTTCTTGGGGTGATTGGCGCAGGAGCGTTTGCGCAAACGAACTTGCTCCCGTTCTTCACAGCAAGTAAGGATGCGGTCTTGCACACCGTTTGTACGCCAACGCCCGTAAAAGCGAAATCCGTGCAAGAACGCTTCGGCTTTGCAAACGTGGAAACAAGCAGTGAAGCGGTTTTCAGCAATTCTGCTATAAATACGATTCTTTGCGCCTCGCGGCATGATTCGCACGGAAAATACGTGCTGGACGCGCTTCAAAACGGCAAAGATATTTTCGTTGAAAAGCCGCTCTGTATCTCGCGTGAGGAGCTTTCCGCGATTGATGCCGCCGTGCAGGATTCTTCCGCGCAAGGTTCTTCCTCAAGAATTATGGTCGGTTTCAATCGCCGCTTTTCCGCACCATTCCTTGCGTTGAAGGAATTTTGCCAAAAGCGCAGCGAGCCAATCAGCATGATGTATCGCGTGAATGCAGGTGCGGTGCCGCTTCAGAGCTGGATTCAATCCCCAGAACAGGGCGGGCGCATCATTGGCGAAGTGTGCCATTTTGTGGATTGCATGAGCTTTCTCGCGGAGAGTGTGCCAGTGCGCATTTTTGCTGAAGGCTTGTCTGGCGCGAACACCAACACGCACCGGCGCGACACGGTCTCCATTTCGCTCAAATTTGCCGACGGCTCGCTAGGAACAATTCTCTATTTTGCCAACGGCAATGCGGGCGTGAGCAAGGAATACTGCGAGGTTTTCAGCGAAGGCAGAACCGCACAAATGCACAACTTCGAGCGCGTAACCTTTGCCGAAGGTAGTAAAATTTCCGAGAAAAAGTTTGACGGCACAAAAGGACACAAAGAAGAAATTGCCGCCTTCGTGCAAGCAATCATGCGAGGTGCAGCCGCTCCGATTCCCTACGCGCACATACGCGCAACGACGCTTGCTTGCCTTGGGGCGGAGGAATCCTTGCAAACGGGTTTGCCTGTAAGTCTTTAATATTACCAAGTTTCAAACTCGTTTTCCTTCACATTGCAAAACACCATGAACTACGTTGTACGAATGTATGTCGTTGCCATGCTTTGCACAATAGCAAACATGAGTTTCTCTCCCAGTAGTTGTGCGCAAGAGTGGCGTGAAGTTCGCTCGACAGGCGGAACGACAATCGGTACTGCACTTACACTCGGCATGAAATCTGCGCCCTTTCCCCATCCCAAACGCAGCACAGGACACATCTACGACGGCAAGACCTATCCCGCCGAGCCGCATTACTGCGACAGCAGTGTGATGATATTTCTTCCAAACGGCTTCAAATCTGGCAAAACGCTGGATGTTGTCGTATATTTGCATGGCTGGGGCAATAGCATTGACACGGCAACGGCAAAATTCCGCCTTGCCGAGCAGTTTGCTGAAAGTGGTAAAAATGCGGTGTTTGTGTTTCCCGAAGGACCGAAATTTGCTCCTGATTCCTTTGGAGGCAAACTTGAGGATTCATGCGGCTTGCAGCGATTGCTCTCTGAAACGTTGGCGGTATTGCAACGCACAAAAAATATCAAGGCACGGCTTGGAAATGTGGTATTGTCGGGACACAGCGGAGCGTACCGCGCAATAGCATTCATGCTGCTTCGGGGCGGCGTTCCCGTGCGCGAAGTGTGGCTGTTTGACGCGCTCTATGGACAAACGGAAAAATTCACGCATTGGCTGGAGCATGATTGTAAGCGGCTTCGCGGGCGATTTATCAACATTTACACCGATGACGGTGGCACAAAAGCGGAATCGGAGAAACTAATGGAAGACCTCGCGGCATGGCGCATTCCCTATTCGCTCAAGTCTGAAGCAGAACTCACGAAACAAAATCTGAAGCGTTCTCCCGTCGTTTTTATTCACACCGAGCTTACGCATAATGAGGTTGTTGCACGGCGTTCACAGTTCCGGCAGTATTTGGAAACGTCGTGTTTAAGCGGCTTTCGCGGCGGTAAATAGTTTTTCAATCAAGGAAGAATCATGGCTTTTACGTCCATCAACATCCAAAACTTTCGCGGTATCAAATCGCTGGAAATCAGTGATTTTGCTCAGGTGAATGTGTTTGTGGGAAAGAATAATAGTGGGAAAACGTCGGTGTTGGAGGCTATTTGTTCAGGGAATGGTGCTTATTCACAAACAGCTTTTCGAGATATGCCTGAAGTAACGATAAATGAAGCACTATTACTCTTTCGGAAATTAGACCCGCAAAATCGCTTGCGAATACAGGTTCAATGCCAAGATAATAGTATGAATATAGTTGAGGTCGAACCACTTTACGCAAGCAGCAATGGTGCGGCATCCAACAAAGTAGTAAAAGACTACGGGATTGTACAAACAAGAAGCGTCGGGACTTCCACTAATGTAGAAAGATATGATTATGTGCAAAGTGCGGACGATGAACACCATCCACAGCCTTTATTCCTTGCATCGTGGTTGCATCCAAAGAACTTAACCGACCAACTCGACCAGCTTTTAAGCAATATTATTGAGCAGAAGCGTGAACAAAGCATCATCACTGCACTGGCAGAGGTTGATGCTGCTATTTCAGACATTCGACTTGGTGCGCAAAGCGCGATTTACTGCGACATTGGCTTGCCAAGACTCGTTCCCATCAGCGTTATGGGCGATGGCATTCGTCGCATTCTTTCCATTCTTGTTAATGTGTTATCGGCAGAAAACGGTATTGCTCTCGTTGATGAAATTTCCAATGATTTGCACTATTCCACGCTTACCATTCTTTGGAAAGCTGTTTTGAAAGCCGCAAAAGAATTCAACGTCCAAGTCTTCGCAACAACGCATTCTTACGAGTGTTTGGCGGCACTCACGCAGGTGCAGGAAGCGAATTTGTTTGGTGAGGATATCGTGCGCGTTTTTCGTTTGGAACGTGATGGCGAGGAGCATAGAGCGGTGAAAATTGATGGGGAAAATCTCCGCTTTATGACGCAGAAAGGCTGGGAAATTCGATGAATACTACTCTTCCAGGCACAGATACACCGAAAAATTCATCAGAGCTTATTGCAAAAAATATCCTAATCCTTGAGGGAAAAGACGAAGAACTTCTGATTGAAAAAATGCTCAAACACCTTGACATTACTGGTATTCAGTGCATTGATATTCAAGGAAAGCCAGAATTTGAGCCAACTATTCGCTCGCTCCCCGTTAGACCAGGAGTAAAGAACGTCCAGAAGATAGGATTTGTGGCAGATGCTGATGTAGAGAAAGCGGAATCTACTTTTAACAGTTTCACATATCATCTTGAAAAAGCGGGCTTTGTCGCACCAACGCAGCTAGTCAGCTTATCAAGTGGCTCGCCACAAATTGCGATATTCGTGATGCCCAATAATCACGATGCTGGGATGTTGGAAGATTTGTGTCTCCAGTCTATTTCTGAAGATTCTTTACGCTGCATCAATGATTTCATGCGCTGTACAGGAATGAGCAGCGAAACCGTAAAGTATCAAAAACGTCAGGCACTGGCGTATTTGTCCATTGCAACGCCATTTACCTATCAGGTTGGGCTTGCGGCGCAGCAAAAGGTCTGGAACTTCGACCATCCCTGCTTCGACCAACTCAAAACCTTCTTGGAGCAATTTCACTGATTTGAAGCAATTTCGCTAAACGCTTTTCCTTTTACACCTTAAAAACCGCATGGAATCTAGCCTTCGTATTCTTTCTGTTGTTGGAGCGCGTCCGAATTTTATGAAAGTCGCGCCCATTCATCGTGCATTTCAGCGCATGGAGTTTGCGCGTGTCCGCAAGGGCGCATCCACACTGGCTGTAGAGCATTTGATTGTCCACACAGGGCAGCATTACGATGCCGCTATGTCCGATGCTTTTTTTGCTGATTTGGAAATGCCAGAACCCGCATATTTTCTGGGTGTTGGCTCTGGTTCTCATGCCGAACAAACGGCAAAAGTGATGATGGGATTTGAAAAAGTGTGTTTGGAAGCAACACCAGCAATGGTGCTGGTTGTGGGCGATGTTAATTCCACGATTGCCGCAACGCTGACGGCAACAAAGCTCGGCATTCCCGTCGCGCACGTGGAAGCGGGTTTGCGCAGTTTCGACCGCACCATGCCAGAGGAATTGAACCGCCTCGCCACCGACGCGCTGTGCGACTACGCTTTCGTTACCGAAGAAAGTGGAATGCAGCATCTGAAGCGCGAGAATTTTCCGCAAGAACGCTGTTTTTTTGTGGGAAATACAATGATTGATTCGCTGCACTTCGCGCTCCCGAAAGCGCGTCAGTCCTCCGTGTTGGCGGATATTGGCGTGGAAGCGGGCAAGTATGTGTTGGCAACGCTGCATCGCCCTTCCAATGTGGACGACCCCGCACAGTTACGTGCGTTGGCAGAAATCTTTGCTGATATTTCCCGTGAATACGCCATCGTGTTCCCCGTGCATCCGCGCACACGCAAGCAGCTTCAGGAGTTTGGGGTGCAAGAATTGCTCGCGGCGCATTCAAACATTCACTGCATTGAGCCGCAGGGCTATGTGAATTTTCTCGCGCTGATGATGCAGGCGCGACTTGTGATGACCGATTCAGGCGGTGTGCAGGAAGAAACCACCGCGCTTGGCGTTCCCTGCCTCACGCTACGCACAACGACGGAACGCCCCATCACCTGCGAGCTAGGAACAAACGTGCTGGTGCGCCCCGAAGCCGCATCTATCCGTGCGGCGGTGCAAACGGCATTGTTCGATACTTCTAGGAATAATGCTTCAAAGCAAGCATCCGTGCCGCCTCTGTGGGATGGACGCGCGGCAGAGCGTATTGCGAGCCTCATTGTGGAGATATTGGAAAAAACCTGACCTCACAAGCATACATACGTACGCCGGAGAGCGCACAAAAACTCAATTCTTTTTCCTGCGAATACCCCACCTATCGTACCAAAAAAACTCTTCAAAGGCACTTTGGGACAAAGACCCTGTTTTGAGGGATAGAATTCTTGCAAAAGCCAGATTTATTTTCTATTTTAACAACCCTTAACAAATCTTAACAAATGTGTAAGCGCAAAATTGCGGTAACGGATTATCACCGCACTTGCTTGCTTTGTTAGCGTTTGTTTTCACCACGAATTTCCCTCTGGATAGAAGTATGTGCGCCTCCCAAAGAGCGCATGGCTACTGCATTCCTGTTTTCGTGGATGAGGATGTGATTACATCTTCATAAAAAATTCTCTGGCTTTTATTCTTTAGAACTCTTTATCCTATCTATATTTAGCTCCTAATTCACTATCATTTCTTTTTAATTCAAGGTATTGTTATGAGAAGTATATTACTCCTTCGAGTACTGCCTTTCCTTGTCGCTCTTGGTGTTACATTCGGTATAGCGTCAAATGAAGGTTTTGCTCAAATAAGCGAAATCAAGGGTACGGTCAAGGACCGTTCTGGCGAGGCAGTTTCTGGCGCACGTGTTACCGTTACGCCATTAGGCGGCGGTTCTCCGCGTGGTGCCATTGTAAATATCCAAGGTGCGTATAGCATTAGAGGCTTGGCGGCAGGTGAGTATAGTGTTTCAGTTACATCAGTTGGCTTCAAAGAACAAAAGAAAAAAATCGCTCTTGAGGCACCGCAAGAAGTCAATTTTGTGCTTGCCTCTTCTGTTTCCAAGACCGATGAAGTTGTTGTAACAGGTCAGGGAGCAGGCACAGAGCGCAAAAAACTTGCATATTCAGTGGAGTCTATTAACGTTAAGCAGATAGAAGGTTCTACGGCACGGAGTTTTGACCAGCTTATTCAAGGTCGCGTACCAGGTTTGACATCGTTTTCTGCAACGGGTCAGCCAGGTGCAGGAGCGCGTATTGCTACGCGGGGCGTAAAATCTGCAAGCGGTCCGACAACACCAGCTATCTACATTGATGGTGTGCGTGTAGATGCAGGCGAAAGTTTCCGCCTTGGTTCAGACTTTGGTGGTGTTTCTACTTCCGCACTCAGCGATCTTCTCAATGGCGATATTGAGCGTGTAGAGTTCTTAAAAGGTGGAGCTTCTTCGACGCTATACGGCTCGGAAGCTGCTAATGGTGTCATCCAAATTTTTACCAAAAAAGGTGTTCCAGGTTCGCCCAAATATAACATTGGCATTACCTCAGGAATTGATGTGCCAGAGACAAAATTTGTATTCGACCCATTAACCGCACAACTAGCTCTCCAACAAGGTTTCTACCAAGAATACAAAGCTGGCATTACTGGCGGAGCAGAAAATCTGACGTATAACGCCTCTGCAAGAATGTTTCATAATACAGGTATTTCACCAAAAAACCAGAATTTTGAACGTGTATATTCGATGAACGGCGGCTTACGTGCTACGTTTGGAAGGAATAGCTTTGAGTTTTCGATGAGTTATGTACGTAACCAATTTGGTCGGACATTTGGTAACAATAGTGGTCAAGGTTTGTATCAGATTACCGAAATGGAAGCAAATCAACCCAATAGCCCCGCGAATCCACGCTGGCGATTTGACAATATTACCGACCCAACTCTGCGTGCTTCCTCGCGCCAACGCTCCTTGGACAGTTTGGCAAACTACTGGACACGTTTCGAGAACGATGAAGTTGCTCACCGCATTATTCAATCGCTCACCTACAAAGTTTCCCCTGTAGAAGGCTGGGATAACCGCTTCACTATTGGGGCAGATTATCGTAAAAGCGAAACACGCCAATTTGAGCCAATCAACGTTGAAAATAACGGTAGCATTGAGCGTACAGACCGTGAAAATTTCATTGTTACCTTTGATTTCCTTAGTTCGCTCAAACTACCCGTTATTCCTGACGTGCTCAAACACGATCTTGCTGTTGGTGCGCAAGGATTCCGCCGCGATGAACGTCCTCTTTTCGCAGAAGGTACAGGATTTGGATTGCCAGGAACAAGCATTCTCACCAATACAGCTGTAAAAAATACGGAGGAATCCCCGCTCCAGGTTTTCACTGGTGGCTTGTATGCAAACTACAAAGCAGAATTATTGGATGTTATTTTCATTGACCTCGGTGGTCGTTTTGATATTAATTCTACCTTTGGAGACCGCATCGCAAGTGAGTTCTTTCCAAAGGGTGCAATTGCCATAAATATTGCAGATATGGCATTCTGGGCACCGCTCAAAGAAACCATCGGGCTTTTCAAGCTACGCGCTTCCTACGGCGAAACAGGACTTTTCCCAACGCCATTTACACGCGACCGTACTTTCATTTCACGTCCGTTCCAAGACCAAGTTGGATTGGGTATTGGTGGCGCACAAGGCGGTATTACTTCTATTCCGGGTAATGCTAATTTAACAGTTGAGCGCGTTGGTGCATTAGAAATCGGTACCGATATTGCCCTTGCAGAAGATAAAATTTCTCTGACGTTTGATTATTTCAACAGCACTACTCGTGGTGCCATTTTTAGAGTTCCAGTAGATCCCGTTACAGGTTTTACCACGCAGGATAAAAACGTTGGTGTTATCTCCAATCAAGGTATTGAGCTTGGACTTAATACCGTCGTTGTTGATGAGCCAGGCGTATTAAATTTAGCTCTCCGCGCCTCGGTAGCAACATTGCGTAATCGCGTTGAAAGCCTTGGTGGTTCTGCTCCATTCCAGTTGGGGGGTAGCTTTGGCTATATTCCTACGCGCGTAGAAGAAGGTTATTCATTGCCTTCATGGCGCATTAACGTTCCATTGCGTGATGCAGATGGCACCTACCAAACTGGTCAGGTGCGCCGTGATTCGCTCATCAATGGTCCTGTTCCAACCTTAACAGCAAATTTTGGTCTTGATGCGACTATCGCACAAAATCTTACACTCAGCGTTACTGCTGAGTTTGCAACGGGTTTTCAGGTGGTCAATCACTTCTGGGGTCGCCGTTATCCAAACGTATTCGCTTCAACGCCTGTGCGTGATGCTGCTACGGGACGCTTCGTGTATCCGTTCTATCAAGACCTTGTTGATAATTCAATTATCCCAAAATTTACAGACTCTGCTCGCTTAGGACGTATGCGGTATCAGCGCAACGATATTTCTGGTTCGCTGATGGTAGATGGTACTTGGTTCAAGATTCGTGAAATTTCGCTTGCGTATCGTATTCCACAAGAATTATTCGGTTTCAAGGGCTTAACGCTGTCAGCATCGTTACGTAACGCACTTGTTGTTACAGCAAATCAGTTTGTTGACCCCGAATTATCCTTCTTGAGTACAAGTGGTCCAAATGTTGGTGGAACTGCTTCTGGTAATATTTCGCCACCACGCTCATTCCGATTTAGTATTACTTACAATTTCCAATAATGCGGAATTTTAGGGAACACATTGAAACGGATTTCAAATCACGAATCTTCATCTCTAATCAATCATAATTATATGAAAAATTTTGTATTCTCTCGCATACACGTCATTGGGAGCATGGTTATTGCTCTTTTTGTGCTTGCGGGCTGCGACCTGATAGATGTTACAAAAGTTCAGAATCCCGCAACAACCGAACCTCAACTTTTGGCAGGTCCGAATGGTGCTACACGCGCCGTTGCCGTAGGCTTGCGGCGGCAGTTTGCTTCGGCTGTGGCAAACAACTCACAAGTATGTGAAATTGTCTCTGATAACTACAAGAATGTAACCACGTTTGTTTCAGTACAGCTCGATTTACCACGCACCGTAGATTTGAATGATATTACGGTTGGTGGGGCGTATATTGGCACACAATCACTACTCTCATTGGCGGAGTTTGGTATCAAGAATACCGTTGATAATGCGCAAGACCTCTTGGCAACCGACGCACAACGCGCACAAGTATTCTTCTTCAAAGGTATGGCACTGATGATGCTGTCCGAAAAATTTGTTCGCTTTCCACTTGTAGAAAACGGACCACTTGTACCGGCAGCCGATGCCCGTAAGCAAAGTATCGCTGCATTCCGTGAGGCACTACGCCGCGCAACAGGTGCAACAGGTACTCAAGCAACCGATGCTAGTGCAAACCCAGCAATTACGGCGGCAGAGATTATCACTCGCTGTAACTATGCCCTTGCTCGCATCTATCGTTTGGAAGGCAACAAGGATAGCGCAGCATTTTTTGCACGGGCGGGTTTAATGCGTAGCCCAGAGTATGTCTTTACGGCAACGTATGACGTTATCAATCTTGGTAGTGCGATTCAAGACTTTGTCTCGAACCGCACCGACCATGCGTTTCAACCAAATCCACGCTTGGATTTTCTTGACCCAAAATATATGTTTGTTGCCGCGACGGTCAACGACCCGCACCCAAGTCTGAAGGCAGAAGAAGCGCACTTGATTTTGGCTGAAATTGCGCTCTCCAATAATAACCTTGATGCTGCACGTGAGTCTATGAGCAGTGCTGCACGCGTAGCACGTAATCGCCCTATCCGTATGATGAACGACCGCGATACACGCCCAAATAGACCAAACGTTGCAACCCTAAATGTTCGTGCGGATGCAAATTCACCAGCCGTTGCGGGCTTGATTGTGCGCCGTCCAGGAACGGTTCCTGTATATGGCATTTCGTACACCAACCAAACGCCTGATAGCGTTGCGGCATTGTCGAGCCGCAACCGCGAAGACCACCTTGCAATGCTCTTTCTTTTGCGTCAGCATATCTTTTTCTGCGAAGGTCGTCGCATTGAAGACTTAGCGATTAAATTGCCGTTACCACGTCGTCAGATTGATACAAACCCGACGCTTTTGGCAGCAGCAGGCAATGGACCAGATGCGAAGGTAATCGTTCCTGATTTTGTTCCACCAGATGACGAAATGGACCAATTTACGGTAAGCGGAACAACTGTAACGATGCGCTGGGACATGAACCGCGTGATTGCTCGTAATGCAAGATTAGTCTCTCCGTTTAGTGGATTTTAGAAAATACATACTTAAAACCTCAAAAAGCCGCTTCATACCAGGTACGAAGCGGCTTTTGTATTTCTCCAAACATGTTCTCAAAAAAACTCTACGACGGCAACGGCAGTTGCAACGCCAGTTTCAGCATTGTACCAGAGTTTTTGCCCCTGAGATGTGCGCCGTGCAGTTGTACTGCTTGCTGAATCGTTGCCAAGCCGACTTCGGAGGCATCGCTTGTGGCATGTTCGCTGTCTTGAAGCAGAGCCGCAATGTCGTCGTAACGGCTGTCTGTACAGGAAAAGTACCATTCTATGCTGCTTGCAAGCTGCGTTCCTGAAGCAAAGACCACCTCGATTGCGCATTGTATTGGCAATCCTTTTGCTAAACCTTTATCCAAAAAGAGCAACAAATGCCAGACAATCAGGCGCAGTAATTCATGGTCAATCAGCGCGGGTGTATTTTCTGGTAAGTTGAACGTGGCTTCAACAGGGCGATGGCTGTACTTCGAGGTAAATTCGCTCAGAAGGCGTTTGCTGTACGAGGTAAAATTGAGCGGCGCAAGTTGGAGTTGGGCGCGTCCGGTTTCCAGTTTTCCCATGAGAACCATATTACTCATCAATGATTGAATTTCCTCAATCGCTTCCGAAATGCTCCCGAAGTACGATGAAATCTTCTCTTCTGGCATTTTGAAATGATGCTTGTGCATGATATTACTTGCGAGCGAAATCGTACTGAGCGGCGTTTGAAGTTGCTGCGTGAGCCGCGCAATGATTTGGTTGCGTTGGTCGAAGGTCTCGCGCTCGCGCTGGAGCGTTTTTTGAATTGCTGCTTCCACTTGGCGATATTGCGTGATGTCTTCTGCGGTCATGAGGATATTGCGCTCAATAGTATCATTGTGCTGTTCAAAGATAGAGACCTGCACGCGGCACCAAATCGTGCTTCCAGCTTTCGTGCGGAGGCGAACATCGGTATGGATAAGGGGAATATTCCCCAAGAGCAACGCCTGCAAATGCTCGGTAAAACGATGCCGCTCATCTTCGTGAAACAAGTTCTGATGCGGTGTCGTGAGCAGCTCTTCTGCCGAGTACCCCAATAATTCCAGCAGTGCCGTGTTTGCTTGCAAGGGCTGTAAGGCACTCGTGAAAATCAGCTTCCCAAGAGTAGATTGCTCAAAAAGCTGGCGAAACTTCCGCTCGCTTGCTTCCAAGCGTTGCTGAGCCTCTTGGAGATAGGTGATGTCCTGCAACGTGCCAAAAATCACGGTTACTTCTCCGCGTGAATTCACGATATTCCCGCCCGTGCCGCGCATGTAGCGCGTTGTGCCGTCGCTGCGAATAAGGCGATACTCAATAAAGCGCGATTCTGGAATAGAAGAAAAATCATTCCGTACAAGAGCAGAAATAGCCTCTTTCACGATATGGCGGTCGTCGGGGTGAACGTGTGTCAGGAAATATCCTGCTTCTGGCTGAAATTGCTGCGCTTCGTATCCTAGTTGGCGAAAGAATTCATCCGACCATGTGAGTTCGTCTGTGCGTAAGTCGCGTTCCCACGAACCAAGCTGCGTCAGGTGTTGCGCTTGATTCAAAATATCGGTCAGCCGCTTCAGCTTTTGTTCTGAGCGTTTGTTATCGGTGATGTCCTGAATGACACCCCGCAACTTAACAATCCGCTCGTCCGCTCCAGAGCGCACTACCGCTCCGTACCCGCGAATATGCCGCACAGTATCGTCTGGCAGCACAATACGATATTCCAATGCGTCGCTTTTGCCCTGCAGTGCGGCTTGCATGTCGTCGTACACGCGTTTGCGGTCGTGGGGATGCACAAGAGCGTAGTAATTATCAATGGTTGCGGGATATTCCTCCGGCGTGCGGCGAATAAGATGATAATACTCGTCCGTCCAGAAAAGATTTCCTGAAGCGAGGTCGTATTCCCAACCGCCAATTTTGGCAATCGCTTGAGATTCTCGCAAAAGAAAGCGTTGTGTGTCGAGTTCGCTTGCGGTGGCGCGAAGCGCACTAATGTCTTGAATTGTGCCGTGTAAACGTTTGTGTGCGCCATCTTCACGCGCTTCAAATTCATGCTCTACTCCGCTCAGTGACTCGCTCATAATGCACGACACGAGTACCGTTTTTTCAATGGAGCCTTGGCGCGATAGGTGCTTCCTCGAATACGCATGCGCCGAGCGTGAAGGCGAGACGAGAATACGATATTCAATTTCATAACCCGTGCCTTGCTCTATGCCATAACGAATTGCTTCTTGCACGCGCTCACGGTCGTGAGGATGCACAATATGTGCGATATATTCTTCAATAGTCCAAACCTCATGCTCTTCAAATCCAACAATAGCGCGTGCATCTGCAGACCAGTAAATACGCCCCGTTGCAAGGTCGCGCTCCCACGAGCCAATTTTCACAACACGCTGATTGCCACCTGCTTTTGGAAAAGAGGCATTTTCAACTGGCATGTTTTCGTGTGATAAATGTTCACGCGATGGGTTTTCACGCGGCACCGAAGGCTGTGATAATGAGGACATGTGGCAATGACAATGAATAGAGATGAAGTATGGAAGCAGCTTGAATGGGTGGCAAACACATCGCAATATACGCAAGGTTTGGCAGAGAATGAGCAGGAATTGACACAGCGTTCATGGAAGCACGAGAAAAGACAGTATGCCGCGTTGCCCAAAGTCGGTAATTGCAAAAGAGACACTACCCCTTGGTTATACTGAGTAAGGGTAGAAATTGCATACCGTACAACCCTACGACGACGGCGTTCTTCGTCCTCAGCCGTAGCTAGGACGGGAAGAGCGTCTTACCCTTTTTAAGTATGGTATTTCTGCAGACGCAGGCACTCGGCAAAATACTCCTCTAAACTAAACTCTGGCTTTGGGCATTGCTCGTAGAGCAGGGTGAGACGGCGAATACAATCCAAGCGAAACGACCGATGTTCATTGCGCAGACGGCACCACGCTACCAATACCCAGTTCCCATCTTGGCTTGTGTACACGCCAAGCGGCTCTACAACACGTTCGCTAGTGGCGTGGTCGTGAAGTGATTCGTACACAATCTCCACACAAAAAGAATCGGTAATTGCCATCTGCAAGGTTGATAAATACGTGCTTTGCGGGGATTGCGCTTCTGTGCGCGACTTGCGAACAACCATGCGCTTTTGCAGGATTTCCAACTTCTCTTTCGTTGGAAAGCGCATCACGGCTTTGATTTTTGCTATTGCTGCTTGATATTCTTTTGCTAATGAGGCATCGCTATTATTCACCAAAATTTTCTCTGCCGTCAAGAGTGCATTTGCTTCCGACTGACTCAGCATCACGGGTGGCAGCGAAAAACCCTCCACGAGCGAGTACCCTTTGCCTTCTTCGGTGCAAATCGGAATACCAGAATCCTCCAACGCACGAATATCGCGGTACACCGTGCGGACGCTCACGCCGAAGTGTGCGGCAAGCTCCGGCGCACTCACAATACGCTTGGTTTGAAGCAAGGTCAGCGTTGCGCTGAGGCGCGAAAGGCGCGGTAATTCTTTCTCGGTAGAGAGCATAGGTGAAGTTATCGTTTTTGCACCGAAGGTAATTCTACAAAAAACCGCGCCCCTTCGCCCCAAACGCTCTCGCACCATACCTTTCCTTTCATCTGCGCAACGAGGCTTTTTACCGACATCAAGCCCAGCCCAGTGGAGCTTTCTCCACCCGTAGGGCGTGCAGAAAGCATTCCACTTTGGCGGAATATCTTTTGAAGGTCAGTCTCACTGAAACCCTGTCCTTCGTCCCAGACTTCAATGCGCACAACATTAGAGTTTGTATTGGCGGCGGAACTCATCCGCACACCAATCTTTTTCCCTTGCGGCGTGTATTTAAGAGCGTTGGAGATAAGATTATCCAGCACTTCATACAGTGCGCTTTCGTCTGCCATCACCCAAAATTCTTTGGGAATATCAATATCAAGTTGAATATTTTTTGTTTCCGCACGATAACGATATCCATTTGCCAACAGCTCTGCGGTGGTGGAGGCATTCAGGACAAAAAGTTTAAGCGGCTCTATTTGCTGCTTCGCCAAGCGTCCTACATCCATGAGCTTTTTGATAATCGGCAGGATGCGCTCTGCTGTTTCATAGGCGACATTCGCATACATCTTCATATCTTCTTGCGAAAGATTGAGGTCGGTATCGCGCAACACCTCAACAAAGCTCATCATTGCTGAAATGGGGTTTTGCAGGTCATGGGCAAGAAGGGCAGCTAAGTCGTTGATACGAGCATTACTTTCGTGCAACTGGTCGTTCACGCGGCGTAGTTCTTCGCTTTGTGCTTCAAGATTCACCATTTGCTCATTGATAACATCGTAGGCAATCAAGAGTTCATTGTACTGACGCTGAGACGTTACGTCGTGCTGAACGCCGAGAAAATGCGTTACTGCATTGCTTTTATCAAAAATCGGAATGAGCGTAACTTCATTCCAAAACTGAGTGCCATCTTTGCGATAATTGCGTAGCACCACACGGCAGCCCTTTCCGCTGCTCATTGCGTGATTCATAAGCCGCGCCGACGGTTGATTCGTGTCGTGGGCTTGGAGAAAGCGGCAATTTTTTCCAATAGTTTCTTCCGAAGAATAGCCTGTGATGCTCGTAAAACCTGCATTTGTATAGACAATCGGCGTGTCTGGTCGAGAGGCATCGGCAAGGGTAATACCAATGGGGGCATGTTGCAGAACATAGTCCAGCAAATTGTAGGGAATGGTCATAAAGTTAAGTATAGCAAGATAACGAAGGCACGCAGCACGTACATAACGCAGCAGCACGAGCATTGTTCAAAATAGTAGGAATGCACGCTACAAACATAGCGCACACAATAGATACCATCCGGCAGCGCATACGAGTACCAGAGACGTTCCGCAGAGAAACAGAACACCAGTTACCCATGCTCCAACGGAACAGAGTTTTCTACAAACAATTCCTACAAACAAACATGAACAAAGTGCAAGGCGGGCAAGACAAAAACACGATAGCCTGAGGGAAAAACAAGAGCAATATCTATCGGTATCCGGCACAAACCTTAGCAAAAAAAGAACAGAGTACATGCTGAACAAGCACGTAATCTACAAAAAACACTCCTTGAATGATACTCAAAAAGTGCCTTTCCTCTGAACTTTGCGCTGTTTCTCGATAATACTATTTCCCCTAAAAGCCTGATACAGACAGGCATACAAACGGAACTACAAAACATAACAACAGCGTAATAAATATGGGTGCAAAGCTAGGGCATTTTTCTACCGCTACCAACATTATTCCTTTGGAAATGTCCTAGAGGCTTTTTTTTGACCATTTCGGAGCAATTCATCAAAAAAGTGCAAAATCTGGGTTCTTTTGGAATGATTGAAAAGCACAAACCTTAACATTTCTTCACTCTTTTTTGTTCGTTAGTATCGTAAAAAGCCCTAACTTTGAGGCTTTGGTAAATTGTACTTTGCTGGTGTACTTTACTGGCACTCTATCCCACGAACACATTTTTCATTTTCATCTTCGTTTTCTCCACGATTTTTTTCTATGAACACACAAAACCTGAACCGAGCATTTGCGGCATTGGTGTTCGTGATTTCCCTCACGACGTATCTGCTCACCGTCCAACAGACGCTTCCCTTCTGGGATTGCGCGGAATTTACTGCCGCAACTGTTTATCAGCAAGTCCCGCACCCGCCGGGCGCACCGCTTTTCCTTATGGTCGGCAAACTCTTCCACCAATTTATCCCCTTCGGCGACCCCGCATGGCGCGTGAATTTGGTGTCGGTCTTTTCCACCGCATTTTCTGTGGTGCTGTTGTACCTCATCACCGTCATGGCTATCAACAACATGCGTGGCAAACGCCCTGAAACCTTTGCCGAAGCTGTTGCGGTCTTTGGGTCGGCGGCAGTAGGCGCACTCGCGTTCAACTTCAGCGATACGTTGTGGTTCAATGGCGTGGAATCAGAGGTGTACGCCGCTTCGACGGTCTTTGTGGCAGTGATTGTCTATTTGATGATGCGCTGGAACGAAGAAGCAGACAATCCAGGACACGAGCGATATTTGCTGCTTATTGCATACTTAATTGGTCTCTCGACGGGCGTTCACTTGCTGTCGGTTCTCACGATTTTCTCTATCACCATGGTCGTGTATTTCCGCAAGTATGAAGTAACAACGCGGAGTTTCGCCATTATGACCGTGATTGGTCTCGTTACCTTCGCGCTTGTGTATCCGGGCATTGTGAAGTTTTTCCCCGCGCTCTTAGGCGGCGACTTGGCAATCAAAAATGCTGCCCGCGAATACGCCGTAAAAGACAGTCCACTCATGCTTGTGCTGGCAGTGGTGATTTTAGGTGGCGCAGGATATGGCGTTTGGTACAGCCGCTCGAAAAATCATCCCGTTATTGGCTTAGTGTGCAGCGCGTTTTTGCTGATGGTTGTTGGATACAGCACCTACACGCAAATTCTCATTCGCTCGAATGCTAATCCGCCAATGAACGAAAACGCGCCTTCAAACTTGAACAAACTCGTGTCGTACTTAGGACGCGAGCAGTACGGCGACGCACCAAGCTGGCCCCGCCGTTATCAGCAAGAAGGCTACTTCGTAGAACAGTACAAAAAATATGGCGAATGGTATCAGCCAGAAATCGCACGTGCCGAACGCGCGGACGGCTCGGCTATTCCAGTTCCGAAGTTTACGAAGGTGAATGTTGCGGGCGAAATGAATTACTTCTTTAGCTACCAAGTCTATCAGATGTACATTCGCTATTTTCTCTGGAACTTCGTCGGGCGCAGCAGCGACCAGCAAAATACACCCGTTGCGTGGTTCAGCGCGGAAGGAAATGACCTGTACAATTACGATTCTGGCTACGGGCATTTATTCCCCATTCGCTTTTTCGCATTGCCGCTTATTTTCGGGCTTATCGGCTTTTTCTTCCACTTCTCGCGCGACCGCCGCATGGCGTTTGTGCATTTGGTGATGTTCTTGCTGATGGGCGTTCTTGCTGCCATTCAACAAAATCAGCAGAACCCGCAGCCCCGCGAGCGTGATTATTTCTACGTTGGCTCGTTCATGGTCTTTTGTATGTGGATTGGCATTGGCGTGTACGCGCTCATTGAGAATCTCTTCAAAAGTGCCGTCAAACCTGAGGAAGAAGGCGGCGCATCGGGCAATAATGGCACGGTAAAACTTGGCGGCGCGGCGGCAATTGTCGTCGGCGCACTCGCGCTTGTCCCAGTAAATATGGCGGTTGGCGGTTGGAAATTCCACGACCGAAGCGGCAACTACATGCCGTTTGACTACGCGTACAACATTCTCCAAAGCGTTGAAAAAGACGCAATTCTCTTTACCAACGGCGACAACGACACCTTCTCGGTCTGGTATATGCAAGACGTAATGGGCGTTCGCCGTGATGTGCGCTTGGTGAATTTGAGCTTAGGAAATACACTTTGGTACGTGGACCAACTCAAGAACCAAAGCCCCTGGGGCGCGAAAAAAGTGCCACTTAGTTTCTCGGATGAATCCGTTCAACAAACCGATGAATACGATGCACGTGCGATGAAAACGCCCGATGGTCCAGCAGAAGAATTAGAAATCGAAGTCCGCGAAGAGGTATTGCGCCGCTTCCAGACCGACCCAAGTGCGCTTTCGGTCAATAACATCGAAAAATTACCCGATTCTATTGCGAACCGCAAAACGACGGTTAAAATTCCGTTTATCGGCATGGCGATTGGCGAAGAAGACGGCAAACCGCGCTATTTGTACCGCATTCAAGACCAAGTTGTAAAGGATATTTTGAAGCAAACCCAGTTTGAACGCCCTGTTTATTATTCGGGTTCGGTCGGACCAGATGCGTACTGCGGTTTGGAGAAATACTTCCGCATGGAAGGGCTTGCGTACCGCGTTTGCCCTGTGCCGCAAAGCACCCCGAAAGGCGGTCAGATGGTGGCTGAGAAGGCAATGGACGCAACCATTATGAACGTGTTGCCGTTTGACGAGTTCCACACCGAGCCGCATTTGGGCTTCAAGATTCGCAATTTGAATAATCCGAATGCATATTTTGACGAATCCAATCGTAAACCTGCGGTGAACAACTTCCGCAACTTGTATTTCACGTATGCAAACTACCTGATTTACGATGCGAATAATCCGAAGAAGTCAGCAGCCGTGCTGGATACAATGAATAAGTACATTGGCGTAAAACAATTCCCAATGTTCTATCCACAAATTTACCAAATGGCTCTCTTGTACGACCGCGCTGGCTCAAAAGAACAAGCCAGCAAGTACGCACGCCTCGCGGCAGAAACGGCAGAACGCCTCATCGCCAATCCGAAACTTGCCGAACTCGACCCGTACACGCGCAGCTTCGACCCGAACATCGTTGCGACCGAAGCATACGAGCTAGTCGGCGATTTCGATAAAGCGATTGCCACGCTGCGCAAATACCAAGCGCAGATGAACAACGCACCAGAACTGCAGGTGCGCATTGACGAGGTAGAAATCAAGCGGCAAGAATTCAAGGGCGATAAGAAAAAAGCTCTGGAAGTAGCCGAGCAGCTTCTCGCCAAGTACGAAGCGCAAAACAACGATTTTATCAAACAAATGCTTCCGGGCATTCGGCAGAAAGTCGCGAAACTGCGCTTGCAGCTTGGTCTCACGCCACCAGCTTCTGAGCCAGCACAAGAAACACAGCAGTAATCAGTCACACAACGATTCATTACTCGAAACACAAGTAAAAATGCCGCTTCAAGAGAATTCTTGGAGCGGCATTTTTTTATATGTTTCCCATCCTCTGCGCGTGCTGCTCAATGATTTCAGTTGGAAAGAATCCTTACCTCATTAGTGGCACAGACATTCTTGTCTGTAAGTGGTAGTGCGGGATTCAGGTAGAAAACACAGACAAGAATGTCTGTGCCACTATTTGTTTTTGTACCTTTTCAACCCAATACCACACCTTATTTCCAACTGAAATCAGGTAGCACCCTGCGCGTTCTGTGAAGCCCCTAGCAAAAAAAACGAAGAGCTAAAAAAATATGCTCCATTTCCTGTAACCTTTTTCGCGTTGTTCTGTTTTTCCCTTATGAGAGCCAAAACAAAGTCCCTGAATGCAAGCAGATACGCCACAGTCGAGAGTACACGAGCAGATACAAGAAAATATTCTTCAGGACTTCTTCACACACGATGCTACGGACTGAATTATGCAGGCAGCCGTCCCTCAATCAACGGAACAAACTGACGAAGAGCTTTTCGCATTGGTGCGCGAGAACGCTAGTGAGCAAGCCTTTCGCACGCTCTATCGTCGGTACGATAAACGCTTGTTTGCGTATTGCCTTCGTGCAATGCAAACCCGCGAAGCAGCCGAAGACGTGTTTCAAAGCGTCATGGCGTTGGTATTTGAAAAACGACAATCGTTTTCGGGTGGGAGTTTTGCTGCATGGTTATTTACCATTGCGCGAAACCAAACCTTGAATCACAAACAGAAACAGCGCATCACGACGGACATTGACGACATTGCGTATTCGATGAGTGATGAAAGCGATAGAACGGGTGAAGATGTTCTTTTATCCGACGCGCTCAAGCAAGCAATTTCCACGCTTCCAGAAGATTACCGCGAAGCACTAGAACTCAAGCACTTCGATGGCTTTGCCTACGAAGAAATTGCACACATGCTCAATATTTCACTTTCTTTGGCAAAAGTACGAGTATTCCGCGCAAAGAAAATGTTGCAGGAATCGCTTGCGCCCTACCTTCGCGAGCTTTCTACGACAAATGCTGATGAAGTGTGAAACAAATTGAAACCTTGTATTGAAAATACAGCATAGGACACTACCTTGCTCTCTGCTGTAACGCCCCGAAAAACGGAGATGATGCAGGATTTTTCCGTTCTTTTTGATTATCTATGAATAATATCTGACCACATTTATTTTAATACGCCATGACTAACGATGAACTTTTGGCACTCCATCTTGACAACGCGCTCTCAGACGCGGAACGTCAAGAATTTGAGCTGCGCTTGCAAAGCTCGCCAGAGCTGATGCAGGAAGCAAAAGAGCTTCATACTATCCAGAATATGCTCTTTGCTCCCGCAAAAGAGGATGCTACTTCTCTTGCATTCCTACGCGGTGTGGAGGAAAATATTGCGGCTTCTCTTCTTGCCTCTGGTGCAGCAGCCACAACGGGTGCTGTTATCTCGGCAACAAGCATAAAAACAGGTGCAAGTGCCGTTGCGGGCGTTGCAGCAAAAACTGCCGCCAGCGCAGGAGCAGTGGCAACGGGCGCGGCAGCAAGCGCGGGCAGTGCAAGTGTTGGCATTGGCGCAATGTGGGCATCGCTTGTAGCATCGGTGAGTTCAAGCGTTGTTGGGGCAAGTCTTGCAGCTGCGAGTGTGATTGGAAGCGGTGCGGCGGTATATTACACCGTCATTAGTCCTTCTTCGGCAGAAAAAACTGCACAGCAAACTGTACAACAACAAGCACCAGCACCGCAATCGCAAGCATTGACCGAATCAAAGCACAATCAAATTTCGCAAGAACAGCCTTCATCAATTTCACCTTCCGCCACAGCAAGCAGCGCAGTAAGCACAACCTCTCCGGCAGAAAAGTCCGCCACGACAAATCCTACGACGATGAGTCCCGCAGCAACAAGCAGCGATGCGGGCAAAACGGCACGCGAATCGCAATCATCGGCGGCGGAATATTCTGCACGCATTAGCGGCGGCACGAGCATTCAAGGGCGTTTTGCTGCCAGCATTCAGGATTACACACGGCAATTACAAGAAAAGGAAGCTGCCGGAGACCGCATTGGTGCTGCATTGGTGGAGAAATCTTTGGCTTCGGTTTTACGCGAAGCAGGGCAGTTCTCCGAAAGCCGAAATCATCTGCAAAAAGCCTTGAATGCCGCACAAAAACTTGGCATGAAAGAATTAGAAGGTGAAGTGCGCGGCGAACAGGGATTGCTCCTTCTTACCGAAGGAAAATCCACACAAGCAGAACAAGCCCTACGCGATGCAGTGAGTATTCTTACTAGCCAGCAAAGCCGCAGTACCACTCGCTGGCAGCGAGAATTAGATAAAATTACGAGCAAATAGTAAAGAATATCGGCACACAACATTCGCTCACAATGACAACTATCATTATCAATAACGACCGACCACAGCAGCACGTTTGACCGACAGTACAGGAAGATTTTTCGTCTCAGAGTACATTCTCACGTACATTCACAAATCACGCGCGGCAGTAATGAAGACGGCACAAATGCTAAGGGGTAATGGGTGTTGCAACAAGGCATTCTGTGAAATCCTTCACCATTATTTCACCGCAGCGAAGATTCAGTTCGTTCATAGAAACCATCGAAGAAACCGTTAGAAAACGGCATCTCTCATTGAAGGGGAAGTAGTTCTCAATCGGGCATCGGTTGAAGGCTACAAAGCGGCAATAGGCACGTGTGAAGGCTTATTGCCGCTTTTTATTTTAAAATCTCTTGTGCTTCGTACTTGATTCTTACGTTACACAACGATTACATGGAACGCTGATGAAGCCCAGACTGTCAGGATGTTGAGGACTTTTTTCCATTCTCATTCCATTCTCATTCCATTCTCAACATGCTCTGAAGTCATTGAATCCGTCATGATATACTTTAAAGGTAGTTTAAATGCGCTCTACCACAGGAGTTTGTCGAATAGGTTTCCCGCCTGTTTGCATTGTTTCACGGATGAGATTGGCAAAGCCTTGTATTTCCTCTTGTGTGGTATCGAATGCCGCCATAAGGCGCACCTCGCTGGCATCGGGGGCAATATTTTCCTTCCATACGTAAAAGAAAGATTGCTCCAAAAGCCTCTTGATAACTGGGTTTGGGAGCATTGCAAATACCACATTTGCTTGTACTTCCTGCGTTATTTCTACATTCGGAACCTCACGGAGCGCAGAAGCGAGTATTTGTGCCATGTTGTTAGCATGGAGCGCGTTTGTACGCCAAAGCTCATTGGTCAGTAAGGCATCGAATTGTGCTGCCAAATAGCGCATTTTCGAGGCAAGTTGCATACTTTGTTTGCGAATGAACACCGCATGAATGCTTAATTCTTGTACTGTTTCAGGATTGCAAAATATCACCGCCTCGCCGAGCATCACGCCATTTTTCGTGCCACCAAAACTTACTGCATCAATTCCTACATCCGTCGTCATTGCGCGAAGGCTGCATCCCAGATGTGCTGCGGCATTTGCCAAGCGTGCGCCATCCATGAACACGTATAAACCATGCTTCCGCGCAAGCTCAGTAATGGCGAGGAGTTCAGCCAAACTATACACGGTGCCGTATTCGCTTGATTGCGTGAGCGCAATCACCTTCACCTGACTGTGATGCTCCACACCAAAGCCGTGCAAGTGTGGCTGTATCAGCTCTGGCGTAAGTTTACCGTTTGGCGTTGGAATGGGAATGAGCTTGCAACCCGTGAATTTTTCTGGTGCGCCGCATTCATCCACGTTGATATGTGCCGTTTCCGCACAGAGGATTGCATGGAAAGAGCGCGTCATTGCTTGCAGTGCGAGAACATTTGCACCTGTGCCATTGAACACAAAATAGCTTTCGGCGTGATTGCCAAATTCTTCTTTCAATCGCGCTTGAACGCTTTTGGTGAGCGTGTCCTGCCCGTATGCAAGTGCATGTGCGGTGTTAGCGCGACCGAGTGCTTCCAAAACGGCGGGATGAATACCAGCATTATTATCGCTGGCAAAACTGCGGAAAGGCTGTTGTGGTGTCATGTATTGAACGAAAAAATGAGGAAAAATGCTGATAGAAACGGCATCGGGCGGCAAAGAGCGAGAACATACTCATAGCTCAAAACCGCCCGAAGCGTACCTAAAAAGAAACGAAACTCTCAAAGCAAGTATTTACGCGGCTTGTGGCAATGCCTCATCATCAACGGGATGCTTTGCCCACCACGATGCGAGGGTGAGTCCAGCTACATACATCCACAAGCTAAAAACGGCTGCGGGCAAGGCAGCATCAGGCGAGAAGAACTGAATAGCCAGCGTCATACCAAGCGTCGTATTTTGAATTGCCACTTCAATAGAAAGCGTGCGGCATTGCTTTTTGCCAAACCCAAACAGTTTTGCAGAATAGTAGCCTAAGAGCAAGCCAATTGTATTGTGCAGCACCATTGCCGGACCAAGTGTTGGCAGTACGCGGAAGAAATTTTCCTTATTTTTTGCCAAGACAATCACAATCACCGCAATCAAAAAGATAATAGAAAAAATCTTGTACGGACGCTCCACTGCAAGTGCGAAGTTTGGAAATTTGTGGCGTACAAGCATTCCTAAGGTAATCGGAATAGCGATAATCACAAACACTAAGCCAATCATATCAGTGTACGGAACGGCAATTGGAACGCCCGTCAAACCGAGCGTATTGCTCATAAACGTTACCACGAAAGGCGTGAGAATTGGACAGAGAATCGTGGAAAGCGTGGTAACGACAACCGCGAGAGCAACATCCGCCTTTGCAAGGTAATTGATAAGATTCGACGTTGGACCCGACGGACACGAACCGACAATTAACACGCCCAATGCCAGCGTTCCTGTCAAACCCGTAATTTTTATCACCAATAGTGCAGCTATCGGCATGAAAACAAAATGCCCAACCGAGCCGAGCAAGGCTTGAAGCGGTGTTTGTAGCACACGCCGAAAATCGCTTGTTACCAAACCCATGCCCATTCCAAACATGACTATTGCCAATAAACCCTGCAATAATCCTTTCACCATAGCATCAAATTGCATAACAACCTCCTAGAAAATAGAAAAAAGAGAACCATGTTTTGTGCATACTTTTGCGCATACATTCGTGCAAATGCGCCGTAAAATAAGCTATTTTGACAAACTCACAAATGGAGAAAATGGACATTGACAGAATGCTCCAAAAATAATAACAGTTTCGTGCAACAACGGTTTTTTGGCGTAAAATATGGGTGCGACACGCCACAATCGGTTCCAGATTTTTTCAGGCTTTGGTAGCAGCTTTGGTAGCACACAATAGCACAAAACTGAGAGATTTCCTCAGTTTATCGCAAGCACTAACGGTAGTATTTTGCGAAAGGCTCATTGAATAATTTTTGCTTGAACAATCACAGGTAGAATGCTAATTTACGGTGTCGCAAGCAATTCGTCGTTCAGTTTTTCTCTTTTCTGAATTCCCCCTACCGCTATGATAAACGTTCTTTTCGTCTGTTTAGGCAATATCTGTCGTTCGCCGATGGCAGAAGGCGTATTTCAGCACTTAGTGAAAGAACGTGGTCTGCAAGACCAGATTTCATGCGATTCTGCTGGAACATCTGGTTTCCACGCGGGCGAAGAAGCCGATGAACGAATGCGTGCGACCGCAACAGCCCATGACATCACGCTTACACACCGTTCTCGAAAACTAGTTATTGAAGATTACGCTGCTTTCGACTACATTCTTTCTATGGATGATGCGAACTTGGACATCATTCTCGCCTTACAAAAAAAAGCTGCCCAAGCAGGAATTACCGACTCACCAAAGATTTTAATGATGCGCTCCTTCGACCCCGACGCGGGTGAAGACACCGACGTTCCCGACCCGTACTATGGCGGTTTGAATGGCTTTGAAGAAGTTTACTACATCCTTGCGCGAGCGAGCGAAAATTTCCTTGAGTTCTTGGTCGAGCGAGAGCTGAAAGCGGCATAACTACAAGACAAGACTCTACCAAGCTCATAAATACTGGCTTGGATGGGTGGATGCGTTCCTTGCCATATTTTTCAGCAACACAATGCACAATCATCTTGAATCGTAACTGGTCAGGTGCCTTCCTGTTAGTTGTGTGCAAGCGACTCACTCGCCGGACGGCAGCGTTTCTACACTCCTCAGCCGCCCGACGAGAAGAACTGACCAATTACTCTGAATCTTTTTTTCCTCTTAAATTCAAGCCTCATTCATTTTGTTGTTGGCACTTCTTTCCGTGCGATATACCCCAATATACCCTGCCAGTTATGTTTTTTGTAAATTCTTTATGGAAATTACAATCTTTTGTTGTATTTTTGTCGCTTTGTCATTTGAAACGTTTCGCGTATTTCAAAGTTTTTTCCAAAAGCGTATATGCTTGTGTATCATTCATTTGATGATGTTCCTCAGAATCAGCCAACCGTGATAACGATTGGTACATTCGATGGTTTGCATAAAGGGCATTTGTCCATTATCAACCTTTTGAAGGAACGCGCCAAAGAACGCAATGCAAAAACGCTCTTGCTTACGTTTCATCCGCATCCGCAAATCGTGTTGCAGAAGCCAGACCGCCCGCCAGTGGAGCTTCTCACGACCATCAAAGAACGCCTCGAACTCTTGAAACAGCTTGGCTTAGACGGCGTTTTGGTGATTCCCTTCAATAAAGAATTTTCTGCTATCACCGCAGACGAATTTGTACGGGAACACCTTGTCAAGCGGCTGAACATGAAGCATATGGTCATCGGGCATGACCATGCCTTTGGCAAAAACCGCGAAGGTACGGAAGATTTACTGACAAACCTTGGCAAAGAGCTTGATTTCACGGTTGAAAAAGCTCCCGTTTTGGAGCAAGACGGCGAAACCATCAGCAGCACGAAAGTTCGCAAAGCAATTCGCGCAGGCGACATTGCAAAGGCAAATCGGCTCTTGGGATTCCCCTATTTGGTCGGCGGCGAAGTCATTGAAGGCGACGGACGCGGACGCAAACTCGGACTTCCGACAGCAAATATCCAGCCCAGCGAAGACCAGAAATTGTTGCCGAAAAATGGCGTATATCTCGTCTCGGCGTACATTGATGGCAAAAACGTGTATGGCATGGCAAACGTTGGCATTCGCCCAACCTTTACCGACGACATTCATCCTCGCCTCGAAGTGCATTTTTTCGATTGGAACAAAATGCTGTACGGACGCGAAATTATGGTCGCTTTCTTAAAATTCATCCGCGATGAACGCAAGTTTGAAAGTACGGGTTTGTTCTTTGAGCAAATCGTTTCCGACCGCGATGAATGTATGCAAGCAATCGAAAATATCAAGCAAGGAAAGCCGTTTTGAGGCAATGACTTGGCTGGCTTCAGTGGCACAGACATTCTTGTCTGTGTTTTTCACTTGAAACCCTCACTAATACTCACAGACCAGAATGTCTGTGCCACTACATGAAGCAAAAACAATAAAATCGAACACAACAAACTTTACATCATTTTACCGTTTAATTTGGAGTTTTTTTCAATGGTTACAATCGAACGCAAAGCCGAAATTATCAACCAACACGGCGGCGCAGCAGCAAATACCGGCAAACCGGAAGTACAAATCGCCCTTATGACCGAACACATCAACGCGCTCGCGGGGCATTTGGAAAAGCATAAAAAAGATAATCACTCACGTCGCGGTTTGCTTCGCCTTGTCGGTAAGCGTCGTAAGATGCTTGCGTACTTGCAAGGCAGCGATATCACTCGCTACCGCGCAATCGTTGCAGCATTATCGCTTCGTAAGTAATTTGCACCGACTATGAATAGTAACGGCGTATATTCAAGAGTTCTCAAACACTTGATTGTACGCCGTTTCTCGTTTTCATTTGTTCTTTTTCTTTGATACCTAATTCCCTCCACATTGTTGCCAGAAACGCACCGCGTTGCTTCGTGTAGCAAGAGTCTATGCGCTATGTGAGGCTCTCACTTCTTCGTGAGGTTCTCACTACCTCCTGCTCAGGAGCAAAGTGAGGAGCAAAGTGAGAGCCTCAATAAGAATTGAGACCCTCACACACACCCAAGCGCACGGGGCGACGCGGAACGTTTTATGTCGGCAATGTGGGGATTATTCATTTTAATTTTCACAACTACAATTATGCCAAAACACACAGTTTCGATGGAACTCAATGGCGCGGAATTGTCGCTCGAAACAGGGCGATTTGCCACGCTTGCCGATGGCGCAGTCATGGTGCGGCACGGCGACACAATGGTTCTTGTAACAGCGATTGCTTCCAGCAAAGATTCAACGCTTGATTTCATGCCGCTTACGGTGGAATACCGCGAAAAAGCTGCTTCGGCAGGTAAAATTCCGGGTGGATTTTTGAAGCGCGAAGGTCGCCCGTCGGACCGCGAAATTTTGTCGGCGCGTCTGATTGACCGCCCTATTCGCCCGATGTTTCCTGAAACATGGCGACGCGAAACACAAGTTATTGCGACCGTTTTTTCCTACGATTTGCAATACGATAGCGATACGATTGCCATGATGGGCGCGTCGGCGGCACTGATGATGTCGTCCGTGCCGTTCAATGGTCCCGTTTCGGAAGTGCGCGTTGCCTTGAAAGATGGCGCGTTTATTGCCAATCCGACCAAAGCACAGTTGGAAGGCGCGGACTTGGAAATCGTTGTCGCTGGCACGGATTCTTCTATCGTGATGGTCGAAGGCGAATCCAAAGAAATTTCCGAACAGACCTTCATTGACGCGCTTGCTTTCGGACACGACACAATCAAGAAAATGAACGCTTTACAGCAAAAATTGTACGACCTCGTGCATAACGAAAAAGTAGAATTTATCGCGCCAGAGCGTCCGGACGAGATTGTAAAATTCGTCGAGGCAAATGCCCGCGAAACCGTCCGCGCTCAAATGCGTGATTTTGCCTCGAAAGACGACCGCACCACGCGCCGCAAAGAGCTTGTGAAAGAGCTTATCACCAAAGCTGCCGAAGCCTTCCCTGTGGAAGGACGCGCAGAAAAATTCGCTGGCTGGGACGTGGATAAACTCATCGGCGACATCACAAGCGACATTGAGTATTACGAAATGCGCGAAATGATTTTGAGCGATAACAAACGTTTGGATGGTCGCAACACAACGGAAATTCGCCCAATCACCGTTGAAGTAGGCGTACTTCCTCGCACACACGGTTCCGCGCTCTTCACACGCGGCGAAACCCAGAGCTTGGGAACGGTTACACTCGGCACAAAATCTGACGAGCAGATGATTGACGGTCTCATGCCAACCTACGATAAAAAATTCCTTCTGCACTACAACTTCCCGCCGTACAGCACCAACGAAGTGAAGCGTATCATGGGAACAAGCCGCCGCGAAATCGGACACGGCAACCTCGCAGAACGCTCATTCTACGCGCTTTTGCCCGAAGAAATGGACTTCCCGTACACGATTCGCATTGTTTCGGACGTACTCATGTCCAACGGCTCTTCCTCAATGGCGACGGTTTGCTCCGGCACACTCGCCATGCTGGATGCAGGCGTTCCGCTCAAAAAACCGGTTGCGGGAATTGCGATGGGCTTGATTAAAGAAGGCGACCGCGTTGCGGTTCTGAGCGATATTTTGGGCGATGAAGATTTCTTGGGCGATATGGACTTCAAAGTCTGCGGCACCAAAGACGGCATCACGGCGTGCCAAATGGACATGAAAGTTCAAGGTATTGCGTTTGAGGTTATTAAAACCGCGTTGGAGCAAGCAAAAACAGGACGCTTGCACATTCTCAGCAAAATGAACGAAGTGATTTCCGAAGCTCGCACGGAACTTTCGCCCTTCGCACCACGCTTTACCGTTATCCAAATCCCGCAAGAGACGATTGGCGCGGTTATTGGGTCGGGCGGCGAGACCATTCGCGCTCTTACGAAAGACACGAACACCGAAATTGAAATTGAAGACGATGGCTCAGTGCGCATTGCGGCAACCTCGCAAGAGGACGCAGACCGCGCCATTGCTGCTATTCGCCAACTCACACGCAAGCCAAAAGAAGGCGAAATTTACGAGGCAAAAGTGGTCGAAGTCCGCGAGGGCTTGGGCGCAATCGTCGAGTTCTTGCCGAAAACAAAGGGCTTGCTGCACATTTCGCAAATTGACTACACCCGCACCGAATACGTGAGCGACCTCTTCAAAGCTGGCGACAAAGTACAGGTGAAATTGGTGGAAATTCAATCCGACGGCAAATTCCGCCTCAGCCGCAAAGCTCTCTTGCCCGTGCCAGAAGGTATGCAAGCCGAAGACTACACGCCACGCGGTGATGGCGGCGGGCGCGGTGGCTACGGCGGCGGCGGTGGACGTGGCGGCTACGACCGTCGTGGCGGCGATGACCGTCGTGGTGGCGGTGGAGGCGGCTATGACCGCGACCGTCGTGGTGGTGGCGATGGCGACCGTCGCGGCGGTGGCGGTGGACGCGATGGCGGTGGCGATAATCGTGGCGGCGGCGGATACCGTTAAAACTCATTGTGTTTCGTAATTATCCAAGTCCTCCCATCGGGCGGCTGTTATCACAAGTACAGTAGCCGTCCGGTGGGTGCTGTGCAAGCGGCTCACCCGCCGGACGGCAGCGTTTCTGCACTCCTCAGCCGCCCGACGGGAAGACCTGAATAATCGCGCTGATTTACTCTTTTTCCCGTCGGATACCTGTGTGTATCCGACGGGTTTTCTTATTTTTGTACCATAGCCACATTGCTCTTTTTGCATGAACATTCTCACACAATCCACACTCGCCAATTTCGATGCGTGGCTGGAAACAAGCCGCACTGCGGGCGGTGTGCTGCTTATTGACAAAGAAAAAGACTGGACGTCGTTTGATGTCGTTGCGAAATTGCGCGGCATTACCAAAATCAAAAAAATTGGACACGCTGGAACGCTCGACCCGCTTGCAACGGGGCTGCTTATCGTCTGTTGCGGCGCAATGACCAAGCAAATTTCTACCTTTCAAGAACAAACCAAAGCCTACCAAACCGTCGTCAAACTAGGAGCCACCACCAAAACCGACGACGCAGAGGCGGAAGAAGAACATCTGCAATCTACCGAACACTTGACGGAATTGAGCGTTGCGGCGGCGGTGCAAAAATTTGTTGGTGAAATTTCACAAATTCCACCGATGTATTCCGCGCTCAAGAAAAATGGCGTTCCCTTGTACAAATTGGCTCGCAAAGGCGTTGAAATTGAGCGAGAAGCCCGTTTGGTGCGGGTGTACAGCATTGAAATGGTGAGCGTCGCGCTGCCACTCTGTACGCTGGACATCGAATGCTCGAAAGGCACGTATATTCGAGCGTTGGCGCGAGACATTGGCGCAGAACTGGGCGTTGGCGGCTACATGGCGGATTTACGCCGCACAGCCATTGGCGACTTTTCGGTAAACGATGCTGTTACTATTCCGCAAATCCTTGAACAGCGTATGAAATCAAGCGTATAACATCTTCTCAGCCCGTCGGGCGGCTGTTATCACAAGCACCATAGCCGTCCGGCGGGTGTTGTGCAAGCGACGAACCTCCAAATTTTATTTTTCACAATTCTGTTCTTGTTTTTCCTTTCCAACGCTATGAAATCTTTTTCTTGGAATACTCCACAAATGCCACGATTTTTTCTTTCGCGCATTGCCGCAACAATGCTCTCTTGTGCAATATTTTCCAACGCAGCGCACAGCCAGACACCAGATTCTCTCAAGTCTGCGCCCGCACCACAAGCAGTCAGCACGACACTCACGACCAGTGCGAGCGTCAGCACACCTGCTGCTCCGAAGTCGAAATATAGTCAAGCATTAAAAATTTTCTTGGAAACGCGCAATACCATTGCTCGCCCCGAAGGCTATGAAACCCTGCTCACCATCAGCGACGGCGGCGCAATGACCTTCGAGTGGCACACCGTCTCTGGCAAACGTAAAACGCTCACCGCGCAGCTTACTGCAAAAGAATGGAAAGCACTCCGCAGCACATTGAATGAGAAAAAATTCTTTGAAGCCGAACTCGCCTCGCGCGTGGGCTATGCAGACTGGATGCAGTCTCTGGCTATCGAAAAAGATGGCAAAGAGCGCACAATCCGTATGATGATTGATTACCGCAAACGCACACCCGAAGCTATTATCAAGTACATTCAAGAGCAGCTTGGCGAACAGGCGACAAAGGATTTATGGCAGTTTATCACGGCTGTTCGTGCGGCGAATGACCGGTTTAAGTGGAGCGGGCAGTAAAAGAGCAGTCCGTCATTAAGCACAATGATATGTTTTCTTCATTCGATTATGAATATTTGGACATCAGGATATGGAAACAACCGAAGAAATCCGCGAGCAAGAACATAACCCAGAAGGCAGTAATGAAGCGGCTTCCCCAGAGGACGCTCCACCACTTACGATGCCAATGCGCTTTCACAGTATCGAAATGCTTGGCGTAGGACCATTCGAGCAACAGCGCATAGAGTTTCCACGCTGTCCAAGCAGTGGCAAAGCGGAAATTCATATTTTTACGGGTATCAATGGTTGTGGGAAAAGCACCATTTTACGGGCGTTAGCGGCGGCAGTGCAGCCTGAAGCACTTGCGAAGAGATTTCATTCTAAAGGCACAGGCAGTTTTGTCCAGTTTGATTTCCATTCGTCGCAGCAGCAGACGGAGGAGGTTCCGCGAAGGCTACATGGTGGTTTTGAGTATGAAAATTATCTCGCTTCCAGATGGGTAAGTGGTGGTTTAGCGAACAATGGAGTCGGTAGCAATCTTACAGAAATGCTCGCTTATTTTATGAGTTTGAATAAACCTCAAAAACAAAAACTATCAATCTGTTTCTTTGCCTATTCTGGTGCGCGTGCTGCTGGCATTACAAGTACAGCTCCTCTGAAAAAAGAGCATGAAGAAATAACGGCGCATCCGCTCCAAAACGCCTTAGACTTTCTTCAGCCGCCAGATTCTACAATGCTTGCAACATGGATAAAAAATAAAAAATCAGAAGCCGCCTACGCGCAGCAAGATGGCGATGAAGAGGACGCAAAAGCTATTGCTCTGGCGGTTACCAAAGTGGAAGAAATTATTGCTGAAATTGTTGGCGTGGAAGTACGCTTTACTTTTCGCCCCTCGAAGCAGCAAGTATTTTGCCGAATGCACGGGAAAGATTTGGAATTCGACATCCTTCCCGATGGCTTAAAATCTATTATTGGCTGGGTTGCCGACCTTTTTATGCGCTTGGAGCGTGTCGAGTGGATAGATGACCGTCCGCTCTGGGAGCGGAGTTTTATTTTATTGCTCGATGAGATAGAAATTCATCTCCATCCCAAATGGCAACGCGAGATTTTACCTGTGGTGCAGCGTCTTTTTCCGAATGCGCAAATCTTTATTGCAACGCACTCCCCGTTTGTCGTTAGTTCCGTGCATGATGCGTGGGTGCATACCTTGGACGTTCAAAACGGAAAGGCAGTGCTGCTTGAGACAAAGCCCTCCTTTGCGGGACAAAGTTATTTGAGCGCGATTGAGGAAATATTCGGCATTAGCTCGTACTTCGATGTCGCAACAGAACGAGAATTGCAAAATTTCCGCGACCTGCGGACAAAAGTTCTCCAAGGGAATGCTGAATATGAACAGGAATTTGTAGAAAGGGCGCGTATGCTAGCAAACTACGGTGAAGAACTCGCCAACATCATTCTTTTGGAATTAAAACAAGCCACAAAACTTACGGGAAAATCTTACGCACTATGACACCATTGCAGCGCACACCTGCTCCCGATTTTCTTCTTCAGCATTGGGAAGAATGGGGAAAATTATGGCAGAAAAAACTGGTAGAAAATCCGAAGGCTTCTTTTCCGTATCCTCAAGTGCAGGGGCAAGGAAAAGAACAGATTCGAGAACAATTATTTGCAATGTCTGCCGAGCATTGCGCTTTTTGCGATGCGCTTAATGCGCAGGAAACCATTGAGCATTTTAAGCCGAAAAAGCAATTTCCGCTTGTAGCGTATCAGTGGGAAAACCTCTATCCGTGTTGCGGTGATTGTCAGGGAAAAAATGACCGCTACAGCGATGCTCTTTTGCGTCCCGATGCCGATGATTACTCGTTTCGTCGCTATTTTATTCTTGATTTTCCGACGTTTGAGCTTTGCCCTAATCCTGAGGCAGAGGCTTCCGACCAAGAACGCGCAAAAATCACGATTGAGTTGTACCGATTAAACCGCCCAACCGCAAAAAAGAGCCGTAAGCTATCATGGAAAAATTTTCGCCTTTTGCTTGCTCATGACAATAACCTTGATGACCTGCCTTTTCGCTATCTTGCAGACTTCATCAGCTAAACAACACTACCAATCTTTCATTGAAAACACCTGTTATGAAACATACCAATACTACCCGCAATATCGCAGGATTTCTTCCATACCTTGTTATGTTATCTATGGTTCTTGCTCCGCATTTTAGTACCGCACAGCACAGAACGCTTGGAAAGCCCTTCGTCACACGTTCAGAGGTGATTGCGCGGCACGGAATGGCGTGTACAAGCCAGCCCCTTGCCACACAAGCCGCGCTTGATATTCTGAAAAAAGGCGGAACCGCGATAGATGCGGCGATTGCAGCAAATGCGGTGCTGGGCTTGGTCGAGCCAACAGGAAACGGCATGGGCGGTGATTTATTCGCAATCGTTTGGGATGCGAAAACGAAGAAGCTGCACGGACTGAATGCAAGTGGTCGCTCGCCATACACGCTTACGATGGAGTATTTCAAAAAGCAGAATTTGAAAAGTATTCCACCTTTGGGACCCCTTCCCGTCTCGGTTCCGGGCTGTGTGGATGGATGGTTTGAATTGCACAAAAAATTTGGCAAACTCCCGATGACGACGGTACTTGCGCCCGCCATCACCTACGCACGTGAGGGTTTTCCGCTTTCGGAAGTGATTGCCTACTACTGGGGACGCAGTGTTCCTGCCTTGTCGCAGTTTCCCAATTTCAAAGAAACCTTTACCGTGAATGGTCGTGCGCCACAAAAAGGGGAGATATTTAGGAATCCGAACCTTGCCAACACCTTTGAAAAAATTGCCAAAGGCGGGCGAGATACTTTTTACAAGGGCGACATTGCCAAAACAATTGCGGAGTACATGAAGCGCAACGGCGGCTTTCTAACCGAAAAAGATTTTGCCGACCACACGTCCACCTGGATTGACCCCGTTTCCACGAACTATCGCGGCTACGATGTGTGGGAGCTTCCACCGAATGGTCAGGGCATTGCGGCGTTGCAAATGCTGAATATCTTGGAACAATACGACCTAAAATCATTTGGATTCGGCAGCAAAGAACACGTGCATTTGTTCACTGAAGCGAAAAAGCTGGCATTTGAAGACCGCGCAAAATTCTACGCTGACCCTGATTTTGTCAAATCTCCCGTAAAATCGCTCATTTCTAAAGAATATGCCAACGAGCGCAGAAAGCTCATCAATGCTGACCGCGCAGCTCGCACCGTCGAGGCTGGCAATCCCGCACTGAAGGACGGCGACACGATTTACATGACCGTTGCCGACGAAGAAGGCAACATGATTTCGCTTATCCAAAGCAATTATCGCGGCATGGGGTCGGGGATGACACCAGACGGACTGGGGTTCATTTTGCAAGACAGAGGCGAAATGTTTGATTTGACCGAAGGTCGTCCGAACAGCTACGCACCTCATAAACGCCCGTTTCACACGATTATTCCAGCGTTTATCACAAAAGATGGTGAGCCGTACATGAGCTTTGGCGTGATGGGTGGCGAGTTTCAACCGCTCGGACACGTGCAAATTATTATCAACATGATTGATTTCGGCATGAACGCACAAGAAGCCGGCGACGCACCTCGCATTGCGCATACAGGCTCGTCCGAACCGACGGGAGAACGCATGACCGACGGCGGCTCAATTATGCTCGAAAGTGGCTTCCCCGAAGGCTTGGCGCGAGAACTTATGAAAATGGGACATCGCGTCCGCTTCGCGTTGGATGGCGAATTTGGCGGTTATCAAGGAATTGTGCGGGATACAAAAACGGGCGTGTATTTTGGCGCGTCGGAATCTCGCAAGGATGGGCAAGCGGCGGGGTGGTAGAGGAAAGAAAGAAAAAACTGTCCCTGCATTGAACTCAAAAAACTCAAACGCTTTCAACATGTTTTCACTGTACACCACGAAAGAACAAGAATGGAAGAAATCCTCACAACTCTTGAAATGACAGGCTTCGACGAACTCGGCGAACCCGAAATCCGCACAATGGCAGACGGCAGCATAGTTCTTGCCTTCAATTTTATGCCGCCAAGTTGGGCAGAAGAACACCCTGAAACCTTCGACGATTTTGACCAACAACTCGCTAAAGCCAGTAACTGCGATGTTTTCTGGGAAGACCGCGAAATGTTTATCATCGAACAGCCTGCAAGCGATACTGTGGAGCGGCTGCGGGAATTTTTGGAGCAGTATCCCAAAGGCGCGTAAACACTTGCATTGGCGACATGACAAGTAATTTCTAGTAAATCTCTCATTTCTACTCTACCATGACCAAAATCCTCACTCCCGAAGCACTCACCTTCGACGACCTCCTCCTTGTCCCGCGCTATTCCGAAGTGCTTCCGCGCTCGGTCAGCCTTCAAAGCAAGCTCACACGCGGCATCACGCTGAACGTCCCCGTCGTGAGTGCGGCAATGGACACTGTTACCGAATCCGAAATGGCGATTGCGCTGGCACGCGAAGGCGGCATCGGCATTATTCACAAGAACATGAGTATTGGGGCGCAAGCCGCCGAAGTGGATAAAGTCAAGCGTTCTGAAAGCGGCATGATTCGCAAGCCCATCACGCTGAAAGCCACGCAAACCGTCTATGATGCACTCGAACTTATGGCACGGTACAAAATTGCCGGCTTGCCTGTGGTGGACGATTCTATGCGGCTTGTGGGCATTATCACGAACCGTGATTTGCGCTTCCAGCCCGATAGCGCCTTGCTTATCGGTGAGCTGATGATAAAAGATCGCCTCATTACTGCACCCGTTGGCACAACCCTCGAAGATGCCGAAGCAATTTTGCAGCACAATCGCATCGAAAAGCTGCCTGTTGTTGATGACAAGGGCATTTTGAAGGGCTTGATTACGTTTAAGGACATTCAGAAAAAGAAAAAATATCCGAACTCCTGCAAAGACGAACAAGGTCGTTTGCGGGTCGGAGCGGCATTGGGCGTTGCACAGGACACTCCTGAGCGCATGGCGGCACTGGTCGCGGCAGGCGTAGATGCTTGCATCGTGGATACAGCGCACGGACACACACGCGGCGTTATCGAAATGGTGCGTCTTTTGAAGAAAGAATTTTCGGATGCGCAAATTATCGCTGGCAATATCGCCACTGCCGAAGCTGCGAAAGCCTTGATTGATGCGGGTGTGGATGCGGTGAAGGTTGGTATTGGTCCGGGTTCGATTTGTACAACCCGCATCATTGCCGGTGTTGGCGTTCCGCAGGTAACGGCAATTATGAACGTGGCTTCGGTTACGATGACAACCGACGTACCACTTATCGCCGACGGCGGAATCAAGCAAACAGGCGATGTTGCAAAGGCAATCGCCGCCGGAGCCGATTCTATCATGGTTGGCGGGATGCTGGCAGGACACGAAGAATCACCGGGTGAAAAGGTATTGCTGGATGGTCGTGCGTACAAGGTGTATCGCGGCATGGGTTCGCTCGGCGCAATGCAACAAGGCTCGGCAGACCGCTATTTCCAAGACGTTGAGGAAGAAATTTCCAAACTTGTACCGGAAGGAATCGAAGGGCGTGTACCGTTCAAGGGCAATGTGTCGGAAACAATTTACCAAATGACAGGCGGATTGCGCTCTGCGATGGGCTATTGCGGTTGCCAGACGATTCAGGAAATGAAGGAAAACGCGCAGTTTGTGAAGATGACAGGTTCCGGCTTGAAGGAGTCGCACCCGCATAATATCTTGATTACCAAGGAATCACCGAATTATTTTGCGAAGTAATTGTTTCACTTTTTATCCATAAACCATGCAAACAGTCGCTATTCAAGACCACTACGCCGATGCACTTCACCGCTTGAATTACAGTGTTGATGAGGCTCTTCGGCAATTTTTGCTGCTCAATATTTCGACGAAACTTGCTGCTACCGAGCAGGAAATCACGCTGTTTCGCAAAAAATATGGTATGGAGTTCAGCGATTTTCATGAGCGTCTTGAAAGCCGCATCAATACGGAAGTTTTTGAAGAAAGTGATGATGCAATGGCGTGGGAGTATGCGACAGAAACTGCGCACTTGCTCCGCGCTCAAATGGCAAAACTTGTATGATTGCCGCACTTTTGGAAGCACACAGCCGCATTATTACGTCGTGGCACGTTCAAATGCTTGATGTAGAGCTACATCGTTACCGCCTCGTGTTGGAGATTGAGTTTCTGAGCGGTTTGCGGCTTTTCGTGAAGGATTATTTGTTTGAAGATGGACGGCGAAAATACTCCTATCATTGCCAAGACAGCGCGGGAAACCTTGTTTTTCGCTACGATAATGCACCGCATTGGGTGGGGATTTCTACGTTTCCGCATCACAAACATTTGCCAGATAGCGTCATTGCAAGTTCCCCAATGACCCTTGAGAAAGTATGCGCAGAAATTGCAATACTTGTACAGGCTGCATAGAAGCCGCACCATATCTTGATTACCAAGGAATCACCGAATTATTTTGCGAAGTAATTGGTTCACTTTTTCATGCACATTCTCATCACAGGCACCGCAGGGCGCATCGGCAGGGCAATTCACGTGCGCCTCTCGCCATTTCATACCGTTGTTGGACTAGATAAATCACCTGCTTCCACCGTTGATATTGTCGGCGACATTAGCAATGACGATACCATGCGCGAAGCCTGCAAGGGCGCAGATGCTATCGTCCACACCGCCGCGCTTCATGCTCCGCATGTAGAAATTGTGCCAGATGCAGAGTTTGAGCGTATCAACGTAGAAGCAACAGAACGCCTCATTCAATGCGCTTTGGCGAATAACATTAAGCACATTGTTTTTACCAGCACAACCGCTCTGTACGGCTCTGCATCTCGCCTGCACGGGAAAGTGGCATGGATTGATGAATACACCGTGCCACAACCAATCAGTATTTATCATCGCACCAAAATTCGCGCTGAAGCAGCATTGGAGAGAGCCTCGCGGGAATATGGCTTACAGGTGAGTATCCTGCGAATGTCGCGCTGTTTTCCTGAGCCAGCCCCCGAAATGGCGTGGTACAGACTTTCACGCGGCGTGGATGCGCGAGATGTGGCAGAAGCACACGCTTTAGCATTGGAAAAGACGGGCAATTCATCTTGCGAAACCTACATCGTTTCAGGAAATACGCCATTCCTGCAAGAAGATTGCGCAGAACTATGGCGCGACGCAGCAAGCGTTCTCCAGCAACGCGCACCCGACTTGGTGCAAGATTTTATGCGGCGTTCATGGGATTTGCCCACAAACATTGACCGCGTGTACGATTCCACCAAAGCACAGCGTGAACTTGCCTGGAAGCCGCGCTACGGCTACGAAGAAGTATTATCCATGCTAGATGCTGGGCATTCGGAAGTATTGCCTGTGAAACGCTCCGTCAGTAACTATCAGTAATAATTATTTTTTTGAACCAGAGACCAACAACTATGACCAACGTTTTTATCCTTCCCGGACTCGGCAATTCTGGCGAGCAACACTGGCAAACGCTCTGGGAAAAGCGTCATCCCGAATGGCGAAGAATTATGCAGGATGATTGGGACACGCCTCGCTGCGCCGATTGGGTGCGGCGCATTGACGAAACCTTATCAGGTGTGGAAGATGGCACTGCCGTTCTCGTGGCACATAGTTCCTCGTGTGCGGCGGTGGCACATTTGGCAGAATTCACCAAACACCGCATTAAAGCTGCTTTTCTCGTTGCACCCTCCGACCCGCTTGGCGCGGCGTATCCTGCTGGTCCTACGGGGTTCGCGCCTGTTCCGATGTCGAAACTTCCCTTTCCCAGCGTTGTTGTTGCTTCGGAAGATGATGAATACATCAGCCTCGACAGAGCAAGGGAATATGCGGCTGCGTGGGGAAGCAGATTTGTGAACATCGGCGCAAAAGGTCATATTAACGGGGCTTCGGGCTTGGAGGAATGGCAGGAAGGTTTAGATTTGTTGCGTAGCTTGATGTGATGCGGCTTACAACAACATTCTTGATTCACCTCGCCGAAAAATATGAGCAAATACACACCCAGTAAATGTAACGTTTTCTTCCTTCATCATGTTTTTCATTATGATTGGCAAATGATTCCTCACTTCACGCACAAGGTATCACGCTCTCCATAATCCCTCCATTCACGCCAATCATTCATCATTATTCCCTAATATTTTATGAGTTTTCCCTCGATAACGGCAACCTACAAGCGCGTATTTGCTTGTGGTGTCGGTGTTTTTACTGTGTTTGTGCAATCGTGTACGCCCGTTGTTACTCCTCCGATTTCCACTGTCGCGCTTGGACAGCTTGCTCCCGCCGATGGCTCTACCGTGCGCTATGTGGCGTTAGGAAACAGTTTAACTGCGGGCTATCAATCTGGTGCAGTTGTTTCCGCCGAGACGCAATACGCCTATCCCACCCAAATAGCGCGTCAAATGGGCTTGCCTTTTGGCGATGGTACTTCGCAATACCAATATCTGCAGTATGCGGCAAATGGCGGGCTTGGCTCACGAAATCGGGTTGCTTCGCTTGATTCGACGGGCTTTCCGCAACTTGCTTCCACATCGCTGAATTCAACGCCCTCGAATACTGGTCTGAATCGTCCGTACAATAATCTCGGTATTCCGGGCGCACTGCTCCGCGATATGAACGCACCCATTGGCGATGCATTCTACGACGGACGCTTTCAGCCCAGTGGCGGAAACCCCTATTTTGCAGCAACGTTGCGCAATACCGCCAGCTTGGGGCGGACGTGCGTGGACCAAGCAGCCCGCATCAATCCTCACTTTGTAACGATTTTTATTGGTAATAATGACGTACAGGGCTATGCGAGTTCTGGCGGTGTTTCGGGAACAAATTTCACAACACGAGCCGCAAACCCCAGTGCTGTTGCCGCTCCGACCGAAACAGCCGTCTTTACCGCTCAGTTCAATGCGCTTGTGGACTCCTGCGCACGGCGTATGCCGAATGCGAAGTTTCTTGTTGCCAATATCCCTGAAGTAACGAGCATTCCCTATTACACCACGACCGGACCTCGTATTCGTGCGTCATTGCGAACCGCATTGAATACTCCGTCAGTCGTTCCTGCCAACATTGCCGCCATTATCAAGCAAGCACTTCCTGATTTTCCCAATGGCATTCTTGTTCGCAGTTCTGCTACGCCAAATGGTCTTAAAACCTTGAGTTCGAGTGATTTATTTGTGCTGACCGCAAGCAACGGCGTAAACACATACGCTCAGAGCTTGGTTGCTGCGTTCACATCTGCTGCACCCCGCATCATTGCTACTCCGGGTATGGCAGCGCAAATTGCGGAACAAGTGCTAGCGGATAATCCCATGCCGAATGCTTTGGTACTGGACGAAGCGGAACAAGCCGTTGTGCGCCGCTCCACTACTGAGTTTAATGCTGCCATTGCTGCTGCTGTTGCTCGGTACAGCGCGGACAATCGTGCGGCATTGTTTGATACCTTTACCATGCTGAATAATGTTCGCACAAATGGCTATCCCTTGAGTGGACAGACTACTTCCTCTGGCGGTACGGCAGATACCGCGCTGCGTTTCGATTTTGTCTCAGGCGGATTTTTCAGTTTAGATGCCATTCATCCATCGTCGCGTGGCTACGCTGCTATTGCGAATGAAATGCTGAAGGTCATCAATTCCACGTGGAAAGCGAGTATTCCGCTCATTACAATTACGAATGTTCCGAGCTTGTCCACGGGGCAATAAAACTCAAAATACAATGGCAATGCTTGCGGTCTTGAATCGAGCTATTGTCAAGCATGAACAGCCTATACCGCCCTTCAAACCTTGTGTTTGAGGGGCATTTTTGTTTGGAATTGCGCGAAAAAGAGAAGAAATGATGATGAGCAGGTATTGCGTGCGCAGCAGAATTGCAGTTGCAGACTGGTAGGATAAACAGTACGTGACGTTTCAGATAATGCTTAACTTGTTTGTATTTCAATTCCACGCTGGTACGATTGAAAGCGGCAATACCACAACAAAAAAGCCGCACGAGTAATCATGCAGCTTTTGACTTTCAGTGCGGAACAGGACTTGAACGAAAGGTGCAGATACTGGCTTGTAGGAGACTGTACTGATAAAATTACTGATACTTTATTGAGCATTTTGAACTATTCGTTAAGCGGCAAGACGGCGGGCGTGAAGAACATCCTGCGAGCGCAAAGCGCGTACTTCTGAGGCTTCGAGGGTCAAAACAACGATGGTTTCACCGCCGCCGAGCATAAATTCAACCTCGAAGGCACTTCCTCCTTCGTAGCAATGCACAACCGTCCCAATATCATCTGTTTCCAAATGATGTTCGGGAAATTGCCTTGTCAAGGCGACTAATTCATGTTCTTGTATCATGGTTTTTTGAGGATAATGTTGGAACGATGTTGTGGTTGGTGGCTTAATTTCAATTCCACACTGGTACGATTAAAAGGGCTTGGAATCGGGTGGCACGGAAGCAAAAGATATATTTCAATTCCACACTGGTACGATTAAAAGGGCAGATTATCTGATTGTAAAAGGCGCAAAAGCAGAATTTCAATTCCACACTGGTACGATTAAAAGAGCGTGGCGGGCAATCAATTAAAATCCAGTCGTAGTGATTTCAATTCCACACTGGTACGATTAAAAGCGCCTTGAAAGAAGCACACGCGGCAATGGAGTATTTATTTCAATTCCACACTGGTACGATTAAAAGCCGCCATGCGCCTGTGAAGCGATAGAGACAGATTGATTTCAATTCCACACTGGTACGATTAAAAGACCGCTTGTTGAGTGCGATGCCGTCTGTGCATTTTCATTTCAATTCCACACTGGTACGATTAAAAGGGAATACTTGCGGATGCTGCCAATGTTGGCAGTCTTATTTCAATTCCACACTGGTACGATTAAAAGAATTAACATCACGGGCGGCGCGAATACCACGCTTATATTTCAATTCCACACTGGTACGATTAAAAGTCGGAAAATCCATATCGTCTTTTTCGGAAAGCATCTATTTCAATTCCACACTGGTACGATTAAAAGCCGCTTCTAGTTGCTGCGTACACAACTGTTTCGTCATTTCAATTCCACACTGGTACGATTAAAAGTCAAGACCGATGAAACGGCTGCGTTGCGCAAGTCTAATTTCAATTCCACACTGGTACGATTAAAAGCCCAGAAACAAAAATGCTGAACATCAACATTCATCGATTTCAATTCCACACTGGTACGATTAAAAGCTGACAGAAAGCGGTACAATAGAGGAACTCTGGTATTTCAATTCCACACTGGTACGATTAAAAGCTACGTTTACGCTGCATCGGCGGCGTTTTACTTGAAATTTCAATTCCACACTGGTACGATTAAAAGCAGCAGTTTGTTGAGGAGAAAGGTAAATTTCTTGAGATTTCAATTCCACACTGGTACGATTAAAAGCTGAATGAAGGCAAGATTGGTGTCGAAAACATGAAATTTCAATTCCACACTGGTACGATTAAAAGCAATGCTGGCTTGGTTGCCATCTACTTTTTTACGATATTTCAATTCCACACTGGTACGATTAAAAGTTGTTGGGTCGGCAAAAGCATTTACGGAAACACTCAAATTTCAATTCCACACTGGTACGATTAAAAGCCAATGTCGCAAATGCGGGTACGACCGACAAGTCAAATTTCAATTCCACACTGGTACGATTAAAAGCGGTTTTACATCGCGGTTGATGCCGACCCAAACGGTATTTCAATTCCACACTGGTACGATTAAAAGTTCGCGTTCAAGAGGAAATGCTGCGCCATCGTGCGCATTTCAATTCCACACTGGTACGATTAAAAGCTGTCATGGGCAAGAGAAGGTGCATTCCCTGATGATATTTCAATTCCACACTGGTACGATTTCAAAGAACAAACACCCCAAACACCGCTCCACTACTGCCTTTCATAATCAAAAGTGCGGAGGCGTTTGAGGAGTTCTGCTTCGGCATTGTCCAGAGCCGTCATCGTGCCGTGTGCGCCAGCGACATAGCCTTCGGCGGTCGGGGCAACAAACAGCGATGTTCCTTCCAGAACCGTGCTGTCGTCAATAATCGGCACGGCTGCTGGCTTATCAACGCCTTCTTTAAGTTTGGCGCGAATAAACGATGGCGGACGATTGGCATTGTCGCTCACAACCACTGCGAGTGTTTCCATCGGGCTGTACGTGCGGGCTTGGTTGCTCGTGATGCGCCATTGGATAAGCCCGTGCGCGAGTGCGGCGATAATTTTTTCACGCTCATCCTTCGGGCAGACCAAACACGCACCAAAGACGTTTTTCGATTCCACCCAGCCCGCCAAGCGCAGTTTTTCGATGGTGTCTTTGCGCAATTCTGGTTCGTGCTGATTCAGCGACACGCAAAAAAGCGTCCGCAAATCCAGCGCAACGTCATAGACGAATAAGCCGCTTGCCCGCTTGAGGTCGGGAATCCAGTTGCGGCGACTTAGGGTGCGGTTGTTCTTCTCCAAAAATGCGGTAATCTCTTCTTCCGAGAGCTGTTTTCCCTCGCTATCGCGGACACGCACAGGATGATGATTCGGTTTGTCGCTGCGGTCGAATGTGGCATTTTCTTTGGAAAGATTTGCTAAAAGCGGATGCAAAGGGCGCATAGCCGAGATAGAAAGAGGGCTGCGGCGTTTTACGGTAATTTCGCCCGTCGCTGCTTTCATCCAGCCGCCTAAAAGCTGGTCGGGATAGGACGGGTCGCAGGGCGACCAAGGTTCGCCATTGCCTAATTCGCCTTTTTTACCAATTTCATAATTGAATGTAATCGGCGCAATCGTTGCCCCAAGCGCATTCAAAGCAGCGTCCAACACGGAACGCTTGACTTGCTGACCGCTTGAAAACGGCATAGATGTTCCAAATTGATTATCCCAATAGAATTTCTGCCCATCCTGCACATTAAAAACGGTGTGGTCGGCATGGCGCAAGGCGCGGAGGTAGATGAAGGGTTGTTGCATGGTAGAATTTAAATAGAGTGAGAAAAATTAGTTTTTGGCTTGTGGTAGAGCGTATTTGAAGCGAATGAGCGTAACAAAAAGCGGCGCATTGTCGAGCGGAATATCGGTCATCAGCGCATGAACGAGCTTATCGCACACAGGCGCGACGGAAACATCATCATTTACAATCTCCGTTAGCGCGTCAATACAGCGTTTGCGGTTTGTTGAATCAAGGAGTTCATTGACGCGATTGCCACGGTCAGTTTTCCCGCCTTTACTGCCTGTCGTGTAAGTGTGTAGCATTTGTGCGGCTTCCTGAGCCAGTTCGAGGAGTTGTTGGTTGTTGAGCATAGCAGAAATCCAGGCAATGTAAATTTTGTAAGTGAGTTGTGATTTATCATCGTTTTTAAGTGTAAATGCTGCATTGTTCTCTCGCATAAATTTCCGCAAATCCTTCGGCTCCAGAGCCTGCAAACCCAGCACACTAAAGCGTTCAACGGCAGCCGAAACGCCGTACTGCGTCTTGTAGAGTGCTTTTACGCGCTCACGCTGTTCGGGCGGAAGATTGCCAAAAAGATGCTGTTTGAATCGCCCAACTTCTGGCAGCGCAAGCCGCACAAAACCTACGGTCTTGTTCATTTGCCCAAAGCTGTACATATAGCCCGTGAGCGTTTCTTGCGGAAACTGCGCGGCAAGCGCGAACACAATATCCGTCCAGTCGGGACGCTCCATCGTGCCGTCGCTGCCGACAGGTTGAAAATTTGCTTTCGGAAGCGCGGGATTGAAATACTCATCAAAGCGGTGTTCGAGCCACACCCCATTCCACGTATCTACCTTGTTTTCAAGCCCTGCGGTTTGATTCACATAGTCGCGGTAAAGCGTCCAACCCTCCGCCAATGCCGATAAAATCTCAGGCTTGTCAAATGCGATTGCCAAACCGCCCGGCAAACCAATCCCAAACCCCGCACCAATCCACGAAGCGTACATATCATCCGCCTGAAGCGGCAGCTTGAGCGACGTGATTTGCGCGGAAGTCGTTCCCAAATCATCCGCAGAAGCATAGCCAATGGCAAAACTCATGTCTGGTGCGGTCTGCGCGGTTTCAAAGGCAGTGATTTTTTCGACAATCTGCACTTTTGCTCTATTTCGCGCATCTGCATCACCTGTTTTTTTCTGTGCAATGACCTGAAAAAGTGGTGTATTTGCTGGGCTTTGCAAATACCGCGCATGGTCGTAAAAAAGCGAAAAGAACGCCGTATCAAAATACTCTTGTGCGCTTAATTGCTTGCCTTCGCGCTCATTCACGACCTGCACGAACCGTTTACCGATGTGCGATGTGTACATAATTTGCTCCTTATCGGGGTTACATGAAATTATCTGTTTCGGTGAATTGCAATCCTGTTTCGCGGCTATACAACTCGTCAAGCACAACAATCGGGCGCGAACCAACCGTCAGCGGCTCTGTTCTCATACTAGATTTGAGGCTACCCCGCGCTGCTGCTTGCGAAATAGGAATTTCCAACATCGTGCGCGTTTCGCTCGTGCCACGCAGATATGCCTCTTTGTCCGAAAGCAGGATGCAAGAAGCGGAATCAATTTTCAATTCCGTCATCAAAGGCGAGGGCGACGGACAGTGGCATAGTTCAGAAAGCAAGAATTGGTCGCCTTCCCACGCCAAATGCACGTCTATCGAAAGCGGCTCAACACGCGGATAGACCGCATCAATTTTCGCTTGCAAATCGCGCTCGTGCAACACCTCGCCGTCGGGTAATTGCTCAAAACTCCGTTCAATCGTTTCACGCTTGTAGGGCAGCACATTCCCCGTTTCCGAAGGTGCAATCACGTAAATATCTTTGCGTAGTTTTTGGGCAACTGTTTCCTCCGTCCGCTTGCGGTTTATCCGTCCAAAACGCTGGATAAGCGCGTCAATCGGTGCGGCATCGGTTATCATTACATCAAAACTAATGTCCAAACTCACTTCCACAACCTGCGTTGCCACGACAATACACGCGCCTTCTTGCTTGTTGTACTTTTCGGTGAGTTCTTTTTCAGCGTCGGCGCGGTCT
>JAAFIV010000013.1 GCA_013298775.1 Ignavibacteria bacterium | reverse complement strand
GAGAGGCTCATAGATACTGGTCTGCACGATAAACAGTTCTTTGGAGAGTGCATCCAAATAGAGCAAGGATAAGCGGCGTTGCGCTTCATTACGCAGTTCTTCGGTCATGGTGAAGGATAAAAAGCAGTGTAAAAAACAAGGAATTGACAGAGGAATACGACACACAATTTTCTTCAATTTTCTTCACAGAGAATGGCTGCGAAATACGGAAAATTTCCCCAAATGAGCAACAAAATTCTCAGACGTTGTATCAGGGTTTGTTGTTCGCCCCCGATTGAGATTGTGAAAAAATTGGTATATTGTGGGTGTGTTGCTCTTCGCTATTCTTCCCATCTGATTGTCTTTTTTCGTCTCATCTTTGCAAATTATTTTCATAAGAAATCATGCCTAAACTGGCGTATATTGGTGCTTTTATCGTGTTTATCGTGTCGTTTGATTTGCAAGAACGCCGTCATGTTCATGTCGCTCGGACGAAAAACGGCTTTCAGCGTACGGCAAAATTTTGGTTAGAGCCAGAAGTTGAAGTATTTGAGCAAGGTGAGTTTACGAGCAAGGAAATACGTTACATTCAAGCAATGTTGCACGAACACTTGGAAGCATTGGAATACCGCATAACAGCATTTGCAGACGGGCAAAAAGTACAACCGCTTCATCTGCCCTAAATTTTGAACATCCATTTTACCTCAATTTCTCATATTTTATGCAAGGATTTTTCCATACTCGCCCCGTCATTACTGCGCTCGACGTAGAAGACCCTGCTACACTTGGCTTCACTCTTGCTGATGGACGCAGTATTCGTGTACCGATAACTGCCTTTCCTTCGGTAGAAGCATTATCGCTGGAAGAACGGAAGAATTGGATGGTGTTGGATGACCAAATGTTCACTTTTGCCGAGTGCGACGATGTTTTTCATATTGAGCAGGTGCTTGGGAAAGAAACACAGTACGAATATCGCTTTGCTTCGGCGACTGCGTGAGACCGTGCTGCTGGAAATAACATTCTACGCAAGACTTGCACACTTGTTGAGCGCGACATAACAACATCATATTTCATCCTCGCATAATTTTCCTGTCCAATGTTTCATGTTACCAAAATTTAACACTCCCGTAACACACACGTAAACTCTGTGAAGTAATTTTGCGCCTGATAAAGCTGGTCAAACGCTGACCAAATCTTTCTTCTCACCAACAATTACTTTTATGCAGCCGTCGTTACGCGCTTTTGTTCGTTTTGCCGTTGTTTCCGCCCTGATTCTCTGCGGCATTATCTGTATTGCAAATCTTCTTTCCTTCAAGGTTCTTGCTCAAGTTCCTGCGTCTGCCGCTATCGGCACGATTAGTGGAACTGTCCGCGATGCCGAAGGAGGCGAGATTTTACGCGGCGCGACTGTACAAGTGCTAGACACGAAAAAAGGGGCATACACCGACGTAAAAGGCACCTACAATATCAAAGGTGTTCCTGCGGGAACATATTCGCTCAAGTTCAATTTCATCGGCTTTACAAGCAAGACTGTAAGCGATGTTGAGGTGAAATCGGGCGAAACGGTGCAATTAAATGTTGTGCTGGTTTCTTCTGTCAAGAAAACCGAAGAAGTAGTAGTAACAGTGAAGCGCGTGAACGACAACGCTTCGGCTTCTCTTGCGCAGCGCAAAAATGCTGCACAGGTGAGCGATGGCATTACCGAAGCAGAAATTAGGAAACTTCCTGATGCCGACGCAGGACAAGCACTGAAGCGCGTTCCAGGCGTTACGCTCGTTGGTGATAAGTTCGTGTATGTGCGCGGCGTGAGCGAGCGGTACAGCAACACCACGCTCAACGGTGCGGCTCTCACTTCGACCGAACCCGATAAAAAAGCCTTTGCTTTCGATATGTTTCCCGCCGAATTTCTCCAAAATGCAAACGTTGCAAAGAGCTTCACACCTGACCTTCCGGGCAATTTTGCTGGCGGCTTGGTGCAATTAAACACCATTGATTTTCCTGAGAAATTCCTCCTCAAAGCAAGCATTTCCACAAGCTACAACGATAACGTAACCTTTCAATCGAATCGCTTCCAAACCTACGAAGGTGGCAGCCGCGATTGGCTTGCCTTCGACGACGGCACACGCGCCTTGCCAAGCGGTACTCCCGAAAACCGACGCGCAACCGACGCACTCTTGCGCCGCGCAGGAGATATGAACGATGCAAATGGTGCGGCTGATTGGATTGAATTGGGGCAAAAATTCAACGGGCGTGTGTGGAATCAGCGTCAGGTCAGCGCACCCGTGAATGCTGGCGTTGGTCTTGCTTTTGCCACGCCGATTAAACTGGACGATGATTCTGAAATTGGCATCGTAGCAAACTTGAACTACAATAACTCGTACAGCATCAATTCGATTGAACGCGATGGTATCTTGGCAAACGGACAAGTGCAGTTTCAGACTGCTGGGCAGCAAGCAACGCAGTCTGCGGGCTGGGGCGGTTTGCTGAATCTTGCGTATAAATTTGGCGGCAATTCCTCCATTACCTTCAAAAACATCTACAATCGCTCAATGGACAATGAAGTGATTAGCTTGGATGGTTTCGATGTGGGGCAGAACCGCGACCGCCGCTTTTACAGTGCGCAGTTTGTTGAGAAAACCTTGTATTCTGGTCAATTAGGCGGCGAACACACCTTTGCAATTCTCGGAAACTCGCTTCTGGACTGGCGTGTCGGCTATTCTTCGTCGCGCCGCGATGAGCCAGATTTCCGCCGTTTGCGCTATTCCCGCGAACTTGGTAATCAAAACGAACAATTCCGCGCCGATATTCCCGCCACACAACAAGGCGATGGAACGGTTGCAGGTCGCTTCTACTCTGGCTTGCAGGATAATTTGCTCACGGGAAGTTTTAATCTCACGTTGCCATTTGAATCGGGTTTGAAACTGAAAGCAGGATACTTGTTTGAACGCCGCGACCGCAGCTTTGGTGCGCGTTCCTTGACGGTGATTCTTGCCCGCGCCATTTTGAGCGATGTTCCTACCGATGTAGATTTAACGCAGTCTCCAGGACAATTACTCGCATCGCAAAACTTTCGCGGCGACGGCTTAGGCATTTCCGAAGATTCCAAGCCAAGCGACGTGTACAGTGCCGATGAAACCTTACACGCTGGCTATGTGATGGGCGATTATCCGTTTCAAATTGGTGAATTGAAATTCCGTGCTATCGGCGGTTTGCGCGTGGAAAGCAATGTGCAGCGTTTGAACAGCTTCACCGACCAAGGCGCACCACTTCAGCGTTCACCGAGCTTTATAGATTTCTTGCCTTCAGCGCACCTTGTCTGGATTGTTGATAATTCAACCAACATCCGCGCTTCGGCAACGCGCACCTTGTCGCGTCCGTCCTTGCGCGAGTTCGCGCCCTTTGCCTTCTTTGATTTCCAGTCGCAAAGCCGCGTTGCGGGCAATCCAAACCTTATTCGCTCGCTTATCAACAACTTTGATGTACGCTACGAATTATTCATGGCTCCGGGCGAAGTATTTTCCGTGAGCGGCTTTTTCAAGACGTTTGAAAATGCGATTGAAGAAACCATCCAGCCCGGAAGCGTGATTGCGCGGACGTTCACGAATGCTCAAGGCTTGGCACTCAATTACGGCGCGGAAGTGGAAATTCGCAAATCGTTTGGATTTATCACGCCCGCACTGGAATCGCTGATGTTCAATGGTAACGTTGCGTTGATTGATTCTCGCTTAACCGTGCAGCAGGGCAGCGTTTCGGAGACGCGCCAAATGTGGGGACAGTCGCCGTACAGCATCAACGTTGGGCTTTCGTACACGATTCCTGATATTGGCACAAATATCAATGTTGGCTACAATCGTTTTGGTCCGCGTATTGTGCAGGTGGCGCAGTTGGGTGTGTACGAAGTTCGTGGAGGCGCGTCGCCACACGTGTTCGAGCTTCCACGCGATGTGGTTGATATTTCCGTCATGCACTCCTTTGGTTCGCTGGATGTGAAATTTCTCGTGCGCGACCTCTTGAATCAACAACTTATTTGGCAGCAAATTGGTACACAAATCGCTTCAAACCTGCGCGGACGCACATTTTCGGTTGGTTTGAGCTATCGTTTTCAGTAATTGCGTAAAGTTGCGTATATTTCGCTGTTACAAATTTTATGTATTTTTTTGACAGCATTATGGAAAACGCATCTCTCAATCTTCAGCGAATTACGCTCAATCCCAACGTTTGTGCGGGTAAGCCAACGATTCGTAATATGCGTTTTACCGTTGCGCAAATGTTGGAGTTGTTAGCTTCGGGAATGAGTGGCGAAGAGATTTTAGTGGATTATCCGTTTGTTGAGCAGGAAGATATTCAGGCGTGTTTGCAGTATGTCGTGCCGACTGCGTAATCAATACAAGCTATTCAATTTCAAAAACCCCGCTCGCGCCCAGCACGTGAGCGGGGTTTTTGTTTTTACCTTGTGTTATGCGGATTTAACATTGCCGTAATATTCAGGTAAAGTCTGAGCCGTATTTTTGCGGTGATTACACGATAAAACCTCACCTTTCCACCACTCTTACGGAGTTCGTATGCGTCAATACGCGACCACATTTGTTCTCGCTTTGGCTGTTGTTTGTTTTGGAATCGCATTTGCGCAGCCCGCATTTGCTCAACCAACAAACGTTATTCTCGTCAATAACACCGCACTTTCGCCGCTTTCAACGATTCAGCTTGGTACAACCTATTCCATTCGCTGGGATACAACTACTTCGCCGCGTGCTACGCAATATCGCGTAGATTTCTCTGCCAATGGCGGCACAAGTTGGGAAACAATTCAAGTGCGCAATACGTCCACCCAACGCCTTGAAAACCTCGTTATTACTGATGACGGCGTTACGAATCCAGGTGCTGGCGCACGGATTGGACGCGGTATTTCCCGCTTGCTGTTCCGCGCTCCACGTGAAGCGCAAAATGCACGGGTACGCCTTGTGCAAGCAAACGATTCTACGCGCTTTGGCGTTACGGGGCAAATTACCGTTTTGCCTCCCGCACCACCGATTACCGTAGATTCTACCTTACGTGGCGCGATTCCAGCAGGAACAATAATCACACTTTCTAATCGCAAAATCTATGGTTTGGACGGCTATGTGTTCGTGGATTCAGGCGCGGTTTTGCGCGTGGAAGCAGGAACAGTGGTTGTGGGCGATACAGCAGGGCAGAACTCGGCATTGTGCGTAAATCGTGGTGGTATTCTCTTTGCACGTGGTACGGCGCAATCGCCAGTCGTCTTTACAAGCCGCTCGTCGCAAGGTCAGCGTCGCGCTGGCGATTGGGGCGGTCTTCTGATTGCCGGTCGCGCTCGCACGAATCAATCTGGTAATAATCTTGCTTTCGAGGGCGGTATTGCTGACGAAAACCGCGTTCGTGGCTGGTACGGCGGCGGCGCAAATGCTGACGATAACGATAGTTCGGGCGTGATTGAATACGTCCGCGTGGAATTTGGCGGCATTGCTGCCTTCCCGAATGAAGAGTTGAACGGTATCACGCTTGGCGCGGTCGGTCGTCGCACGGTGTTCCGTTATGTACAATCGTCCTTTGCGAATGATGATGGTATTGAGTGGTTTGGCGGCTCGGTTGATGGTAAATGGCTCATTTCACAAAATGCGATTGATGACGACTTTGATACTGATTTCGGTTTTTCTGGTCGCATTCAGTATGGTTTGATTATTCGTGGTGCGCAAACAGCCGACCAATCAACTTCGCAAGCCTTTGAATCCGACAACGACGCAAACGGCACATTTAATCAGCCCTACACTTCAGCAATTTTTTCCAACGTAACGGCTATTGGTCCCGTTTCCGATACCTCGCAAGTGGCTGGTACAGGTGCAGGTCAGTGGAATACACTCTTTGGGAATGCTGCGCAAATTCGCCGCAATTCTCGCCAATCTATCGTAAACTCAGTCTTTATCGGCTGGCCCCGCGCTGGCTTTGAGCTGCAAGGCGCACGTACAGGCGCGGCAGCAGTGGCGGATTCTTTGCTTGTTCGCAACAATACGTGGTACGGTGTAAAAGGTGCTGCCCTCGTTACACCAGGTGGAACGGCTACAGAGCCGATTCCTTCGGCACTTACGGCAGCATGGTTCACCGCCACAGAGCGTAACAACCGCGTAATCAATCAATCAGGTTCGGTGCAAAATTACGACGAGGTAAACCGCGCATTTGAAAACCCAAGCCGCTTCGACCCACGTCCTGTGGCAAATGCGAGCTTCCTTGCTTCTGCATCGTTTACGCGCCCCGCAAGCAGCATTGTTGGCATTGATGACGCATTCTTTACCCGCGTTCCCTTTCAAGGTGCGTTCAATACTGGCACGGATGCCATCACGAATCGTTGGGATTTGCCATGGGCGGAATACGACCCGAACTCCTTCAGCTATGCGGCTGCGCAGCCAACCTCGCGCAATACCTTTACAAGCGTCCGCTCTTCAAACACGCTTGATTACAATGCTCTCAGCCTCACAACGTTCCCAATTCCTGCCAATGATGCCGTAACTGTCCGCTATAACCTTCCTTTGGCTGGCAAAGTAACCGTGCGCATTACAAACATTCTTGGCGCATCAGTATTGGATGTTGCAAACGATCTAGCACAAAACGCAGGTGTGTATGAATTCAACCTCAACACCAGCAATCTTGCGGCAGGTAGCTATTTTGTGAACGTGATGACCGAGCGCGGAACAACGTCGCAGAAAGTAACTATCATTCGCTAAACGCTCTTCCCGTCCTACGCTTTCTTCAGCGTAGAACGGGTTTCCCAGAAAAGATTCTTCCAAGAAGATTCTCCCAAGAAGATGTCCCAAAAAGCCCATGCCGCACACCAAGCAGCATGGGCTTTTTCTTTTTCTCTCGCCCGAAACCCTGATTTTCCCTATATTGCGGCTTCGTTTTTTCAAAAAAAATCTCTCAAAAAATTCTTCAAAAAAAAACAGCATAATGGCAGCAAAAGAAGTCAGCGCAAGCAGTATTGATGCGCAAATGAAGGCACTGGAAAAATTTCTAGGCAAGAACAAACGCCTTTTCAAAGGCTTCGAGGCGAATAGCGCGGGGCAGATTTTTTTTCAGATAAAATCGCAAAAGGAAATTCAACAACTGCTCACGCCGTTGGAAAATGCGTTGTACGCGGGCAGTGCTGGGCGAATAGAGTTCTTCAACCAAGTAATTATACGGGTGTTGGAAGAATGCGCGGGGAGCGATGAACTCTGCGTCGCATATCTGCAATTCAAAGGCAAACTCCGCACCACCAGCGTTCTCCTTGCCAAACTCCTTGCGCATATTCTCTCTACGCCAGAACTGCTCACACAACTCCTCCGTTTCCTTCCCGAAAAAGCCGCAGAAGCATTGAAAATACTGAGCTTGGAGAAAAATGGCTGCGAAACAAGTGATTTGGAAAAAAAGCTGGAAGTGAAAATTGCGACAAAGCCAAGTGGCTATGGCGGTAAGGTTTCTGTTGCCTATCCTTTCGCGCTGTTCAGTTTTCAACGCACTGGTTATCGCTACGATTTCCGCGATTACGGCTTGCGAATGTCCCTGCCCATAGAAGTCCGCGCTTGCTTGCGGCGATATTTCCTTGCGGGCGAAAAAGACCCGCTTACACCGCTCGAAACCTCACCAACAGGCGCATTCCGCTACAACAGCGAGGCGTACATCACGAAAAACGCACCCGTGTTGTGGTCGTTTATGAGCATGGGGCAGTTGCAGTATTCCTCAACCAACGAGAAGCCGCTCAAAGCCTCGCTTCGTGCAATGGGGCAGATGTGCGGACTCCCAGAATTTTTCCCACCAAAAACCAAAGACCTCGACACCGTTGCCGCACAACTCCTTGTTTCATTTTTGGAAAACTGCACAAACCAAGACACCGCCCAAACACCGCTTGAATACTCGCAGTACTGGTTTAAGCAATTCGACAAAGCAAAGTTTCCCGAGCGCGAAGGCGTGTTGTGGATGCTGAAAGAAGAGAGAGGTATCCGGCTCTTGAATAGAATTGATGAAGGCTTGATTGAACTGTTGCGCGGGCTGCCGAAGCAAGGTTTTGTCGGGGCAGAAGGCTTGCGGAGCTATGTTCTGCTGCATTCCGAAAAATTTATGCTTGTGCCAGAGCAGTACGCGCACAACTGCTTTTTTCTCAATCCAACGCCTGCCTTTGCCAATGATAATCCGTACAAAAACCTCATGCCCATCCCCGACGACCATTACTTTGATGTCGTTGTGATGACTGCCGTTAGGGGCATGATGTTCTTTTTCGCGGCGTTGGGAATGGTGGAAATTGTCTATGATGAACCTGTGAACAAGCTCATGCAAAACGGCATGAAGGACTACGTTTCGCCTTTCGATAACCTTGTTGCGGTGCAGATAACGCCGCTCGGACGCTATTTGGTGGGCGCAGAGAAAAAATACAAAGCCGCAGAAGCCAGCAACCAAGAGAGTTTCGAGGTATTCTTTGATGAACAAATGCTGCTCGCGGCAATTCATAACAACGACAAACTTCGGCTCATGGCGATTGAAAAATTCATGCGTCCGCTCGCGCTTGGTGCGGCGAGCAGCGCGGGAAAGAAAGAAGTGTCTGCAAGCAGCACAAATACTGATGCCACAAGCGACGCACCTACGCACAACGAAGCGCACACACACCGCCGCTACTTCAAAATGAGCTACGAAGCCTTCCTGCACGATTGCTCGGTATTAAGCCAAGTAGAGGAGAAAATCACGCTCTTCCGCTCACAACTTTGCTCGCCCAAGCAGAAACTCCCTGCGGTCTGGGAAGAATTTTTCCAAAACATCATCGCACGGGCGCAGCCGCTCAAGAAAGCCAATATGCTCGTCGCCTACACTGTGCAGCCCTCACCAGAACTGACGCGGCTTCTCAGCACCGATGTCATTTTGAAAAGAATTGTCATTCGCGCCGAAGGCTACCGCATTCTCGTTGCAAAAAGCGATGTGTATGCTCTGGTAACACGCTTGCGACAGCTTGGCTACTTGATGAACGATAAAGAAAGTTACTGAATCGCTAACGCTCTTCCCGTCGGGCGGCTGTTATCACAAGCACAGTAGCCGTCCGGCGGGTGCTGTGCAGGCGACTCACTCGCCGGACGGCAGAGTTTATGCACTCCTCAGCCGCTTGGGCGAGAAGACGAGAAACTACGAAAACACTCAATTTCACCACCATCTCAATCACCAATGGCTACACAATTCAGCGACCTCCTGCGGCAACTCCGCAAATCCACGCCAAACGACGTAACGACGCGCTCTCACGTGCCATTTTTCGTGCAAATTCTCTTCGACGACAACGGCGCATTTTTGCGCATCATTGACGCAAAAAACAACGACCTCCGTCCCGACTACCGTGCTTACACGGGGCAGGAACGCGCTTTGCTGAAAACATTGGACGGAATTGAGGAACGGCGCGGCTTTGTGATTGATTGGGACAAAACCGACGACGAAGCCGAAAACGTCTATCTCGCCGAATACGACTTCATTCTCTGGCATTTGCGCGGCTTGAAAAACGTCGTTGATGCTGAGTTGAAGCCGATTTATTTCCACGAGCGCACCGAAGGCGACACAGGGCATATTCTCGCCGATGTTCAATTTGATAAAGCGCAGCTCGCCAAAGCAAGCCGAACATTCGCTAAAAGTGCAGACGAAAACGAGGAAAATAATCAAGCAGAAAACGAAACATCTGAAAAAGTAGAAAACCCTGAACAGCAGACCATATCAAAGCTCCAAGCCGTGATGCGTGTCGCCATTGACGGCGCGGAACTGCCGATTGAGCAGATTTTAACCGAATACGCGGTGCTGGTTCTGCGTGAACAAGCCGATGGTAAAAAAGCGTGGGAAATTATTGAGGTGCCGCCTATTGGTGCGGCGTACAGCATTCTTTCGCGTTTTTCAACGGTGTTCGCTCTCTCCGATGCCGAGCGGTATTTGTCCTTGCTGTACTCGTATTTTCCAAGTTTGAAAGTGCGCTTTTTGGAATTTCGCGTGGCAAGCGAAGCGCGAGAAACCGTGAAAACTGCACCAGCACTTATTTTCGATAAAGTTGATGAAGAAAATACCTTGTACGTGCGGATGTCGCCCATGCTGCCGCAATTTCCGCAGTTCGACCCCGATTTTCTGGGCGCGTATGAAATCTCCACGATTGTTCGCCTGAACGATATGGAGAAAACCCTGATTGTCAGCAATGTTGAGGGCGGAAGCATTACCCAGCACTTGGACGATTTGGACAAACTTTTTGCCAAATACGCCGCAAAGCTCACGGGCAAAACCTCGCGTAAGGCGCAAGAAAGCTACATCCGCGAGGGTTCGATGTTTATTATTCCCGCAGAATTAGCGCAAGAATTTATTCGCCATGAACTGCCGAACTTGATTGGTTCGTACGCAATTTTGGGTGCAGAAAAGTTGAAATCGTACAAGGTTCGCGCTGTGAATCCCACGCTCAATCTTCATTTGTCGAGCGGCATTGACTTTTTGGAAGGCGATGCTTCGCTCGGCATTGAAGGCGAGGTGTTTTCGCTTTTTGATGTGCTGTCGCAATACCGCAAAAACTCCTACATCACGCTTGCTGACGGGACGCAAGCGATTATCAACGAGAAGTACATCCAGAAATTGGAGCGCATTTTCTCGAAGCAAAAAAACAAGGTAAAAGTGTCGTTTTTCGATTTGCCGCTTGTCGAGGAATTGATTGACGAAACCGTTGCCGCAAGCGCGTTTGCTGCCTCGCGCGAGATTTTTCGCGGCTTCAACGATTTGGCGAAAGCAAAAGCGAAATTGCCGAAAGTGGAAGCAAAACTGCGCCCGTATCAGGAACAAGGCTACAAGTGGCTTCAATACTTGTACGACAACAACTTGGGCGGCTGTCTCGCCGACGACATGGGTTTGGGAAAAACGCTGCAAGCAATCACGCTGCTTTCGGGCGTGTACCCGAAAGAACAACGCCCAACGCTTGTGGTGATGCCGAAGAGCTTGCTCTTTAATTGGGAAGCGGAGCTAAAAAAATTCAGCCCAAAACTCACATTTTACACCTATTACGCAAACAACCGCGACCTCAAAGAGGCAATGAAATCTCACCTCATCCTCACCACCTATGCCATGATGCGCAACGATATTGAGGCGTTTAAGGACGAAGATTTTCACGCCATTATTCTCGACGAATCGCAGAATATCAAGAATTTGCAATCGCAAACCGCGAAGGCTGTTATGCTCTTGAAGGCGCAGAAACGCTTTGCTTTGTCGGGTACGCCGATTGAAAATAACTTGGGCGAATTGTACTCGCTTTTCCGCTTTTTGAATCCCGCCATGTTCGGCACGGTGGAGAACTTCAACGAGCTGTATGCCGCACCAATACAGAAGTTTGGCGATAAAGATGCCACGCAGGATTTGCGCAAAAAAATCTATCCGTTTATTCTGCGCCGCTTGAAAGGCGAGGTATTGAAGGAATTGCCAAGCAAAATCGAACAAACACTACTGGTGGATATGTCCAGCGAGCAAGCGGAACTCTACGAGGCGCGGCGCAGGTTTTATCACGATTCGGTGAAATCGCAAGTGGCGACGATTGGCATTCAAAAATCGCAGTTTATGATTTTGCAAGCCTTGTCGGAATTGCGTCAAATTGCCTCCATTCCTGAGGCGCAGACCGACGGCGCGATTATTTCTCCCAAGCGCGAAGTGCTTATGGAACAGCTTCACGACGTGGTTTCCAATGGGCGCAAGGCACTGGTGTTTGCGAATTTTTTAGCGGGTGTCGAAGCGATTGCCGAAGATTGCGAAAACGCTGGAATCCGCGCCCTGTCTATGACGGGAGCCACACGCGACCGCAAACAACTCGTGGATATATTCCAAAACGACCCCGATGTGCGCGTCTTTGTGATGACACTGAAAACAGGCGGCGTGGGGCTAAATCTCACGGCTGCCGATACAATCTTCCTGCTCGACCCTTGGTGGAATGCGGCTGCTGAGGCACAAGCGATTGACCGGGCGCACCGCATCGGGCAGGCAAGCACGGTCTTTGCCTACAAGCTCGTTGCGCGGGGGACGATTGAGGAGAAAATTTTGCAACTTCAAGACAAAAAACGCGCCTTGTTCGATTCCGTCATTTCCAGCGATACTGCGTCTTTGAAGGCATTGAACGAAGAAGATATAGATTTCATGCTGGGAGGAGGGTTTTAAATATGGAAAATTCACTTGGAACGCAGACAATGAGCGAGATAGAACTGCTCAAACAAGGCATCAATCAGCATTATCGAATGCTTGAGTTAGAGTTTTTTGCTGATAGAATTATTTATCCGCTTTTTGCATCTGCGCCGCATTTGAGCGAGGAATTGGGCGAGAAAAAAGCGATGCTGATGGAGAGAAAAGAGCGTCGCAAAGAGAAATTCTCAACGCTTCTGGCAATGATGTTCCTGAACGAAAAGCTCTTCAATGCGCTTCTATTTTCACTGGGAGATGATGTTCGGCAACTCGTGGAACGCCTTTCGTATGATGAGTACACCGCATCGGTGGTGGAATTATCGGATGCGTACACAAATGCGAAGGTGGTAACGCGCACGAGCAAAGAGCGATTTGATTATTCAGGCTTGCGTCCGTTGCACGTCGCATATATGCTGTTTGCAACGACGCAGCCTGAACAGATTTGGCTTCCCAGCAATTATCGCGATTATGATTTTTCCTTGTTTCTGCCTGATGAAGTTCGCCAGTATGTGCGCCGTCATTTTCCCGCAAAGCCAGAATACACGGAGCTTTTGCCGCTTCAGGCTGCACCAGAGGGTCAATATCACTATTCCAACGAAGCCGCCATTGTGGAAAGCGCGATAACGCTTGCGAACCTGATAGATGAGGACATAATAGACTACGATACCAAAGGCGAAAAACCGCTCAAGGGGTCGTTGAAGAAAGTCCAGCAACTGTGCGGCTTCCAAGAGTTTTTTACGATTGGCAAAGCCCGCGACGAGCGGCAAATGAAAGAGGCGGAATATCTGGCAATGGAACTGCTGATAAGCATTGCCGAGCAGGACGATGACGACATAGAGGTAAAGGCGGATGAAGCAGAAACAGTAGCTTTTATTCGGTTGTGGCTCTTTGGTTTGCGCCACCAGCCACAGATTTATTTTTCGCCCCTCAAGCATATTCTTGTCCACGTGAAGCAGCAATACAGCGTATATCAAGACTTCAAAGAGACCTCGCTTGGTTCGGAGTTGTACGCATTGCTCATGGATATTTCTTCGGTAGATGATGTTTGGATTGGCGCGGATAATCTCGTGAAAAAGACCTTGTATTCACCCGATTCTTTTCGCATCCTCAGCAAAGAAAATGCAAAGCACTACTTCTACGTTACGCCTTCGCGCCCTGAAGATAGGCGGTATGGAGGCGCGGAGAAGAAATTTATCACCAGCGAGGGTAGCTATCGCCGTTATCTCACCGAGCCGCTCGTAAAGGGCGCAACTTTCCTCTTTGCGGCAATGGGGTTGGTGGAAATTGTTTACGACGATGCAACAAGCTCAACACCGCTTAACGATACTCAATATCTCTCGCCCTACGACAACCTGAAAGCGGTGCGGATAACGAAATTGGGGCAGTATCTCTTGGGGCGCACAAACACGTATTCTGCGCCCAAATCCTCGTCCTCTGGCGATAAAAATGTGGGTAAACTCGTCTTGGATGAATATCGGCTACTGGCGACACTGACGGGCGCGAATCCGATGTTGGAGGCTGCACTGCCAACCTTTATGCGCCTAATGGGAAACTCAACAGGAAAAGCAGGAACAATAGCTGCAACCGACTCTGGCAGCCGCTTGTACGTGATGGATTCCGCTTCTTTCCTCAAAGATTGCTCCAGCAAAGACGATGTGCTGGAAAAAATAGACCTCTTCAAAAAGCGCGTCGGTACGACGTTTCCAGCAATATGGGACACATTTTTTGAGGAAATGTTAGCAAAAGTCGAGCCATTGGAAGAGCAGTTTGAATATCGTGTGTTTAGCATCAAGCCAAACCGAGATTTGATGCGCCTTCTCAGCACCGACGAACTGCTCAAAGACCTTGTTCTCCGCGCAGAAGGACACAGGATTTTGATAAAAGAAGACGATATTCCGAAAGTGAAAAAACGCTTGGAGAAATTCGGCTATTTGACGGCATTGGAGAAGCGGAAAACAGTAAGATTCACAACGACGCGGCGTGGGTATTGGTAATCTGGGAGCTTCAGGAATAGTCATGCTCATCTGGGATTTCTTGGGATTATCGGGATTACTGGGATAAAGATGTTCTTGAAAAGCATCGTTTAATCCCAGTCATCTCAATAATCGCATCAGAAGGGTGCAGATTGAGCTTGGAAAGAATGCAGATAATATCAGCAATAGAGAAAGTTTCTAAAGTTCTCAGTTACCGAAACACATCCTCTGCGGTCATTGAAAAATCCAGTGCGGGCGCAGCAGAGCAGGTATCTTGCCGCGTACAAATGTGGACGTGCTTGGGCGAGGTATAGACATCAACGCGCTCTTCATCGGGGAAAATGTACCATACCGCTAAAACACCGTTGCGGAAATATTCATCAATTTTGGTGTGAATTGCCTTGATTTTATCATGCTGCGAGACGATTTCAATCACAAAACTCGGCACGGGCAGTGCGCCTTCGCGTCCTTGTCGAATTTGCTCTGCGGTGAAAAAAGCGAGGTCGGCGCGGCGCATCTGCCCTGAAGGATAGAGGCAATCTACTTCGGCGAGAATTTCCCCACCTTCCAAAAACGCCACCGTTTGTTGAAACGCACGAGAAATATTTTTGACAAGAAACTGCTCTTTCACCGTCATAGATGCCTCGTTAATTTCGATTTTTCCTTGATTCCACTCATATTTCCAGCCGTCTGCCTCGCGCTGCCATGCTTCAAAATCCTGCAAAGACATCGTGAAACCGTCATATTTTGGCGTTGTGCGGGCAAGGCGTAAATGTCCCTTCCGAGCAACTACACCAGATTTCATGCGGTTTTTCAGAGAGCGTTGCGTTCGGGAAGGCGAAGCGAATGCTATTTGCTGAACGGGAATCATAAACGTTTTGTTTTGCGAGAAAAGTATCAACGGAAATTGCTTGGCAAAGATAGTATTTTTTTGCTACAATTCCAGCACCGAAGCATGAAGAAGAGCAACACGCTTTGCACAACATTTCCTACCAATATTAGCATTTTTTCCGTAACTTTCGCTCTCGTTCTTCGTTCATGTTCTTCATCCATGAATAACATTCGTAACTGGTCAGATTGATGAACACAGATTTCCATGATTCCCATGATGAAGAAGATTTCAGAACGGAATAGTACATCTTTTTTCTCTGTCTTCATCTGCGAGAATCATGGAAATCAGGGTAATCTGCGTCAAAAAAAATCATGACCTGACCAGTTACCATTTTTCAAGCTAATTCCTTCACTTCAGTTTTTATTCTTTCCGCTATGGACCTCATCATTTCTAACGTTTCCAAGACTTATTCTAATGGTGTTCGCGCCTTAAACAATGTTTCGCTGAATATTCCAAAAGGGATGTTTGGGCTTTTGGGTCCAAACGGCGCGGGCAAATCCTCGCTCATGCGCACGATTGCTACCTTGCAGGATGCGGATTCTGGTTCGATTCAATTCGGCTACATCAATGTTTTCGAGCAGAAGGACGACCTCCGCAAGCGGCTTGGTTACTTGCCGCAGGAGTTTGGTTTGTATCCAAATCTTTCCGCCGAAACCATTCTCGACCACTTTGCTATGCTGAAAGGCGTTACGGCGGGCAAGCAACGAAGCGAGATTGTGAAGTATTTGCTCGAGCAAACAAACTTGTACGATGTCCGCAAAAAGAACGTTGGCGGCTTCTCGGGCGGCATGAAACAACGCTTGGGCATTGCCATCGCGCTCGTGGGCGAGCCAGAACTTGTGATTGTGGATGAGCCAACGGCAGGACTTGACCCAACCGAGCGCAATCGTTTCCTGAACTTGCTCGGCGAAATCGGTGAAAACGTCGTCGTAATTCTCTCCACACACATCGTCGAGGACGTGCGCGAACTCTGCAACGGCATGGCAATCATCAATAAAGGCGAGGTGCTGTTGTCGGGCAAGCCAGAAGAGGTGATTAGTGATATTCGCGGGAAGGTTTGGCGCAAAACAGTGGAGAAAGCAGCATTGGCGCGGTATGAAGCGGAGTTTCAAGTTATTTCCAAGCGACCCTTTGCTGGAAAGCCCGTTATTCACGTCTTCAGCCCCACAGAGCCGCAGGAAAGCGGCTTTTCGCAGGTGGATGTTTCGTTGGAAGATGTGTATTTCCGCCAGATTGCGCTGACGGAGAAAAAAGCGGCGTGATTTTGGGCGCAGACAGGAGTGTTACGCGCTACCAAAGCCAGTATTCATCAGTAGCGCAGACACTTTTATCTGCGCAGAAATACCAAAAACTTGCTGCAAATAACTATGAAAATACATTCCAAAAATGAACCCGAAATGCTTGATGATTACAGTCATCTTGCTACTTCGATTCGCAGAAATGACCCGCGATATACGCGAGAAAAAGTCTTGAACGCGCCTATTTACGTTATTGGCACGGATGGTGTTCGTAGGCGTAAAGCCTCATTGCAACAGCTTGAGGCGCAATTCAGTGAATATGCAACAAAAGATTTTGAAGTGATAATAGAAGCACTCAAAATCATTGCTCGTGAGCGCGGAGATGCTCATGTTCAGGACATTCTCACGCATTGCGAACATGAACTCATGCACGCTCGGCAAATCACCGTTCCTTCAATTTGAACACCCAATTACCTCACTTTTACTACTTCCACTATGAAACCATCCACGACCACAAAGCAAGCAATGATAACGCTTGTAGCCATTTTTATCGCCTTTGTGCAAACAACATTTGCCCAAAAACAAGGCTCATTTGACTTAGGCAATTTCGATACGTCCGTGCGCCCGCAGGACGATTTTTTCATGTATGCCAATGGCGGCTGGATGAAAAAAACGAAAATCCCTGACAATGAATCGCGGTGGGGCGCGTTCAATGAAATCAACGACCGCAACCGCGCCATTTTGCGGGAAATTATCGAAGGAGCATCCAAAAAAAGTGCGAAAGCAGCGAAAGGCAGTTCGGAGCAGCTTATCGGCGATATGTTCCTGAGCGGCATGGACACAATGCGCATCGAAGCACTTGGCAAAAAGCCGCTAGAGCCGATGTTTGCTGCCTTACAGGGCATTACATCGAAAGAAGATATTGTGATGATGATTGCGACGCTGCAAACACAAGGCGTGGGAACGATTTTGGGCGTGTACGTCGGACCCGACGCGAAAAATAGTGCTGCAAACGCCGTACAGCTTGGTGCGGGCGGGCTTTCCTTGCCCAATCGCTCGTATTACCTTGAAAACTCGCCGCGTTTTATGAAAATTCGTGAGGAGTTTTTAGCACACGTTGAGAAAATGCTTGTGATGACAGGCGAGGACACAGCCAGCGCGAAACGCAGTGCGCAAGCGGTTTTTGCGATTGAAAAGCGTCTTGCGGAAGCCTCTCGTACCGCCGTCGAAAATCGCAATCCGCAAAAACGCTACAACAAAAAATCGCTCGCCGATTTGAACCAAATGACCTTCAACATCAACTGGACAAAATACTTTGAAACAGTTGGCTTGAAGGGCGTAGATACGGTGCTTATCGGGCAGCCGGAGTTTGTTGCAATGGCGGATAGAACCATTGGCGATTTCACCTTCGACGAATGGCGAGCCTTCTTCAAATGGCACATCACCACGACCTTTGCCGACCGTTTATCGTCGAATTTTGAAAAAGAAGATTTCCGCTTTTTCCAAACCGTGCTGAACGGCGTAAAAGAGCAGCAACCACGCTGGCGGCGCGTTCTGGGCGGCATTGACGGCGGACTGAGCGACGCGCTGGGGCAGCTCTACGTTGCGAAAGCATTCACGCCAGAGGCGAAAAAGCGCATGAGCGAAATGATTGAAAATATCCGCGAAGCATTTGTAGAGCGCATCAATACTCGTCCTTGGATGAGCGACGAAACGAAAAAACAGGCAATTAAAAAGCTGAACGCGATTGGCTACAAAATCGGCTATCCCGACAAATGGCGTAAATACGAGGGTGTAGCGATTGCGGCGGATGATTATTTTGTCAATCTTCAAAACGTCCGCGCTTTTGCTCGCAAAGAAATGTTGGATAAATACGGCAAACCCACCGACAAAACCGAATGGGGCATGACTCCGCCGACCGTGAATGCGTATTATTCGCCGGTGAAAAACGAAATTGCGTTCCCCGCAGGCATTTTGCAGCCGCCGCTTTTTGACGTAACAATGGACGATGCCGTGAATTATGGCGCAATCGGCGGCGTTATCGGACACGAGCTTTCTCACGCCTTCGACGACCAAGGCTCACAGTTCGATGCCGACGGCAACCTCAAAAACTGGTGGACTCCCGACGACAAAAAGAAATTCGGCGAGCGGACACAAGTGCTGGTCAATCAATTCAGCAGTTTCACGGTATTGGATTCGGTGAAAGTAAACGGCGAACTCACGCTGGGTGAAAACATCGGCGACTTGGGCGGTCTCACGATTGCCTACACCGCGCTTGAAAAGTCATGGGCGAAAAAAGGCAAACCCAAAAACAGCGACGGCTTCAGCCCCGAACAGCGCTTCTTTCTTGGCTGGGCAACGGGCTGGCGCACGAAAGCCCGCGACGAGTATTTGCTGAATCAAATCAAAACCGACCCGCATTCACCCGCGTACTTCCGCGTGAACGGACCGCTGATGAATTTGCCGTCTTTCCTCAGCGCATTCAGCATTAAAGCGGGTGATAAGATGTTTGTTCCGCAGGAAAAACGTGCGGATATTTGGTAGATTTGAGATAACTGGTCAAGTCATATTTTTTTGGAGGGACGCAGATGAAGATGATTGAATGGATGAAGATGATGAAAAGGCAGAAAACATCAAAGACAAAACACATTCACTGTATCATCTTCATCAACCAAATCATCTTCATCTGCGTCCCCTCTTCACTGCCAAGACCTGACCAGTTACGATTTGAGAGCATTCCATGAAAACAGACGCACTCTATCTCAATCTCTTCGCAACCGCACCAATACTAGCGTTGCGCTTGGCTGGTTTGCGCGGTGAACGTGCGAGCGAGTATATCTGCGGCTCGGAGGAATTGAAAAAAGCCTTTCGTGTTGATGCGCTTTTTACGCCGCCCTCGCCTGAATTGCCGCTTATTGTGGCGGAGGTGCAGTTTCAGCGCAATCCCGAAATTTACGACCGCTTGGTGGCTTCGTTTGCCATCAAGCGTTTGCAATCGCCGATGTACACGGATATTCGCATGGTGATTTACTTCGCCTCGCGCAGCATAGATACAGGCGCGACCGTCTATGAGCCGCTTGTACGCTCGGGTTTGCTGAATGTTGTGTATCTGGATGAAGCAACGGCAGCACTTGAGCGAGACGATTTCACAGCAGAAGAGCTTTCCTGCTTGCTTCTGGCGCGACTGACCGTTACGCCGACGAATCAAACAAACGATGCCGAAATTGTGAATGAACTTGCCGACACCGTTGTTTCCATGCGGGGTACAGCCAAGCAAAAGGAATTTCTGGAATTATTCGTAGATTTATTCCACAGCAAATACAAACACTTACAAAAAGAGGAGATACGCGCCATGTTAGATGCTCGCACCATTCTTGATATTTTCGACGACATTGGCGAAAGCCTTGCCGTACAGCAGTATGCAAAAGAATATGCAAAAGAATATGCAAAGGAGTCTGTTGCCCAAGCAGTACAGCAAAAGCAGTTGGAAAACGCTCGTGTTATGCTTTTCCACGGCTCGCAGCCCGAATACGTTGTCAAAGTCTTGAAATTACCGCCAGAAGTAGTGGAAGAATTAGTAAGGAATCTCAATTCGTAGCGTATTCGCAAATACAAACACTTACAAAAAGAGGAGATACGCGCTATGCTCGACGAACGCACCATTCTCAATATTTTCGACGACATTGGCGAAAGCCTTGCCGTACAGCAGTATGCAAAGGAATCTATTGCTCACGCTGTACAGCAGAACCAACTAGACAATGCTCGTGAACTACTTATACTTGGCTTACAACCAGGAGTTGTGGCAAAAGCCTTGAAACTTCCTCTTGAAACAGTCGAAGAATTAGCGAAAAGTATCGTTTCGTAAAGCCCTCATTTTGCACCAAAAACACACACATTCCCGAAACAACCCCCAGCAATCATGCTTCTCAACATCGCACTTTTTGAACTGAAATACGGCTTTCGCCGCGCTCAAACCTACATTTTCTTTTGTATTCTTCTTTTACTGACCTTCCTGTTTATGACGACCGATATTATCCAAATCGGTGGCGCGACGGGGAAGATTATGAAGAATGCGCCCTACGTCATTAACCAAACCATAATGACGATGACCATTATCGGAATGACTATGACCTCGGGCTTGATTGGAAGCTCGATTTTGCGCGATTTCGAGTTCAAAACCCACGAACTACTCTACACAACGCCCATGTCGAAACTGAGCTACGTTATTGGGCGGTTTCTGGGCGCGTATGTAGTGATGCTTTTCGTGTATTCAGGAATATTATTGGGGATTTGGCTGGGAACGCTCATGCCTTGGCTGGAAGCGGATAAAATCGCGCCCTTCAGGTTTGATGCCTATCTGATGCCCTTTCTCTTGTACGTTGTGCCGAATGTTTTTATTGCCAGTTCGCTCTTTTTCATGGTGGGTATTTTTACGCGCAACATGATGGCGGTCTATGTGCAAGGAATGGTGCTGCTTGTAGCGTATTCCATTTCTCGCACATTACTTGCTGATATTCAAAACGATACGCTTGTCAATTTTTCCGACCCGTTTGGTATTGCTGCAACGCGCCTTGTTACGCGCTATTGGACGGTTGTGGAGCAGAACTCGCTTGTGATGTCGCTTTCAGGTGATTTTGCCTTGAATCGCCTCTTGTGGATGGGCGTTGGCGTGGTGCTGTTTATGGCGGGTTTGTATGCGTTTGAGTATAGTGCGAAGCCGCTTCAATTCTTTACGCGTACAAAAAAAGCTGCGGGAAAAGAAGAAGAGGAAATGAAATTTGCGCCGCTCAATATGCCTAAAGTAAGTACAGATACTGGCTTTCAGGAGCGTATTCAGCAGTTTTTTGCGCAAGTAGGGTTCAATTTTTCCTCTCTCGTGAAAGGGCGTTCATTCCTACTCATTTGTAGTATCGGAATGCTGAACATCAGTATTACTGCGTGGCGTGCGGATTCTACCTTTGGTACGTCGGTCTATCCGCTTACCTATATTATGATTGATACGCTGTTTGGAAATGTGATGGTTTTTTTGATTGCCGTCATGAGTATTTCCACTGGCGAAGTTATCTGGAAAGAGCGTAATATCAACCTCGCGCAAATGAGCGACGCGCTGAATGTGCCGCACGGAATGACGATGTGGAGCAAGGTGCTTGCGGTTTTAATGGCACAACTCGTCTTGATTGCTGCGGTGTGTTTTGCGGGCGTGATAGTGCAAACTCTCAAAGGCTACACCAATTACGAGTTTGGTTTGTATTTCAGAGCAATGTTTCTCCAACTTCTGCCAATCATGATTCAATACACACTTTTGGCATTTTTTATTCACGCGCTCGTCAATAATAAATTTGTGGGGAATATCGTTGCGGTGCTCGTATTTATCGCCATTCCGGCTGTGCAATCGGGATTGCGTTGGGACCACAATTTGTACTTGTTTGGTAGCTCTCCCAATTTTCAATATTCCGACATGAACGGCTTTGGACACTGGGTAAAGCCTGCCTTCTGGTTCGGTTCGTACTGGACTGCTTTTTCTGTGCTTTTGGGAATGGTGGCGTATTTGTTTTGGGTGCGCGGCACGGCAACGTCGTGGCGCGAGCGATTGGAAATTGCGAAAAGACGCATCACATCTCGATTTGTGGCGATTTCTGCGGGATTTGCTGTGCTGACAATCGCGCTTGGCGGATACATTTTTTACAACACAAACATTCTGAACACCTACCGAATGCCCGACACCGTGCGGAAGCTGCAAGCGGATTTCGAGAAGAATTACAAAAAGTTTGAAGGAATCCCGCAACCCCGCATCACGGCTGTAAAAGTGAACGTTGATATTTTCCCTGAAACGCGCATTGTTGTTGTGAAAGGAACGTACACACTAACGAATAAGACGGGACAGGCACTTGATTCCATCCATATTTTTTGCGTTGGCGATAATGCTACCGAACTTGTGTCGGCGAGCCTTTCCGCGCCGAATACCACCGCCTTTGCCGATACGCTCTACCGCACACAATATCGCATTCAAAAGCTCGCCGCGCCTCTTCAACCCAACGATTCGCTAGAGTTATCGTTTGTCGTGCGGCATGAAGAAAAGGGCTTTATGAATAGCGGTTCGAGCATAAACATCGTAGAAAACGGGACGTTTTTTAACAGTTTTGCTTTTCCGCATATCGGCTACACCTCAGACGTAGAGCTAGGCGACGACGACGACCGCAAAAAAGAAGGCTTGAAAGAACGCCCACGAATGCCGTCTATTGACGACCCCAAAGCCCGCACGAACACGTATATTTCGAGTGATGCCGATTGGATTCGCTTCGAGGCAACCGTGTCCACTTCGCCTGACCAAATTGCGATTGCACCAGGATATTTGCAGCGCGAATGGACGGAGAACGGGCGCAAATACTACCATTACGCAATGGATTCCAAAATTTTGAATTTTTACTCTTTCCTCTCGGCGCGATACGAAATTGCGAAGGATGTGTGGAAAGACCCGCAGGGTAAGCAGCAAGATGTGGCTGTGGAAGTATATTACCACAAAGGGCATGAATACAACATCCAGCGCATGATTGACGGGGTGAAAAAATCTCTCACGTATTTCACGAAAAATTTCTCGCCGTATCAGCATCGTCAAATGCGGATTTTGGAGTTTCCGCGGTATCAGCAATTCGCACAATCGTTTCCGAACACTGTTCCGTATTCTGAGGCGATTGGCTTCATTGCTCGTGTGCAAGACCCTGATAAAGATATTGACTATCCGTTTTATGTAACAGCGCACGAAGTGGGGCATCAGTGGTGGGCGCATCAGGTCATTGGCGCGAATGTGCAGGGCGCGACGCTGATGTCGGAATCGCTTGCCGAATACTCCGCGCTCATGGTGCTGGAACACGAGTACGGACGCGACGTAATGCAACGCTTCCTTCGCTACGACCTCGACCGTTACTTGCGTGGGCGTTCTACGGAAAAGAAGAAGGAGCAGCCCTTAATGTTTGCGGAAAATCAAGGCTACATCCACTACAACAAAGGTTCGCTCATAATGTATGCGCTGAAGGATTATATTGGCGAAGATAGTGTGAATGCGGCGTTGGCGCGATACATCAAAAAAACTGCCTACCAAGAACCGCCCTATACAACAGCGCGGGAGTTCGTAGCGGAAATTCGGTCGGTTGTTCCGGACTCGCTTCAATACTTGGTTACAGATATGTTTGAAAAAATTACGCTCTACGAAAACAGAGTGGAAGAATCCAGCGTGAAAAAGCTCGACAACGGCAAATACCAAGTAAAACTCACGCTGCAAGCGAAGAAAGTTCATGCCGACAGCTTGGGCAATGAATCGGCACAAACGCTGCGGGAGTGGATTGATGTGGGCGTATTTGCGAAGAAAGATGAAACTACTGAAAATGGTACAAGTAAGCAGGGAAGCGGTTCCTCGGTCGGTTCAACATTTGCACTTGGAAAGCCCTTGTATTTCAAAAAGCATCATATCACGCAAGGCAAGACTACGCTTGAAATCACGGTGGATGAGGAGCCGTTCAAAGCGGGCATTGACCCGTATAATAAACTCATTGACCGCACGCCGAAAGATAATGTGCGGGATTTGAAGTGATGTCGCTCAAAATCGCATTATTCTTTGTTTCACGGTAACTGGTCAGGTATCTTCTCGTCGGGCGGCTGTTATCACAAGTACAGTAGCCGTCCGGCGAGTGTACACGCGATGCGTTGCCGAGTGAAGAACCAGAACCCGCCGGACGGCGAAGAAGCCGCCCGACGGTCTAGTACCTGACCAGTTACGTTTTACGAATGTTTTACCAATTTTCATTTGACTATGGAAACTTCCAATTCATTACAAGCAGTAGTCGAAGCAAATCGCCGTTCAGGTCGCAGGTGTAGCGTCCCAGGCGAAGAGTTTGCCGCGATGGTGGAGGCATTGAATGATACGGTTTCATATTCTTTCGAGGGTGATGAATTTGAACGCTATTCCGAGCAGCTTTTACGCGGCGAATAGCCCGATACGGCACAATTTAAGCGGAGTGAATGATGCGATTACATTCGCTGAAAGGACATTACGATTAGCTTGTACGCACTTCTTCGGATAAAAAAAGAGAAATAGTCAAAAAAGCCGATACTCCGCAAAGTATCGGCTTTTTTGTTGTTGAAATAGGGATAAAATCGTATCTTTGAATCTACGTTGATAACAATATATGCTTATCTTTAATTTCTTTCTGTGGAGTTGTTATGAATAAAAATCATCGCATTCTATTCCGTTTGCTGTGTTCATTTGCATTGATTGGGGGACTGTTTTTGAACGGCGCAACCCTCCGCGCCCAAGAAACACGCTTTGGCGGTTTCGCTGATTTTAACTACGGTTTCAGCGTTGATGGAAAAAACCTTGATGGTTTGGATACACGCGGCTTCCGCTTGGGTCAGTATTCCTTTTTTGTCAGTTCGCAGCTTTCCGACCGTATTTCGTTTATTGGTGAATCGGTGTTTGAATTTGATGAAGGCTTCATTGTTGATGTTGAGCGCGTATTGCTGAAATACGAAGCAACCGACTACTTGAACATCATCGCGGGCAAGCACCACACACCGATTGGCTACTGGAACACCGCATACCATCACGGCGCGGCAATTCAACCCACGATTTGGCGACCCTACATTTTCCGCTTCGAGGACGAGGGGGGTATTTTTCCTATTCACTCGCTCGGCGTTCTCCTCACCGCAGAAAACCTGACTCCGCTTGGTTTGGGCTATGGCTTTATGATTTCAAATGGTCTTGGCTCAAATGCTGTTTTGGACAATGATGCCTACAAAGCCATAACCGCATCGGTGCAAATAAAACCCATCGAAGGCTTGATGCTGCAAGGCTCGGTGTACTTCGACCGCCTCAGCAAAGGCGTACAAACCTTGCGCCACGACCAAACAACAGGCGAAGCAATGATGCTGGCGGACGAGATGAACTATCGCATTATTTCTGGCACATTGACCTATTTCAACGGTCCAGTGGAAGTGATTGCCGAATACGCTGCCGTCGAAAACAAGACCGACGCACTCACGGCAAATACACAGGGCTTATACGCTTACGCTGGCTACAAAATCCAAGACCTCACCATTTACGGACGCTACGACCTTATGCGCTACGATAATACGGAATTGTATTACACTCGTGATAATCTCAGTTCTATCATTGTTGGTGCGCGATATAATCTTGGTCCGTTTACGGTATTGAAGGTGGAATATCAGAATTTAAACCGCCAATCCACAGGCGTATCTAATGGAATAACCACGCAAGTTGCGTTTGGTTTTTAAGGTCATCAGAAGAGAGTTGAACCATTTACAAAGGATAAACAGCCATGAAACATTTCATTATTATCAGTATTTTGCTCTGCGGTATTGTCTGCTCTCATCAAGCAATGGCGCAGCTTGCGGCGGTTGGGAACGCAAAAGGCGCGAATCCCGCACTTTCCATGCCCGAACTCAAAGCAATTTTCAAAGGTGAGAAACAACGCTGGTCGGATGGCACAAAAATCGTTGTCGCGCTCATGGAGCCTTCAACATCGGCGGGGACAAAAATCGCAGAGCGTGTCTATAATGCGACTGGCAACGATGTGAAAAAGCAGTGGTTAGCATTAGTGTTTCAGGGGAAAGCCGCGCCACCACGCTATTTTACGAATGAAGATACCTTGAAAGATTTTGTCAAAAATACCGATGGCGCAATCGGATTAGTGAGCGCGGAAGCGGGAGAGGGCGCACCAAAACTTATTCAAGTTGATGGGAAGAAAAGTTTTTGAGTGAGGTGTATTCGTCAAGTAAGTTTTGCGTGTTTTGTGGCTTGAGACAAGGGGTGTTTGCGCTGCTGATACATGCTCCATAAGCAGGCACCCTTGTCTGGTTCATTGCAATACTGATTTGACGGACTGTTTTCTGCCACTCTGAAATCATTTTCATCATGGAAATCATAGAAATCTGCCTCCAAAAAGTTATCCCCTGAGTATGACCAAGCGTCCCCCAATTTTTATCATTCCTCACTTTGCAAGGTTGTATGTTGAATCAATTTAGCCTTCGCCGCAAAATTCAAATCCTCGTTCTTGGGATTGTCTTTCTTTTGTCTATGTTCATTCTCATTTTTGTGCCAATGCAGCAGCAAGCACTTTTGCGCAGTGAATTTCAGCAAAAAGTAGAATCGCTTGCCGAGACGGTGCATCTAGGCGTAACGGTCGGGCTTTCAACGGGCGATATGGCAACCGTTCCGAAAGTCTTGAACTACGCGAAAAAAGACCCCAGTGTGCGCTTTGTGGCAATTGTGAGCGATGGTGCCGTTTTTGCGTCGTATCCCGACAATCTGGACAAAAGCCGTATTTCCAATAGCTCCGACACCCTTTTGCTTGCGAAGCGACCACTGGAAAGCGATGTTTTGAAGGGCGAAATTGTGATTGGTTGCTCTACGTCGGTTATACAAAGTAAAATTGCATCGGTGAGAATGCAGGGCATTTTGCTGGCGTTGGGAATGATGGTTTTTGGCGGTATTGCCGCACTCTTGCTTGCTCGTGCGATTTCCCGACCAATTCAGGCATTAAGCGATGCTGCCGAAAAAGTTGGTGAAGGAGATTTGAACCAAAGCGTTGAAGTGGCTTCCCGCGATGAGGTTGGTAAACTTGCCCGCGCCTTCAACAAAATGGTGGGGAATATCCGGAATTTGGTTGCAAACGTGGAGCAAAGCCGCACGGAATCAGAGGAGTTAGCACAAAAAGCACAAACGTTTGCCAATCGCAGCATGGAGCAACAGGAATATCTCGCCGACAGCGTTCAGACTATGCTCCACAGCGTGGAGCGTCTGGCGGCGGGCGACCTTACGCAAGCAGTATATTCCGAGAAAAAAGATGAAATTCGTCGCCTCTTCGATGGCTACAATGAAGCAGTTGCAAACATCCGACAAATGCTGGCGCAGGTGATTGAAGCCGTCGAGGAAACAGCGCGGTCGAGCGGGGAAATCTACATGACCACCGAGCAGACCATGAACGATATTCGTGAACAATCCGAGCAAACACGCAATGTAGCCGCCGCAATGGAGGAAATGACGATTACCATTGGCGAGAACACGCGCCAAGCCTCGCTTGCAGCACACCAAGCCGCACAAGCCAGTGATGATGCGACGCGGAGCGGTTCGGTTATTCAAGGCATGATTAAAAATGTTGGCGAGGTTTCAAGCGTGGTGCGCGAATCGGCAAAGCGTATTGAGGCGTTGGGAGCCTCGAGCGAGCAGATTGGTGAAATTGTGCAGGTGATTGAGGAAATTGCTGACCAAACAAATCTTCTCGCACTCAACGCCGCCATTGAAGCTGCCCGTGCAGGCGAGCAAGGACGCGGCTTTGCGGTTGTTGCCGACGAAGTGCGAAAACTTGCCGAGCGCACACAAAAAGCTACGAAGGAAATCAGCACGATGATAAAAAGTATTCAACGAAACACGGGCGAGGTCGTTACTACCATGAACAAAGGAACGAAACTCGTGGAAGAAAGCGGAACGCTGGCAAGCCAAACATCGGAGGCATTGAACGAGATTATTTCCAAGACGAATCAGGTTTCGGACATCGTATCGCAACTTGCCTCTGCAAGCGAGGAACAATCTGCTACGAGCAATGACGTTGCGCACAGCATAGAATCTATCAGCAGTTCGGCAGAACGCTCTGCGAAAGCGGCGGCAGATATCGCGCAAACTTCTGAAAACTTGAGCTTTTTAACGCAGAATTTGCAAGGATTAGTCGGGAAATTTGTGATTGGTGAAGAACGTACACAGCCAATGTTGCCAGGCTCGGCAAAGCAGCTTCCGCAGAAAAAATAGTAGTGAAAATCTCCAGAAAAATTCCTGAAAAGCTCATCAATACGAGGTTTGCGAGAAAAGAATTTTGTTCGTATTTTGAAGAAGTATGCTTTTTCATAGCACAAATTCACAGTACGGATGTTGTTTCATTTCTCACCAATGCTTATGTCTTCTACCTATCACATCCACGCCGACGCGCTTGATGCGGACTTCCTCACGAGCCTGAAAACACTCTATCGCAATCGTAACTTAACAATTATCGTCGAGCCGGAACAGGACGAAACTGAGCGCATTTTGTCGAATCCTTTGATGAAAGCCAAGCTGGATGCGGCGTTGGCGAATATTGACGAAGGAAAGGGTATTCTCTTTACGCCGGAACAGTTTGAGGCGTATTCCGAAGCACTTCAACGCGGTGAAAATCCTGATGTTCAAATCTATGGAACAGTGCAAGGCAGTGAGTTTCATGCACAAGAACTGGAGCGAGTTCTGGCATGAGGAATATTGTGTTTGAACCCGAAGCCTTTGTGCAGTATAACGATTGGGCAAAAGAAAACAAGCACACGCACCGCAGAGTGATGGAATTTGCTCATGGCAACTGCCCGCGAACCATTTAGTGGTATTGGAAAGCCAGAGCCGCTTAAACACAAGCTGCAAGGCTACTGGTCGCGGCGGATTGACGAGAAGCATCGTATTATTTATCAAGTTACCGACGACACAATCATTGTTCTTTCCTGCCGCGACCATTACGAGTAGAATTCTTATACACTCTGCACCCCTGAAAATTTCCTTCAAAGCAAATCTTGATTATTTGAGTGTTCTGTGCTACGTTTGAGTATTATCTTTACATTTATGCTTACGTTTTTGAGCATCCTTTCGCATCCCATTTTCATCCTTTAACGGTACATTCGAGAGTCTTTATGACAAGAGTATTAGTCCTATCAGTTGCAGCAGGCGGTGGACATAAAGCAGCAATGTTTTCTATTGAGCGTAGTCTGCATGAGTACTCGCCAAAACTTGAAGTAGATTGTTTTGAAAGCAAGGTGGAAAGCCTTGACATTGTGCATCGCAATTCATATACTAATGAAAGCCTTTACAACATCATGTATCGGCTGTGTGACCGCAGTAAGTTCATGCAAGATTTGACGTACGTTTTCCTCGCTCCCATTGTAAATGCGGTCGTTGCCGAACTTCGACCAATTCTGCTTACTGGTAATTATGACGCAATTATTAGTACCCATTTCCTACAAACCTTTGTCGTTCTCAAGCTCCGTGCTGAACTTGGATTGCCTGTAAAGATACTTACCTATATCCCGGATTTTGACGATACAACCGCACATTTTGCCGTGTACAAAGGCATACGACCCGATGGTGCCATTGCCCAAAGTCCACGATATTTGGCAAAGTTGCATAAACGTATAGGTGTACCACGCGATTCCTTGCACCGTGCAGGTTATTTAACTCGACTGGAATTTACTGCTGTGCGAGATATTTCAAAAGAAGAAGCACGGAAGCGCGTCGCTGAATTTCCAATTGTTGGTGTTTCTTCGCTTGATGAGAACAAAATGGTCTTTCTCGCAACAGGTGGCACATTTTGGGTGTCGGAAATTTTCAATGAAATACAAGAGCTTGGAAAATCTGCTGATTTTCGATGGGACAATGCACAGATTCTCGTTGCTTGCGGACAGAATGAAAAAGCCTACCGAGAGTACACACGTTTGCAAGAAGAGCTTGTTGCGATAAATAGCTTGGTATCAATTATTCCATTGCCGTTTTTGAACTCTGAGCAGGTGGCTACCGTGTATAGGGCTTCTGATGCTGTCATGCTTTCAAGCATTGCACCTGCGACATTGTACGAACTTCTTGAATCCGGTGCAGGGCAGCCCATTATACGGCGTGTGAATCCAGGTCCGGAGCGGTTTAATCTGGAATATATTCTCGAAAACAACCTCGCACTGTTTACACCAACAAAAGCAGAATTTCTCCAGCAAATGATAGCATTCTCTTGTTCGTCGCCCACACAAATACAAGAGTACATTACCAAACACCATATCGTTGCGGAAAAGGAGCGTGCAGAAGCACAACATCGCGCGAAAAGTATGGCAAACTTTATAGAAAAATTCTCATTGAATAACCAACAGAATCAATACATCAATGCAATGAGCCTGTAATACTATGCTGAGGCATCAATGATAACTATTCAGCTCATAGCTCCTTGCTTTTGGTACAACAATTTTTCAATTCAAAGTTAATTCTTTGTAGCAAAGCGGCGTCCAATCAAGTGTGTACGCCGTTTTTTTTTTGCTGTCTGAAACTCAGCATCGCACTGCGCGTATATGGGACGAAGTGAGCAAATCGTGGGACGAGCATACTTGCATTGCGTTGGAACATGGGGCTATTTTGCAAGGAAATATCGCGTACAATATTACAAGATGAGGCAATCGCGGATATGCTTCTTGAACTGACCTCGAACAATCACTCAATATTTGATAAGAAACAACCACATTGATATGACCGATAGCAACGATGACCTCGAAATCCTCGCCCTCGAAGAACGCCTTCGTTCTGCACAACTCAAGGCTGACGTTTCCACGTTGGATGAACTCATTTCCGAAGACCTCCTTTTTAGCGGACCAAACGGCGAACTTGCAACGAAAATTCAAGACGTAGAAGCGTACACATCAGGTGTGGTGCGCTTTTGGGCGCATGAGCCGCAAAATACTCGTATTCGCCGTGTCGGGCGCGATGTTGCAATTGTTTCGCTTTGTACCAAACTCACCGTCGAAGTTTCTGGCACGGTGACCAATGGCGTATTCCGTTATACTCGCGTCTGGGCGCGTGAGAATGGTGTACAATGGCGGGTTGTGGGCGGACACGTGAGCGAAATACGTTCATAACAAACCTTACAAAACATGAACGTACCTAGAACTATCCTCGCCATAAACGGTAGCGCGAGCAAAGGCTCATCAAACCTACGGTTGATTGAGTTTTTAGCCTCAAAAAGCGGTGAAAATTTCACGTGGGAAATATTTGATGACCTCGCTCAATTACCACATTTCAGCCCTGAACTCTCGTTGGAAAACACACCCGCAAGCATCCTCGCCATGCGCAAGCGTATTGAAAATGCTGATGCAGTGCTGATTTGCACACCGGAATACATTTTCAGCATTCCAAGCGGTCTCAAAAACCTCATAGAATGGTGTGTTTCGACGGTTATTTTTGACAAAAAACCACTTGGTATTATTACGGCTTCTGCGTCGGGTGAAAAGGGGCATGAGGAATTGCAACTCATCATGCGCACGGTTGGTGCGGTGTTCACGCCGGAAACAATCTTACTCGTTCAAGGCATAAAAGGGAAAATTGACGCAAATGGCGTAATTACTGATTCCGAGACACAAAAGCGTGTAGAGAGATTTGCCTCTACGTTTCAGGAATTTCTCCAATCCTCATAAACACACGTTTTTCTTGTTTTTTACAAATAGCTCGCAAAACCGTATGAAAATACACTCCACAAACTACATCAACACGTTCATCGCTGTTGCGGATGATTGCCCGGCAGGTACGGCAGAAATTCCCCCAATCAAAGGCGACACGCGCACAGCAGCAAATGTGCAATTTGAAATGATAAGCAAAAATCCGTACAAATACACGTCGGATGATGTGCTGTTTCACGTTTTTGCCGAAAAGAACGGACTTGCGCCCAGCAAGATTTCATCAGCCCGCGAGCAGTTTTTCTCCAAGGGACAGCCCTGTTTTCGTGCCTCGCCGCTTACGAAACGCTATGGATGGGGCGTACACAGCGACGCAGAGGGGAAAATCGCGCTCTATGGTCGTGATACGAAGGAATACGAAGATTTTCTGCTGGACGGGGCGGTGAAGATGCTGAAAGCGATGAAATCAAGTAAATAAGCGCATTTCTTTTCATGGATTTTCTTGGATTTTACTATGAACAAACACATCGTCAAACACCGCATATTTGCTCTCCTTTTAGCATATTGCTACGCAAATTCTGCTGCTGCACAGGAATCACGTACCTCTTCGCAAAGCACGAAATATCAAGGGTTCATCAAAGGAATACCGATTACGATGACCTTACAAGCAAAAGGCACGGTTTTTATCGGGACGTATCAGTACGTAAAAGTTGGCAAAGACCTTGAAGTGCAAGGAATGGCGAGTGGTAAGGATAGCATCATCCTCAAAGAATTTGACGAAAAAGAACGTCAAACAGGACTCTTCAAGGGACGCTACGTGGGAAAAGGAATGCCGGCGGATTCTATTGTGGGCGTGTGGTCGCGTCCTGATGGCTCGAAACCGCTTCCTTTCTCGCTTGGGGCTGTTGGAATGCTTGCGCCCCCAACAACAGTTGATTTCTACTCCGGACGCTACAAACGCTCTGGCAAAAACAGTGCTGAAATCAATGTGCGCCAGCTTTCGGACGGAACGCTGAAAATTGAGGGAGAAGCGTATTGGACAGGCAACAACGACAACGTTCACACGGGCGACATTAGCGGTATTGTCAGTGTGAAGAACTTTCAGGCTGTGTACTCCGACAAAAACGCACCCTGCAAACTCACACTTACCTTTAGTTCAAACGAAAAAATCAAAAAAGCAATGCTCAACATTAGTGGCGACGAAGGTAATTGCGGCGGCATGAATGTTACCTTTAACGGCACATACCAACGCATCAGTACAAAGCCCGTTTTTCGCGCCGAAGAGAAATAAATTACCGAGAAATTCTTCTTGAATTCAAGGTTTTTTTTGTGCTAAAAAAGCCGCAAGAAACGCATCATTACTGGATGTTTCTTGCGGCTTTGTTGTTCTAACAAAAAAATGCTTCACAACTCACAACTCACCACTCAAAAACTTCTTGTACGCCGCGATTGCTTCTGAGCTTTTCGTAGAAGCGCCATACACACTCGGATTCGACCACGCAAAAATGTTTACTACCGAAGCTCCGTTTTTGAACATACCCGCAAGATAGTCGTTCCATGAAACGTTGGATGTACTTGTTCCAACCTGAAGATTTGTCCCTTCCGACGAAGCCCAATGTGGATTTCCTTGCTTTGGAAGCTCGTTCAATATTTTCGCTAACTGCCCATCCACACCGTTTTCCATGAACCCAATAGGATACGTGCTGAATCCGGGACGTGAATGAGCGTTGAAGGCTGTTTTGGGCGCGGTATGGGTAAAGCCTAAAAGATTTGCAGAAAATCCCAAATTCATACTAAGCTGGTTCAGCATTGCCTGCTCTTGCTGTGCAGGAAGCACCGGAAAGGAGATATGCGTGTAAATGCGGTTTTGTGGAATGTTTGCCGCTGCAAGTTGCCCCGCCCAGAAATCTGCGAAATCAAAGACCACACGCTCTAGCACCGAATCTATATTCGCAGGTGGGTTTGATGCGCTGAACCCAAGATTGGTAAGAGCGTTGTATCCGATGCGCACACGAGGAATACCAAGTTGTAGGGCAGTACTATCGGTGCGTTCGAGATACCGATAATCAGCCAAATGTGTTTCCCAGCCGGCAATCACGCCCGCAAAGAGCTGTGCTTTATTTTTGGACGTAAGAAAATCAATACCTTTTTTGATTTCTAAGCCAATGACCTCTCGTGCAATCCGTTGAATTTCTTTTCGGACAGAGGGGCTATTGTAACACATTTGCGGTGCAAGCACAACCGGTGCCCACGATATGTACCTATGGGGCAGAACGGTACCATTCCAATCGCTCCATTCGATGTTCTTGGGGTCTCTCCAAAGATAAGGACGGTTTATCCAAAACATTGAATCGTCAATGTGGAAAGCTACAGCTACATTTTTTGCTTCAGCAACGATAAACGATTGTTGGATGAATGCCCTTAGCTGCTCGTCGGTATGGTCGAGAGAAAGCGGACCAATGGCAAACCCCAGTTGCCGTGAGTTTCCGTCACCACGAACGTTTCCCAGTGCCGTCAAAATCTCCTCCATTTGGTTCTTGATTGCATTGCTATCCAATGGTTGCGTGAAACCATTAGAACTAGGGTTGTAGGTGAAAAACTGAAATAGCAAATATTGCGTGTCGTCCGAGGTAATTGCCTGTTGCTTGGGTGAATTTCCCGGTGAACACGCAGCAAACACAGAAAATAGGAAAATAAAGACAATAGTCGAGATGAAGTGTCTCATAGAAACAGTGAAACAAACGAGTGGGAAATATCACAACCGCAAGAAAAGATAATTCCTTGCGGCGATGATGCCTTTCAGCATTATTTTCTTCTTTGTTAATACTGACGACCCTTTTCCAACAAAAGTTTCAGCACTTCCTCGCCGACTTTTTTCGCCGAAGCGGGATTCTGCCCCGTTACAAGACGCTCATCTACTTCCACGTGCGCTTGCCAGAGACCTGACTTGTGAAACTTCGCACCCCGCTCTACAAGAGCAGTTTCAAGCATAAAGGGTACAACATTTTCCAGTTTTGCGGCAATTTCTTCCTCGTTGGTGAAAGCACCAACGCGCTTTCCTTCCACGAGATACGTACCATTGCTCAGTTTGACGTTCACCAAGCCCGCCGGACCATGACAAACCGCGCTTACGATGCCGCCTTGCTCGTAGATTTTTGCTGCAACGTCGGCAAGAGTAGTGTTGTCAGCAAAATCCCACATCGTGCCATGTCCGCCGACGTAGTGAATCGCGGCATATTCCGAAGGCTTGATTTCATCAGGCTTGTAGGTTTTTTCGAGTTTTGCTTGAATTGCAGGATTTTCCCAAAATGCTTTATTACTTGCATCGTTCAAGTTCAAACCGTCCACTGGTGGCTTTCCGCCTTGTGTTGAGACGAAATCTACGTCGTAGCCCGCGCTGTGAAGAATTTCCCAAGGATGCGCCGCCTCGCTCAAGTACCAGCCCGTCGGCTGTCCGGTTGAACCTTTGGTATTGTGCGAGGTCAGCACAAAGAGGATTTTTTTTGTTGGAGTGTTCATGGGGTTGGAAGAAAAAGATTGGGAAAAAAGTGAAAAGGAGTTACAAAGTATCATACTACAGAGTAGCATGAATACTTGGCGGGTAGAAAAAAGTGTTTTCATTGTACTGTGAAAAAATTGTGAGGTAATTGTGAATTCACAGTACAAAAATACGAGGTAGGGCAGGGCAAAAACGATGAGGTACATCACGAAGTTTGTGTGAGGTATATCACACAATACAGGTTCAGAGGCGGCTCAAAGTCTCACGCGAAACGCCCAGATACGAGGCGATAAGCCGTTTGGGGACACGTTGCAAGAGCGCAGGATAAAGCGCGAGGAATTCTTCATAGCGTTCTTTTGCAGGCAAACGCTGAAGAGCCAAAACACGCTCTTGCAATGCCACAAAGCCGCTTGTGAGCTTGCGCCGAAAGAAATGCTCCATTGCGTGAAATTCCTTGCAGAGTGCTTCGCGGCTTTGGAGCGAGAGAGAAAGGAGTTCTACATCTTCCAAGCAGTCAATCGTGAGCGTGGCAGGTTTTTGGCGAAAATAGGCGGGAAAATCGGTTATCCACCAGCCTTCTTGGGCGAATTGCACGATGTGTTCTTTGCCGTCTGCGCCGATGGAGCTTGATTTTAAGCACCCTCGTACAACCCAGTATTCATGCGCTACGTGGTCGCCTTCTTGCACAAGAAATTGATGTTTGCGGAGTTTTTTTTCGGTGAAATGTTCTGCAATGCGCGTGAAATCGTCATCGGAGAGTGGGGTGATTTCTTCGATGTGGCGACGGAGGATGTGTAGTGCGGGTTTGAGCATTCTTACCGTGATTCTTTTTCCATCATTACCTCAATGTTCTCGCGGAGGCTTTTGAGAGCGCGATAAATGTCGAAGATACCATCATTTGTGCAAACGAGTGGGGTACTTATTGCATACTTCACCCCTTCCAAAGCGGCAAAGTACCACGTACTTCCAATCACGTAGCATCCGAACACGGGCTTTGCCGCATCATTGTTTAATGCTCGTGCAGCAATCATCGCTGCGAGAACTTGTCCTTGTGGATTGCCGTCGGGGTCGGTTTGGCGTTTGTATTCGTTCAGGCAGAAAAAAGGTGTTTCTGGTTCGCGGTAGCCAGAAGCAATCATGCCGTCCACGCGACCAGAAAGCTCATATTCGCCAACAACTGCCGTGAGTGGGCGTTCGAGAAAATAGGCAAATTTTTCATTGTCAATTTTAGCAAAAACGATAAGCGGACTGATAAATTTATTTTCCAATTCTACTTCGTTCCATTCATCGCCACCTAAAAAATATTGTTCACGCAATTCTTCAAGGAAACGCTGCTCGTACGCATCGCATGAGTAGGGGAAACTGAGCAGAGTATCAAGAGCAGGTAAATGGCGTACTTGCTTTGTGCCGAAGGCTTTGTCCAGTTTATTTAGTGTCCATTCTTTGAAGCCAGCTTGTATCATTGTTTGTAATTCAGATTGAAGGTGAAAAATTCCAGCATCACAAAAATACAAAAAAATACCACCACAAAATTGCACCACAAGAATCGGATAGATTTTGCTGGTGAAAAATGCTAATTTGCCTCCGAATCAAGTATTCATCAATACTTTCGGAGATGCTCCAATGTCAGCAACTATCACCATGCAGCGTGAAATCACGGTTTCTGTGAAAGAAACACTCACCATTCAACAAGACGCAAGCGATGACGCGCTGTGGAGAGCCGTTCTCGCCAAAGACCGCCGCTACGACGGTGCATTTTGGTTTGCTGTGAAAACAACAGGGATTTACTGCCGTCCGTCGTGTTCTGCGCGAACACCTTTGGAGAAAAATGTTGAGTATTTTGTTTCACCCGAAGAAGCGCATAAACAGGGCTTCCGCGCCTGCAAGCGTTGCAATCCTGACCAAATTGGCTTTCCTGATGCAAATCTTGAACTGGTGCAAAAAATCTGTGCGTTTATCGCACGGCAAATCACCGAAAACCCTGATGAAAGCGTGAGTTTGGAGGCAGTCGGTGAAGAAGTAGGTTTAAGCAGCGACCACGCACAGCGCACCTTTACAAGCGTTCTGGGTATTTCGCCGAAAGAATTTGCTGATGCCTTTCGCCTGAATCGTTTCAAAAGTCTTGTGAAATCTAGCGCGACGGTCGCTGAGGCAATGCACGAAGCGGGCTACGGCTCAAGTTCGCGTTTGTACGAGAAGGCAGGCGTGATGCTGGGTATGACTCCTGCATCCTACAAAAAAAACGGCAAAGGTGCGGTGATGTACGTGGAAGTGCTGGAATGTAAACTTGATTACGTGTTGATTGCCGCGACGGATAAAGGAATTTGCGCCGTCGAATTTGCTGGAGACCCCAGTATTGGTGCGGAGTTTATTGGAGAAATGGAAGGCGCAATTATTTCAACGAATCATCCGCCGCAGTTTCGGGAATGGAAAAACAAGATATTGCATTTCATCGAAACCATGAGTGAGGAAGCCTCCGACGCTCTTCTTTCTTTGCCGCTTGATATTCAAGTGAGCGCGTTTCAAGCGCAGGTGTGGTCGGCACTCAGGGCAATTCCGTGTGGCGAGACGCGGAGCTATTCGGAAATTGCGGAGGAAATTGGCAAGCCGTCGGCAAGCCGCGCCGTTGCTACGGCTTGCGCGTCGAACCCTGTCGCGCTCATCAATCCTTGCCATCGTGTTATTCGTGCTGGTGGCGACGTAAGCGGCTATCGGTGGGGTGTGGAGCGGAAACGGAAGATTTTGGATACAGAAAAAAGAAATTACACCAAGTAACGAGATTTAAAACACATTCCCCTGAATCGCCTCAATGAGTTCATCTCTTGAGGTAGGCTTGGCTTGGTATCCGGTGGCTCCTGCGCGTATGCCAGCCATGAAATCTTCTGTTTGAGATTTTGCGGTCAAGAAGAAAAAAGGGATGCTTTTGGTGCGGGCATCAGCGCGAATTGCTTTCAAAACGCCGTAGCCATCCATTTCGGGCATCATAATATCACAAAAAATTATGTCGGGATTGTGTTGGAATGCGGCTTCTACGCCCTTTACGCCATTTTCCGCCGTAACGACGTTGTAGGTCTTTTCATAAAGAAAGCGTTTAAGAAGCTCGGAAACACGCATATCATCATCAATGAGAAGGACAGTTATTGTGCGCATAGCGGGTAGAGGATTACATGAGAAATGATTTTTTGAGACAACAATATACAAAAATCAGAAAAATAAAAAGAGTAAATCTACTGCACCACAAATACCTGCACCAACGATGATAAACCACGAAACCCATGTTTTGAAGCGGTTTTCAGGATGTTTCAAAAAAAGAATGTGCAAAAAAACATGAACAATCAAAAAAATATCCCAAGCACGAGTAAACATTGGTAACGATGCCGGAATGGTCAAACTCCAGAACATCCAAGCGTAGAGCGGGATGTGAATGATAGTAAACACAACAAAACCTATTTCGTCTTTGAGAAATGATGTAATAGGCAACATCAGCCATTCCTTGCAGCGAATAGCGTCCATTTCATGCGTAAGGATGAAACCAAGTCCGAGAAAAAAGAAGAAATGTTCAGGCATAATGCTTGATTATATGCGGTATTGAAGGGAGTGAATTATCGGATTTTCTTTGCCCTGAGCCTGCTCAGTGTCTCTTGGCTCATGCCCAAGTATGACGCAATTGAACCCAGCGAAAATCGTAAAAATACATCGGGGCGAGATTTCATCAGTTGTTCGTACCGTTCCTGCACGGACTGAAACTGGAGAGAAATAGCTCGCTCGTGTTCGTGAATCAAATACTGCTCGGTAACTTTTCGTTCAAAGTTGGCGATTTCCAACGATTGCCCGCAAAGCCGCTCTATATCATGCCGCGAGACTGCCGCTGCTACGACATCTTCCGTTGCTTCGCCGTATTCATAACATGGCTTTTCGGAGAGAAAACTATAAAACGCTGTGCAAACATCGCCTTCAAGCAAGAGCCTTGTAACGACCTCTTTTCCGTCGTCCAAGTAATACTGCCGCACTGCACCTTTCAGAATGAAATAGCCGTATTTGACGGTTTGCCCGGGCTGAAAAAAATAATCGTAGCGAGGGTATTGCGCAAGCGCAACCGCGCTCAAAAAGAGTTGCCTCGTCTCGGGCGATAAGACCTGCAAGAGCGGTAAATGCTGCAAGTCTGCAATATTTTGTTGAAGAGAAAGAGTGTTCATGGTAGCGAATCAAAAGTGAGGTTCATTGTGGGCAGGTCGCCAAAGCGGACCGACAGCCAAGAGAAGAATAGCAACATTGAAGAGCGCATTGGAGGGATTGCCTGATGCTATTGAACCTGCACAATCCAAGCAAAACCAAGCGAGAATGCCGACGAGAACGGTTTTTCGCACTGCTTCCGGTGCTTTGTCATAGACCCAGAGCGACAAACACCAAATCATCACGCCCCAGCCAAGCAGAAAACCGCCTGTGAGAGCAGAGAGGAAGCGGGTTGTGGGTGCGTCAAAATTTTGTACGCCATCAAGCGGAAAACTGAGCAAATCAAGCGTGAAGCGGGCAGGTTCGGATGTGGCAAGCATTGTTCCGAAAAAGAATACCGGACCAAAAGAACCAACGACAACAGCCGTGATTTTGAGCCAGAATTTGTGGAACTTGTGCGACATAATTCGTGACATAACGATACTCCGAAAATTGTAGAACTTGATAATTGGTGCTACAAACTTCGGGAAAGCAGGGCGGAAATTTTTTGATATAGGTCAAATGTTCTCAGAAAGTTAGCAAATGTACAAGGCATAGAAAATCATCGTTCTTTCAAAAACTTCATAAAGAAATCCTGAATCTCCTTGCGCTGTGCGGCATTTGCGTTATCATCCATGTCGTTGTGAATCGTGTTCGGCAGTTTGATAATCGTCATGGTGAATTTCTTGAGTTCCTCTGCGGTTGGCACTACGCCTTCGTCGGGTGCCTGGTCGCTGGAGCGAAGCGAGTAAATGCTGGGCTTCGACGTGCGGGGAAGTGCAACACGGCGGTTATCGAGGGTGATAATTTTTCTAATTTTCTCAGGATATTTTTGCGCAAAAAGTGCGGTCATATCGCCGCCGTTGGAATGCCCCGAAAGCGTGATATGCTTGAAATCCAAGTTCGGATGCGACGTTCTGAGGCTGTTCATCACAAACAAAATATTTTCCACATCACGCTCCCAAAACGGCTTTCTGACGACCTGCGGAATGCCTTGAAGCGGCATGAGTGAATCCGTCGGAAGTTCATGCTGAATGCTGGCGACGAAAAAGCCTTTTGCAGCAAGAAATTCCGTCAGGTACGAGTACGCAAGGTAGTCTCCACCTTTGTTTGCGCCGTATCCGTGCGAGAAAATGACGAGTTGTTGTTGTTTCTTTTGCACCTTCGGAGAATAGTAGGCAACAGGAATGATGCGGCTTCTGGCGGAATCGAAGAGTTGGAGTGTGTCGAGGCGGAAGGATTGAGGTTTTGATGGAGCTTGAGCAAGAAGAAGATGTGCCGCAAACAGCGCAATAATGAGCGTGAGAGTAGATAGAGAGTGTTTTTTCATGGAGAATGGTAAAAATGAGAGAAATGCTGAGGTCTCCAAATCTACAAAAAAATTCCATCCCAAAAATCGGATAGATAGAAAGACTTTCAAATCGTATTTTTGTGTACACTCGGAAACGGAACGCAATACGTCAAGCGGCATTGATAGCTGTTGGTCATTTGCGGAGTTTTCGGCACCGAGAAGCAATGTTGTACAATCATTTGCGCCAATACATTATGCAAACAAACATGAGCCTCGCCCTCACCCCCGAACTCCGCTCCGAACTTTTTGCTTTTGTCGGCAAAGCAGTGGAGGAATACTCCAAAAAGGTTGATTCCATGCGAGTTGCACCACGATTGCATCAGGAAATGCTTGATACGCTTAGAACATCCGTAGCAGAATATACGTTTGAAAAATCGGAAGAGCCGAAGAGCGCATTACAATTCGTCCTCCGAAATTTGCAAGAAAATCAAGTCCACACGCCGCATCCGCGCTATTTCGGCTTGTTCAATCCCGCTCCCTCGTTTATGGGTGTGCTTGCCGATACGATTGTTGCTGCCTTCAATCCGCAAATAGCAGCGTGGAGCCACAGCCCGTTTGCTGCCGAGATTGAAGCACATTTGATACGCAGTCTTGGTGAAAAATTCGGCTACAACCCGCAAGAAACCGACGGCGCGTTCACAAGCGGCGGCGCGGAAGCAAATCATACCGCGCTTTTGACGGCACTCGTTCACAAGTTTCCCAAATTCTCTGAACACGGCTTGCTTGCTGTGAAGCAGCAGCCCGTCATTTACGTTTCTGCACAAGCGCACCATTCCTTTGTAAAAGCCGCACGGTTCTGCGGTTTGGGAACAAATGCCGTGCATAGTGTTCCGACTGACGAAAAGCTGAAAATAAGCATTGATACGCTCCGTGAGCAAATTGCCAAAGACCGTACCAATGCTTGCACTCCCATAATGCTTATTGCTACCGCCGGAACAACAAGTGCCGGAGCATTCGATGACATCAAGGTTTTGGAACAGATTGCCCGAGAGGAAGGAATGTGGTTTCACGTGGATGCGGCGTGGGGCGGGGCTGCGGCACTTGTTCCCGAATTGGCGCATTTGCTGGATGGAACCGAGAAAGCCGATTCTATCACCTTCGATGCGCATAAATTTCTATCTGTTCCCATGGCTGCGGGAATCTATCTGACGAGACACAAAGCCATTTTGCAGGAAACCTGCGCCATTTCGACGGCGTATATGCCGCTTGATGCAGAAGGTTTGGATGTTACCGACCCTTTCACTCATTCCATGCAGTGGTCGCGCCGCTTTACGGGCTTGAAGCTGTTTTTGACGCTTGCTGTGGCTGGTTGGGAAGGCTATGCGGAGACCATTCGTCACCAAACGGCAATGGGGAATTTGCTTCAGAAAGAATTGGAGAAAGACGGCTGGCGCATTGTGAATGATTCGCCGCTTCCGGTAGTCTGTTTTGTGGATGAATCGCATGAAAATGGCTCTGCGCTGGAGTTTTTGAAGGCTGTTGCAAAGCGCATTGTGCAAAGCGGCGAGGCATGGCTTTCGACAACGCTCTTGAATGGGAAAACGGTGCTGAGAGCGTGTATCACGAATTATGCGACGCAAGAAGAAGATGTGCAAGCATTGGTGCGGCTTTTGCGGCGTACTGCAAATGAGGTACGTGATGAGCAGTAGATTTGAGGAGTAGTTTTGGATAAATCTGGAATTCAATTCCAGATTTATCCAAACAGATGTACAAGAAAGTGAGTAAGGAAGAGCCTCGCAAGAACGTGCAAATCATTTAGGATGGCAATCCGCAATCTTCACCGAGCAAATATTTTGCCCATCCGCATCTTGCTCAAAAGCCGCAAAGATTGTATCTTACTCCCGCTTTCCTTTATCCACAATCCCACCAACAATTCAGGAATAACGCCATGTCAAACGGCATCAAAAACCCTTTTACCGACCACCCACATTCGGTGGATGAAACCTTTGTTGAGCATTTTTTTGTCGCAACTGGCTTTGGAACAAAAATGATTTTGGGCGGCATTGCGTGTTGCTTGCACGGATTTTTTCCGTTTGCGTTCACAACGACGGGAAGCCGCACGGTGCGAGCATTGTACGAAAAAATGTCGAGCGGAGCGCGGCAAAAAGTCATGCAAAATATTGAGAAAAATGCCGCCCACGCACAAGAATTTGCTGACACACCGATTGAATACTACATCTAAACTAACCCTGAAAGCCGCATAATGACACGTGTTCAGTTGCCCGTCGTTTTGTTCTGGTTCTGTGTTGCACTCACTTTAACGCCACTTCTAGGGTTTTCTTGGGTAACGCCGCCCGTTGCACTAGCATTGGGGCTAGTATTTGCGATGCTTGTAGAGCATCCGTATCGCAAGCAAAGTGGGAAGGCAACAAAACTTTTGCTCCAAATTTCGGTGGTCGGTTTAGGGTTTGGATTAAATATCCAAAGCGTGATGCAGGCTGGTCTGCAAGGTTTTTGGTTTACGGTGGCAACGATTGTGGGGACGCTTGGAATTGGTCTTTTGCTGGGGAAATTGCTGAACGTCCGCGCGGGCGCATCGCAGCTTATTTCTGTGGGAACTGCCATCTGCGGCGGGAGCGCGATTGCTGCCGTTGCACCGATTATTCAAGCGGATGATGCTGATACGTCGGTCGCGCTGGCAACAGTATTTGTGCTGAATGCTGCCGCTTTGTTCCTTTTTCCTGTGCTGGGAGGCGCACTGCATCTCACGCAGGGGCAATTTGGCGTGTGGTCTGCTATTGCTATTCACGATACCAGTTCGGTCGTCGGCGCAGCCTCGCGCTATGGCGCAGAAGCACTGGCGATTGCGACAACTATCAAACTCAGCCGCGCATTGTGGATTATTCCGATTGCCTTTGCTTTTCTGTGGTGGCAATCTCGCAATGCAAGAGGTGGAGCGGTTTCTGGCGAAAGTGCCGCACCTGCAATAAACTCCATTACCATTCCATATTTCATTTTCGGATTTATCTTGGCTTCTGTGGTGAGGACGTTTGTACCGATAGTTGCTGAATACTCGCCGTTTGTGGTCTCGCTGGCAAAGGTGGGATTGACGCTGACGCTTTTCCTTATTGGTGCGGGATTGTCGCGGGCAACGCTGAAAACCGTTGGTGTGCGTCCGCTTGTGCAAGGTGTGGTGCTGTGGGTATTGATTTCGCTTGTTACGTTGTGGTTTGTGAAAACGCTGGTGTAGAGCGAGAATTTCATCGTGGCGCGAAATAAAACGGAATAAAATACTCTACCGTTTTCCCGAATTTTCGTACAACAAGCAGGTTCTTTCCTGGATGCAAGCCGTTTGTGGGAATATAGGTCAAGAGACCCGGAACGCTCGTTTGCGGATGTTTATGAAAGAAAAACTCCTGCGAGGAATAGAGCGAATCATTGAGCGAAATGGTGTAAATGCTGGCGAGTGCGTTGAGTGCGAGCCGCCGAGTGGAATCCGTTTCTTTAACGGCTCTCGGAAGGTACAGCCCTTCATTGTGAAATCCTTGGAAACCATCACCAATTCTCGCTTTCAGGCTGTCGTTGTCATTCGAGCGATAGGGCAGAAAGAGGCGAATGTACTGGTCGCTGATGACATCGGCTTGGATACTGGGGAAGCGGAGCAAGGTGCGGTCTATTTCGTTGCCTTGTTGTTGGCGAAAATTCTCGTAGTAAGCGGCTTCCATACTGAGCGCGGACTCATTTTGTGAAAAGAAAATATGCCGATTGTAGCCTAAAAGCAAATCTCCAAGTGGCGCAAGCATGACGCACCCCATAAAAAAGTAGATAATTCCATAGATTTTTCCCCGTGCGACATTGCTTCTGAGCGTGAACATGATTGAATTATACAAATGTCCAAGCATGAGAAACAACGAGTAGCGAATCATCGGCGAGAGCCAACGACGGAGACGCGGCGAGTCCAAATTCGGCTTGCGAATGAGGATACTGTTCATCGTGCTGACAAGGAGAATCGGCATGAACACGATACAAAACATCGCCATCGTCCAAACAATGGTCTGCACCTGCGGAAAAAGGAATTGAAGTGCGAAGATAACGGGCGTGGTAACGGCATAGAGAAAGCCAGAGCCGAGCATCAGCAAGAGTAGCAAAAATGTAAAGCCAAAAATCATGCGACAAATGTCGTCCACACGTTGGGCTGTTTCGGTGAGGCTACGAATTTTAGTTTTATAGACATCCTGAAATAGTGCGGGGTATGGCAATTTTTCCCAAATAATTTCCTGCGGAAACACTGATGCCAAGCCCAGCAAACCCACCCAATACCCACGCAACAAAAAATGCCCGCCTAAATTGAAAATGAGCAAATACGACAACGCTTTGGCATAGAGCAAAATCATTGTAATAACTACGCCAGTGGTCTGAAGGATTGAGTCCTCAATATTGCGTTGAATCAAGCCCGGAAGCTGAAAGAGCGAGAAAAATACCGCACCGGAAATAAGCAATTCCAATTCCCAATTTCGGCTGCTGAGAGTATTATCTGCGGGCGATTCTGTTTGCTCTGGCGGCGTTTCTGGCGCAGAGCTTTTTTCAAGATTGATGTCGTTCATACGTTCTTTGGTAAGGGTTATATTGCGTGAAATTCAATGTTGATGAGGGTTTGAAGTGCCTTTGCATCAAAAAGCCCTGAAAGCCTTATTGTAAGAGGTGTTCAGGGCTTTGATTGCTCAAGAGCAAAAAGTAAAAAACAGCATTGAGAAGTAGATTCTAACTGGCTTTGAAGCTAGTGAAAGTGTCCCTGAAACTAGCTGACTTCCTCTGGATTGATACCGAGTTCGCGGAGCTTTGCGGCAAGGGCATTTGCTCGTTGTTCTTGCGTGTTTGCTCGTTGTTCTTGCGTGTTTGCTCGTTGTTCTTGCGTGTTTGCTCGCTGCCGTTCTTCATTCACAAGCTGGTCTAATTCCAAATAGCTCAGAAACGGCTCTCCGTCTGGTTTGCGCAGAATAAGTTCGCCCGACGACATATCAAAGCGAACGCCTAAGCGCGGGCTTTTCCAATCGTTCATGTCAGGGATTTCTTCTAAGGTATCGTCCTGTTCTTGGAAGCGCACCAGACCGCTTAATTGCTTGCGTTCAATGTCATAGATGTAGTATTCCTGTACACCATAGCGTTCAAAAAAGACCGCTTTTTTGCCATTTCTGCAAAAGTGTTGGAATCGGACAGAAACTCAAAAACGACCTGTGGTGCGATGTTGTCCTCATTCCATTGCCGATAGGATTTCCGCGCATTTTTGGGGCGACCAAGAATGACCATCACATCAGGCGCGACGGCAATTTTCGTCTTGCCTTTGACGGGATACCAAAATAAATCACCTGCCACAACAACATCGTCACGGTCAGCGAAGACTGATTCTAAGCCATGCTTGGTTGTTGCTATGCGTTCAAAGTGTTCAGAACTGTTTGCTATAGGTTGCCCATCGGAATCAGGATAATACGTGCCGTCCTCGTCGTAGTTGGAGTTGAGGAGGTTCGTGCTTTGGGGAGTGCTTGCAGTCAGGGTTTCCATAGTCGTTTCCTTTCGCATCGTGGAAAGAAGTTCGAGGTGTTTATTGGTGAATTCAAACTTGTACGGATTTCACCACAATCGGCATTTCAAATTCTAGCGAGAACGTTTTGCCGAGGTCTTCCATATCCTCGTCGTCCTCGTCGTAGAGCCATTCTACGCGGACAATTTTATCTTGCGCGTAGTACGAATTCAGCATTATCATCATTTCGCGCAAAAACTTTGAGGATGCGGTATTGATATAATTCAAATTCATCCGCACACTGAGGTTGGATGCGTTGGTATCGAAGTATTGCTCTACCCAAACGCGCACGGGTTCAAAGAACTCATACGCATTTTCGGGATAGCAATTTCCAGTAATTTCCACTGCGCCCGTTGTCGGGTCGAGAACAATACTGGGGGTTTCGGTGGTACGTTCTAAGAAAACAAGGTCAAGCGTCGTCATAATCGAATAGCGTGAATAAGTGTAAAAATAGGAGAGAATAGCGGGTGATATCCTGATTATCTTCCCGTCCTACCGTTTCTTCACGGTAGAACGGGTTTCACGGTAACGAGTTTCGTGGTAACGGGTTTCACGGTAACGAGTTTCGTGGTAACGGGTTTCGTGGTAACGGGTTTCGTGGTAACGGGAAACCCGTGCGACGGCAGTGTTCCTGCACTCTTCAGCCGTCGGACGGGAAGATACGAATGAAATTTATCGCACTTGATTATACTTTTTCATGAGGTCGAGAACAGTGTCCAAGAGAAGCGAAATCTTTGGCTTGGTGAGCTGTGCATCCGCGCCCACTGCCTCGCCTTTGTGATGCAATTCATCCGAGACGAGCGATGAAAAGATAATCACGGGGACTTTCGAGAGAATTGGGTGATTTTTGATGTTGCGCGTGAGTGCATGACCGTCCATTTGCGGCATTTCAATATCGGTGATGACCAGATTGACCATTGAACGCAAGTCCTCGCCTTGTTGCGCACGCTCGGCGTACATGGAGAGTAAATCCCACGCCGCAACGCCGTCATTGCATGAAACAACGTTGTAGGAAGCCACTTTCAAGCGGTCGGTAATCATTTTGCGAATGGTTGGGGAATCCTCTGCCATGAGAACGGTATAATTCGCGCCGTCCAAGTGGTGAATATCATCCACCTGCTCCATACCGAGCTTGGGATTGATTTCCGCAATAATTTTCTCCACATCCACCATCAAGATATTTTTATCCTCACCTTTGATGATGCCGATAATGGAGGAATTTTCGCCACCATAATCATTGATTGCGTCGGGCGATTCTACTTGCTTCCACGAAAAGCGGTAAATGCGGCGTACATCGTTTACGACAAACCCCAAGCGCATTGCATTGAATTCCGCGACAATGAGTTTGCGCTCGGCGGCAATGTTGTTGAAATGATAGAGCCAATCGCCCAAGTCAATGACGGGAACAATATAGCCGCGCAAATTAAAAATGCCCACCGTGCTTTCCGGCATATTCGGAAGTGCGGTCAATTCTGGCATACGAATAATTTCGCGCACTTTTGCTACGTTGATGCCAAAAGACTGTGCCACCATCGTTCCATCAGTGTCGGGGAATTCAATAATGAACTCAATCACTTCAAGCTCATTTGTGCCAGATTCGAGCAAGATGTTCGTATTTTTTGCCATGCTACTGTTTTGAAAAGTGTTGTGAAAATGAAGAGTTTCATGGAGAAGGCAAGTGTTCTTGCGGCTTCAGTAGGGCGGACACTCCTGTCTGCCCAATTTCCTTACCGCGAGTTAATTTGCCGAATTTGCGCCCGCACATTATCCAGCGAAATGGTTGCGGTCAAGGAGTCATTTTTGCTGGCAATGATAGCGCACGTTGGAACGGTGGACGAGTCCGCAACGACGATTTCAAGCCGTTCTGGACTAAAGCTCACATTCCGAAAAGTTCCGGGAAGAATGGAGGCACGAGCAAGCGAGCGCACATCCACTCTCGCTAAATCTTTGTTCATGGGAATATAGGCAAATGCGCGGTCGGTGATAGCAAGCCCGTAGGGGCGGTCGCTGGAGGAATCGGCGGCATCGGTGAAGAGTGTTGCCTCGCGCACTAAACGCCGCTCGGCAACATCCACAATGGCAATGCGCGAAGCCAAACGCTGCGGACCACCGCCCGCGCAGACGACAATAAGCTCCGAGCCATTTGCTGTATGACCAAGAAACTGTGGCGCACGTGGCACAGGGATTCGCGCTACGATTGCTTCGGTAGCATTACTGCCCGTGTAGTTTGTTGCGACAACGGCAACTGTATTTTCATCTTGAAGAGCGCAGAAAAGCTGGTTTCCAATCACATCTAGCGCGGAAACGGGAGAATTGCCCACGCGAATATCTCGCGCAATGCGGATGTTGAAAAGGTCGAATACGGTCAGCATTGGTGCGTTGCGAAAGGCAATATACGCGGTTGTAGCGTTCACGGCAACGATGTCAGACGGTTCGCGGCGTTCATTGGCAAAACTTATTGTGGTAATGCGGCGATAGGTCGTGGCGGAGAGAACTTCAATTTTGAATTCCTCTGGCATCACCACGAACACATATTCACGAAACGCACCCGTTGGAAGCGCGATTTTCCGCACCTTTCCGCCAATACCGCGCAGACTGTCCACGTTCAAAAATAAGTTCGGATTGGCAATGCCATTTCTCGGTTGGCTAAGGAGAAGCAAGCGCGAAACAGGCTCATCGGTAACAGCTAATAATTGCCAATCACCTTCGGTAAGCGGCACAGCAGGGACGGTCGGCACACACGCATCTAAGGCGCAGAGCGCGACACAGAGGACAAGACAAAGAATCTTCATGGTGAATGTGATTTGATGAAACGGTAGTGGTGAACAGGGAGAAAGTTTCAACGATGTAAAAAACTGTAACGACTCAGGTTTCACAGTCATTGCACTCATTCGCCCCCTTGACAAAGGGGGAACGGGGGATTTGTCGCGTGTAACGGCTGATTTGAAGCGGTGTTGAACCGTTTAATCCCCCGTTCCCCCTTTATCAAGGGGGCGAATACGACAGCGTTCTGTGTACCTGAAGATTTTTGTAACGCTTACGAAGCCCGAATAACACCTTCCATAATCGTCGTCATCTTTGGTTCAGCCTCATTCGCAACGGCAATAATTTCCGCTACGCTGACGGGATGCAACGATTCGGGATAGCATTCATCGGTGATGATGGAGCAGCCAAAAACTTCCATACCCATATGCCGCGCAACGATGTTCTCTGGTACGGTACTCATACCAACAACATCCGCGCCGATAGCCCGCATGAAGCGATATTCTGCGCGGGTTTCGAGATTTGGACCCGCAACGGCGACGTACACACCTTTTTTCGCATTGATAGCATTTTCCACCGCAACTTTTTCGGCGATTTTGATAAGACGCTGCGAATACGGCTCGCTCATATCGGGGAAGCGTGGTCCCAGTGTTTCGTCGTTGCGCCCGATGAGAGGATTATCGCCCAAGAGGTTGATATGGTCGTCCATAATCATCACATCGCCCTTGCGAAAGAGCGGATTGACCGTGCCGCAGGCATTGGAAACAAACAGCGTATTGATGCCCAAAAACTTCATCACGCGCACGGGATACGTGATTTGCTGCATGGTATAGCCTTCGTAGTAATGAAAGCGTCCTTGCATTGCCATCACGTGCTTGCTGCCAAGCGTCCCGAAAATAAGCCGTCCGTGATGCGATTCTACGGTCGAAACGGGGAAGTGTGGGATTTGGTCGTATTCAATCGTGGTTTCAATCGAAATTTTATTCACCAAACCGCCCAAACCTGTTCCAAGAATAATCCCAACTTCAGGCTTTGACTGCGTTTTTGTGCGGAGAAATGCGATGGTTTCTTCAATGTTGTTGCGGAGTTCGGACATAATCAATACGAAATGAAAGTGAATGAATGGGGAAAGATTTCTGCGATGTTTGAATTGTACAATGAGGGATTTTTGACTTTTATTTAGTACATGATTCTTGAAATAAGGAACACGAGAGAAACAATTCATTCAATGTTATCCACGAATCGCACGAATGAACACGAATCAGAAGCCTCAACAATGGTGTCAAATTTGTGAAGATTCGTGTGATTCGTGGACAAAAATATTGTGAGTTATTTCGCTTACATCCCTAAGCAACGATTATTGGAACGCGGATGAGGTCCCAGACTATCAAGATGCTGAGGACTTTTCTCCGTCCTCCAAATTCTTTCAGTCCTCAAATCCGCGTTCCTTACTCACAACATTCATTATCACTACGTAATTTAAGAATCAGATATTTAGTGGCACAGACATTCCTGTCTGTGAGTATTGACGGGGGATTCAGGCGAGAAACACAGACAGGAATGTCTGTGCCACTGCTAAAATCTTTAACTCTTAATTTTCTTAGCCGTTTTTATAATTCCGCGCTCCAAAAATCGCCGTCCCAACACGAATCATCGTCGCGCCTTCTTCGATTGCTGCGGTAAAATCGCCGCTCATGCCCATCGAAAGCTCGTGGAAGCTGGTTGTTGGGAAATCGCGCTGCATTGCGTCGCGCAAAGAACGTAAGTGCCGAAACATCGGGCGGACGTACTCAAGGTCGTCGCTGAAAGCGGCAATCGTCATCAATCCTTGAATGCGCAAATGCGAGCAACCAAGCACGGTTTCGACGAGCGTGGGAAGTTCTGCCGCGTCGCAGCCAGATTTGGTTTCTTCATCGGAGGTTTTTACTTGAAGCAGCACGTTGATAGTGCGTCCAAGTTGTGATGCGGCTTTGTTCAATTCCGTTGCAAGGCGCACTGAATCAAGCGACTGAACGTATTGCACGTAAGGCGCAATCATTTTCACTTTGTTCGTTTGTAAATGCCCGATGCAGTGCCATTCTGCTTGCACGGGATTATTCGCAAAAAACGCACCTTTGTCCTTGATTTCCTGCGCATAATTTTCGCCAAATACCCGCAAACCCACATCTAACGCCGCTTGCACGACTTCAACGCTTTGCGTCTTGGAAACCGCAATAATACGCACTTCCTCCGCTGAGCGTCCTGCATTTCGCGCTGCCTTGTGAACTTGCTCGGCAATACGGTCGTAGTTTGCGCGAAGTTCGCTGCTGAGTGGTGATAATGCTAATATTGAGGCTGATTGTTCCGACATAGATTCTAAGGGCATAAAAGCGGCATGAAACCGTGTAAAAGATACACACATTCAAACAGGAATTTACAACAATGTCGGCAGAATCCCAATAAGAATCCGCGCTGCGTGTGGGATTTTCCTGTGCTTCCAAAAGTGAGGGTCTCGCTTCTTCGCGAGGAGCTCACTCTGTCGCTTGAGTGAAGTGGCTGGAAGTAGTCGCTGGAAGCAAAGCCGTTTGAGGTAAAGCCGTTTGAGGTAAAAGTGAGACCCGCGCTGAAGAAGCGAGAGCCTCACGTAATGCTGCCAAAAAAAAACGGTGCTTTCCTTTATGCAGGAAAACACCGTAAAAATGTGCTAAAAGCCTCATCAATGCTCGTTTCTTACAAACGGCTTGCGTAATCTTTCAAAAACTTTTGCTCGTTTGGCGTGAGCGAGGCTTGACCTTTTTCGTTGATTTTATCCAAAATTTCATTCAAGCGGTCTTCGTCGAGCGGCGCGTATTCGTCATCTTCGGGATGTGTACTGCTTGGATGCAGTTCGCTTTCTTGTGTTTGCCCAAGGCTGCGTCCCACCGATGCGGGCGACGGCGTTGTTTGGCGGCGTGTGGGAGCTTGTTGCTGCTTGGATTGGCGTTTCAGCAAGACAAATCCGCCCGAAGAAAGCCGACCGAAGTACAAATGCGAGAAAAGGAATCCAAAGAAAATACCAAAACCTTCATTGGCAAAGGCGTGAGCAATGGCGGCGGGATTGAGTGAAAAATTCATCAGCGATGATGCGATTGCGACAACAAACATGAGGCAAAGCAGCATCGTTGCTCGCATGGGAATCACGCCAAAAAGTGAAACCTCGCCCGACGGATACAAATACACATACATCGTCAGCACAAACAGCGCGACAGCATTTGTTCCCGCAAGCGTTGCATTGGTGAACATCAGGAGTGGCGCGAAGACGAGCGAGTGAACAATAACGAAAATGCCTAAAATGAGCAACAAACGACGACCGCTTACAACCCGCTCCAATTCAGGCGCGAAGAAGTACAAGACTGCGCTCGTGGAAAGCATTTCCCAAAAGCCCGAAGCCGCAAGCGGATAGGTGAAAAAACGCCAGTATTGCCCGGCACCAACGTTTGCAAAGGGCATGAGTGCGAGCCATTGTGTGATGAGACCGCGTGTTGCGACGTTGGTAAAGTACATAATACCCACGAAAAGCAAGATTCGGTGCGAGGTTGGGAGAAATTGCCAGAAAAGCATATCGCAAAAGAAAAGTGGTGAGAGAGGTAATCTTGCTGCTGGTGGATGGGCGATAGTTTTTAGGAAAGTGTGAAGGATGAAATCTGAAGTATGAAACTCAAACGCCTCTTCAATACTTGCTTTAAAGTTTCATACCTCATATTTCATACTTCATATTTTTCTTAAATCACGGTCAATTTCCGCGTTTGCGAAAAGCCAATGTTTGTATCCATGCGGTAAAAATACACGCCTTTGCTGAGATTGGAAACATCCGCCGAAACGCGATGTTGTCCAGCTTCCTGCTCCTTGCGTACAAGTTCGGTAATTTCCTTGCCCAAAACCGAGTAAATACCAATCGTTACAAACGCATCTTTTGCCAGCGAGTAGTCAATCATCGTGGTTGTGGACGCGGGATTGGGATAGTTTTGGCTCAGAGCCGAGCTAAATTGTGAATCGCCTTTCACAGAGGTTGCCATCAATCCTGGAATGTCAATCACAACAAAGTCATCATTTGCGTTATATGTGGTGGTGTATGAGCGTAACGGTGCATTTGCTGGTCCAGCTATCACTCGACCATCGCTACGAAACTGCGAATTATGGCAAGCGCAGGTAAAAACACCATTTATCAAATCACCTACCGCACAGCCTGCATGGGTGCATCTTTCTGACAAAGCAGAAAAACGATTCGCTTCGATGCGCGAAACAATTATTTGCCCAAAGCTAATCGTTGTACCAGGCACTTGCAAGCGAATTGAGCCGCCAATGTTCCGCAGAACAGGGAAGTCTGCAAAACGCATCGTGTACAGACCATGCGTTTGTGAGCCGCGCTCTTTGAAATCGTCGGGCAGAACTTCGCCGACAAGCTCCAATGTGCCGCCGACCATCATAAAGACGCTGGCTGCGAGGCTTGTGCGGAGAAATTCGCGGCGTGTTTCGGTCATTGTATTCGGTACGCTTGTTTCCATGATAATGTTCTTTTGGAAAGAATTGAGGAGGAAGAGTTTGCACAAATGACGCAGACAGGAGTGTCTGCGCTACCTGAGGAAAAATTATGGCAACGAAGCAACGAGTTTTTCAACGTGTTCAAAGCTGATATTTTCGTGGTAATCTTCGTTAATGGCAATCATCGGTGCGCCGCCACACGCGCCCATGCACTCGACTTCTTCCAGCGACAAGCGTCCATCGGCGGTGCATTCGTTGTGTCCGATGCCGTAGCGAGCTTTTGCTTGCGCGAAGATGGTATCGCCGCCGCGCAGCATACACGAGACGTTGGTGCAGATTTGCAAATGATATTTGCCCATCGGCTTTTTGAAGTACATCGTGTAGAAGGTCGCAACGCCGCGCACGTGGGCGAGCGGGAGTTCAAGAGCTTCTGCCACGCATGTCATTGCTTCGTCCGAGAGCCAGCCCCATTTTGCTTGTGCCATCCAGAGAGCGGGCATGAGTGCTGCTTTGGGTTCGGGATAGCGTTTCTTAATTGTTTCTAGTTTTTGAAGTTCTTCTGCTGAAAAAGTCAATTTATTACTCATAGTTTTTATGCTGCAAAAGTTACAAAAGTGAGAACAAACGATAGATGATTTCTAGCCAATTCGTGGTGCAAATTACACAATTATTTTGAAGAATGACAAGTTTTCCACAATGAAAGCGGAAGAATTTTCCCTCACCCCGCTCTTGCAAGCGACCCTCTCCCAAAGGGAGAGGGTTTGAAAATCTAGCTCTGAAGCCCTCTCCCTCTGGGAGAGGGTTGGGTGAGGGTCTTCAACGCCGATTTTACCGCTTCAAGAGCAGATGTGTCTTCGTCCACATTCGGAGCGCAATCAAGATTTTGTGCGATGTTGAGACGGAAATTTTGCCGTTGAAAATGTTGTAATCCGCAATTTCAATTTTTTCCAACAAACGGTAGTAAATCGCATCCATAATTTGCGCGGCAAACATGGTGATACTTTCGTCTGGACGCAAGGCTGCACGGGCTTTGTGGTAGTATTCGCGGGTGCGGCGGGCTTGGAAGCGCATCATTTCGACAAACTGCTCGGAGTACATATCGCCGAGCAAATCATCTTCGGCATAGCCAAAACGCTGTAAGTCTTCTTGGGGTAAGTAAATACGCCCATTGTTTTTGTCGGCTTGAATGTCGCGGAGAATGTTTGTCAGTTGCAGTGCGTAGCCCAAATTCACGGCGTATTCTTTGGTTTCATCGTACTTGTAGCCGAAAATTTCAATCGAAATCAATCCTACAATACTTGCCACGCTGTAACAGTATTCCTTCAATTCATCAAAGGTTTGGTAGCGATGTTGGATTAAATCGCGCTCGCAGCCATCAATGAGCGTGAGAAGGTATTGCTTCGGAATGGAAAAACGATTGACCACTGCCGTAAGTGGTAACATAATCGGGTGCGTAGAAGTTCCGTTGTAGCATTTTTCTACTTCGCGCCGCCATTTGTCCAGGCGTTCGCGTTTGCGTTGGATATTCGAGTAATCATGCGGGTTCGCGCCTACTGGTGCGGGAACGTCAATATCCACAATGTCGTCGGTGTAGCGGCAGAAGGCATAGACGGTGTGCATTGCCTCGCGCTCATCCTTCGGCAAAAACGAGAACGAATAGTAAAAATTCGTGGTTTTTTGCTGGGGCAAGGGCAGAACGTCTTCCGCCGCCTCATGCGCAGCATACTCCGGCGTGAGCAGGGAAGAATTTCCAAAACCTGAAAAGTGAGACATACAAACCCCCGTTGGACGGACGAAAATTGAAGGTTATGAAGGAAAAGCAATGCTTGAAAAAGTCAGTTTTTATTGATGCAGAACGAGGAGCAGCAAAGAGGTTTCGAGAAGGAATGTAGTTCAACAGGGTAAAACTTTTTGTAAGTGGCACAGACATTCTTGTCTGTGAAGTTGGCGCAGTTTTCAAACACAGAACCACAGACAAGAATGTCTGTGCCACTGAAGCCTGATTTTATGAGCCTTACAAGAGTTTTGATTGGTACTGAACGAAAAAGATACAACAGAGATTACGACGCGCCAAAAAGACGAACTGCACGCCAGAGGACGCGCGGAAAGGTACGTTTGGAGAGCTTCGGTCGCTCATGTAATATCCGAAAACCTAGACTATATGCTGCTTCTAGCACTGTTTCACCACCAGAAATCGTCAGGGCTAATTCTGCTCTGAGCCGCGTATCTGCTATGTGCGAAAGCAGTGCAGAGCCATTTGCAAAATACAACTTTGTTTTGTGAAAAAGAAGCTGAAAGCACGGTAAAAATTGATTTTCGATAATTTTTGTGGAAATAGTTTCTGGTGCGGCGTGAAAACGGCGTATATCCTCGGCATTCAAGCCAAATTCTTCCAAAATATTTTGGGGGATAAAAATTCGCCCGTGAGGAATATCCCGCGAAAAATCTTGCCAAAAATTGGCGAACTGCAATCCCGTACACACTGCATCGGACAAAGGCGCGAGCGTGGGTGAGTAGATGCCGTAGATACGCAGCACCAGTTCGCCGACGGGATTTGCCGAGTGCTGGCAGTAGTATTCAAGCTCTTCCCAGCGTGTTGCTTGGTGAAATTCGCTATCCATCCGAAAGGCTTGAAGGAGTTTTTGAAAGGGCAGCGTGGGGATAGCTTTCTCGCGCATCGTAGCGTGAAGAGCGCGAAAAATGGGGTTTTGTAAGGTGTTTGGATTGTCCAACAGCAGCATTTGTTCCAAGCGTTCTAGCGCGGCAAGTTTTTCGTGTGCGTCGGTGGTGTGGAGTTCATCGGCAATGTCATCGGCAAGGCGCGAGAAGGCGTACACGCTGTAAAAGTGCGCTTGCAAATGGCGTGGAATCAGCAGCGAACCGACGGGGAAGTTCTCGTAGTGGGCTTTTGCAAGGTTTGCGCAAAAGGCGAATGCCTCTTCGTCGCTGTGGATAGCGAATTGACCACCGTCTTCGGTGCTTACATCCAAAAGTTCTTCATTACTGAAAGGGAGCATGGTTGCTGGTGTTGGTGGCGTGATGAAGCATTGACGCAAGGCTCGCACTTCTGAAGTGGGGGCTGCTAAGTTCTCCCTCACCCCTCGCTGCGCGAGACCCTCTCCCAGAGGGCGAGGGTGAAGAAATTGGCTTTGTGTCTTGCCCTTCTCCCTCTGGGAGAAGGGTTGGGATGAGGGAAAACACGAGAACTTACCAGCCCTGCTTTTCAAATGGGGGCGCGTTTTTGCGGGAAAACCTGATTGATTCCGCTTTGTTGTTTCCAAAACAGTGCGTAGATTACGAGGTGAAAATTACGCGATTCCTTCGATAAAACCATTGCCCAAAGTACACTTTTCGCATGAAAACACCAACCCTAAAACTCGCCGGAATCAAGCAAAATCTGGACTCCAAGCACATCAAGTTCTGGCTTGTTTCAATGGGCGTATTGATTAGCGGAACGGTGGTGTTTTACACGCAATACCTTGTCAGCGAACTGCGTGTGAAAGAGGAAAATCTTATTCGCTTTTACGCCAACGTTATTCAGCACGCTGTCGAGGATGCAGAGAGCGCGGGAACGCAAAATGCAACGGAAGATTACACCTTCTACATCGAAGGAATTACGCCAACTATCAATTTTCCCGTGATTTTGACCGATGACAAAGGTGAGCCAATCGAACCTTTTGCTGCAAATTCCCTGAACGTGCTGGATTCCCTGAAAACAAGCCAACTCTCACGCGACCAGCAAAAACAACTTCTGAAACAACTCACGCAGCAAATGGCACTGGATTACCAGCCTTTGCTCGTCAAACTGAGGGATGGAACGGTGTTGCAGAAGATTTACTACACCAATTCCAATCTCATCCTGAATTTACGCCTTTTTCCGTACATTGAAATTTTTGTGATTTCAGGCTTTATTTTCTTGGGCTATTTGGGTTTCAATTTCATTCGCACCACCGAGCAGTCAAATGTCTGGGTGGGCTTGGCAAAAGAAGCCGCGCATCAGCTTGGTACGCCGCTTTCAAGCCTTTTGGCGTGGGTGGAAATTATCAAAATGGATGCCGATAATCCTGAACAAGTGCGCGATATTGTTGGGCAGATGGAGCAAGATGTGGAGCGGCTGAGTAAAATTACGCATCGTTTTTCAAAAATTGGTTCGCTGCCCGAAATGCGCGAGGAAGACGTATCCGACCTTATTCAAAAAGTTACGATATACTTTGAGCGACGGTTGCCGCACTTGGGCAAGCGCGTGAAAATCAAACGCAGTATTCAAAATGATGTGAAACTCCGCATCAATGCTGAACTCTTTGAATGGGTGATTGAAAATCTCGTGAAAAATGCTGCCGAAGCAATGGAATCCGCCGGAGGAATTATTGATATTCTTCTGGAACAAAAGCAGCAGAAGACCGTTATTTTGGTATGCGACAATGGAAAAGGTATGACCGCGAAAGTGCGCCGCGAGGTCTTCAAGCCTGGTTTTACGACGAAAAAACGTGGCTGGGGCTTGGGTTTGAGCCTTTGTAAACGAATTATTGAGGATTATCACGGTGGAAAAATTGTGATTCGAGATAGTGCGCCCGGCAAAGGAACGGTCTTTGCGATTGAATTACCAAACATCTCTCCAAAAGACCGCCAAACGCCGAAAACCCGCATGAAATCTGAAGAACAAGGTAAAGTACCACAAGTTGCGTAAATACTGGTGAGCCTTTTCCCGTCGGGCGGCTGTTTTGAAGTTTAGATAAACTCTTGCGCCCCCTCATCCCAACCCTTCTCCCAGAGGGAGAAGGGCAAGATTCTATGCGGGTTCTGAAGCCCTCTCCCTCTGGGAGAGGGTTGGGTGAGGGCTTAGTGCAGGGTAAGGTTTTACGCGGCTTTCAGAATTTTATCTAAACTTCAACTGTTATCACCAGTACAGTAGCCGTCCGGCGGGTGGGTCGCTTTTACTCCACCCGCCGGACGGCAGCGTTTACGCACTCCTCAGCCGCTTGGGCGGGATGACTTGACTCCTTATCGTTTGTTTTTATTGCCATTTATGCCCCAATCACGCATTCTGCATATCGTTCGACCATTTCATCGCATCTGCTCTCGGCAAGATATGATGCGCTTTGTGGCGTTCTTCTGCTGTTCTGCGCTTATGATGTTTGCTCCACGCCTGATATTTGCTGAACCTCTCGCAAACATTGCTCAAAGCCGCACAACTACTGATTCTTCTCCTTCTCTCGTTTTGTACCTTCAGCAGCCCAAAGCGGGAGAAATACGCTCCTGCGCAGGTTTTTGGCGAATGTATTCCCCGCAATTATATCAAGCGCATCAGCTCAATGATAGCATTGAAGCGGCGTTCATGCTCCCTCGCTACAATGATTCTGCGTGGCAGATTCTTTCCAATACCGAGCGGCTGGATACCATGCAAGCGTGGCACAATTACGGCTGGTTTCGCTTGCGTTTGAACGTGGATTCTACGCAGCCGATTCTGAATTTATCGCTCTTTCTCAGGCATCGCAACGCGGCGGAAGTGTATTTGAACGGTACATTGCTGGCAAAACATGGTAAAGTGGGGAGAAGTCTTGCAGAGGAATCCGACGAAGGAAGCAGCGAAATGGCAATTCCGCTTCAGTTGCATGGCGGGCGAGAATACGTGCTTGCGATACGCTTTTCCACCTTCCACCATGCAAGCGTGTTTCAACGCTATTCGCCGAATCTACTACGTTTTTACCGTTTTGGTTTTACTGCCAATATCCAAGATTTTGCGCGGCATAGCGGGGAAGCAAGCCGCACTCGCGCTTTGCGCCTGATTGTAGCAATGATTCCGCTCGGAATTCTACTCTTTTTGTCTTTGCAGCACGGCTTGATGTTCGTGTTTTCGCGCCGTGAGCGGCTCAATCTCTACGTCGCGCTGTTTACATTTTCCATGAGTTTGCTGTGTTTCTCGCTTTCGTACCGTTTTCTCGCGCTGACATCGGTGGAAATTTTGGTGTGGAATGAAATTTTTATTCCCTTTGAAATGGCTCTGGCACTGCTCGCACTGCATTTGGCGGTGGATTGGGTCGCGCTTGGGCGGCGCAGCGCGTGGTGGTGGCGTGTTACCATGCCGCTTGCGCTTTTGGTCATTGTTACGCGCTTGCTTACCACGGGCGATGTGTGGAATTACATTGTCATTGTAACGCTGCTTTTGGAATTTAGCTTGGTTGCTTTTATCCTTTGGAAGGCAGATGCAGAGCGGCGTGTAGGCTCAAGCATTATTGGCGCGGGGTTGGTGATTTGCTTCTTTTCTGGCGTAGCTTTTGCTGGAATGGCAATCCTTCGCTTGTTCGATATTCTCTGGCTTTACGCGCTGGTGCAATATCTGATGTTCCTGTCTATGCCCGTTTCGCTCGCATTCTACACCGCTCGCCGCTTCGACCGCATCAATACGGAGCTTTCCAAGCAACTCGACTACGTGCAAAAACTCTCCGAACAAGCATTGGAACAAGAACAGGAAAAACAACGCCTCATGGAACGCCAGCAAGAAGATTTGAAGCGGCTTGTAGAGGAGCGCACCGAGCAGCTTCAGGCAGCAAATGAAGAACTCAGCAAACAGCAATCCGCCGTCGAGCAAGTAAATATGCAGCTTCTGCGGCGCAACGTTTCTATTGCAGCAGAACAGGAAAAATCCGAAGGCTTGCTGCTCAGTATCCTTCCCGCGCCCATTGCCAAGCGGTTGAAACAAGGCGAACAAACGATTGCGGATAAATACGACGACGTAACCGTTCTTTTTGCCGACATTGCAGGTTTTACGCGCTTTGCAAGCCATATTGACCCGCAAGGATTAGTCGCGCTTTTGGATAAAGTTTTTTCCACCTTCGACGCGCTTGCTGAAGAATACGGTGTTGAGAAAATCAAAACCATTGGCGATGCGTACATGGTCGTTGGCGGCTTAGACCACCACGCACATTCGGGACGAGAAACCGCAGCCGTCATGGCGCGAATGGCAATCGCAATGCAGGATGCAATTTGCCAGTTGTCGGAAGAAATGCAGGTGATTGGCTTAACGGTGCGGATTGGGCTACATCGCGGTGCGGCGGTTGCGGGCGTGATTGGCAAGAAAAAACCTAACTACGACCTCTGGGGCGATACCGTGAACGTCGCATCGCGCATGGAGTCGCACGGGGAAGCGGGGAAAATTCACGTGAGCGAAGAATTTGTCGTGCCTCTGGCGGATAGGTTTATTTTCCGCGAGCGCGGCGACATTCGCATTAAAGGCAAAGGCACGATGCGCACGTATTTCCTTGAAGCGGAGAGGAATTGAGGGCAATCACATGAAATTCTCGTAACTACTCTGGTGCGGTGAACGCTGCCCGTTTCGCCCCCTTGATAAAGCAGGGCTGTAAAGTTCTTCTTACGCGAAGCTGTGAAAGCCGCACCAATCCTTCGCCCCCTTGATAAAGGGGGAACGGGGGATTTGCCACAAGCCGCACCGTTACGAGGCTGTCTTTTAGAACTTTACAGCCCTACCCTTGATAAAGGGGGAACGGGGGCTTAACGGTTCAATACCCCTTCAAATCAGTCGTTACACGCGACAAATCTCCCGTTCCCCCTTTATCAAGGGGGCGAATGAGTGTAATTACCATCTCGCAAACTATGACAAACTCATCTCTTTACGACATCCTCATCATCGGTGCAGGTCCAACAGGGCTTGCTTGCGCGATTGAAGCTCAGAAGGCGCATTGTTCCTACCTTGTTGTGGAAAAAGGCTCAATTACTGAGACCATTCGCCGCTATCCTGCAAACATGACCTTTTTCTCTACGCCAGACCTGCTCTCGCTTGATAACATCCCCTTTTCATCGGTAAATGTTCGCCCAACGCGGCGCGAGGCGTTGCAGTATTATCGTGGTGTGGTGGAAGCGCAAAGGCTCAATCTCCGCTTGCATACACGGGTTTGTGGCATTCGGAAGGAAGTACAGGGAAATTCATCACAAAATTCATCTGGGAATTCAAACGAGTACCTTTTTTGCATTGAAACACGCAGAGAAACCAGCAACAACATCAGCAACGACGCGCCATTGGAGAAAATCTTCGCGCGGCGCGTGATTATCGCAACGGGCTATTTCGATTTTACCAATCGCTTAGGCATTCCGGGCGAGGATTTACCGCACGTTTCGCACTATTACGACGAGCCGTACCGCTACACCATGCAAGATGTGGTCGTGGTCGGCGGGCGCAATTCGGCGGTGGAAGCCGCATTGGAACTGTGGCGGCACGGTGCGCGGGTAACGCTGGTGCATCGCGGGGAAGAACTGAGTAAGTCCGTTAAATACTGGGTTCGTCCTGATATTGATAATCGCATTAAAAACGGGGAAATTCGCGCACTTTTTTCAACGCAACTTGCTGAAATCCGCACCAACACTGCGTTAGTGCGAAATACCACAACAGGCGAAATCACCACGCTTCCCGTCGATTTCCTTTTTCCCCTTATCGGCTACCGACCCGATGAACACTTGCTGCGCGGTGCAGGAGTGCATCTAAACGATATTCTTATTCCCGAATACAACCCCGAAACCTTTGAAACCAACGTGCAAGGCTTATACATAGCGGGTTCGGTGGCGTGTGGCTGCCAAACGTGGACAATTTTTATTGAGAATGGACGGAATCATGCGCGTCCTGTCGTGGTAGATATTGTGCGGAGTTTGGGGCGGTAGTTCACCTTTTGTGAGGGTCTCACTTCCTAGTGAGGCTCTCACTTTCCTCCACAGCTCCCAAAGTGAGACCCTGACGAAGAAGTCAGAGCCTCGCTCTTATCGGAAAATAGACTCTTCCAAAAAATTTGTAACCATTTCCTTGCTCACGGCTTGTTGATAGGAGAAGCACACACTGGACATCGCGTAAATCCTTGTGTTGTGTGCGGAACGTTTTTTATCACTAGCAGCATTTATCGCCATGAAAAGCATATCTTTATCCCCAAACCATTTGAATAATACTTCTCCAAAACACGTGTGGACGCGCTTTGTAGCGTGTTTGCTTCTTGCCCTTAGTTGCTCTGCACCTTTCCAAGAAAGTCTTTTTGCACAAGCAAACACCAGCACCAGCGCGACGGCACCACCGCTTGCTGCACCATTTACGCAGTTTGCTGGTACAACGGCAACGAAGTCGTACCCGCGTGAGGACTATGCGATTGTTCCCGTTGATATTGGCTTTGTAACGCCCTTGTCGGTAAGCGGCATTGTGCGTGGCACGTCGGGCGGGAAGCGCATTTTATCGCACGTGTCTCTTCATGCCTTGGGCAATGTTGGTAATGCGCTTGAAGGCGTTGAGTTTTCGGGCATTTGGAACACGCAAACCGACTATGTGCTGGGCGTACAGGGCGCAGGAATTATCAATGTTGTTGGTGGAAATGCTGGCTACGCGCAGGGTGCGGGAGTTGCGAACATTGTTTCGGGAACATTTGTCGGAGCGCAAGGTGCGGGCGTGTTCAACATTGCTTCGGGCGGGTTGCGCGGCGCACAGGGCGCGGGCGTGTTCAATGTCGCTGGAGATGGCGATATGGTGCAGGGTGCGGGCATTTTCAACACGGCGGGCAATATGAAAGGTGTTCAAGCGGCGGGCGTGTTCAATACGGCAAAAGATGTAGAAGGTGTGCAGGTTGCGGGCGTGTTCAACTCAGCGCGGCACGTGCGCGGGGCGCAAATTGGACTTGTCAATTTCGCCGAAGACAACGAAGATGTGATGATTGGTTTGCTTAATTTTAGCTCCAAACACGGCATCCGCCTCGAACTCTACACCGATGAAATGCGCTTTATCCGCGCGGGTTTGCGCACGGGCAATAAAGCCTGGTACACCACGCTCACAGGCGGTTTGCAGCCATTTACGGGCATAACAATTTGGTCAATCGGATACGGTGCGGGAGCGCAATTATACTTGGGTCAGAAGGATTTTATTGATATTGGCTTACATACCGAAACGATGTTCAATGGCGTATTTACGCGGGATTTCGCCGTGTACGCCCAAGCACTGCGCCTTCGCACCATGTTCGGACACGATTTCGCGCCACATTTCTCGGTCTTCATCGGACCAACGCTCAACGTTATGGCGGGCGTGGATAATCAAGTGTATGAATTAGCAACGAATTTATTTCCCGGAAGCGGCTTTATTGCACAGCAGAACAACATCAACTTTTTTGGCAGCAATAATGCGTGGTTGCGTGGTTGGGTGGGCATTACAGGCGGTTTTCGCTTCTAAGAGTCCTACAACACGTCATGGAGTGAGGCTCTCAATTCTTATTGAGGGTCTCACTTTTGGTTTCAACGTCATTGCACTTTTGGTTTCATTTCACTCAAGCGACGAAGTGAGAGCCTCAATAAGAACTGAGAGCCTCAATAAGAATTGAGACCCTCACGCAGAATACATTACCGCACCAGTATTTTCGCTACATTTAGACCGTTTTTCGTTTGAAGGCGCACAAAGTATGTTCCACCAGCAGGGAAATTGAGCTGCTCGCGGAAATGCAGTGCGCCTTCGTCGTATCTGCCAGAAGCTAAGGTTTGAAGCCGTCTGCCAAGCACATCCACAACGTCCAGATGAATCGTATCGGTTTCGGAAAGCGTTACCAAAACTTCAAAAATTTCACCCAAAAGCAGGGGATTTGCCACCACGCGCATAAACGGTTGCGCGTCTGAAAGCCGCACGGATGCGTACTTTTCAGCAAGAATATTTTCATCGGGGTCAATCAAAACGCTGTCTGGCACGAAAGGTAAATGTACGGTCAAACTTTGCCGCCGCTCAGTCATTACGACCATTTGAGAAATGCTATCCTGACCACGCTTGAACACAAGTGGTAGAGCTAGATGGAAGGCTTCGGGAATGTTCTCGCCGCGCTGCGCTTGCAACAGCGTGATTTGCAGCGTGGTCTCGTTTGCTTGCTGCGTCGGCAAAACCCGCCACGACGCGCTGAGAATCGGGTGTTGCGCCCCATAGACCCATTGTTTGAAAAAGGTTGCCATTTTCACGGGCGAGCGTGGGGCAAATTCCTCAAACACGCGTTGTAAATCTTCGGTTATTGCCACAGAATAGCGGGCGCAAAAGGCTCGCATGGCTTGAAAATACACGCTGTCGCCGACCATGCGCCGCAGCATATGGTGGATGTATGCGCCCTTCACGTAGGTTGTGGCGTAATTGAAAATGGTGTCAATAGAGTTAGGATTCCTTACATACAGCGAAGGCTTGTTATTCCCAAGAAAATAGCGGCGTTTGAAGTTTTCAAATGCCACATTGTACCAGCGCAATCTGCCCCACGACTCGTACCAAAGTGCCTCGCCGTAGCTCGCCATGCCTTCATTCAGCCAAATATGCTCCCACGAAGCGCACGTAACCTTATCGCCAAACCATTGGTGCATGATTTCATGCGCTATTCCGGTGATTGTCCCGCGCAGCCACGAGCGATTGATAGTGGACATGGTTTGATGCTCCATGCCACCCGCAAAAAAGGGCTGCACGGTAACGTGTCCGTAGCTTTCAAAGGGATATTCCCCAAACCAGCGTGAATACGCCTCTAGCGTGGGAATGGTGTGGCGAAAGGTTTCGCGGGCGTTGTAGTAAAAATTGCGCTGCTCCAAGTTTGTATCGTCCACACGCCAGAAAAAATGTTCGACGGGAATGCTGTCCTGCGGCTTCGTTACACGCTTGTAGTATTCGGTGTAGGAATCGTAGCGCGAGGCGGAAATTGCCACAAGATACGGCGGAATGATGGACTGATGCGCATAGTGGAAGGTTTCGGCAATAAGGCTTGTTTGCCCGCGCTGCGTGGTGTCGAGCGTTCTAGCTTGCAAAATTCCATTGGAAACGGCGCGAAATCCAAGCGGCACACGGACGCGAAGGCTCATGAATGCTTTGTCTGCGGGTGTATCATTGCAGGGCATCCACCGACGCGCTCCAAAGGGCTGGCTCATCGTATAGGCAAGGCGTTCTGGAACATAGACCGTATCAATGAGCGTGCCGCTCCTGCGAACCGCACCAATTCTACCTTTGCTGTACAGAAAGAATCCCAAACCATCGTTAGAATTTTCCTTGCCAATGTGCGAAAAATGCAGCACAAAGCGCACGGAATCCTGAGCATTGACGCGGTTTGGAAGCTGAAGCGTGGCAAGATTGTCGTCTGTTTGCGTAAAGGAAATTCGCTGGCGTAGGGCGTTGTTACTAGGGTTGAGCAGAAATACGCTGTCGAGGCGAATATTCTCTTTGTGTGCATCCAGTACAACCCGCTCCAGTGCTTGTGTTGCGCGGAGAGTGATAGTTTGTGTGCCAGTATAAGCACGGTCGCTTGCCGCTTCGCTTGTGCCGTTGAGCGGCGTTGTCCAATCAAGGAATACATCGTAGCGAAGCACATCGTAGCCACGTTCTGTGCCAGAGTGTGCTTCGGAGGCTGCTTTATTCATTGCAAAAATATTCTCAGCCAAATGCGCCCGCGAGCAGTATTTATGCTCGGTTTCGGTCTCTTCGTCGCAATCAAGCCAGACGGGAGAATGCGAAGTTTGCGCAAACGTTGGCGCGAAGAGTGCGCAAGCAAGGAATAGTGCGAGGAAAGCAGTTATCATAATGATTGAGAAAAGGATGGAGATTCTACGAAGTATGGAGGACGACACAGCAAGGCGCGAGCGAATATTTATGCCTGATTCTCCAGTTTTTTCATGAGTTCAGCAATGATGCGGTCTTTCTCGCTGAGGGCTTGCTGCTGCTCTGCGAGAGCTTGTTGCTGCTCAACGAGGGTTTGCTGTTGCTCAACGAGCGTTTGTTCCTGCTCGGCTAATTGTTTCAAATATTTTTCTGCATTTTGTGTCGTTTCTTGAAGATACGCATTGATGGTGCGCCAGCCTTCTTGCTCGTTTGCGATTTGTTTGCGCTTTTCGGGGTCGGCACCAGCGTAGTGCAGAATATCGGTCATGGTTTTGACTTCTTCCAAGTCTGGCGTGTGCAGATAATCCTTGATAGTCGAGCGTTCATCAATAAAATGTTGCTGTTCAAAGATGCTGAGGAGCTTGTCGAGGCGCGTTTGGTAGCGGTCGGTGATGCGCTCGACCTGCACGATAAAACTATCGTGGGTGAGCTTTTCGATAAATTCACTTTTTGCGGTAATCGGCGTTTTATGGATGAGGTCTTGATAGACGCGCTCTACCTTGACGCAGGGCGTTTCAATCTCTGGCAGCGTAAAACCAAGAATGTAAATGGTGGTAATGGGCAAGGCAATTTTCGTATTATCAATCACATCTTCTTTGCTATACTGCTCGGCGAGATAATTGCGAAAGCGCATGACATCAATGAGGTTTCGTGCTTTTTGAATTTCAATAAGCACCTTCTTCCGCTCGCCATCGCTGGTTTTGATGGTGGCAATAAAATCCAAGCGAAAGACGTTGATAAGGAGCCTCTCGCGGAGTTTTTTCTCGGCAAAGGAGTTCATAGCAGGGTCGTTTGGGTCGAGGTCTTTGAGGAACGTAAATTCTTGCGGATGGAGTTCAATCGCTTCCACCGTAACATCTAAGAGCGTTCCGATAAAGAACTTTGCAACGGTCTCATTTTCCATAAGCCGCTTGAATACTACGTCGTAGATGGGATTGGCGATAATCATGGTTGTAGTGGTTGATGGACGCTTATTTCCTTCTTCAAAATTAGGAAAATTGTGAAGGAGAACAAATCAATAAATGCAGGTCAGTAAATGCTGAAAATCCCGATACTTGCTTGTTTGGCAATGATAAATGAAATGATACTTTACGAAACAGGACGGTAATGCGGGCAATCCACGCGAATATCTGCGCCAGAGAGCGTTTGCCGCAAAAACGAGCAATGATGGGCTTCTGAGTAAGAATGTTTCGAGAAAAATACGCAGGATGTACATGAACGCTGTGTGGTTAGGATTCCTTCCTTTTGAAAAGAATCAACAATGCTCATAAGTTGCCCAAGTAAGTGTTCTTGTTCAATGGGTGGCATTTGTACGAGCGGCGCGTCGAATTTATTCGCAAAAGCAGAGGCTCTCTCGGCAATCGTGCGTCCTTCTACGGTGAGATTGATAGCATAACTGCGCGTATCTTCAAGATTTTGCTCTTTTTCTGTCAGTTTCTTTTCCAGCAAAACGCGCACAGCATCGGAAATGGTAGGTTTGGTCATGTTGAATTCCTGCGCCAAGTATGAAACAGTGCGCTTTTCCTGCGTGTGAAAGGCAAGGAAAATGAGAATTTGAATCTGCAATGGCGAAAGACCATTTGCCTTGCTTTCTTGCCAGAGCATCACGCGGAATGCCTCTGAAATACGCTCCAATGCGACTACGATTTTGCTGGCGGTATTGAAGGAATTGTAGTGCGGGTTGAAAACGGTTGAACTCTGTACCGATGGTGCTTTTGAGCGCGGTGTGGGCGCAGGCAGTGGGGAAGATTGTTGTAGCATGGTAGGTGTTCCTATTTGTAAAAAAAAAATGGTTAGGAATGCTAACTTTTTGCGATTCACTGTATAGTTCGTTTTTCTAACGACTTTATTTTCAGGAAAATACGGAATTATCCACAATCGCACAAATTTCTTTGCTATGAAATATAAATTTTGTAAGAATTCTTCTCCAAAAAACCGCTCTGCAAAAAGCCATTTCCCCGTCCTGCCGCTTCTTAGGCGATAGAACGGGTTTCCCGATATTGTTCGATGCGGCACGATTGTACACGGCGATTTTTCTTTGGCATTGGCAAGAAAGTTTGCAATTTCGCACTCGCTTTCCTGTGCATAAACAGCCTTGAACGCAAGCAATATCGAGCTTATTTAGTATTTTTTTAATTTGGTATGTATTTACTTTTCTTCTTTTTGTCTTCTTCTTTGCTTCTTCTCGCTGCGGGCAATAGCAAGAGTAAAGCTCACGCACAAAACGCATCACTCCGCGATTCTCTTATCATTCAAGGCGAAGGTGTCGCCCGTACTGCGCTCCATATCAAGGATTTACAAAGTTTACCTCGTAAAACTGTTCGCGCAAAAGACTACAAAGGTGGCGCAGTAGTGAGCTTTGAAGGCGTAGAATTGTACGAAGTATTGAAAAAAGCGGGGCTTCCTTTTGGTGCAAACCTAAAACACGGCGAACTCTCGAAATATCTCCTCGCCGAAGGGCATGACGGCTACAAAGTCGCGTTTACGCTTGCGGAACTCGAGCCGCTTTTTACGGAAAATATCGTTTTGCTTGCCGATACAAAAGACGGAAAGCCGCTTGATGACTACGCCGGAACGATGTGCATCATCATTCCGCATGAGAAAAAGAATGGTCGTTGGATGCGGCAATTAAAGTCGCTTACGGTTAAGCGCGGATAGGCGACAGGGCTTGATTTTCTGCCATAATTTTTCGACACATTTCATTGTGTACATTCCAACTTTCCCGTATTTTACGCACACTATTCAATCTCACCTCGCCCAAAGTCGGCGATATTTCTCATTAAAACGATTGGCTATGCCAAATTCCTTACCATCTTCCGAAGCCGCTTCATCGCTGGCTTCTTCGGATTCTGTGCCTGTTGAACCTCCGAGTATTAGCGCGGAGGAAGTTCTCGAACAACTTCAAAAAGAAGAGGCTGACGAACGACGCGGAAAACTCAAAGTCTTTTTTGGAATGTGTGCCGGCGTGGGAAAAACCTATGCAATGCTCCAAGAAGCGCATGAACGCAAGCGCGAAGGCAAAGATGTCGTCGTTGGTTTTGTTGCTGCCATGCTCCGCGAGGATATTCAGCGTCTCGCGCAAGATCTGGAGCGCATTCCCTATAAAAATCTTACCAATATCGGTCCTGCCCTCGAAGAACCCGATATTGATACCATTCTTGAGCGCAAGCCTGATATTGTGCTGCTCGACGACCTTGCGCACATCAACACACCCGGAACCCGCCATGCAAAACGCTTTCAGGATGTTCAAGAACTGTTGGATAATGGTATCAACGTGTTTACAACGCTGAACGTTCAAAACCTTGAAAGCCGCATAGATACTATTCGGCAGATAACTGGTGTGGAAATTCGTGAAACCGTGCCAGATTCGCTCTTGGAAGAAGCCGACGATATTGAACTCATAGATATTGCGCCAGATGAGCTTTTGCAACGACTTGCAGAGGGGAAAATCTACCCGCCCGAACAAGTTCCCGAAGCCGCAAACGGTTTTTTTCGCAAAGGAAATCTCACCGCTCTCCGCGAAATGGCTCTGCGCCTGACCGCCGAGCGCGTGGACCAAGAACTACGCGAAATTTTGGAAGAAGAACACAACGCTGAAACGTGGAAATCGGGTGAACGCCTGATGGTTGCTGTTGGTCCAAGCCCATTCTCCAAGCCGCTTGTACGCTGGACGCGCCGCCTTGCCTACACAATGGACGCGCCGTGGATTGCCCTCAGCGTAGAAACCTCTAAGCCGCTTAGTGACGAGGCTCGCGGGCGTTTGTCGGAGAATTTAGCTTTAGCAAAAGAGTTGGGTGGGGAAATTGTAACAACAGTGGACGACGACCTTGTAAGCGGCATTGTGCGCTCGGCGAAAGAGCATAACGTATCGCAAATTATCGTTGGCAAGCCCTTTGCTGCGGTGGAAAGTCCTCTGCAAGCCTTCAAACAACGGATTTTTGGCTCCTCAAAAACCTTTATAGACCGCCTCATTGCTGAAAGTGGAACGATTGACATTTATGCCGTTCGCGTGGAAGAAATGTCCATGCCGAGCCGCAAGCAATTTACCTTGTCCGAACTCCGTTCCCAGCCGAAGCAATACGCAGCAGCAGGCGCATTAGCACTCATGTTCGCGCTTGGTGTAGAGCTAATTCCGAATCATATTTTGGAGTTTATCAATTACCATACAATCGGAATGTTATTGTTGTGCTTCAATACGATTCTTGCATTGTATTTTGGTCGTGGACCTGTGATATTTGCTGGGCTTGTGGGCGCATTGCTGTGGAATTTTCTCTTTATTCCGCCGCGCTTTTCCTTTGGCATCACCTACACGCAGGATGGTTTCATGTTCGCGCTGTATGTGCTGATTTCCCTCGTGATGGGCGTACTGACAAGCCGCATAAAAACTCAAGAGCGGGCAGTTCGGCAGCGTGAAGAGCGCACAACCGCGTTGTATCAACTTGCTAAAGACCTTGCCGCCGCGCCAAATAACGCTTCCGTCCTAGAGCGGGCAGCTTTTCATGTTGGGAAAATCTTCAAATCAAAAGTGGTCTTGTTTGCCAATCACGAAGAAGATTTACTGGACAACACCATTCACCCTGCAAGCTCGGCGAAATTTGATGAAGATGCGCAGGATAGGGAATACAGCTATGCAGCATGGGTGTTTGCGAATCAGAAAAATGCAGGGCGATTTACCTCGACGTTCCCCAATGCTGAAGCCTATTACACGCCGCTTGCCTCGCCACGAGCGCAGTACGGTGTCTTGGGCGTGGTTTTGAGCGATTCTATCAATTTCACGATAGACCAGCAAGCACTGTTGGAGAGCTTTGTAAGCCAGATTTCATCAGCCCTTGAGCGCGGTGAACTCAGCGAAGAAACAAAACAACTTCAACTCGAAGAAGAAGCGGAACGGCTTCATTCCACGCTTATCAACTCCATCACGAATGAACTGCGCACGCCAATTCGAGAAATCATCGAAGCGACGGGCGATTTGCGTGTGCCGGAACTTGATGCTGCTCATGCAAAATTACCAGCCGAGAAAAAAGATGCCTTGCGCAAAGAACTCACGGGCGAGATAGAGCAAGCAGCCACGCGCCTTACAACGCTTGCGGCGAATTTGCTGAACATGACGCGGATTCAAACGGGGAAAATCAATCTACACTTGGAATGGCATGATGTGAGCGACCTCGTAGGCGTAGCAATGGCGAGGCTTCGGAGGGAATTGGCGAATCATATTGTGCGCGTTGAGATTCCAAGCGAGTTTCCGCAAGTAAAAATGGATTTTGTGCTGATGGAGCAAGCATTGGTCAATCTTGTACAGAACGCCGTGCATCACACACCGCAAGAAACCCCGATAAAAATTATTGTGAACGACCAAACCACGAAAGAACGCGGACACGAACTTGTTCTCACCGTTGCCGACGGCGGTCAAGGCTTGCCAAGTGATGAATTAAGCAAAATTTTTGATAAATTCTACCGCGCAAGCGACAGCGAAAATGAAGGATTGGGCTTGAGTTTGGCAATTACCAAAGGGCTGGTGGAGTCGCACAAAGGAACGATTGCGGCGCAAAACCGCAAAGTTGGCGGCATGAAATTTATTATCACCTTGCCGATGAACGAAAAACCGCCCGCGCTTGTGAATGCGTAGGGTTGAATATCCCGTCGGGCGGCTGTTATCACAAGTGCAGTAGCCGTCCGGCGGGTAGGTCGCTGGCACACCACCCACCAGACGGCATCGCATACGCTCTCCTCAGTTGCTTGGGCAAGAAGATTTGAGACAATGATGATTTTTATTCACTACAAAAATTATTAGTATGATTAAACGGACACGAGTTTCACAGTGGAGCGACGGCGTACTGCTCATGGGGCGATTTGAATGGTTCGGAACAGGCTGCTGGCTGCTCCACCACAACGGGGAAGGGGCAATCGTCGAGCTTCCGCCTTTTAATCCCACGCATCAGGAATCGCCTGCAAATAAGGCATACAATGTGTGCAAAAAGCGGAAAATCAAGGTGAAATATATTCTTTGCACGCATACGCACATTGACCATTTCAATCCGCAAGTGGCGCGAGAAATGCAAAACGCCTTTCCCGACGCGGAAATCCACCTCCAACGCGGTTTTCAGGAGATTGCGGGCTTTTTGAATAATGTGTATTACTTCGACCACGACTCTAAGCTCAATCTGGGCGGCGAATCCTTGTTCCTTGTCCACGCGCCAAAGCACTCCTGGACGGACACGCACATCATCTTCAAAGGCGTAGCAATCACGGGCGATTGGGAACTCAACACACTCCGCGCCGCGCACGACGACAAGCCAAAATACCGCGTCCCCCAAGACGCAAAACTCGCAGCGATTGACAAAATGAGCCGCTTCGAGCATGATTTCAATTATCGCATTCACAAAGTCTATTCCGTTCACGCAAACGACCGCCGCGAAGGAATTGATTTTACGGCACTTATGCACGATACGAAGGTAGATAGGTCGTTTTAAGAGTTTCCCTCACCCCGCTCTTCGAGCGACCCTCTCCCAAAGGGCGAGGGTTTGAAGACCGTTCTATAATCTTGCCCCTCTCCTCTGGGAGAGGTGGGGTGAGGGGTTTCAAACAAATGCAACACATCTCCATTTCACATGAACAAAGAAGTCATCATCCTCGGCGCAGGAATTTCTGGCTTATCATGCGGGCTTGAGCTACAAAGCGCGGGCTTCCGCAATGTGCGCATTCTCGCAAAAGATTTCCCACCGAACACCACGAGCGACGTTGCGGGCGGTTTATGGTTCCCCTACAAAGCGGAGCCAATCTCGCGTATTTTGGGCTGGTCGAAGCGCACCTTTGAGCGGCTTATGCAGCTTCGTGAGCAATTCCCGGAAGCGGGAATCACGATGACCGATTTCTATCAATTCTTCCCCAAAACACGCACGGAATCTGCTTGGTGGGCAAGCGCGGTGGAGGAATATCGTCCGCTTGACAAGGAAGAATTGCCCGAAGGCTTTCAAGGCGGCTATTTTGCTCGTGTTCCGATTGCCGAGCCGCATATTCACTTGCCGTTTTTGATGGAGCGATTTCAAGCGCAGGGCGGTGTGTTGGAAGAGCGCGTCGTTGCGAGTATGGAGGAGATTGTTGCAGGAAATCGGATTATTGTAAACTGCACGGGACTAGGCGCGAAGCAGCTTTTGGGCGATACGGAGGTGTTTCCGATTCGCGGGCAAATTGTGCGCGTGAGAAACAACGGCATCAAACGCTCCATTACCTGCGAAACCGCCGAAGAACACAGTGAATACGCCACCTACACGATTGCTCGCTCGGAAGACGTGATTTTAGGCGGTGTTGCAATGACGAACAACTGGGAAACAGGTGTAGATATTGGTCTCGTGGATGGCATTATTGACCGATGCTCGGCGTTAGAACCCGCACTCAAAAGTGCAGAAATACTGGGACACAAAGCAGGTTTGCGTCCAGGCAGAACAACGGTACGCTTAGAACTGGAGCGGCTTTCACCGACGTGCGCTGTGATTCACAATTACGGGCATGGCGGGTCGGGCTATACGGTAAATTGGGGCTGCGCGGAGGAAGTTTGCTCGCTTGCGAAAGATTTGTAGCGGGATTGTATTTTCTTCCCGTCCTACCGCTTCTTCGCGGTAGAACGGGTTTTACGGGATAAATTTTTTGTAAAAAATGCTTGGGAAACGACAAAATCTCTGAATAATTCGGTAAAATCAGGCTTCAGTGGCACAGACATTCTTGTCTGTGTTTCCCACTCGAACCTCGCATTAAAACTCACAGACAAGAATGTCTGTGCCACTATTGAAAGAGTTTTGTTCTGTCCTGAGAAATATAATGATTCAACTATGAATAAAATCATATACTTCGTTTGTGTAATGTTTGCCCTTTCGGGCTGTGCCACTGTTCGCCAAACTTCTTCCAATTCTTCTGCCGAAACGAGTATTTCGCGGGAAAATGCCGACAAAGCGCACGTCATCTTGCGCGAAAACGCCATGCGTCTTTCCACCGATGCAACCCGCGCCTTCAGCTACGACCCGCCTGGCTCGCTTATTACAACAGATAAGCCGATAGAAACGCAGACAAAACAAGTTTTTGCTTTTCCCGAAGCGGGCGTATTTTTCAGCAATAAACACGACGGGGCACGGCTGAATGCGGTGCAGAAGGTGAATGATTCGAGTTACATCGCGCTTATTTCACCGGAAAATGCTCCCGTGAATTTTTCCCCTTGGTATGGTTTTACGGCATGGTCGAGCAAGCCGCGCACCATTTCTCTCACGCTGACCTACCGCGACGGCGGGCAACGTTACATTCCGAAACTCAGCCTGAAACCGAGTGCTGATGCGGCTTCGTGGAAAAAAATTGATTCCAGTGCATTTATGCTGCATTTCGACAGCGCGGGACGGCGCGTAACCTCAGCAACGATGCGCCTCGCGCTCACCAAAGACACGCTTTGGGTGTCGGCGCAAGAACTTTTTACCTCGCGTGATTTCGAGACGTGGGCAAGCGCACTCGCAAAGCAAGCATTCGTGCGGAAAAGCGTCCTTGGGCAATCAAGTTTGGGCAAGCCTGTTATTCGCATGGATATTTCGGAAGCACCGCCGAATGCGCCGTGCGTGATAATTGTGAGCCGCCAGCATCCGCCGGAACACACGGGAACGCTTGCATTGCTGCCCTTTGTCGAGACGCTTTGCGCAAATACGGCACTCGCAAAGGAATTTCGCCAAAAGTATCGCGTGTTTTTGGTGCCATGTGTGAATCCCGATGGCGTAGATGCTGGGCATTGGCGGCACAATGCGCACGGCATTGACCTCAACCGCGATTGGTTTAATTTCAATCAGCCCGAAACCCGCATGATACGGGACGCGCTCTTGAAAATGCGCGATTCCCTCAAGACAAACTTTGCGTTCGGCATTGATTTTCACACAACGCAGCACGACGTGTTTTACACGTTGTCGAATCCAAGCGGCTTGACGGCGGAAGACAGCACCAAATCTGAACTCATGCAGCTTTTCACGCCCGCCGCCGCCGAGCGCAGCAACATGGTACAAACATGGCTGGAGCGCACTCAAAAGCTCTTTCCCGCGTATCAAGTTCTGATTGACGATTCCCCCAGAACGCCCACCGGTGCTACCTCCGCACGATGGTTCGACCGTATCTTGCTCGCACCCGCCGTTACCTACGAAGCGGGCGACGACACCGACCGCGAACTTATCAAGCAAATCGGCGTTGGCAGCGCGAATGTGTTGATGGAAATGCTGTTGAAAAAGTAAACGGAAAGAGTCGTTGTCTCGCTCACATCATCCCTGAACATCCCATGACGAGTACATTTCTCCATAATCACAATCCGCTTGCGCGACAAATACTCGCTTCGCCGAAGATTTATGCGTACATGGAAGAACTGAAGCGGTTTCTGGACGAAGAGGCTGTGCGCCGTACCGCATTTTACGAAACAATGGACGAGCAAACGAAAGTGGAGTTTATCAACGGAGAAATTGTTATGCACTCGCCTGTAAAAATTGAACATAACTCAGCAACAGTCTTCATTTCGCACCTCCTTACAGCATTCGTGAATGAGCATGATGTAGGGATGATTGGTATTGAAAAATTGCTCATCACCCTCACGCGAAACGACTACGAGCCTGATGTTTGCTACTTCACAAAGGAACGTGCGGACGCATTTGCAGAGGGGCAGATGAAATTTCCCGCACCAGATTTTATCGTGGAAGTGCTTTCGCCCTCGACGGAGGAGCGCGATAGAGGCATAAAATTTGAGGATTATGCGGCTCACGGAGTGCGTGAATACTGGATTGTGGATCCAAAACGCACAACGATTGAACAGTATAAACTTCAGCGCGGAAAATATACGCTTTTGCAAAAATCAGCAAAAGGTGTCGTCGAAAGTTTCGTGCTAAAGGGCTTTGCAATGCCTGTTCGTGCGGCATTCGACCGCAAAGAAAACAGTATGGCACTCCGAGAAATACTGCTTCAAAGCAAATAAATCATTTGAAACATCTACCCAAATTTATATGAATTATTCCATCGAACACCAACCCGTTTTTTCAACGCTCACCATTCAACTCCGTCAGGGTGAATCGTTCCGCGCAGAATCGGGCGCAATGATAGCAATGTCGCCCACGATAGCCTTGAAAGCGAGCGGGAGCGGCAAAGGGCTGTTTGGCTCGTTGAAAGCGGCTATTGGCGGGGAATCGTTTTTTGCGAGCATTTACACGGCAGAATCGGGAAGTGGCGAACTCGTGCTTGCGCCGTCCGCGCCGGGCGATATTCTGAAATTTGAATTGCAAAACAAAACAATCCTCGCACAAGGCGGCGCGTACTTGGCGGGCGATGCGGGGCTTACCGTTTCAACACAAGGCTCGTTTAAGTCGTGGATGGGCGGCGAAGGCTTATTTCTCTCGAAAATTTCTGGCACAGGCTTGCTGTTTCTCAATTCCTACGGCGTGATTGTTGAAAAGATGATTCATGCAGGGGAAGAGTACATCGTTGATAGCGGGCATATTGTGGCGTTTGAAGAGGGACTGAGCTACGATGTGCAAATGGCTTCGCGCAGTATTTTTTCGAGCCTTGCTTCGGGCGAAGGCTTGGTGTGCCGCTTTCGTGGCGAAGGCAAATTGTGGTATCAAACCCGCAACTTGACTGCATTTGCCGAGATGATTAAAGGATTTATTGGGCAAAGCTAAATGGCTGCTGGTGAGGAATGATGCGGTTTGCCGAGATATTGGTGTGCGTTTGCCAACGCAAGAGTACGCTCCAAAGTACGCTCCAATATCTCGGCAAATCAGTTTTTGGGCTTACACATCATCAGGATTGATGCCGAGTTCACGGAGTTTTGCGGCAAGAGCGTTGGTGCGTTTTTCTAATTTTTCATAGCTCAGGAACGGCTCTCCATCAGGTTTTCTAAGAACAAGCTCGCCAGAAGACATATCAAAAATAATTCCCAAACGCGGGCTTTTCCAGCCATCCATTTCAGGAATTTCTTCCAAGCCTTTATCCTCTTCTCGAAAGCGAACAAAGCCGCTCAAATGCTGGTGTTTAATGTCGTAGAGATAATACTCTTGTACGCCGTATCGTTGAAAAAGTATCGCTTTATTCGTCATCTCTTCTGGTGTATTGGCGGGAGAGAGAAACTCAAACACCACCTGCGGTGCAATGCCGCTTTCCAGCCACTGGCGATATGATTTTCGCTCACCTTTTGGACGACCAATAACAACCATCACATCGGGCGCGACAGCTAGATTTGTTCTGCCTTTGACAGGATACCAAAATAAATCGGCAGCAACAAAAACATCGTCGCGGTCAGCAAAGACCGATTCTAAAAAGTTTTTTGTATTTGCAATGCGCTCGAAGTGTGTTGTGTTATTTGCCATTGGTTGTCCGTCGGAATCGGGATAGAAAATGCCGTCGTCGTAATTGGAATTCAGAAGGTTTTCATCATAAAGGTCTGTCTTCTGAAGAGTGCTTAAAATCACGGTTTCCATAGTGCTTGCCTTTCTACAAAGAAAAGGAAAAATTCAAATTGAATGTGCGGGTAATATACGGGAAATTCGCCCTAAAATCAAGTGTGATGCGGTCTTTGCGTGATGAAGATTTGAATATGAATGAGAAAGCACTATCTTTGCAGAAAAGGTTTAGCTCATTCGGCGGTAGATTCAACGCCGTGTCTCACGCTACATTTACAAAAACAATGGACGAGCAGGATATACGCTGGCAACAACGATTTGCAGCCTTCAACAAGGCACTGAGACGCTTGACAAGTGCTGTGGAACTTGCAAACGAAAGAGCTTTATCCGAACTGGAAGAGCAAGGATTGATTCAGGCATTTGAGTACACGCACGAACTGGCGTGGAATGTGATGAAAGATTATGCTCATTATCAAGGAAATACCAGCGTTGCAGGCTCACGTGATGCCACACGTGAGGCATTTTCACTCCAACTGATTTCCGATGGCAAGGCGTGGATGGAAATGATAACGAGCCGTAGTACAACGCTTCACAGCTACAACGAAGACGTAGCGCGGGAAATAGCCGAAAAAATTGTGAATACATATACGTATTTGTTCACGGAATTTCAGCAAACAATGCAAGCGAAACACAGTAACAATCAAGCGTAGAAGCCTGACAGAGCAATTCAAAGGAAAGAACAACAACTACAGATGAAAATCCTCCACACCGCCGATTGGCACTTAGGTCGCCGTCTCCATGGGCAAGAACTCACGCCCGAACACGATTTTATGTTAGCTGAAATTATCACCCTTCTCCGCGAACACCGCATCAATGCTCTTGTTCACGCGGGGGATGTGTTCGATTCTGCGAACCCGCCTACGCACGCGCTGAAGCAGTATTATTCCTTTCTCACTGGGGCTATGCAGGCTGGATGCAGCACGGTTATTATCACGGGCGGCAATCACGATTCGCCCGCCGCGCTGAACGCTCCGAAATACCTACTCGAAACGATGAACATTCACGTTGTGGGCGGTGCGACGGAGGATATTCGTGATGAAATTATTCCCATCAAAGACATGGGCGGAAACGTGCTTGGGTACTGCGCTGCCGTGCCGTTTCTGCGTGATAGGGACTTGCGCTATTCCTTGCCCGGAGAAAGCGACGACGAGCGTTCCAAGCGTATCATTGAAGGTATTCGTGGGCATTATGAACGTGCTGCTGTTGTCGCTCTCGAAAAAATGAAAACTGCCAAACACGAGCATTTACCGCTTATTGCGACGGGGCATCTCTTCGCGCAGGGCGGCATTACGGGCGATTTGGACACGAAAGAGCAAATCCATGTAGGGAATTTAGGGCAAATCGGCGCAGATGCCTTTCCTGAAGCCTTTTCTTACGTCGCGCTGGGGCATTTGCATCGTCCGCAATCTATTGGAAAGCGAGATACTGTGCGGTATTCAGGCTCTCCCGTTCCGCTTGATTTTAGTGAGCGCGATGATGAAAAAGAAGTTGTTATTGCACAATGGAATAATAGCAGTGTACCAACAATGGAATCTGTGAAACTCACAGCACATCGCCGTTTGATGCGGTTTTCTGGTACATGGAATGAACTTGAAACGGCGTTGAATACCTACGACGCAAGTAAATACGCGCTTCCCACCTTTGCCGAACTACGAATTTTGCCAAACAGCGACGGCGTTTTTGGTGGCGTGAATGCGGATGAACATTTTCGCTCGCTTGCGGCAAAGCTGCATGGCGCACAAATGCTAGTTCTGCGCGTCGTGCAAGAACGCAAGAGGAGTACAGCTTTTTCGGATGATGGTAATGCCAGCACCGACGCGCGTTTGGAAGAACTCACCCGCGAGTTTGTTTTTGAAGAACGCTTACAGCGCGAAGGCTTGGAAGTCGCACAAATGCTGGGATTGCAGCAAACCTACCGCGAGCTATTATCATTGCTGAATGAAGAGGGAGAAGCCGCATGAAAATTTGTTCTGTGCGCTTTGCCAACCTGAACTCCTTGCGCGGAGAGCAGTTCATCAATTTTGATGCCGCGCCGCTTGCTGAAAGTGGCTTGTTTCTTATCACGGGCGAGACGGGTGCGGGAAAAACCACGATTTTGGATGCAATTACCGTCGCGCTCTATGGACGCGCCGCCCGCTACGACAAATCCAAGCCCGAACACCTGATGGCGCGGCATACAGGCGAATGTTTTGCCGAAGTAGAATTTGAAACCGCAGGAAAACGCTACCGCGCAAAATGGTCGCAGCAACGCGCCCGCAAAAAGCCTGATGGTGCGCTGCAAGACGATAAAATGGAGCTTTCCGAGCTGCGGGAAGCCTTTGGCGAGGGAACGCTGCTCACACAAAAAAAATCGGAAGTTCCCGCGAAAGTGCTGGATTTGTGCGGTCTTTCGAGCGAACAGTTTTTGCGCTCGGTGATGCTAGCACAGGGAAAATTCGCCGAATTTTTGAAAGGCACGGGCAAAGAACGCGCCGACCTCTTGGAAAAAATGACGGGAACGGACGAATACTCAAAAATTTCCGCACGGGCATATCACGAAGCAAAGACGCAAGAAGAAGCATTGAAGCGGCTTACAGAGAAATTAGGCGATATTCGCATTCTCTCCGATGAAGAACGTACAGCGATGCAAACAAGCATTCACAAGCGTTCTGAGGAAATACAAGCCCAAACGCAAGACATGGAGCGGCTTCGCACGGCGTTGAATTGGGTAAAATTGTGCGCCGAACTTGCTGCAAAAAAACTCCACGCCGAAGCGAATTTCCACACAAAAGAAGCCGAAAAAGCAGCACTCGCGGGCGACACGGAACGTTTGGAACAGCACCGCAAAGCCGCACCATTACAAGCGTTGCTGGCGGTGTTAGACGGACAGCGAAGGGAACTGCACGGCATTCAAGAGCAGCAACAACGCTTGCGCGAAAGCGACCTGCCCAAAGCGGAGGAAGCCTTGCAAAGCGCACAAAATCTTGCCTCCCAGCAGCACGTCTTGTTGGATGGTGTAAAAAAAGAGCTTGCCGAAGCAGAGCCGCTTTTTGATGCCGTTCTCGCTCTGGACACCAGTATTCAAGCGGCAGAGAAGCATTTGGCAGATGAAAAACTGAGGGCGAAAACAGCAGAAAAGGAAGTGGAAAAAACACGCAAAAACGCCACAGAACACGAAATGCTTGCCCAAAAAGCCCGCGAGACCTCACAAAAACTCGCTCTTTGGCTTCAGGAAAACGCGCACGATAAAGCCCTCGAAAACAGCGTTTCGCGTTTGGAAGTGGAGTACAACATTATCGCAAAAGCGCAGAACGAGCATAAACAGGCGTGTGCGGCGGTGGACGAGAAGAAAAAACAGCAAACTCAAACGGCGGAAATGCTCCAAGAGCGCGTGAATGCTCACGAAGAAGCGCGAAAGCAGCAGCAAGCACATGAGACAAGAACAAAAGAGCTTGAACACGAGATGCAATCAGCCTTGCAAGGAAATGTAGTAAGAGGGAAAGCCGCGAAGGAAATTGCAGAACGCTTGGAAGAATGCCGCGAAGAAGGTTTGGCAATCAAAGAATTGCTGCGCATTGCGGAGGACGCTGTGAAGAAAACCGAGCAACTAAGAGGTGTAGAGGAGAAAATTGCCACGCAAAATAATGAAGCAACAACGCTCCAAAGCCAAGAAGAAGACGCAAGTAAAAACCTCGCAAGCCTAGAAGAGAAGTGGTCTTTGGCGCAGATTGCCCTTGAACAAGCGCGGCACATTGCAAAATACGAAGAGGATAGAGCGCGTTTGACGGACGGCGAAGCCTGTCCGCTCTGCGGATCGCTGCATCACCCTTTTGCAAAACACACCCCAGAGGCAGAGCCGTCCACATTGGAAAAAGCGGTAAAAAAGTGCGAAACGGAAGTGAAAGCGGCAACCAAAGCACTCGCCGACGTGCAGAAGAAACTCACAACGACAACCAGTCTCCGTGCGGCTTCGGAAGAGGCGTTGCAAGAATTGCACAAGGAAATTGCGGCACTCGAAAAAGAATTTTCGGAAAATGCTGTGAAACACCGCATCACAACTTACTTGCATGACATTGACGACCTCAAAAGCGCACAACAGCAAAAGCGCACAGAATTTCAAGAACTTCAGCGCACCATCACGGCTTTGGAAAAAGTACAAACCGCATTGCAGGAACACCGCTCCAATACTGAAGCGGTGAATGATGCTCTTGCCAAAGCCACACAAAATCTCGCACTCGCCGAGCAGCAACGCGACACGCTGGCAAAAGACCTGCCAACGCTGGAAGAGCGCGTCAATACGTGCGCTGAGGAAATTGACCGCGCAAAAAGTGCATACAGGAAGCATCTTGCTGAATTTAACGAAGAATTGCCCGCAACCGCGAAAGCCGCACAAACACAGCTTGTGAATCTCAAAGGACGTGCTATTCAGTATTCCGCAAACGTTACCGACGAGCGAGAAATGCGTAGCAATGCCGAGCAATATACCGCTCTTTTAGTGCAAGTTGAAGAAACTTTCCAGCAACAACAGCAAGTATTGGTCAGTGCTAACGAGGAGTTTAACCAAAAAAAACAAACGCTGAAAACCCAAAAAGAAGAGCGTGCGAAAACCTTCGGTACAAAAGAACCTGCCGCAGAACGCCAACGCTTGAAAGCAAGCATTGATGAGGCAGAGAAGGCAGTTGTTTTGGCAGAACAATCCCGCGAGCAAGCCGCAAAGGCACTGACGGAATTACAAACAACAGCGAAGGAGTTTGGCAAACGGCAGGAAACCTTGCAAAGCGATATAATAAGCGGGGTAGAGGCATTACAAGCAAACATTGTCGCACAACAATTTGCCGATGAAAATGACATACGCGCCGCGCTTTTGCCCGCAGACGAACTAGCACAGCTGGAACGCCGCATCACAACTGCGCACGAGGCACTCTTACACGCCCAAAGCGCACTTACAGAGCTTGCCAAGCAGTTTGAAACGGAAACGGCAAAAAATCTTTTGGGTGAATTGTCTGAACACGAGGCAGAATCTCGATTTGCAGCCTTGCAGACGAGCATTGCCACCATGACCGAAGAGCGTGGCGCACTCAAGCAGCAGCTTGACCACGACGAAGCGCAACGTCACTCGTCGCGGGATGTTGCCGAGCAGATTGAGCTTCAACGCAAGGAAACATCGCGTTGGCAGGACTTGAACGCGCTCATTGGCTCAAAAAATGGTGATAAGTTTCGAGAATTTGCGCAAGGTCTGACGCTCGCACGGCTTGTACGCCTTGCCAATGCTCAACTTGCGCGATTGAACGAGCGATATGAGCTTCTGAAAGTGCCAGATGCCGATTTAGAACTTGCCATACTCGACAACGAACAAGGCGGCACGGTGCGCCCGATTGAGAGTTTATCGGGTGGGGAGACGTTTTTGGTGTCGCTCGCGCTCGCGCTGGGGCTGTCGGACTTAGCGAGCCGTACAACCCGCATAGATTCGCTCTTTGTGGATGAAGGCTTTGGAACGCTGGACGCGCAAACGCTGGAGGAAGTGATGTCGGCATTGGAAAACCTGCGTTTGCGTGGGAAAACGATTGGAATAATTTCCCACGTAGAAATGCTCAAAGAGCGCATCACGACACAGATTCAGGTGCGGAAGCTGGGCGATGGCATTAGCACGATTCGCGTTACAAGTTGAGCTTGGTAATGTTTTGTGGCACAGACAAGAGTGTCTGTGCTACCGAAGGCGCATGAAATCTTAAACAGATGGTAGCGCAGACACTCCTGTCTGCGCCATTTGCGAAAGTCTTCATGAAAATTTTTATGAACTATTTTGATTCCCCAAAAAAAAGCAGTATTTTAGAAGTCTTTCCCGCAAAAAAAAATGCACTTCGGAGAGGTGCCAGAGTGGTCGAATGGGCTCGCCTGGAAAGCGAGTGTGCCGGAAACGGTACCAAGGGTTCGAATCCCTTCTTCTCCGCATAGAATCAACAGACAATCAAAAATCCGCACCGAACATGGGAGCGGATTTTTTGTTTTTGATGCGAATTGAACGTGTGTTTTTTTGTAGATTTGTAACTGCTCTCTCCTTAGTAGTGTTTTCAAATCTTTTCGCTTCGCTTCTTATGAAGTTTTTCTGCTGTATCGCTCTCACTATGACATTTGGTGTTCATGCTCTGTTTGCCCAAAACCCGCGTCTTATCACGCCTTCCCAGACTGATGCTGCGATTACCCTTGCCAATGAATCCCACTACGCCTACATACCGCAAGGTTCATCGCTGCGAAATCGCCTTGTCGTTTTCTTCCCTGGTACGGGTGCTGTTCCGCAGGATTACCGCTCTTTCCAGCAATTCGCATCAACGCTGGGCTTTCACGTGATTGGGCTGACTTATCCGAATCCTGTGGCAATCAATTCCATCTGTGCAAACACGCTGGACACCGCTTGTCATCGGCTCGGACGGCAAGAAGTTTTTGACGGCACCGACCAGAGAGCAGATATTTCTATAGACCGCACCAATTCCATCGAAAACCGACTTGTGAAATTGCTGCAATTCCTCCAGCGAACCGTACCAAATGAGGGCTGGGGGCAATACATGATAGGCGATTCGGTGCGGTGGAATCGCCTCATCACCGCAGGGCATTCGCAAGGTGGCGGACACGCGGCGTACATCGCCACCATCCGAGCAGTGGAGCGGGTTGCAATCTTTTCCAGTACCGATTGGCTTACACGGCTTAATCGCCCTGCGGATTGGATGAGCAATCCCAAACGCACTGCTGCATCTCGCTTCTACGGTTTTGTGCATAATGGAGACGAGCAGCTTTCACAGATGGCGCAAATTCGTGGCTGGGAGGCTTTAGGAATGGGTGCCGTTAGTTCTGTGGTAACGGTTGATTCGCTTCCCACGCCATACCGCAAAAGCCAGATGTTGCGCACCTTTGCAACGCCTGGTATCGCAAATCCGACGGTGCAAAATCACAACGCAACCGTTGCAAATGGCTACACGCATCGCACGGCAAATGGTGACTTCCTGTTCGCGCCTGTCTGGACGTATATGCTCACCGATGGCTTGATGACGAGTGTTCGAGATATTTCAGAGCAATCCTCGGTAAGTATTTTCCCAAACCCCGCACAACATCTCGTCTCGGTACAAGGCGTGGAAGGCTTATCAAACCTTACTTTGACGAATGTGCTAGGGCAAACTGTATTGATGCTGCGAGATGTGCAAACGCCCGCAACATTTGATGTTTCCTCGCTTCCAAATGGAATGTATTTTGTACGCATACAAACAAATCAAACTACTCATTCACAAGCGTTACAAGTGATACGATGAAAAAACTAGTATTTATCAGCCTTTACGCGGTCATTTACCTCTCGGCAAGCTCTGCTCATACACAGCAAACCATCACCAAAACGATGCAATTCGGTGGTAAAGAGCGTGTGTACATCGTCCACACACCGCCTCAATACAAGTCTGCGACGAGTAAACTCCCGTGTGTCCTGGCATTGCACGGCGGCGGCGGAAAAGCCGAGCAGTTCAGCACCTTTACAGGCATGAGCGATGTAGCTGATGCCGAGGGGTTTATCGTGGTCTATCCGCAGGGAATTGTGAAGCGCAAACTTGGCTACGGCTGGAACGATGGGCGCGTTATCTCGACCAATACTGAAAAAGACCTTGACGATGTTGCGTTCCTGAGTGCGCTTGTGGACTCGCTTTCGGTACAATTTAGCATTGATACGAAGCGCGTGTATGCGACAGGAATGTCCAATGGCGGCTTTATGGTGGGACGGCTCGCGTGTGAGCTTGGGAATAAAATTGCGGCGGTGGCGATTGTAACGGCTTCGCGTGCCATTGACCAAACCTGTTCGCCCTCGCGTCCAATTCCCGTGATGATTCTAAACGGCACCGCCGACCCGCTTGTTCCGTACAACGGCGGTAAAATGGTGAATGTCAAAGATGTAGAGGCAACAATTCTTTCTACTGATAGTTTGGTAAATTTCTGGCGGCGCGTGAATAAATGTAGCGCAACGCCGTCAGTAAAGGACTTTCCCGACATCAACAAACGTGATAAATCAACAGTTACATCATTCCTTTACGCCGGACAAGGCGCGGATGTGCTGCTCTACAAGGTACAAGGCGGCGGGCATACTTGGGCGGGTTCGGGAAATCAGTTTTTGTACGGCTTGATTGCTGGTGCGACGAATAATGACATCAGCGCAAGCAAGGAAATATGGGCATTCTTCAAGAAATATACCGCGCCTTTTTGAGCATTTTGAAACAATAATCATTGAACATTATCTCAGTTGGTGATTTTTGCTCTGTCAATAGTGGCACAGACATTCCTGTCTGTGAGTGTTGGTGCGGGGTCTAGGCGACAAACACAGATAAGAAGTCTCAAGCCACTGAAGCCAGTATTTACGCCATTTCCAACGCCAAAGAGCTTAATTTGCATAATGTCTATTTCATCCCTCACCTTTCACACCTCATCCTTTCCTCTATGTCTCTCAACGTTCTCTTTGAAAACATCGAAATTATCAGCCCTTCGGACAGTATTCACGAGCGGCGCAACCTTTGGATAAAAGGTGATAGCATTCACGCTTCCTCGCGGCAAGAAGTCCAGGTGGATGCTGCCACAGAGCGCATCAATGCTCAAGATTTAGCGTGTTTGCCCGGACTGTTTGATATGCACGTGCATTTGCGCGAACCCGGGCAGGAGTATAAGGAAACTATCCAGTCTGGCACCGAAAGTGCGGCAAATGGCGGTTTTACTGGTGTTTGCTGTATGCCCAATACCGTTCCCGCGATTGATAACGCTCCAACAGTGGAGTACATTATGAACCGCGCAAAAGAAACCTTGACCGAAGTGTTGGTGTGTGCTGCCATTACCAAAGAGCGGGCGGGCAAAGAACTCGCACCAATGCTGGAACTGAAAGAACACGGCGCAGTGATGTTCTCCGACGACGGCGCGTGTGTGATGAACGCCGAAATGATGAACCGCGCATTCAAGTATTTGAAGCCCGTAAATGGCTTAATTTCTCAGCATTGTGAAGAACATACGCTCACCGAAGGCTTTGCCATGCACGAGGGAACAGTATCCGCTTTGCTCGGTTTGAAGGGCTATCCGAGTATTGCGGAGGAGATTATTGTTGCGCGAGATATTATGCTTGCCGCGCACAACGGCAACTGCCGCTATCACGTCTCGCATATGAGTACCGCCGGAAGCGTGGAGCTTGTGCGTCAGGCGAAATTGCGCGGGCAGCGTGTTACCTGCGAGGTTACGCCGCACCATTTTGTGCTGACCGACGAGGCAGTGCGCCATTACAACACGAATGCAAAAATGAATCCGCCGCTCCGTACGCAAGAAGACTTGAACGCAATCATCATGGGCATCAAAGACGGCACGGTTGATTGTATCGCTACCGACCACGCGCCCCACGCGGTTCACGAAAAAGAATTGGAATTTGCAATGGCAATGAACGGCATCACAGGGCTTGAAACCTCCGTTGGACTGGCAATGACGTATCTTGTTCATGCTGGACATATAGATATGATGCGCTTTGCAGAGCTTATGTCCACAACGCCGCGTGAAATCTTGGGGTTGGAGACCATCCATGTCCAAGAAGGCGCGAAGGCGAATCTTACTATCATCGCACCCCGCGAAGAATGGACGTTTGAGGGTGGGAAATCGCTCTCGAAGTCGAAGAATACGCCGTTTGGTGGTTTTGCGTTGAAAGGTAAGCCGAAATTCGCCATCAATCGAGGAATGATGCGGGCTTGCGTTTTGTAGAAAAAAAATGTAACTTTTGCGTGGCAAATGCCTTTTCCATAGAGCATTCTTTGCCAAAGATACCGAGGACTATTTGCATTGTTATTGCTTCACTTTCTTTTCACCTGTCGCGGATGAACTTGCATGAATACTCTCACCATACTCCTTGTTGCTGGATGTTTCCTCTCTCCTCTGTCAATGCTTGCACAACAAGCACCTGCGCCGCCTTTGGCAAAACAAACGTCTGTTTCCTCGCACTCGAATGGTCGTGTGCAAACGGCAGACAGCCTTTTTGAGGCGGGAAAATTTGAACAAGCTGCAACGGCATATCTGGATGCGATTTTTGATGACCAACTCGCGCTTTCAAAAGATTACAAAGCGAGCTTATATGCTAAGCGTAGTCGTTGTTTTGTAGCGTTGAAGCTCGACTCCATTGCATTAGACGATGCTAGTATGGTGATTGGGCTACAGCCGAATGCCGAAACCTTTTATGAACGAGCAAATATTTATGTTCGTTTGCGACTTCTCGTGCTTGCTATGAAAGATATTGAGAGCGCACTCAGCCTTATGCCTGATAATCCATGGTATTATCTTTTGCGTGGCAGTATTTCTTTTCAGCGAGGCGAAATGCGTGAAGCCTGTGCCGATATAGGAATGGCAAGGCTTCTCGGATTGTCTGTTCCAGAAGATATTGCCTCGGCAACCTGTAAAACTCTCGGTATTCCAATCGAAGAATTACCTCAAAGTACAGGTGCAAGCGTGAAAGAACAAAGCGCTTTTAAGGCAGCTTCTACAGGCATTGCAAGCGAGGCCGTCCAATCACTTATTTCTCAAACAAATAACTTGAATACGACCTATTACAAGTTCTTCATTCAAGCTGGAATTGGTAGTTCTACGGCGATGCTTTCGCGTTTTTTCTACGATGTTGGGCGCGGAACTGTATTTTCTGGCTCACTTGGCTACGGTCTTTCCCGGGAATTTACCTTATGGTGCGGTGCGGTGCGCTCGGCGTTTCCATACACTTACGCTTCTGAGCGTTCGCAGCTTGCGGGATCACCCGGACCGCCCTATGGCGAAGTTGTTTCGTGGGCGGGGGTTGTGGGCGGTCAGTATTCGGCAGTGGTAAGTAATAAGGTAGATGTACAGCTGAGTATTGGTTTGGGGTATCGCTCAATTCGCTATCCAATAGATGCTCCAATAGTAATGACTAATGGCTCAATTCGTCGTGCAAATCTCGGCGTCGCAGAGTCGAGTGGTTTACTTACGCAAACAATCTTTGGCGTAGAATGGCGTTTCTTGAAGCAACTTGCTTTTGTAGCACAAGGTGGGTTAGATTTAGCATTCTCTCGGTACAATTTTCTTACTATTCAACGCATTGACCGAGAAGATACCCATCAATTTTTGAATATCTCTGCGGGACTACGTTTGTATTTATTTGAGCAAGACCAATAAAGAAAGAATACAAATCGTTTCTATTTGCCTTGCATTTAATGTATTTAATCACATCTTTTGCTGCAATTTTTCGACATTTTCCCATAAAACTATGATACAATCTTGCTGTTCTCGCATACCATTTTTACTGGTATCTCTGATGCTCGGTATTTTAGGGAATATTTGCGAAGGGAATGCTCAAACGCCTGATAGAGAAAGGCTCGTAGTGGCAAAAATGGCAGAAGTGAGTGCTTTGCTTCATAAAAAAGATTATCAAAATTCACAAGGTATGATTGCAGAATTGCTGAAGTTCGATACCTCATCCAGTCTTGTTCGTAGCCGATTGTTACTTCTGCAAGCTGCAGCATTGCGTGGTATGGGGAAAACACTCGATGCGGAACGTAGTTATGATGCTGCGTACCAAACGGCTTCGTCATGTACCAATCAAAAAGCCCTCTTCTCACCAAGTGAGCTACAATTCATTCAAAGCATTCTACAATCGGCATTGCAGGGAAAAATTGCTCTTGCTACGGTTGCACTTCCTTCACCCATGATTATTGATACTGCCAAGGGTACGCTGATAGCTTCACCAGACTACGAACAGGGATTGGCGGGTATTGTCGCGCAAGCGGAGAAATTATTGAGGGACAATCCTCGCAACGCTCTCGCGCTCTACCACAGAGGCTATGCTCGTTACAAATCACAAATGTACGATAGTGCTGTGCAGGATCTTCGTCGTGCGGCTGAGGCACTACCGCCTTTACAGGCTGCTACGGCGTATTATCACGGCGGATTATGCTTATTCGCGCTCAATAGACGAGATGAGGCGGTGAAAGCATTTTCGCAGGTGCTTGCGCTTGTTCCCTCACATTCGGAAAGTTATTTTTATCGAGGCTGCATGTACACAAAGCAAGAGCAATTCTTGCTTGCCATTAAAGATTTTAATACTGCACTCCGCTACAACTCGAATGATGGCGCGTCTGCGGGGATGCTCGGCAGCTTACTTATCAATGCGGGGTCGCGTCAAGAGGGGTGTGCAAAGCTCTTTCGCGCATCGCAGCTTGGATACACGCCAGCTATTGACCTTATCGAACGCTATTGTAATCGTACAGACGATAATATGAAAATTTATCGCTTGCCAACGGTTACGGTTGAAGCGGGCAACGCTGATGTCAATTACGAGAAGCGCATAACGAATGCAAAGAGAGGTGTACTCATTGGACAGCGTATGAATCCTATGATGCCGACCTTGCGTAACATGCTTGGAAGAAACCCTCTTGCCGGATTTTCTCAATTGGGTGATGGCTCGGTTGTTAGCCAAGCTGGTAGTTCACCAGTCGCCAGTGGGATGATGCCTCTACAATCCATGATAAATCCTGCCGATTGCGACGCTATTGTTATCAATACCAAAAGTTTCTTTTCGATTCAGTGTATTGCATATTTTTTGCGACAAGAAACTAAGCCGATGAAAAATAAGGAGATTGATAAGATTACGCGCCAACTTCAGCAAACGGCGGATGAGGTCACGATCATTCAAAATACTATGACCAATCTTGGTGTCGCTTCGGCGATGAGTGGTGAAAATGTTCTCGATAACACTTTTGGTGGCAATACAGCCAGTCTAAATGCACTTTATCGTGATTTTCAAGCCTATTTGAAGACACTGGAGCGTAAACTGGAAGAATTTGAGGTGGTTCTGAAAGAAGAGGGAAAGATTGCGGAAAAAGTGAAAGAGAATGCTAAAAAGTAAAAAGCATCATTGTATCGTTTTTACAAATCTTTCTGCCGTTGAATGTATCAGCAGCAATCGCGGGTCAAGCTCGATTTTCTGCGGCTTCTGGGGAAATTGTTCCCGTAGGTGAAAACGTGAATTGGCAAGCATAGCTTTGACCAATCTCTGCGAACCATCCTCAAAATGCACCGCAATTTCTAGTGTTTGAGCCGATACCACATTTGAAGAGCCTTCTTTTTCGACCGTTCCTTGCACAAAAAGTTCGTAATACTTATTTGAGGAAAAATGCTGCTCTGCCGCATCAACACTGAGTTTGTAGCTGGCTGTTTCTTTGAAGCGTTCATTGATTGCTGCATAAAATTCTTTCGGCGCGATTTCGTACAATACTGCTAAAAAATCGGTCGAATGTGGTGCGGGAGCGGGGAAGCGATGTCGCTGCAAGAAAAGGCGTAGAGCGGCGTTCAGGCGTTCTTCGCCCAAGAGTTCGTGCAGTTGATACATCACAACTGCGCCCTTTGCGTAATGCTCATGCGTGTTTTCAGGAAGTGTTCTCCAAAGTGCTTGCTCTGGCGTAAAACCTCGTTCCTGCACGTACATATCGTGGTGCATCCGCACGAGTTCCTGCAAGCGTTTCGCGCCGTATTGTTGTTGTATCAGCATAAGTTCGGTGTACATGGCAAGCGTTTCGGTGAGCATTGATGCGCCCTCGCGGTCGTCTGGCGCGATAAGCGCGTTGCCCCACCAGATATGCGAAAGTTCGTGTCCTGCCAGCTCGTTGATAACGTCCTGTTGTTTGTCGCCCGCGAGATTGCTGTGGAAGGCGAGGTTTTCATTCATAAAAATTGTTGCGGGATACGCTGTCGCATTAAAGCCGCTCGTGAAGGAGGAAATTTCTGCAAACCGAATACTCTTGTACGGATACGCGCCAAAGTTTGTTGTGCAGTACGCTAGTGTTTGTGCGGCATTCCGCAAAAGACGTTCTCCATTTTCCTGATGCTGCGCATGGTAATACACTTCCACATCAATTCCCTCGAACACCGCTCTCCGACACGCATACACGGCAGAACTCACCCCAAAACGAAACGGTACAGGCGATTCGGTTTTGTACTGAAAAAATTGCCGCCCAGTGAGGGAATCATGCCATTTGCGGACGCATTCGCCAATGCCGAGCGCGGTATGGTTGGGTGCGGTCGAAATAGTCATGTCCAGCATGGCGAAATCGTTTTCACGGCGCGGTGCATCAAGGCTGCGCACCAGCGTTGCTGTGCCAAGACCCGCATACTTGCGTTCTTTTTCGTCTGAAAGTTCATTATTGGGTTGATACCCAAATTGCGGAAAATACCTGCTAAGGCGCGAAAATACAGCGTTTGGCGTTACAACGTTCATCGGGTCGAGTCGTGAAAAGCCATCCCACGCATAGTCGAAGGAAAAGGTGAAGGTGGCTTCATGCAAGGATTGGAGCGGTGTTTGCAATTCCACAACGGAAATCCCTTCTTTAACCTTGTACGACGTGCCATTGCACTGCAAAACGCCCATTCCGTGCTGCGTAGAGGGGTGAAATGCGAGTAATATTCGTGAAATTGCTTCTGTACTTTTATTGTGCAAGGTGTATGTGCCAGAAACCGCATATTTGCTTGCTTCGGGGTAAAGATGAACATTTGTACGTATGGAGGTGATTACTGGTTGTGGTGCATTTTGAAATACTGCGCGGTACTGCTTCTCATAGCTGATGGATACTTGTGTTTCGGCGTTTTCGTTTGGTAGAATTATTTTTGAAGAATACTGATTTGCTGTCCAGAGTGCGCAGATGCCGAAGAGTGTGATGCCTGCAAGCGGGTAAACAAGCTGAGAAACAAGCTGGGAAACCCGTTCTACCGTTAAGAAACGGTAGGACGGAAAGAGCGTTGGTAGCGCGGACACTCTTGTCTGCGCAAACATTCCCCGCGCAAACATTTTTTGCGCGAAAAACTCGGCAATGCGTCGGAGGGAAATTGGCGCGAGAACGAGAATTAGCGCGGTTGTCAGGCTTATTGCGAAGAGCATTTTTTGCCAAAAAAGCTGTATGCTTGCATTCCAACCCGCCATATCACTCATTTGCCCCGCGTAGCTTGCGGGAAATCGCACGAGCGGATGCGTCAAGCCCAGCATTCGTGCGCTATTGGAGTTCAGCATGATAATTCCTATCGCTGCAACGCCAAGTCCCGCGTAGGCGTGGGGAATGAGCTTCTGCAACAGCAGCATCAGTGCGGCATTCAGGCACAAGGGAACGCCGAGAAGCAGATATAATTGAGCATAATCCGACCACGCAAAGCGCGTATAGCCGTACACAAGCTGGAACGCGCATCCCACGCCGCACGCAAGGGAAATCATTGCAAAAGCGCACGCGCACAGCGTCCACCATTCTGCACAAAATTGGATAAATGCGCGGTGCGGTGTTGCGTCTTCGAGTGCGTCAAACCCCGCACGGCGACTGCGCCAGTGGAGTTCGCTGCTTTGGAAAAGTAGCACCGCGAGCGCGAGCATGGGAAATTCTTTCAGTATCACATTGACCATGAGAGAAGTCGTTGCATATCGCTCTGGCAGCCGTATTCCTTGCTCAATCATGCCGTAGATTTCCATGCTAAGATAGAACGCTACACCAGCAAACATCAGCCAGAGCGGGATATTGTCGAAAAGAAACCGCGCGTTTGCGAAAAGGCGACTTTTCAGCACCGATGCGTGATAGCGCATGGAATCTGGCGCGGCGAGGTGCGGAACTGGTCGCGTGTTTGCACCACAAGAAGCTGCCGTATTCGCCCCCTTGAAAAAGGCAGGAGTGCTAAATTCTCCCTGCACTAAGCCCTCACCCAACCCTCTCCCAAGAGGAGAGGGCTTCAGAATTGGCTTGGTATCTTGCCCTTCTCCTTTTGGGAGAAGGGTTGGGATGAGGGCTGCACGAGAACGTAGTAGCTCTTGTTTAAAAAAGCGAGAACGGGGGACTTCAGGCTTGAAGCGTCTTACAAGACTCATAAATACACGTTTCTGCGGAGTACGTCGCGCTTTTTCAAACGCCTTCACAAAGGAAAAACGCCATGCAACAACAACCAACACTGCGCACGAAGCCACGAAATACAATAAACGATTAACCAAGAGCATCCCCGAAAGCGGCACAATGTCTGCGTTTCGAGCCTGTAACGACCACGCATTTGTGTCATAGAAAAATGCTGAAAGTCCAAAGGGGTCAAGTAACGCTGAAAAGTGCATGAGTTCAGGCGCGACGGGCATTCCACGCGACAAAAGCGGCGAACCCGAAAACACCAGCATCACCATATAGCCAATGTACAAAAATACCCCCGCAGCATAGATAGCAAGCCTGTTTCGCGTCCACGCCGCCGCGCAAACAAGGACGCTTGTGCAGAAAAGGGTATTAGGTAGAATAAACATCAACATTGCCGAGAAATATTGCCAGAGACCGCGCAAAATCTCGCTCGTGCTTGTCCAGTTCATCATCGTATTTGCTGGATTCGTGAGGCGACCGATGGCAAAACCCGTCGCACAAATGAGCATGAGAAGAAGACTGCTGCCAAACGTTGTAATGAAGCGGGTTTGGAGGTATGTAGTTTCTGGCAGAGGTAGCGCGTAAAGAAGAGCGTCGAAGCGGGAATCATTCTCCCGAAGCAGGTTTTGTGCGGCGAGGAGCGTACAGACGAACATCGCAAAAAGACTGATGAAAATTAGCATGAGCGTTGTGCTGTACGGGGCGTAGATACTCAGGTCGGGCGAGGGCATGATGCGGAGATTGGCTCCAGCAATTATTCCGAAAGCAAAAAGTACGACAAGCAAGGCGTAGAGCCATATTTGCGTGAAGATATGCTTGAGTTCAAAGCGAAAAAATGCGTTCATTGAGTTGAAGTATAGAAGTTGTGTGAGGCTCTGACTTCCCAGTCAGGGTCTCACTTTGAGGTATAGAAGTTGTGTGAGGCTCTGACTTCCCAGTCAGGGTCTCACTTTGAGGTGAATTTTTCTTCGGGTAGTGAGAGCCTGACGAGGAAGTCAGACCCTCACATGAAATTGTTCAGAAATACCCGTACAAATGTGCAAAGTACGCATCCTCCAAGCGCGGCGTGATGTGCTGAAAACCCGCATCAGGACACGTCTCCGCGAGTGCCGTTATCACAAAAGCACCGCTTTGAATATGCGTGGAAAGAATGTGGCATCTTTCCTTGTAGCGCGTGATTTCATGTGGTTCTACGGTTATTTGCCAAACACAATTCTCGACCGCCGCAAGGAATTCTGCGGGTGTGCCGTGCGCAATCACGCGCCCTTTGTTGATAATTGCCATGCTTGAACACAGATTGCGCACGTCCTCGACTAAATGCGTGGATAAAATCACAATTACATCCTTGCCAAGCTCCGCCAGCACAGTATTGAAGCGGTTTCGCTCTTCGGGGTCAAGTCCTGCCGTTGGCTCGTCCACGATGATACAGCGCGGATTGCCCAAAAGAGCCTGCGCAATGCCAAAACGCTGGCGCATTCCACCAGAAAACGAGGAAACATCACGCTTGCGCTCGGCGTAGAGATTCGTTTTTTCCAAAAGCCACGTTACTTGTTCGGTGCGCTCTTTTTTGTTTGAAATGCCCTTCAATGCTGCGATGTGGTCTAAAAGGTCGAGTGCGGAAACGCGAGGATATATGCCAAAATCTTGGGGCAAATATCCAACTTGCCGCTTGATTTCAAGCGGGTTTGCGAGTACATCTGTGCCGTTCAGTGAAAGCGAACCGCTTGTGGGGCGTTGCAAACCGACAATCGTTTTCATGAGCGAGGATTTGCCCGCGCCGTTGGGTCCGAGCAAACCAAACATCCCGTTTTCAAGGTGGAGTGAAACCTCCGACAAAGCATTGATGCCGTTTGCGTAGGTTTTTGAGAGATTGGTGATATGTAAATTGTTGTTCATGGTGAGTGGGGATTTGTCAGTAAAATGTAGTATTGATGCGTATTGTAGGCTATATTCTTTGCAAAAAAGCAAAGCACACCCGCACTCTTCGCGGGAAGAATGTGGCAAAAGAAGAGAAAGCGAGATTTTACGCGCTATTCAGCCGATGGCGAGGCTTTACGAGGAATTGGTGTTGTGGGTGGCAGATTCATCCTGAAGATACTCCAAAATGTCTCCAGGCTGGCATTGGAGCGCGTTGCAGAGGGCTTCCAGCGTATCGAAGCGGATGCCTTTTGCTTTACCTGTTTTCAAAATGGAAAGATTTGCGGGCGTAATATCGAGGATTTCCGCCAGTTCTTTACTCTGCATTTTGCGCCGAGCCAGCATGACATCTATGTTTACGATGATAGGCATGGTTTTATGCGATGTAGGTTGTACAGACAAGAGCGTCCGCACGACGGATGAATACTGGCTTCAGATGATTAAATCTTGTTCATGTTGTAAATGCACACCTTGCTCGAAAATGGCAGCAATGAAAAACGTAAATACACCCAAAAGCGCGTGTAATCCCACGAGCAGCTCGGCGGGCGATTCTACTTCCCAACATAGCACACAAAAAAGATACGCGAGGGACGGCGCGATAAAATTCCCCAGATAAAATGCTCGAAGCCGCGTAATTCCTCGCTTTGTGAACCACTTATCGGCGCGAAAAATTTGAAAAACTTCGCTCAACAGCAAGAAAAAAACGGCGTAGAGCGCGATAAGCAAAATCATGGTCGAAATTTGCCCAAAGGCGTTCAAGCCCAGTAAAAACGGGGCATCGGAGAAGGGGTACAAAATTGCGAATCGTCGCCCGCCGTCAATCACGGTGAATTGCGGGGTTTTGAAGGCAATCACGACTGCGGAATAAAGCGCCGTCAAGCCATAGCCCACAGCCAGTATCAATGCTGCTCCGTAGAGGATATGTGCGATAAATCGAACTGTTTTCATAGAATGTACAGAAAGAAAAGAGATAACAATAATTTCTCGCTGTAAAAATATAAATAATTACTGTAAAACAATAATTATTTATCAAACGAAAACATTTTTTTTTCAAAGATGTTGTTTTCCAGCAACTGCTCAGGTTTGATGCAAGGATTGGTCGGCTGAGGAAGGTTTAATCTTGTTCGGCAAGAGCAAAAGTGTTCGCGGGGGATGTGCTGTGTTTTAGTTCGTTGTAAATGGAAAATTCGGTAAAAAACGTTGTTCCTTTGCCTGGCTCGGACTCGCACCAAACCTTGCCATGGAGCATTTCTACGAGTGTTTTTACGATAGAAAGTCCAAGCCCTGTGGAGTTTTCTCCTGCTGTTGGTTTGGAGGAGAGGCGGGCAAATTTCCCAAATAATTTCGTCATGTCCTCTTTCGTGATACCTTGTCCCGTATCGGTGATAGCGAAACGCAGGAGGTTTCCGCTACGCACGAGGCGGAAGTGGACACTCGTGTTCTGAGGCGAGTATTTAACAGCATTTGAGCCGATATTCTCAATAATACTGCGCAGTGCAAAGGGGTCTGCGAGAATGTGCAGCGATTCTGTATTTTGGTCATATTCTTCAATCAGCGTGATATTTTTGCGTTCGGCAATCGGGCGTAAATCGCGCACCACGACGGCAATCGCGTGGGCAAGTTCGATGCCGGAAAGCTGCAACTGCATTGTTCCTGTTTCAATGGAATTGATGTCGAGGAGCTTAGAAATGATGCGGCTCATACGCATTGCGGTCATTTCAATGTGGTCAGCTTTGGTGTATAAGTCTTCAGGCGTGAGGCGGTCTGCGAAGCGTTTTATCATGCCCGCGCCAATCGTAATTTGCGCAAGCGGATTTTTCATATCATGCGCCGCAATCCCTAGAAACTCATTCTTTTCCACGTTCAGTGCTTGGAGCATTTCATTTCGCGCCGCTAATTCCTGCTGTGTTTTTTGCATTGCCGCAATCGTACGCACCTTTGCAAACGCCGCAATCGCGTGTTCGCGGTAGTGTTGGCAGCGTTCAATATCGCTTGCGGTGAAGGCTGTTTTTGAGGAAAAATTATCAAAAAATAAAATCCCTTCCATCGTGCCATCAATCGGAATGGTGATGAGAAGCGCACAGGCAGGCGGTTGAACCTTGAATTTTTGACCCTCTGGCGTATGCGAAGGGAAGTCCGAAACAATGTACACGCCGCCCTGCAAGCCATAGACACGGGTGTACCGCCGTTCCATCTCTTCGTGCGTCAGTGCGACATTTCTAAATTCTGCTTGTGAATAGTTGTGAAACGCCACAAAACGGTAATCGTCGGAATCGTGATGCAGAGCCAGTACCGAGCCTTTTTCCGCCTGAGGGAGCAAGCGATGACCTTGCTTGAGGAGAGTGTGCAAAAGGCTGACGACATCTTGTTCACGGTTAATCGTTTTCACAATTTCGTCGAGCGTCTCTAATTCCTGAAGTTGTGCGTGAATAGCATCGTTCAGGCGTTGTAAATGCAGGTTAGATTCGGAAAGTTCACTATTGGCAAGCTCAATTTCCGCCGCTTGGTCTTCCAAGATGCGTTGCTGCCGCTCAATTTCCTGATTTGCTTGTGCAAGTACCTTATTTTGCTGTTTGAGTGCGCGATTACTCGTTTTCCGCGTTTGTATGCGCACAGCAAAAAACGCCACCAATGCTAGTGCAGCGCACGTTACGGCAATGAGCGTGTTGCGCAAAAGTAATTCTTGAAGATGTTCGGATTTCTGTAACTGCGAGAGGAGTTCGGAGGTGCGTTGTTGCGTGGTCGAGAGCGAATCATGCGCACGGCACGGGCGGGGCAAAAGCAGAAGGCATCCAAAAATATAAAAAGCGTGAACGGCAACGCTGAAGCGGGTTTTTATTGCAAAAACCCGTTGAACGATGGCTGTACGAGTAAATTTATGTGAAATCATACAAATCAATGTTCAAGGGCAAAGTGTAGAAACGCGACTATCGCAATACCGAGTATGCAAACTATTGAATGTTATTGTGATGTCCAATATCGCAGGGGTATGTATCGAAAATTTGATGTTGGGCGAACTGGAGAAAAACTTCTACATTGCATTGTATTCAAGAGCAATTTTTGATTAAACTTTAAAATCGTATGACCCAGACGCAAGATACCATCAAGCATTGGGGCGATATGCCCGCAGAAGAATTCCACCAGCACGCCCACACAATTTCGGCGTGGATAGCAGAATATCTGGGGCGCGTTGCTTCGGATGAACCACATCGTGTGCCGAGAGTTTTGCCCGCCGTGCAGCCAAATTTTTTACAGGAAAAATTGCCGAAAAGCGCACCAATGCTGGGTGAAAAGGTCGAAGATATTTTGCGCGATTTTGAAAATATCATCGTTCCGAACACAACGCAGTGGAATAATCCGAATTTTTACGCTTATTTTTCCATTTCTGCCAGCAGTATCGGGATTTTAGCCGAGTTTCTCATCGCCGCGCTGAATAATAACTCGATGGTCTGGAAAAGCGGACAAGCCGCGACAGAGCTTGAACGCTTGGTCTTGGGCTGGTTCGCTGAAACATTGGGCTTGCCGCGTACCCTTTGGGGCATGATTTTCGATACGGCTTCGGTCAGCACGATGCAAGCTCTGGCGTGTGCGCGGGAACGGGCGGGCTTTCAGGTGCGCGAGCGCGGACTTGCGGGGCGAAGCGGGGAAGTGCCGCGAATGCGCGTGTATGCCTCCGAGCTTGTTCATTCCTCGATTGATAAAGCCTGTATTACGCTGGGGTTGGGCGCGGAAAATTGTGTGAAAATCCCCGTGAATGAGCGTTTGCAAATGCGCACCGAAGCCTTGGAGCAGGCAATCCAGCGCGATAGGGAAGCTGGCTACGCGCCGATTGCGGTCGTGGGCGTGGTGGGAACAACCTCTGCGGGAAGCAGCGATAACATTCAAGAGCTTGCGACGGTCTGCGAGCGGGAAAACGTCTGGTTTCACGTGGACGCAGCATGGGCGGGACCAGCCGCAATGCTTGAAGAATGGCGCGACCGCTTTCAGGGCTGGGAGCGAGCGGATTCCATCGTTATCAACCCGCACAAATGGTTGTTTGTGCCGATTGACCTTAGCGTTTTGTATTGCCGCAAACCAGAGGTGCTGAAGGAGGCGTTTAGCCTTATTCCCGAATACTTGAAAACAACTGAAGACGGGCAAGTAGAGAACATGATGGATTACGGCATCCAGCTTGGGCGACGTTTCCGTTCACTCAAATTGTGGTTTGTGATGCGATATTTCGGTGTAGAGGGCATCAAAGTTCGCTTACGGGAGCATATCGCGCTTGCACAGTTTTTTGCACATTTGGTACATGAACATCCCGACTTTGAATGTACCGCGCCCGTAGAGTTCGCGCTCGTGTGTTTTCGCTACAAACCCCAGCATTTGGCAAATGCGGACGAAGCAACGCTGGAACGCCTCAACGCCGACCTCGAAGAGCGCATCAATGCTCACGGTCAGATATTTCTTGTTCATACAAAACTCCACGATGTTTACACGCTCCGCTTTGCGGTCGGGAACTTGCATACAAGCGAGGCACACGTGCGACGTGCTTTTGAGCATATAGTTGGTATTGTTAAGGATATGTGAAAATAATAATATATGTTTTATATGTATATAAAATGTTTCAAATGAATAAAAGTAAATGAAACAACTGCTTAATATAACACTGAATGTAGAAGAAGAAGCAAGCGAAGAGCGAACACGCTCCGCGATTGCGGCAATGCTTGGCGTTGCCGAAGAAGATATTTCGGCAGTCAAAAAGCTCAAACGCTCCTTGGATGCTCGTTCTCGGCAGATTAAAGTACATTTGAGCGTCGAGGTTTTTGTGCGCGAAATGCCGAGAGAAGAGGATGGCGAGCGTGTTGTTTCGATGCTTCTCCCCGATGTTGCAAACGCCTCACCCGTGTTGATTGTTGGCGCGGGTCCGGCGGGCTTATTTGCTGCTTTCACCCTGATTCAGCGCGGCATAAAGCCGATAGTTCTGGAGCGCGGGAAAAATGTGCAAGCCCGCCGCCGCGACCTCGCCGCACTCAACCGCCAACACGTTGTAAACACTGACTCAAACTACTGTTTTGGGGAAGGTGGGGCGGGAACGTATTCCGATGGCAAGCTCTACACGCGCTCCACTAAGCGCGGCGATGTGCGCTCGGTGCTGGAAACACTGGTAGCACACGGCGCGTCCGCAGATATTCTCGTAGAAGCGCATCCACACATCGGGACGAATAAACTGCCGAATATCATTCAGCGAATGCGGGAGCGCATTGTGGAAGCGGGCGGCGAGGTACATTTTGAGCAGCGCGTAAACGATATTTTGCTGCACAATAACGAAATACAAGGCGTGAGAACCGCACAGGGACAGGAGTTTCTCGCAAACAAACTCATTCTTGCAACGGGGCATTCCGCACGAGATATATTTGAACTTTTACACACTAAAAATATTTTCATTGAACAAAAGCCCTTTGCAATGGGTGTGCGCATCGAACACCCGCAGAGCCTGATTGATGCAATGCAGTATCGCGCTCACGGTACGCCGCGCCACGAGCTGCTACCACCAGCGTCGTATTCATGGGTGGAGCAGGTGCAGAACGTAGAGCAGGGCGGCGAACGCGGTGTATTCTCGTTTTGTATGTGTCCGGGCGGCATCGTCGCGCCTTGTGCAACGTCTGCAACAGGCGAAATCGTTACCAATGGTTGGTCGCCATCCAAGCGCAATAATCCGTTTGCAAATTCGGGCATTGTTGCGGCAATCAATCTTCCTGACCTCGCGCCGTACCAACACGCTGGCGCACTTGCCGGCTTGCGCTTTCAGCAAGAATTAGAACGTATCGCGTGGGAAGCAGGCGGGAAGACGCAAACCGCTCCAGCACAGCGTTTGGTGGATTTTGTGCGCGGGAAAACTTCTGCAACATTGCCCAAAACATCGTATCAACCTGGCATTATCGCCGCGCCATTGCATGAACTCTTGCCGCCGATGATTGGAAAATCGTTGCAACGCGCCTTTGAACAGCTTGCAAAGCGCATGAAACCGTATTTTACGAATGAGGCAGTTGTGCATGGTGTGGAATCGCGTACGTCCTCGCCTGTGCGTATTCCGCGCAATCCCGAAACTCTCGAACACGTGCAGATACGCGGCTTGTACCCATGCGCGGAAGGTGCTGGTTATGCGGGTGGGATCGTTTCCGCCGCGATTGATGGGCAGAAGTGCGCGGAGGCAGTTGCGAATCGGCTGTAAATGCGAGGTTTGATATGGGGAAGCGTAGTTTGTCCAAGGTAAAAGTGCGATAGTAAATTAAACAATGTTCAATTCTTATTGACTGTTTAATAAATTTTTGTATCTTTGCCACTAGAACGAGTGTTTGTGCGTTCTTTCATACTTCTTTACCAGTATCATTCCATTGCTATGGCAAATTTTCTTTCGACAATCTTCCAGCGAAATTCTTCATTAGGAATACTGGGAGCCGCGCATTTTCTAGCGTTGGTGGCTTTTTCGGTACTCATGCTTATAGATAACCGCACACTCAACAACGTGAATGTTTGGCTGAAGCCCATAAAATTTGCCATTTCTATTGGCATTTTTTCGTGGACAATGGCGTGGTTGCTGGGCTATTTGCCAGAAAGCAGTACGAAAAATACGGTTGTTTGGGCGATAATTGTAACGATGGTCATTGAAACAGTGTGTATTGCAGGGCAGGCAGGACGCGGTATGTTGTCGCATTTTAATATCTCAAGCCCGATAAATGGTGCTGTGTACGCTCTCATGGGGATTGCGATTGGCGTAAATACGTTTGCCGTTGCTGTTGTGCTGCGCCTCTTTTTTCAAGAAACAACGATTGATGCGGAAACCACGTATTTGTGGGCTATTCGCTGCGCTTTGTGTATTTTTATCGTGGCGAGTTTGCAGGGCTATCTCATGGGCGGACGTTTGCAGCATAGTGTTGGTGCGCCTGACGGGACGTTTGGGCTGCCATTCTTGGCGTGGAGCCGCTCTGTCGGCGATTTGCGCGTGATGCACTTTATCGGTCTCCACGCAATTCAAGTTCTGCCGCTTCTGGGATTCTTTCTTGCAAGAATGTTTGCCCCAAGCACCGCAACACCGCTTGTGCTGGTGGCTTCTTTGGTGTACGCGCTTGTGTGCGGTTTTGCTCTCGTACAAGCATTGGCAGGACAGCCATTTGTTAAGCTGTCTTGAGGTAAGTATTTTTATTGTGAATGTGTTATGGCAAAAAATCTCAAAAGTATTCAACGCCGTGAACGCGAGCGCGAGGAATTGCGCGAGCAAATCCTTGATGTGGCAATGAGTATTTTTACGAAAGAAGGGTATGAAGCCGTTACGATTCGCCGCATTGCAGATGAGGTAGAATACACGCCAGGTGCGCTCTATTCCTACTTTGGCGATAAAGAGGATATTGTATTTGCACTGGTTGTGCGAGCATCGAAAAAGCTGAACGCGCTCTTTCAATCGCTGGAAGCCTTGCCGCATCCGCTAGAGCGGCTTTGGGCAACGGGGCGAGCATATATGCGCTTTGCGATGGAAAATCCTGTTGAATATGACCTTCTCTTTATTATGAGTGCGCCGATTCAAAAGATGGCAGAATGTGATTTTGATGAGACGCGCACGGCTTTTCATATTTTACGAAAAACGGTTCAAGAGTGCATGGAGCAAGGTTTTTTGCCTCGTGCAGATGCCGATGCGGCTGCTTTTGCAATGTGGTCGTTTGTGCATGGCAGCGTGTCGCTGATGATTCGCAAACGCCTTGCCGCCATTCCCGAAGAAAAGTACGATGATTTGCTGCAAGGAGCGTTTAATTTCCTTATGAATGCAATGATGCCGCGTCATCAAGAGACGCCTGCCATCATGCTTTCAGCACCGAAAGTATTGGCGAAAAAGAAAATAGGGAAGAAGTAAGTAATTTTTTTATCATAAAATTAAACAATGTTTAATAAATAAACATTGTTTTTATTTAACTATCTCATTATTTCTATGAAACTCTCTACCACAGAAAAAAGTAGGCTCAAAACCCGCTATGGCGCGTGGGCATTGATTACAGGAGCGTCATCTGGTATTGGCAAAGAACTCGCGATGCGCCTTGCTGAAGTTGGGCTAAATCTGCTTGTTGTCGCTCGTCGTCAGCCGCTTCTGGACGAGCTTGCGAGCGAACTCCGCGCCGTGCATGGTGTGGAAATCATTGTTGCCGAAGCGGATGTGTCTCAAAAAGCGGGCATTCAGGAAGTCTTGAAAATTGCTCAAGGTCTTGATGTTGGTTTGCTTGTTGCCTCAGCAGGGTTTGGTACCTCGGGTCTCTTTGTTGATTCAATATTCGACGAAGAATACACCATGCTTCAGGTGAATTGCGCCGCATTGCTTCATTTCACGCACCATTTCGGCAACGTATTTCGTGAGCGTAAAAAAGGTGGGATGATTTTGCTGAGTTCAATGGTTGCGTTTCAAGGTGTTCCATATTCTGCGCATTATGCCGCTACTAAAGCGTATGTGCAATCGCTAGCAGAGGCTTTGAATCTGGAGTTGAAGCCATTTGGTGTGGATGTTCTGGCAGCCGCACCTGGTCCAGTGGAAACGGGATTTAGTGAAGTTGCAAATATGAAAATGAGCATGGCTTTGAAGCCAGAAGATGTTGCAGTGCCAATACTTACTGCCTTAGGCAGAAGAATGACCGTATTGCCAGGCTTTCTGACGAAATTTCTTGTGTACTCGCTTCGCACGCTGCCGCGTTGGGGAAAAATTCGTATCATGCAGCAGGTTATGGGCGGGATGACAGAGCATCAGAGGAAAGGGTGATTAGGATTCTTGTGCGCAGCTTTTCAAAACCCCATAGCGCAAGCCACGTGTGCTGACGGTGCATTCCTGCGCTCCGAAAAATTTCAACGATTCTTCTAAAATCAATGCTCCTGCCGGAAGAATATCGGCACGTTGTGGGTGGATTGCGGGATTTTGGAGCAATTCTGCTAGGAAAGAGCGTGATAAATACTCAGTCATAGACGAAATCGCGGCGAGCGATAAGGTGTGCCAATGAACGCGCTCGCCGTGAAATTCCTGCAAGCCCAAATCCATTGCCGCAAGCGTGGTAAACGTTCCGCCTACGCCGACAATCCGCCCGACAACGCTGGCAAATGCTTCTGGTGATGCTCCTTCGCTTCGCTGCTGTGCTTGAGGCAGTGTGCGTAATTGCTGCTGAATTTCCTGCCGTGCTGTCGTTACGTTTTCCCGTGAAAGCGGAAGCGTTGATTGCAGGAATTGTTCTGACAATCGCACTGCACCCATTTGTAAACTTTTGCGCATTTTTACATGATTATTTTCACCTGTTACATACTCTGTGCTTCCTCCGCCAATATCAATCACTGTTTGTAATTCATCTGTTTCATATGAACCAATGAATGATAATCGCGCCTCTTCTTCGCCGCTAATACGTCGTATTTCAAAGCCGAGGATGGAGCTAAGTTGTGCGCAAATTTCAATTCCATTTTCTGCATCGCGTACTGCGCTTGTTGCTACGCCATAGCCGCTCTGTACCTTGTGTTGCTGGCAAAGTGCGGCGTATTCTCGTGCGATTGCTTCTGCACGTCCAAGTGCCTCCCGCGAAATGTGCTTTGTGCGCTGAACGCCTTCGCCTAAGCGGGCAATGGCGTGTGCGTCGTGAAGAATCGTCCATTCACCGTTGTTGGAATATGTGCCAATGACCATTAAAAACGTATTTGTGCCAATATCAAAAGCTGCGTAAGTCATTTGTTTGTGAAAGAATTAAACGTGTTGAAGTATTGGGATAGCCATCGTCCTACCGTTTCTTCACGGCAGAACGGGTTTCGCAGTGAAATTTTATGGTAAAGCTACTGGGTGATACAGCATTATCCTTGCCGTGAAACCCGTGCGACGGCAGCGTTCTTGCACTCCTCAGCCGTCGGACGGGAAGACGTAGCCAAGTTGCGTCGTAGTTACTCTTTGCAAAAGTGCAACGCAACCCAATCGCCCTTTGTACGTGTTTCCTGATGCCGAAAGCCGACCTTGAGAGCTTCTGCGATAACATCATCCGCATCGTAGCGCAAAATCCCTGACACAAGGAGATGTGCGGGGTGTGGAGAATTTGGCGCAAGGGCATTGTAGAATCGCGTAAGATTCGGTTTAATTAAATTTTTGTGCAGATTTGCCGCAATTCCTTGTGCGGGCGGCAATTCTACCGTAAACACGTCTGCCTGCTCAATGCGGATGCTATCTTGGGGAAGAGCGGTGTTGCGTTCGATATTTTCTTTCGTATTCAGCACCGACCATTCGTCGTTATCAAAGGCAAAAACGTGTTTCGCGCCGCAATAGACCGCTAAGATAGCCAATAAGCCTGTTCCTGTACCAGCATCAATCCACGTCGCGCCCTGCTGCGTACATTCCTGCACTAACGCCGCCATTTGGTGCGTTGTTTCGTGATGCCCTGAGCCAAACGACATTTGCGGGTCAATAATGACAACGAGCGGTGCATTGACCGAATCGCGTTTCCATGAAGGTGTAATAATGAGATTTTCGTTTATATGAATAGGTTCTATGCTATCTTCCCACTCTTTGTTCCAATTTTTTTCAGTAATTAAATCTTTATGTGATAAAGTAAATTGTATATTTAATTCAGTGAAATTTTTGTTTATATGATTTATTTTGTTTTCAACTGAAAAATTATTCTCTGATATGTAACATATAGTTAATTCGTCTAAGCCTTCCGTGATGCCGATGTGGTCTTCAAAAGCAAGCGCGGTGTAAGCGGCTTCGTACTGCTCTTCGGGAATGGTGTAGGTGAGATTCCAGTATTGTTTCTGTGGGAGGGAAGTGCTTACGGATGTTGGGGTTGTTTCCTGCATTTTAGGTTTCTTCCTTTAATTTTATACTGTTCTTATGGAAAGAATTCGTAGATTGTCGTGGTAAGCGAAATGTTGGTTGTCGCGTAAATCTACAAAATTCTTGTCTCATGCTGCAGAGTTCTTCGCTGTTGTCTCAAAAATGCACACAGATTCGCCTTGTCGTCTCAGATGTAGATGGCACCTTGACCGATGGCGGAATGTACTACGGACCCGACGGTGAAGTAATGAAGCGGTTTTCAGCGCATGATGGTATGGGATTGCGTCTTCTGATGGATTCTGGCATACAAGTTGCACTCATGACGACGGAGACAAGCTCTTTTGCGGCGGCTCGCGCTCAAAAGCTCGGTATTCAGCACGTTGTTTCAGGCGCACATGATAAAGCCTTGGCTTTGCGAGAACTTTGTACGGCATTAAACATTTCGCTCGAAGAAACACTCTATATTGGCGATGACGTGAACGACATTCCCGCGATGCAGCTTGCTGGAATTGTTGCCTGTCCCGCGAATGCTGTCGCAAAGGTGCGCGAAATCAGCGATGTGCTTTGCACAAAGAATGGTGGCGACGGTGCGGTACGCGAGATTTCGGATTGGATTCTTTCATGTAAATAAATCTTTACATGAAAATTAAATGAAATAAATACTGTTCTACTTTTGTTTCACTTTCATATACTTAAACTATATGTCTCAGAACTCTGAAAACGGCGGCTACTCAAAAGGTTTAGCAATCGGTATGATTATCGGTGGCGCAGTTGGGGCTGCGATTGCGCTTTTATTGGCTCCGAAAACAGGAAAAGAAATGCGCCGCGATATTGCAGAGCGCGGCGGCGAATTTTACGACCGCGCAAGCGAATTTGCGAAAGAACAATCCGGACGCATGGGCGACTACGTGAATGAAGGCAAAGTCCGCGCCGATGAATTGGTGCGCACAGCTCGTCAGCAAGCGGGTTCGCTCTTGAATGAAGCAGAAACCTTGATGAGCGACGCACGTTCACGTATTGGCACAGCACAAGGCTCAATTAAAGACAATATCGGTCGTTTGCAAGAAGCAGCACAGGCTGGCTCTGAGGCATTTCAGCGTGAAATTACGCGAGCGAAGAGCGACGTTCTGTAAGCTATTGCTTCCAAAAGCGAAACACCAAAAGAGTTGAGATTTCTAGGCAAGGAAGTGTATTCCTTGCCATTTTTTTTGTATATTGCCGCCCGTTCAAACGCTTGTAAAGATGTGTTTGCGCGGGTCTTTTCATATACACTTATCTGATTTTTGTACTGTTTTTATTGACGTGTGTAAAGGGTTGTCATGGATGTTTTGAAAGAATTGGCACAAATATTTGCGGCGATAAGTCTTGGTGCGCTTTGTATTTACGGGATTGTTACGCTGCGCGATGTTCGCAAAGGAATGAAGGCATTTTCCGAGACAACACAGCACTTACCAAAAGAAATTGCAGAGATTCGGACGCGCATTTTGGGAATGCTGAAAAATTTTGAAGATATTTCCCGCGATATAGCACTGATGACCAACAAGCTGCAATCAGACATGAATTCTTCGGAGGGAATTTTTGGAGAAATTGAGGCTCTCACGCAGCAATTACGCCGTTTGCGCATTCATCTTCAAACAGGAATTATTCAGCCGCTTGTGCAGGTTTCCGCGACGATTTCTGCCCTTAGCAAAGGTACGGAGGTTTTTATGGCGACGCTCAGGAATAAAGAAAAAGGGTAACTGATGGTCTTTCGCGCCGAAGCGGCTGTTATCACAAGTGCAGTATCCGAGTGCTGTGCGGGCGACTCACCCGCCGGACGGCAGCGTTCACGCACTCCTCAGCCGCCCGACGTGAAGATGGGGAGCAACAAAAAGAGGCAAATTTTTCAGAAGAAAAATTTGCCTCTTTTTTATTGTATTGCTTTGGAAGAGCTTGAAGACTAGTCGTCTTGCAAACTGAGCCATGAAATATCGCTATTCGGCAAGAGACGCTTGATTTTCAAACGCTCATCTTTGTTTTTCTTGAGAATTTTATTATCCAGTAAGTCGAGTGTGTGCAAATTGCGCAAGCGACCAATATCGGTGGGAAGTCCCTCAATGCGGTTGCTATTCAAACTCAGCACTTGCAAACCTTGCAACTGACCGATTTCATCAGGTACAGTGGTCAGTTTGTTGTGGCTGAGGTGGAGATAGTGCAAGTTTGCCATGCTGCCGATTTCCTTTGGAAGCGAGGTCAGGTTGTTTTCGCTCACATCCAGCGTGGTTAGGTGCGTTAAGCTGCCGATGTCTGCTGGTAAGTAGTTGATGTTATTCTGCTTGGCAGAAAGGACATCCAAATTGATGAATTGACCAATTTCTTTTGGAAGGAAATTGAGGCTGTTTTCATCAATGATGAGGGTGCGGAGGTTCGGCAATTTTGCAAGTTTGGTGAGCGCGTCGCTGAAATCCAAATCAGGATTGTTTGCAATCGAGATTTGGCGCAGGTTGCGGAGGTTTGCAATTTCGCTTGGTAAGGTTTGGAGATTGTTGGAAGACAAGTCCAATTTACGCAAATGCACCATAAAGCCAATCTCGCTCGGCAAGGTACGAAGACGATTGTCGTGTAAATCCAGCTCTTGAATGTTAGTCAAAAGCGCGATTTCGCTCGGCAAATAGCGTAATTTATTCCCATGCAAGTTCAAAACTTGAATGCCCGTCAGCAATGCGATTTCTGGCGGAAGTGCGGAAAGTTCGTTACCGCCGAGCAAGAGTTCTTGCAAGCCCGTCAGTTTGCCGATTTCCGGCGGAAGGAAGGTGAGCGCGTTGTCGGTGAGGTCGAGACCATGCAGATTCGTCAAATACCCGATTTCCGATGGAAGCACCGAAAGACCGTTGTTCGCAAGGTCAATATCACGAATCAACGCGGCTTGTGAGCTTTCAAATTCTCGGTTGCCAAATCGTAATGTCGCCATACAAATACTCCTACTTTATGAAGTCGAAAAGACAAAGAATGTTGTTAATTTTCAAGATGTTGTAATGTTTTGCGCTTAAAAAAAACGTGCTGCGAATTTTAAGCGGTGAGTTCTGCGCGAAGGCTTGGGACGGTGCGCTGTGCAAGCGCGAAGCCACCAAAAAGAACGGCAGTAAACACAAGGTCGCCCAAAAGAGCGTTTTGGAAGAAGGGAATTGCAGCCACAAAGCAAGCAATCAAGCCATCCCATGTACGCGGATACATTCCGTACATTCCGTGTACTGCAAAGGGAAGAGCATTCGTTACGATGAAGAACAGAACCGACGCAAGTACAGAAAAACCAATCAATTTTGCCGTTGAACGCTGTTCACCATTCTGCTCGTTCTGTAAGCGAAAACCTAGCACGGTAATAATTGCAATTGTGCCATACACAATCCACATATCAGCGTGAAAGCCCCAGCCCGTCAGTATGTGGAGGAGCGTATCGCTGAGAAGCATTGCCAAAAGTGGTACGATAATTGCAAATGTTTTTCTGTCCGCCAAGTACGCACCAGCAAAAAGTGCCATTGCATTCATTGGAGCAAAGTTCGGCGGATGTGGGAGCGCACGCGATAAAGCGGCTGCGCCAATCATTCCTGCAATCACGTACAGACGAGACATTTTCATAGCGTATTGTGTTTGGTGAGCTTGTAAACGAAGCTGTTAAGGAGAACAGTGTGGGGCATAGCATTTATGCCTTTGTTGCTCCACAGCAATTCGCAATATAGTAAAATTTGCCCTGATTTCTCCAAAAGAATCCGCATCCTGCAAGGATTTTTTCTACTTTTCTTTGCGTTCACCGCATTGATACTGGGTTTTGATGTTGTGTTTTCCTGAAATTCCTTGTAGATTTGCCCTTCACAATGACACGTTTTTGCCTTTGTCTTCCGCAATTTTCTTTCCAGATGCTCGACATTCTTTCGCCTGAAACTCGCTACGATGTTCACTCCGACGAATATCATGCCCTCGTTACGCGCCTTCACACCGAAGCCTGCGCCCGCAACGATACCTACTACCGCGACCCCGCAACGGGCTACATCGTCTTTACACAGCTTAAACACGAGGCTCGCGGCTATTGCTGCAAGTCTGGTTGCCGCCATTGCGCTTACGGGTATAAGAAAGGATGAAGGATGAAATCTGAAGGATGAAAGCAGGAAGTTTCCTCCCTCAGCCCTCAGATTTCATCCTTTCCTCAGTATTTTACCGATGGCTCAAGCAGGGTGAATTTTTTATTGTCCGCGTCCAATTCTGCCAGAACTCCTATCGGCATGGTAAATTTTTCTCTCACGTGTCCGAGCGGGAAATTGCCGAGAACAGGGATTTTAAGTGGCGCGAGGCGTGAACGCAGGGTTTCCTCGACGGTTGTTGCGTAGCCAGCATCTTTTCCTTCCGTGAATTGTCCCAGAACAATCCCCGCACAGCTTTGGAGCTTGCCTGCAAGCCACATTTGGGTAAGCATTCGGTCAATTTTATACGCCGCTTCGCCAACATCTTCCAGAAACAATATCGCGCCTTCGGTGTTGATGTCGTAGGGCGTTCCCATGAGCGCGGTAATCATGGTCAGATTCCCGCCAACGATGCGTCCACGCGCTTTTCCGGGTGCAATTGTTGTCAGCTTCGTTGCATCGGTGTAGCTGATAGCCTCATATTTTGCTTGCTTGGTGAGTTCGGGATAGACGAGCGGTAAAAACCATTGGCGCGTGAAATCATCGAACTCCGCTGCCGCCATTGGTCCGTGAAAAGCCACGAGATTGCAGCGTTGGTAAATCGTGTTCACAAGCGCGGTGTGGTCGCTGAAGCCAGAAATGAGCTTGGGATTTTGCTGAAGTGCGGCAAAATCTATCATAGGCAAAATGCGCATAACGCCGTAGCCGCCGCGAACACAGATGATTGCGCCAATATCAGGATTTTTCACAAACTCCATAAATTCCTGCGCTCGCACCTCGTCGGGAGCAGCAAGATAGCTGTTTGTCGTGACGAGCGATTTTGCCAAAACTGGCACAAGCCCGATGGATTCAAGCGCGGTGGCAAATGCTTTTACTTTTTTCTCGAAGTCTTCTTTCGCAACGCCGCTTGCTGGTGCGGGAATGCCAACTTTCATGCCTGATTTCAGCGCGGGCGGGAGCGCGGGCGGGAAGAGGCGTTTTTCGGAAATATTGGGAGAAGGATTTTGCTGAACTGCCGCAAGACTAGTTTGCGATGAAGCAAGCATGGATGCGGCTCCCAGCAATCCTGCCGAGCCAAGCGATTGTGCAAATGTGCGACGATTCATACAACAACGACGAAGTTGAGAAAAAGACGGTTACAGGGCGCAACATGGCATTTTCCCGTGATTTCTGCAAGTCTTTATGCGGCGATGGTGCGGATTGTTGATGTTTGCCAGGAGCAAAAAACGCCGCAAGCCCAGTATTTACGGTATGTTTTTGTTTTTGCCGTCTGTGAAAAAATGTGCATTTTACCCACATCTGTTTTGTTCAATTTTTGCGAAAAATGTCTATGGAAACCGCATTGGAACTGGATATCGAAGCCAACCTTGCCTTTCGCAAGTCGGTAAGCGAGCTTTCTGAGTATGAATTAGAACGCGGAAAACCTATGCCAACACAGCAACATAGCCTTACACAAATGAATTTATCTGCCGCCTTAAAAGTACGTTATCAGCGGAAGTTTGTGATTTTTCCAGAACTAACCATCGAACTAGGCGATAAAACCGCCGTTCCCGATATTTCCGTGTATCCGTACTACGCCATCGAATGGGGCGCGGAAGACCCTGCGGCTGTTGCAGAGCCACCACTTTTGGCAGTGGAAATTATTTCGCCCTCGCAAACACTCCGCGAAATCAATAAGAAAGTGCAGAAATACTTCGCACAAGGCATCAAATCGTGCTGGATTGTGCAGCCAGAATTGCAGATTGTTTCCGTGCTTCATCCAGGCGCGAAGCCGCAAACCTTTAGTACAGGCTTGGTGCGCGACGACGTTGTTGGTATTGAAGTGCCGCTTGAGGAAGTATTCGAGTAATGTTTCGTGTCGAATTTCCTTGTACTATCCCTGAAGTTACGCAAAGAGTCTTGGGTTAAGATTCCACGCCATTTGCAGAGGAATAGGTTGATTAAACAACACGGAACGTATGTGGTAAAGTGTTGATACTTTGTGTTTTACGCGGAAGAGTTCGAG
>JAAFIV010000012.1 GCA_013298775.1 Ignavibacteria bacterium | reverse complement strand
CTTAATCGGCTTGCCTTTGGTCTTGTCGATTGGACAATAATCTAGGAATTATTCAGAATCTATCACTTTTTTCTGTCTTTTGGGACAATACAAACCTAATAGACGGGATAGTACCTGACCAGTTACAGTGTGAAATTGCAAAGCGCGTAAACACTGGCTTTTACAGCATAAATATTGTATCTTCGGACAATCATATTTCGCAACAATCTATTTTCTATGAAAGCACATAACTCTATGAACGCACACATTCTCATTCTCGGCGGCGACGGCGTTGGACCAGAGGTAAGCCACGCAGCGAAGCAGGTTTTGGAGCATATCGCCCACACATTTTCCCATACATTTTCGTTTTCCGAAGCACTTATTGGCGGCTGCGCGATTGATGCGACAGGAAGCGCACTTCCACAGGCAAGCATTGATGCGGCTTCTGCGGCAGACGCTATTTTACTTGGTGCGGTCGGCGGTCCGAAATGGGACAACACCAAAGCTGCCACGCGCCCTGAAGACGGCTTGCTTGCTATTCGCAAGGCACTTGGCTTGTATGCGAATTTGCGTCCTGTGAAGGCGTATCCCGAACTTGCCTACGCTTCCCCGCTTCGCCCTGAACTGCTCACCAATGTTGATTTCCTTGTTGTCCGTGAACTGACAGGCGGCTTGTATTTTGGGCAACCCAAAGAACGCCGCACTCGTGCTGATGGCGGCATTACGGCAGTTGATACGCTCGAATATCACGATTACGAAGTGCAGCGCATTTTGCAGCTTGCTTTTCAATTAGCAGAAGGGCGGCGCAAAAACGTCAGCAGCGTGGACAAAGCAAACGTCTTGGAAACATCCCGCTTGTGGCGCGAACACGCGAGCGCAATGGCGAAAGACTATCCCGCCGTAACGCTTCAGCACGTGCTCGTGGATACCGCCGCCATGCGCCTTGTGATGTCGCCCGCGCAATTCGACGTGCTGGTAACAGAAAATACCTTCGGCGATATTTTGACCGATGAAGCGGCTGTGCTGGTGGGTTCAATGGGCTTGCTGCCATCGGCTTCGCTTGGCACACAAACGAATGCACACGGCTTCCCACGCGGCTTGTACGAGCCTATTCACGGCTCTGCGCCTGATATTGCGGGAAAAGGTATTGCAAATCCGATTGGCACAATTCTCAGCGCGGCAATGCTGTTGAGACACTCGCTCGGTTTGAACAATGAAGCAAGTGCGATTGAAAATGCCGTCCAAGCCGCTCTCCAAGCGGGCGCACGAACAGCAGACCTCACCAAAGAAAACGCGCTTTCGACGAAGGAAATGACCGAAAAGATTCTCGCACTTGTACGAGCGTAAGAACGTAGGCGAAAAGGAACGCGAGCGAAATTCGCAGCATTCACGACTGCAATTGTTGTAATTTAGCAGAGAATAATTAGCAGAGAATAACCGCACTTCATCCAACAGAATCGCTCTATCCTCAGAGTTAAAACACGGAAGACTTTCGCAAAATGGCAATCGCTATCGAAACCTTCTTGAAGGGCGTATCTTTGACAATATCAATCAGGTCTGGGTGAGCGATATGAATGCGTGTTCACGGCGGATTGTCGGTTTCAAACATTACCAACGATTACACCGATACTTTGTCGAATGATGGTATCGTGGTAGCATGTGCGACAATGTTCTTGAAAACGCCCATTTTGAGCGCATCAGCGGCAGCATGAAAAATCAATATCTTGACTATTGGCACAAGGATATTCATTCTGAAGAGCAGCTCTGCAACGACACGCACAGAGCCGTAATGACCTATCACGCCGAGCGCGTCCATTCGTCCATCGGATGACTCCCATCCGATATGAAGCGCATTTGGCGGCATTATCCAACCATCAACGACCACAATCCACCATTGATGCTAGTTCGCCAAAAGTCGAACTACCAACTCGACAGTTGCCTATCGAATGGGGTAGATACATTCTCTCATCGTGGTCAACCTATTTTAGGCAAGGACAATTTTAGGCAAGGACAGTGCTACCAAAGCCAGTATTTATTTGCACAAAAAAGCCCGTAGGAATGTGCTTCCTACGGGCTTTTTGGTGAGTACAATTCACGTTTAGACTTCTTCGGTAATGGTTGTAACGGTCATCGTTTGATTGTGCAGTTCGCAGTTGAGCAGTGCGCCGTGTGGAGCAATTTCGCCATATGAATAAAAGCCCGTCAGTGCGGTTTTCGCGCCAAGAATGCTGCGGACTGCCAAGACTTCATCGCTAATGCGCCGTCCAAGCACGAGTTTGCGCCCGACGCAGCTTACCAAGACACCGAGCGAGCGTTGGGTGGATGTTTGCAAATCGGCAATATGAAGAGCCTCTCCAGCGGCTTTTGACGCGCCATCCACGAGTTGGTCGAAATTTGCCACCATGAGTTTGCACAGATACCCTTCGGGCATATTTCCTGCAAAAACCATACTTCCATCCTCTTCGTTAATCGAAAGTACGGTGCGGACAATTTGCTCGCGGGAATTATCTTCGGGGCGAATTGCCAACGGGAACAGCAATGACGCGCCCGGCAAGTCTTTCGCACGCTCGCCAAGCAAAACTTTATACAAACCAAGCGCGGGTTTGCCATCAATTTCGTACAATACATTGGCAGCGGATTTGGTAATGCGGCGGTCTTGTCCAAAGGGTGTCCAGCCGCCTACCGAGCCGTGTCCGACTTGTAAATGCTCGCCGTAGAAGCCAATTGCGCCAATTTTTCCAGGTGTAAGCGGCGAGTTCACGCTCACGTGTGTTGTTTCAAAATGCGCTTTATCGCCCGCCAGACCGCCTGTAACGGGAATCCCTGCGCCCAAGGCAGACGTGATGCCGTTCACAAGCTCTGTGCCGTTCACGACGTGTCCATCGGAAATCATCATCACAAGGCGAAGACCTTTTTTGTCGAAGCTCGAACCCAGCGTTTGTCCTGCTGTGAAGGAATTGCTCATGGATGCCATATCGCACGAATGAACAACGATATTCGCTTCTGCAAATTCTACTGCTGTTGCGGATACCGATTCGTCAATCACTTCATCGCCAGAAATTTCACCTGCGGTCGTGCAGCCCAGTATATCTGCGCCTGGATAGCGCGTTTTCAATTCTTGTACACGCTCATCCACACCCGCCAAGCGCGATGCGCAAAAAAACAACACCAACTGCGGATGAAAAACGGCATCCGAGTTTGCCCGCATTTGCCAGGCGGTTTCGGCAGTCCAGAGCATTTGTTCAATTTTCATAGTGATAAATACGATAAGATAAAAAAATGGTGAATTCTTCGACACACAAGATAGGAAGGGCTGTGCAGCCTATTCAACCTAGCACACAAAACAGAGAGCAAATATACCACGACAGCACGAATAATACAGCATCATTCCTCAAAAACCGCGTAATTTCCCACTTTGTAAGGCTTTGTACGCAACATCCGCACCCGCTTGAATCACGAAAATGAGTCCACCAAAACGCGGGTCTTTGGTGAAGCCTTTTTTGAAGCGAGCGTAGATTTGTTGCGCAATGACGCAGATTTTGTACAACCCAAACACGTAGTAAAACACGATATTTTCGACGTTCCGCCCCGTTTTTTCCTGATACCGCGCTACGACTTCATCGCGGTTCAAATTCCCTGCAAGCGGCGTTAAACCGAACATCTTGAGCGGAATCGGGTCGTCATCTTCTGCCCAGTAACCGAGCGTTGTTCCCACATCCATAAGCGGGTCGCCGAGCGTTGCCATTTCCCAGTCCAGCACCGCGCTAATGCCCGTCAAATCATGCGTGAAGACGACATTATCATATTTGTAATCGTTGTGAATAAGCGTTGGCGCGTTGGTGGATTCGTCGGGAATGTTGTTGCGGAGCCATGTTTCGACTTCTTCAATGTGCAGAATTTTATCCGTTTTTGCATTCGCATATCGCTGAATCCAGCCTTCCACCTGACGTTGGACATAGCCGACGGGTTTGCCGAGTTGCTGCACGTCGGGTATGCTTGTATCAACGGCGTGAATATCGGCAAGATTGTCAATGAGCATCGTGGAAAGCCGCTTCATTACTGGCGCGGAGAGGTCTAATCCTTCGGGCTGTTTGCCGCGTAAAATTATGCCCTGCACACGCTCCATCACGTAAAATGGCGCACCCAGCACGGCGGCATCATCGCAATACACCAACGTTTCTGGCACACGCGGGAAAGATTGCCGAACAGCCCGTAAAATCTTGTATTCACGCTCCATGTCGTGCGCAGATTTGATATTCGCACCAAAAGGCGGACGGCGCAAAACGTACTCTTTTCGCGCTCCGCCAGCATTTGCCGCCAGCATATACGTCAAATTCGAGAAACCGCTCGGAAACTGCTGCACCTCCACACCGCCCATCATTCCTGGAATGTGCGGACGCAAGTATTCACCGAGCTTTGCGGCATCAAGTTCTTCGCCTTGACGCACGGCGACGGGTTGGTCGAGATTGCTCATAATGGAAAGGATGAGATATGAAATTTGAGGGATGAAGTCTTTCAGGAAACCGCATCAACACTCGCTTGTACGGTTTGTTTCTTTCGCTGAATGATAATGCGCTCGCCCGCCTGAAGCTCTTCCGATGCAGTAACAATGCGCCCTACAGGGTCTTGTCCTTCAGGATATTGTCCTTCAGGGTTTTCGCGGCGAAGCAGTGCGAAACCGCGTTCCAAGGGCTGCAAAGGATGAAGCGAGGAAAAATGCCGTGTGCGGGCTTCCAACTGCTGCTTGAATTGAGCAATGGTGCGCTCGGTGGCTTTGTGGAGGCGGGTTGTGTAGTCGTCGAGTTCTTGCTGCTTGCGCAAAATTTCGTTGGGAAACCGCTTCAATGCTGATTGTTCCGAAAGCGAGCGGAGTTGTTCTTTCAAAAGCAGAATTTGTTGCTCCAGAGAACGGCTCAAATACTCGCGTGTACCGTAGAGAGCCGATAAAATCTCGCTTTGGTCGCGGCTGGCAAGTTCCGCCGCCGCCGTCGGCGTGGCAGCGCGGACATCGGCAATAAAATCGGCAATGGTGAAATCAATTTCATGTCCGACGGCAGAAATAACTGGCAAACGCGCATGGAATATGGCTTCAGCAACAATTTCCGTGTTGAATGCCCACAAATCCTCAATCGAACCGCCGCCGCGTCCGACAATCAGCACTTCGGCATCGGTTTGGTGCAGTTCCTGAATTGCCGCAGCAATATCTTCTGCCGCGCCTTCGCCCTGCACGAGCGTTGGGCGAAGAATGATGCGGGCAAGCGGCATTCGGCGGGCAAGCGTCGAGCAAATGTCGCGCACCGCCGCGCCCGTAGCGGAGGTAACAACGCCAATCGTCGTAGGGAAGCGCGGAAGCGGCTTCTTGAGCAAGGAATCAAACCAGCCACGCGCATACAAGTCTCGCTTCAATGCTTCAAAGGCAAGCTGCAAATCGCCCGCGCCGAGAGCTTCTAGGCTGCGGCATTCTATCTGCATCGCGCCGCTTGGCGGGTAGAGCGTAATTTTCCCTCGCGCAATCACGCTCATACCGTTGGTGGGCGTGAAACGAAGCGGCGTACTGCGCCACATCACGGCTTTGAGCTGCGCCGCACTATCTTTCAAGGTAAAATACCGATGCCCTGAGGAATGTTGCAGGAAATTAGAAATCTCGCCCTGCACCGCAACCGCACCGTAGCGGTCTTCCAGCGAATGCTGCACGGAGCGCGTAATATCACTTATCGAAAGTATGCGGTCGGACATGGAGGAAAGGATGAAATATGAATGATGAAGTATGAAAGCTGGGAGCCGCATGAATGCTTGGTGCGAAGCAATATATTCAACTTAAAAATGTGGTTGCTTATTGATTATTTACCAAACCTTCTTTTGCTGCTTGCTCGGCGAGGGCGCGTATTTGCTCGTCTGAGAGGGCAAATTCTTCGGCTGCGCCGCGCAAAATATCCCACGAGTAAATGCCCGTGTTGTGTCCGTCTTTCCAATCGGCTTGAATGGCGTAATTTCCAACGGCTTGAATATTCGCTAAATCGTACATACCTGGCTTCATTACTTGCATTCCGAAGGTATAGGTCTTGCCCATGATGGTTTCGCCTTTGCACGAGGCGCAGGGGCAAGCGTCGCGGAAGGCACGGAGCGTGAGCGTGGTTACGCGCCCGTCCGACCATTCAAAAGAAATGAGATATGGTGCGGGTTTGGAGATTTTTGTTGGTGTGGGAAAATCGGCAAGACTGGTCATAGAAAATGATTTCGATTGGTGTTGTGAAAGAGAATCTCTGGCAAAAATACACAAAACTCACACAACACAAAAAAACCGCGCCAGCCTGATAAAATCTGTGCTGTGCGCGGTTATTTTTTGCTAAAATTTGCTGTAACTATTCGGGTATGTTGAATGATGTCGAATTCGCCCCCTTGATAAAGGGGGAACGGGGGATTAACAGTTCAACACCGCTTCAAAGCAGTCTTCTACGCGGCAAATCCCCCGTTCCCCCTTTATCAAGGGGGCGAATGAGTGAAATTGCCGTGCAATCAAATAGTCGCTCTTTTCCCTACTTCATCTTCAAGCCTTCTTCGAGCAATTCATTCACTTTCGTCAAAGAATCTGCTTCGGCATAATAACGCAGAAGCGGCTCTGTGCCTGATGCGCGAATGAGCAACCAGCCTTTATCCACAAAGAATTTGTAGCCGTCGGTTGTGTCAATGGAGGTTACTTTGAAGCGACCAAGTTGTTTTGGTTTGCGAGCGCAGGCTTTCAGAATGTCCTGTTTTTGTTTTTCGGTCATGCGCACGTCGCGGCGGCGGTAGCGGTGCGGTCCGAACTCCGCATCAAGCTCATCCACAAGTTGGCTGAGTTTCTTTTTGCGTTTTACCATCATTTCAAGCAGCAACATTCCATTGAACACGCCGTCGCGCTCAGGGATGTGAACGATTGTTCCCAAGCCGCCTGATTCCTCGCCGCCAATCAAAATTTTATCGGTTGCCATGAGTTTGCTCACGTGCTTGAAGCCAATCGGAAGCTCATGCAGCTTGATTCCATGCTTTTCGCAATATTTGTTCACCATCGAAGTGAGTGCAATCGTTTTTGCGACCGCGCCGCGCTTTTTCTTGTCTTCGTACAAATACTTCATCAGCAGCATAAACACACGGTGCGAATCCACGAAATTGCCCTGCTCATCCACAGCACCCAAGCGGTCTGCGTCGCCGTCAGTTGCCAAACCCACATCGTACTTGCCTTCCTTCACTTTTTCCATGAGAACAGGCAGATATTCCGCCATTGGTTCGGGATGGTCAATTTCACCAAAGGACGGATTGTAGTCGCCGTGAATTTCATCCGCTTTTGGCAAAAGGTCTTTAATGGTGTGGATTCCCGCGCCGTGCATGGGGTCGAAGAGAACTTTCAAGCCAGCTTTTTGAATGGCGGGCATATCCACTTTGCGCTTGACATAGCGTAAATAGGACTCTTTTGCACCAAATGGGCGAATGAGCTTCTCTTTCACATACTCGTCGTAGGTTTTGAACTTTATTACGGGGCGTTTTTTCTCAATCGCAGCAAGCTCGGTTTCCAATTCCTTGATTTGCTCAGGAAATGCTGGACCACCTGTATTTGCCTTGAGTTTGTAGCCATTGTACTCGGCGGGATTATGGCTCGCTGTAATCACAACGCCCACACTCGCTTTTTTCTGCTTGGTTGCAAAGGAAACTTGTGGTGTGGAGGCAATGCTATCGGTGATATGCACCACAACTCCCTTTGAAGCCATCACGCACGCTGCTTCCTCGGCAAATTCTCTGGATAAAAATCGCGCATCGTAGCCAATCACGACACTCGCCTTTTTCTTGTCGAGTTTAATGGCATACTGCGCCGTTGCTAATGCGACAATCTGCACGTTGTCGAAGGTAAAATCGCGGGCAATCACGCCGCGCCAGCCGTCGGTACCAAAAACTATCATAGCTCTAACCAATTAAAGATGAGACATAGATGATTAAATTCACGAACACACAAAAAATGTGGAGGGGGAAGATTGGTGAGGCTCTCACTTCCTAGTGAGGGTCTCACTTTGGGTGTATGGATGCTGCAAGGAGGTAAAGTGAGAGCCTCACGCCACGAAGACGTGGCAAGTGAGACCCTCACACCCCAAAAAAAGAGTCTTACCGCTTCACGCGGAACGCATTGATTCCCGGATACACGGCTTGGTCGCCAAGCATTTGCTCAATGCGCAACAGCTGATTGTATTTCGCAACGCGGTCGGTGCGCGATGCCGAGCCAGTCTTGATTTGACCACAGTTTGTTGCCACAGCGAGGTCGGCAATCGTTACGTCTTCGGTTTCGCCAGAGCGGTGCGACATGATTGCCGTGTAGCCATTGCGCTGCGCGAGTGCGACGGCATCCAGCGTTTCCGAGAGCGAACCGATTTGGTTTACTTTCACCAAGATAGAATTGCCAACGCCTTCTTTGATGCCGCGTTGGAGGAATTCTACATTGGTAACGAACAAGTCATCGCCGACGATTTGGACGCTTTTGCCAAGCGCGTCGGTGAGCTTTTTCCAGCCCGCCCAGTCTTCTTCGCCCATGCCGTCTTCGATGGAAATAATCGGATATTTTTTGCATAATTCTACGTACCATGCCACCATTTCATCGCTGGTTTTTTCGGCTTGGGTGGATTTGTAGAACTTGTACACGCCTGGCTTGCCAGAGGCATTGACCATTTCGCTTGCCGCAACGTCGAGCGCGAGAAGGATGTCCTCACCTGCTTTGTAGCCCGCTTTGGCAATCGCTTCCATAATCACATCCAATGCTTCTTCATTGGAAGCAAGCGACGGAGCGAAGCCGCCTTCATCGCCAACGGACGTGCTTGCGCCTTTTGCTTTCAGAACGGATTTCAATGCGTGAAAGACTTCCGTTCCCATGCGAATTGCCGTTGAGAAGGAATCTGCTTTCACAGGAACAATCATAAACTCTTGGAAATCCACATTGTTATCGGCATGATGACCGCCATTGATGATGTTCATAAGCGGCACAGGAAGCGTCCGCGCTGATGGACCGCCAATGTAGCGATAAAGCGGGAGTTCATGCGCATTTGCGGCAGCTTTTGCGACAGCAAGCGACACCGCCAAGACAGCATTCGCGCCGAGTTTCGCTTTGTTTTTCGTGCCGTCCAATTCGTTCATAAGGCGGTCAATACGTACTTGGTCGTCGGCATCTTCGCCGATAAGAGCTTTGGCAATATCCTCTTCGACCGCTTTTACTGCTTTCAAAACACCTTTGCCCAAGTAGCGTTTTTTATCGTCGTCGCGGAGTTCGTGCGCTTCGTGTGCGCCCGTGCTTGCGCCAGAGGGAACGGCAGCACGTCCGAAAGAATAATCATCCAAAATAACATCTGCTTCGACCGTCGGATTGCCGCGTGAATCAAGGATTTCGCGGGCTTCGATGTTTACGATTGTTGCCATAGAGAAAAATGAGGGTTAGAAAATTGAAAAAGTTGTGTTTTAAATGTTGTATCGTAGTTGGTGAGGTCTTGATTTGGGAACGCGGATTTGAGGATTCAGAGAATGTTGAGGATAAAAAAAACAAAGAAAAAAAGGTACGAAATGATTGTAGTTGGAAAGAGTCCTTGACCCCATTAGTGGCACAGACATTCTTGTCTGTGCGTGTTGGTGCGGGGTTCAGGCGAACAACACAGACAAGAAGTCTCAAGCCACTAGTGTCATTTTTTCACCTTACGCATACCACCCTCACCCAACCCTCTCCCAGGGGGAGAGGGCTTCAGACCTAGTTCTCATCAACCCTCGCCCTCTGGGAGAGGGTCTCGCGCAGCGAGGGGTGAGGGCAAATGTGAGGGTGTGCGTAAGGTGAGTTATTTTATTACCTTTTCAATCCAATACTGCGCTTGATTTCCAACTGAAATCATGTAGCACCGAAAAAAGTCCTCAAAATCCTGAAAGTCTGGGCTTCATCCGCGTTTCTTGACGAATGACCCGACCAATTCCGTTTCGTCAAAAGACGCGCATCATAATTAAGCCGTACTCGCGGCGGCGTACACTGTCTTTTTGGCTTAACACCAAGCTATTACCGTCGAAGGTGTAGATAAATTCGCCGTTGAGGACGAGCGAGGGGTCGCGGAAGGTGCGCTGCGAGCGGTCTCGAAGGGTAATACGCCCGTAACGAAGCGTGTATGCGCCTTCGCTCGCTGGAAGAAAGCTCGTGTCAGTCGGCGTAATACGGTACGTGCGGGTAGTAGAATTGACAACAAATGCCATCGAAACTTCCGTGTACACGCCGCGTCGAATGCTGGTATCGCTTGGGTTAGAGCGCAAAAGCGTGTACTGACCGCGATATTCCCCCGTCGGGATATTTTGGGGTGGTGGGTCAAAAATACTTCCGCCATCTTCACACGAAGAAAGTATCAACAATACTCCCAAGAGCAAAACAGCCTGAAGCCGCATGAATGCTTTGCTTTGAAGCACTCTACTTTGAAGCACTCTACTTTGAAGCACTCTACTTTGCCATGTGTGCTTCTTTTCTACGCTGTATGTGCGCTCTGTATTCATGGAAAAAGAGGAAAGAAAATATCAAGAACAATAGTGTTGATGCTAGTATTGATGCTAGTATTGATGCGCTATTTCGAGTTGAGGACGAAATCAAGGCTGCGCGGCAAATGCTTAATGAAGCGCAACATAGCGCATTCATGGCGTAAATGCAAGCGGGAAGTTGCAAAAACAGGATGAGAAGTAAAAAATTTGCACAAAAATGCCGCTCCCAAGCATCATTACATCAATTTCGGCTTGCGGCAAACTCCAAAATAAAGGTCGCGCCTTCGCCTATCGTACTTTCGCAGCGCACTTGTCCTTTCATTCCTTCCATCATGCGCTTTACAATGCTCAAGCCTAGTCCTGTCGAGCTTTCTCCAGCAGTTGGGCGGGCAGAAAGTTTTGCAAATTTTTCAAACAAACGTCCTTTGTCTTCCTCAGAAAGTCCTGGTCCTTCGTCGCGAACAGCAATGCGTACCGCATGAATACTACTTGGAGCAAGGCTAACAAAGACATTTTTTCCATTCGGTGAATACTTGATGGCATTAGAAACGATATTTTCCAATACCTGGACAACAGCACTAGAATCCGCATGAATGCTTGGTGTTTCGGGGTCAATATCAAGATGCAGTGCAATATCTTTTGCCGATGCGCGGGCTTGAAAATCCTCCGTTACTTGGCGTAAAATGGGCGCAATATCGAAATCCGACAAATGCAATGGTAGCGTTCCTGTTTCAATCGCATTCACATCCAGCAATTCCGTGATAATGCCGTGCATGCGCTTCGAGGTCTGCTCGACGCGCAAAAGCTGGTTTTGTACGTCGTCGCGGCTCATGCGGTCGTAGTAATTGCGCATCGTCGAGACGGTCATCATAATTCCCGTCAGTGGATTTTTGAGGTCGTGCGCTGCAATGCCCAAGAAGTCGTTTTTCTCGCGGTTCAGGTCAATAAGCTGCACGTTTTGTTCTTGCAAACGGGTATTCGCAAGCTCGATTTCACGCGCTTGTTCGTCCAAAATCGTTACTTGTCGTTGGATTTCCTGCGTCCGCTCTTCCACAATTTTTTTCAATGCGCGATTTTTCCGTGCCAAACGGTATGCCCAAAGCCGCGCCGCTAAAAACATCAAGCCGATAATAGCAGCAAGATAGAGAAGAATTGCCCACCAACGTATGTACCATGCGGGCTGCACGGAAAAGCGATAATTGACGGGTGCGCTCCAAAGGAAACCTTCTTGCTGGGCGCGAATTTGCAACATGTACTCACCACTTGGTACGGAGGGGAAAATTTCTTCCGCATCGTAGCGGGCTTCACGCCAGAGTGTGTCGGTATCAATAATATCGCCATTGCCCCGAACCCGCACCATACGGGTCTGGTAGCGCACTTTTTCGGCAGGATAGCACAGCGCAGTAAATTCTGCTTGCAGGTACAAACCGCTTATATGCTCGCGTTGGTCGCGGGTAATCGGCGCACCATTTGCCCGAAGCGCGACAATGCTTGGCGTTTGCGTTTGCGGAACAAGTTTAGCGAATTGTTTCGAGAGTAAAAGACCAGAGCGTGTTCCCAGCCAGAGCTGCGTGGCTTTATCCACCACGATACTGCGGTAGCTCGGCGACATTACCATTTTTTCCAAGCGCAAATCCACCGCAACAATTTCGCCGCGCACGTACATATACACGCCGTGGTCGGTGGCGAAAATCAAGCCGCCTTGCGGGGCAAGCGTTACCGAGAGCGCGTTTCGGCGAGCAATTTCACCCGAAAGCGGGATGGTATCTGCCTTGCCGTTGTGGTAATACACCATGCCGTAGGTCGTTGCGAGCCAAATGCTCGTATCGGACTCCACCACGAGGTCATTGACCGAAAAAGGTTCGGTAACAGAAAAAGGAAGTTTTGCACTGATATTCTCGAAAGCATCACGACCCGCATTATAGCGAAAAAGATAGCCCATACTGCCGCCGCCGCCCGCGTACATATCTTGCTTTGCGGATTCGCGCACCACAAAAACTCCACTTGTAATGCCAAGCGTGGAATCGTAGTCCTTCACGCTACCATTCGGGCTAATTGCCGTTAAGCGTCCGTTTGGATTATGGCAACCCCAGATGATTCCTTGCTTGCTGCTAAAAAGTGCGAAGTAAAAATTATCGGCACTACTTTCGCGGCGTACAACTTTTTCTGTTCCATTTGGCAAAATTTGCAAAAGAAATCCACCCGACGAAGCGGCATAAATACTGCCGTCGGAGTGTTCTGCAAAGGTGGTGAGATTACCAACGTCGCGGTTTCGGAGCGAAAGAATTTCTGTTGCGGGCATTGTGGGCGCATAGGGATTGATGCGTAGAAGCGACGCGCCATCGCTCACCAAAATATCGCCATTTTGCGTGCGAATGGTTTGTTGAATAAAGGGGCGGTCGAAGGGTAATGCGGGTTTGAAGAAGGTGTAGGGGTGCAGAAGCGTGATTCCGTCGTCCGCGCTAATCCAGACATTGCCGTCATTGCTCATGCGCACGTCGTTGATGGTTTTGGAGTCAATGTACGCCAAAGCGCGTATTTGCTTGCTTTCGGCGAAATAGCAATGCAAACCCAGATACCACGTGCCGATGTAGATATTACCCGCTTGGTCGCGTCCAAGACAGCTTGCATCGCGCACGGCGAGGATTTGCTTCCAGGCACGCTCGGAATCGCGGTCGCGCAAACGTGTTTCAAAAACACCATTATTGGTTGCAACCCAGAGTAAACCTTGTTTTGAGTCGGTAAGTAAAATCGCGCTGGCAGCAATAAACGCTTGCCCTTTTACGGGAATCTGCTCGAACTGCTGCAAGGCTTCATCGAAGCGAAACAAGCCCTGACCGCGCTGCGTGAGAACAATGATTGTGCCGTCGGCTTCTTCCGCAAAGGAAAAGGTGCGGTTGAAGCTGTCGGCGGTGTAGCGAACATCGAAGGGAAACCGCTTTATTACGAGCTTTCCAGCACTTTTGCGGAGACGCAGAACGGCATCGGGTTCGCCAATCCAAATATCGCCATTGGAGGCTTCAAAGAGAGACTTTGCGTAAAAAATGGTAGAATCGCTTTTACTGGAAGCTCCCGGAATTACGATGGGAAAGCGGATAGAATCTTTATCTTCACGAATTTTCACCAAGCCCATATCCGTCAAGACCAGTGTTTCTCCCGCGCTTGTTTGCAAAAGAGCTTTCACGTAAGGGCTAGGTAAATTGCGGTGCAAGGTAGAATGCCGCCCATCGAAGCGCACCAAACCTGCATCGGAGGCAGCCCACACAAAGCCCCGCTTGTCTTGAACGGTTGTTTTGATGAGGTCGGTGGGCAGCACGTTACTCAAATTATAGCTGATAGCTTGCATATCGAATTGAGCGTGCGCCGTCGTGCTGGCAGCGCAAAGAATACACACAAACAACAGACAAAGCATACGACACGATGCGGCACGTGAGGCGTGAGACATAAAAAGCATCCTGAAAATCATCGGGAGAAAGTGAATCGAGGTTGAGGTACAAATTACGAGATTTCTTGGCTGAAACTCTAGCTGGGAAAGGTCTTCAGCATTAAGGTCAAAGCAACGCCGAGAGCAGCACCAGAGAGTACAAGCGACCAATCGCGAGGGCGCAAGCGTACAACATTGACCATCAGCACGGTCAGGAGCAAAACTGCCGTAACAATGAGTATTTGTCCTATTTCCAAGCCAATATTAAACGCAAACAACGGCAAAAAAATATTGATTTCCTTACCAAGCAAACTTTTCAAAAACGTTGAAAAACCCATACCGTGAATAAAGCCAAAAACGAGTGCCATAGCATATTTGCTTCGCTCCTGAAGTGGTGTCAGCGAAAAAGCCTGCACGCTAGATTCTGTGCGAAGTGTGGCGATATTCACACACGCTGTACAGAAAATTGTGAGAGGAATACAAAACTCAACAAGTTCGGATGAAAAGGAAACGAGATTGAGCGTCGCGAGCGCGAGCGTGAGAGAGTGTCCGAGCGTGAATGCCGTAATGAGCCAGAGAAGCCGCTTCCAGTCGTGCCATTGATACATTGCCGCCAACGCCGTTACAAACAAAATGTGGTCGTAACCTTGCACATCGGCGATATGCGTAAGCCCTAATTGAAGATACGAAAAAAATTCGGTTTGAAACATAGATATTGAATGAAGAACTTTTTGAAAATTTATCCATCCACAAACATTTGCCAAAAACGATTAAAAGGATGTACACGCCGCACCACGCCTTGCTCGTTCATAACAGGAAAGCCGCTATTATGCCAGCGAAAAATACCGCCCGTGAGATTGTACACCGCTTCCGCACCCGATTCTGTTGCAATACGTTCCAGCCTATAAGCCGCATCACCACTGCGCTTTCCAACGGAGCAGTACAAAACTATCTTTTTGGTGTGAGCCGTTTTTTTTAGTATGTGGCGAAATTCTTCGCTCTTGATTTCGGGCGAAAGCCGCACTGCGCCTTGTATGTGGCTGACGGCATATTCTTGTTCTTCTCGAACATCGAAGAGGAGAATCTGCGAAGAATGTTGCTGAAGCTGCTCGGAAAGCTCTTCCACGCTGATTTCTTTCACAGCAGTATTGCTTCCTGCCGAGCGCGGAAGTGTGCTACGAATAAGCAATTCCACCACGCGCAAGCCCGCATTTTTCAGCATTCCTGATGGTACAAACAATACAACAAGCGCACTTATCGCCAGAAGAGCAACGCTTACGAACATAATTCCCCAAGATGTTTTCTGCATGAGATTTCTCGCGCTTCTTTCTTTGTTCTTTATAGCGTGTGAAAAACGTGGTATATTTGTTGGCTTTGCGTTCGCATGCGCGTTACGGCACGTCTATGCAACGACGCACTAGCATTAGGAAGGCTTAAAAATTAAGTTGATAAACTTTCATAAGTTTTTAGTGGCACAGACATTCTTGTCTGTGAGTGTTAGCGCGAGATTCAGGCGATAAACACAGACAAGAATGTCTGTGCCACTATTGACTTTGGACACTTATTTTTACCGTTCCTTAGATGCTCAAGATACAAAAAAATAACTACAAAAATTTCTCTGAAATAAAGCGTTGCACCATGAAAGATGCACTTCTGAAGCGCATAGAAACACGTGATTACACGATTGGCATTGTTGGACTGGGTTATGTAGGCTTGCCACTTTTGGCAGCTTTTTACAAACAAGGTTTTCGTGTGATTGGATTCGACATTGACGAGCAAAAAATGGAGGCATTCCGCACGGGAACAAGCTACATCAAGCATTTTCCTGCCGAAGAAATGCAGGAATTAAGCCGCTCGGAGCGGGTTCGCGCCACCAAAGATTTCGCGCTCGTCCGCGAGGCAGATGCCGTGATTTTGTGCGTCCCAACGCCGCTCACCAAGCACCGCGAGCCAGATATGAGCTATATTGTGAACACCAGCCACGCGATTGCGCCGCATCTCCGCGCTGGACAAATCATCATCCTTGAATCCACGACCTATCCTGGCACAACCGATGAAATTATTCGTCCGATTTGCGAAAAGGCTTCTGGGTTGAAGTCTGGCGAAGGCTTGTATTTCGCCTTCAGCCCTGAGCGCGAAGACCCAGGAAATCCGAACTACGGCACGGCAACAATTCCGAAAGTTATCGGCGGCGATGGTGCGGACGCGCTGGAAATCGCAGAAAAGCTCTATTCGGCAGCGATTGTGCGCACGGTGAGCGTTTCCAATCCGAAAACGGCGGAAGCGGTGAAACTGCTCGAAAATATCTTCCGCTCGGTCAATATCGCGCTTGTGAACGAACTCAAACTCGTTTTTCATGAAATGGGCATTGATATTCACGAAGTTATCGAAGCTGCGAAGACGAAACCCTTTGGTTTTATGCCGTTTTATCCAGGTCCGGGCTTAGGCGGGCATTGCATTCCGATTGACCCCTTTTACCTCACGTGGAAAGCACGGGAATTCGGCTTGAACACACGCTTTATCGAGCTTGCGGGCGAGGTAAATACTGCCATGCCGCAGTTCGTGTTGCGTCGCACGATTGAGGCATTGAACGACAAGAAAAAGTGTATGAACGGCAGCAAAATTCTCTGCGTGGGACTCGCCTACAAGCCCGATGTGGACGATATGCGCGAGTCGCCAACCTTTGCAGTGATGGATTTATTGCAGAACGAAAAAGCGATTGTGGATTTCTACGACCCCTACATTCCGACGATTACGCCAACGCGCGAACACGCCGCCTACACAGGCAAACGCTCGGTGGAATGGCGCGAAGATGTGATTTCGTCGTATGATGCTGCCGTGATTGTTACCAATCACAAAGCGGTCAATTACGCTGAACTTCTGCAATGGTGCGACACCGTGATTGACACCCGCAACGCGCTTGCTGCCTTTGCTTCCAGTGCCAAGCCCGCGCAGATTTGGAAGGCGTAGAGAATCATTTTTGAATGTGGTTTCACAACACCCAGAGGAACAGCACAATGGCAACAACAGCAACAAAAACTCGTACAAAAGCAGCAAAATCGGTATCATCACGAAAAGCTAAAAAAATCACTGCCATACATCGTGCTGATTCATTTGCAGAAGTGCATAAAGACGCGCTCGGTGCAATCGCTTCGGGTGTTTCAGATTTGGCAACAAACAAAGAATACTTGCGAGGGCGGCAAGAAATTCCTTTTACTATGCCCGAATAAGCGCAAAGCCTCATGATTCCTCATTCTTGAGCCTTTAGACCACGCGCATTATCCCTAATTCACTGAATGCGTGCGCTCCGGCGGCTCGGTTTTCTCTAATGGTGTTTTCGCCATGCTGAACAGTTTTATTCAACAACTGCATACCAAAATTCTGAAACTTGCCGCCATTCCGAGCAAGTTTCTGCGTTCCAGCATTTTGGATGATTCCATGTTTCCGAGTGTGGGTTTTCTGTCGCCGGAAAAAGTCCACGACCTTGAGAATGTCCTGCGTGTGCCGATTAGCACGGTTTCGTACTTCGAGCAAGCTCTTACGCACCGCTCATACTTGCAAATTCTGCACAATCCGAATGTTTATTCCAATGAACGCTTGGAGTTTTTTGGTGATGCAATTTTGAGTTCCGTGATTGCGGAATACCTGTTTTACCTACGTTCCGATGTACAAGAAGGCGAACTTACCAAGATGCGCTCGTGGCTGGTGAATAAAAAATCGCTGGCGTATTGCGCACGGAAACTGCGTTTGCATGAGTTTATCATGGTGAGCCTGAGTGCGCGTCATTCCTTGCAGCAAGGCAATGATTCTATTCTCGCCGACGCGCTCGAAGCCATCATTGCGGCAATTTACCTTGATTCGGGTGCGGAAGCGGCAAAAGAATTTATCATCAATTCGGTGTTGCTCCACGTGATGAATGAAGGCTCGCTCATGCGCGATACGAACTACAAAAGTATCTTGCTGGAGCATTCGCAAGCAGAAGGCACGGGCGTTCCGAGATACAATATCATCGAAGCATCGGGACCCGACCACAACAAAAACTTTGTGATTGAAGTATGGATTGGCGAGGAAAAAGTCGGTGTGGGCAATGGGCGCAACAAAAAAGATGCGGAACAACGCGCCGCGCAAGCTGCCGTTGAGAACATCCGCAATGAAGCCGAGCCACAAGCCATGCTGCGCGATGTAACGCCTCAAACACCGCAATAAATCTTGTGAAACTGTTCAGATTGCAACAACTTGATAAGGGGACGCAGATGAAGATGATTGGATTGATGAAGATGATTGGATTGATGAAGATGATTGGATTGATGAAGATGATTGGATTGATGAAGATGATAGAGCAAATATGCTTATCCATTTGATTCTCTCTGTTCTTTCATCATCTTCATCCATTCAATCATCTTCATCTGCGTCCAAAAAATCATGACTTTGCCGACCTTGAGGCAAAAAACGCCTGAACAGTAGATTATACCTTGTGTGTAGGTGTAATCATTGAAAAGTGTAAAAATCAAAAAATAGGCTCGCAGACCAGATTAAACCTTGCATTCAACCACTTCAAAAAGAAATCAGGAGGCACTATGGCAGTCATAACCTACATTCAAGCAATTTCGGACGCGCTCCGCGAGGAAATGCGCCGCGATGAATCGGTGTTTATTATCGGCGAGGACGTTGGCGGCAGTTTTGGTGGGGCGTTCAAGGTAACGAAAGGATTTGAAGAAGAGTTTGGAACAAAGCGCGTGATGAACGCACCTATTTCGGAAACGGCGATTGTCGGCGCGGCTATTGGTGCGTCCTTGAACGGAATGCGTCCCGTCGTAGAAATGCAGTTTATGGATTTTGTCACGAATGCGTTTAATCAACTTGCTAACGTTGCGGGAACAACGGCATATCGCTGGGCAATGGGCGTACCAATCGTGGTGCGGGGTCCGTCGGGTGGTGGCGTGGGCGGTGGTCCGTTCCACTCGCGCAATTCCGAAGCGTGGTTTGCGCATACGCCCGGCATCAAGGTTGTTTGTCCTGCAACGGCTGCTGATGCAAAAGGCTTGCTAACCGCCTCCATACGCGATAACAACCCCGTTGTTTTTTATGAACACAAAGGATTGTACCGAAAAATTAAGGATGAAGTGCCAGAAGGGGAGCATATCGTACCGCTCGGAAAAGCAGCAGTGGTGCGGCAAGGACGCGATGCAACGATTGTGTGCTACGGCTCAATGGTGCATGAAGCACTCGCGCTGGCGGAAGATATGACAAAAGAAGGTATTGAACTGGAAGTAGTTGATATTCGGACGCTCATTCCTTTCGATGAAGCAACGGTGCTGGCTTCGGTCAAGCGCACGAGCCGCGTCCTCATTGCGCATGAAGCCACGCTGACAGGCGGTTTTGGTGGTGAAATTGCAGCCCGCATTGCCGATAAAGCCTTCACGTTTTTAGACGCGCCCGTGCGTCGCTTGGCTGCCTTCGATTCTCCCACGCCCTTCGCGCCAACGCTGGAACAGGAAGTCTTGCCGAACAAAGCAAAAATGCTTGCCGAAGTGCTGTCATTGCTGGAGTTTTAGGAAAATATCAGGGCTAAATACATGATTCTCGAATTGAGCAACGATTATTTGGAACGCGGATGAAGCCCAGACTATCAGGATGTTGAGGACTTTGCTCCATCCTCAACATCCTCTTCAGTCCTCAAATCCGCGTTCCTTACCGACATCTTTCATTATCACTACGTAATTCAAGAGTCACGTACTAAAATATGAAGGCTGAAACGTGAGCATCGCCTGAAAGCTCGTGTTTCAGCTTTTTTGCTTTTGTGTGCTATTGCCAAGTTTCTTCTGCAACAAGTACACAGGATATGACAACGCAAGCGCGGAAAGCGCGTACAGACTGCGCTCTGTGTCGCCAATCGTTGAGCCAATGAGAAACATCACCGATACCGCGAGGGAAATTCCTGTACTAAGCGGATACGCGAACGCCTTGTACGGACGCGGCGTGTGGGGTTCGCGAAAGCGCAAAACGATGACCGACAAAAAGCAAATAGCGTAATTGATAACAATTGCAAAGGTGAGAATTGCCAATGCCCGCTCAAATGTGCCAGAAAGAAGGAATGCTAGTGCAACAATAATGCTCAAACCCAGCGTGATTGTTGGTGTACCGCCTTTATTGACCGTCGAAGCTCGCTCGGTGAGAATACCGTCGCGGCTCATTGCAAAGAGTGTGCGCACGGCAAACATGAGAAACGCATTCATCGTGGAAAGTTCGCAAATAATTATCAGCACCCGCACAATTGCATCGCCATAGACCCCAAACGTCAGTTTTGCTACGGCTCCACCGACAAAATCCGACGACGCAATTCCCTGAAGCGGCATCACATAAACAAAGGCGATGTTCAGGAGAAGATAAATTGCACCAGAAATCAGCACGCTTGTAAACATGGAGCGCGGAATATCTCGCCCTGGATTCACCACTTCCTCGCCAAAATACACCACGCCGTAATAGCCATCGTACATATAAATTACCACCTGAAACGCAAGGATTGTCGCCATAAAGAGCGAAATTCCTGTCGCTGCGGCTTGTGGCGCGGCGTTGAAAAGTGTTACGTTGTCCGTAACATGTCCGCCTAGCACAAAGGCGGCAATTGCTACAACAAGCAGCGCAGTGGACTTTAAAAAGCTCGTGGAGCTTTGTACAATACTGGAAAGACGAATGCCCATCCACTGAAACACGCCAAACATCAGCACGAGAATTGACGAAAGGAGCAAGCCTTTTCCTTTCAATTCCGGCACTAAACCCATTGCCACATCGCTAATGAGCAGTGCTGATGCGCTGACTGTGCCACAGCTTGTTATCCAATCCGCCCAACCGACCACAAAGCCTGCGTATTCACCCAATGCTCGGCGAGCAAAGACGTAGAAGCCGCCTGAATGTGGTATCATCGTGCTGAGTTCAGCGAAGGACAGCGAACAGATAAGCGCGTACACTGCCCCTAAAACCCAGATACCAACAAACATCCACGTTGTGGGCAGGTGCGAGGCTACTTCTGCTGGAGACCGCAAAATACCGCCACTCACGGTCGCGCCGACGGTTACGGCAATACCAAATCCTACACCCAGCACTTGTAAAAGGCGCGAGGCTGTTACTGGTTTTACTTCTGCGGAACTTGCTTTTGCGGAGTTTTCGTCCGAAGAAGGCGTATGTGATTGTTGTTCAGCGTTGCTGTGTTGGTGATTCATGGTGTAATGAAATCATGAAAAAATCACGAAAGAATTAACGAAGAAAAGGCATGAACGCTTGGCTGCATCATGCCTTCTGGGAATCACACACACTGCTTCTTGATACTTGAGGCACAGACAAACTGAGGGATTCCCTCAGACTGTCTCTTTCCTCAGCAAAAACTTTATCCCTCCACCCTCTTGAGCGTTACGCTCATATCCATCCTTCTCTTAGACCAATGCTTCGCCTTTGGGCAGCATCACAATAAACGTCGCGCCTTTACCGACTTCGCTTTCTACCCATACTTTTCCATTCATTCCTTCGACCATTTTTTTTACAATGGAAAGCCCCAAGCCTGTTGAATGCTCGCCTGCGGTGGGTTTTGCTGAGAGGCGCGTAAATTTACCGAAGAGTTTTGTTTTGTCTTCTTCAGTTAATCCTGGACCTTCGTCCTGTACTTCAATTCGCACGTATTCTTGCGGCTCGGCGAGCAAACCTTGCGGTGGCGTGGAATCGTTCAACACCGAATAATCATCGCAGAGTACCCGTACCCAGACGTTTTTGTTATAGGGCGAATACTTAATTGCATTGGACAGGAGATTGTCCAAAACCTGCATGGTTGCGTTCTTGTCGGCATACGCAACGACGGAATATCGCTCCGAGCCGTCTTTATTTTGATTCTGTTCAAAGTGCAACGCTATATCCTTCGCATTTGCACGAGAGCGGTAATTATGCACTAAACTTTCGGTGAAGGACGCAATTTCAAAGACCGAAAAATTGAAACGAATCGAACCTTCTTCAATCGCATTCACATCCAGAAGCGTAGTAATCAGCTCAAACATTCGCTCGGAAACCGTGTAAATATCGCCCGCAAACTCGACCACTTCTGATTCCGTGAGCGTTGCGGCATCATCGCGGAGGAGCTTCGAGAGCATACGGATATTGGACACGGGATTTTTCAAATCATGCGCTACAATACCCAGAATCTCGTTTTTCTCGCGGTTCAGTTCTGCAAGGTCGTCGTTGCGCTGATTGAGCGAATCATTTGTATTCAACAGTTCGGTATTGGCAAGCTCGATTTCCGCCGCTTGCTTTTCCAAAATATTCTGCTGACGCAAGATTTCATCATTGTTGCGGCGTAGTTCATTGGCAGTATTGCGTTTTAGGCGATACCGATTAGCAATAACCAACGCGAGAATAACAAGCAATACCACACCAACAATAAGCGAGTTCCGCAAGAGCGCGAGACGCTTGATTTCTTGCTGCTGCGTGGCAGTGGCAAGCTCCATCTGGGCGTGCATGATATTGTTTTGTATTTCCATTGAAAAGAGCGAATCTTTCAAGGACGCATACATTTTGAAGTAGCGCAGCGCACTATCGCTTTGCTTTCGCTCGGCATACAGTTCGGAAATTTGCAAATAGCTTTCGCGGAGTTCGTCGCGGAAGCCGTATGTTTGCGCCGCGTCGCGGGCTTTGAGCGCGTAGAACAAGGTAGAATCAGCTTTGCCGAGCTTGTCATACGCCTCGCTGATATTCTGCAACGAAGAAATGATGTAGCGTTTATTACTACTTTTTTCAGAGCTTTCAAGTGCAAGACGGGCGTATTTAAGCGCGTTCGGGACATCGTTTTGCGTGAAATAATAATCGCTAATAACGAGCCATGTAAAGAAAATTGTCGGGCTGTTTACTTGCAAATACAGCTTTTCTGCATAGAGTAAGCTATCAAGCAGATTCGTATATTTTCCTTGCTTGAGGTAGCATGCGCACATGTTTGTCATCACCGTTGCAATGCGGTCGGGATTGCTCATTGCTGTATGAATTGCCAGCGCACGGCGATAATACATGATTGCTTCGTCGTACTTTTGCTGACTGCGATACGCTTCGCCAATGATATTCAGCGAACTTGCCAAGCCTGATTTTTCGCCAATTTCCTCGAAGAGTGTAACGGCGCGGAGAAGATTGTCCAAGGCAAAATCGTACTTACCTTGATTCTCATACACCATGCCGATACTGCGTAGCGCGTTTGCTGTGCCGAGTTTATTGCCGAGTTTTTCGGAGAGTGTGAGAGCTTGCTTTGCGTAGAGAAACGAGGTATCAAGCGCGATGTAGCGATATTCGCGGGAAAGCTGATTGAGTGCGCTGATGCGCTCGGTGTCAATTGCGGTGGGAAGGAGATTTTTCAAACTGTCAATGCGGTCTTGCGCTGGTGAAGCCTGAAGCAGTACGGGAAATGCAGTTGAAATGCAGAAGACAAATAATGCCACAAACCGCATCATTCCTTGCATAGAGTCATACAAAGAAGGACGTGATGCGGACGCAGGAACGAAGCTAATTCCTACCCTTGCCGCTATGCGCAATACAACGAAAACCAGTACCATACCGAACAGAAAAAACAATAAAAACAGAGATATACCGACAAAATCATCAAGACCAGAATCTCACACATTTTTACACATTCAACGCCGCAACACCAGGGAGTTCTTTGCCTTCCAAGAATTCCAGCGACGCGCCACCACCTGTGGAAACATGGCTGACAGCCTTCGCAAAACCAAATTGCTCAATCGCTGCTGCAGAATCGCCGCCGCCGACAATCGTGATTGCGCCCTTACTGCTTGCGTCCGCCAGAGACCGTGCCACTGCTTGCGTTCCAGCTGCGAAGTTGCTCATTTCAAACACGCCCATTGGACCATTCCAAACGACCGTTTGGGAAGAAAGAATGACATCGCTAAAGAGCTTGATAGTGTCGGGACCAATATCCAAGCCGCGCCAGCCTTTTTCGATATTATCCACGCTGACGGTCTTGCGAGCCGCATCATTGCTGAAGGCATCAGCAACAACGGCATCGGTGGGAAGTAACAATTTCACATTTTTCGCTTTTGCTTTCGCAAGCGTTTCCTCTGCAAGCGCGATTTTATCCTCTTCGACGAGCGAATCGCCAATTTCCTTACCCATTGCTTTGTAAAAAGTGAATATCATTCCGCCGCCAACGATGATAGTATCGCATTTGTCGAGCAGACTGGTAATGACATCAATTTTGCCAGAAATTTTCGAGCCGCCTAAAATCGCGGTGAAAGGGCGTTTCGGATTGGCAACGGCATCGCCCAAATATTTCAATTCTTTTTGCATCAAATAGCCCGCCGCACGGGAATTGATAAACGTCGTAACGCCGTGCGTACTCGCATGGGCGCGGTGTGCAGAGCCAAAGGCATCGTTCACATACACATCGCCGAGCGCAGCGAGTTTGCGGGAAAATTCTTCCTCGTTTTCTTCTTCCTGCGCGTAAAAGCGGACGTTTTCGAGCAAGGTTACGTCGCCATTTTCCATGAGCGTAACGATTTTGCCAACTTCATCGCCAATGCAATCGGGAGCCATCGTAACGGGCTTGCCTAAAAGCTCTGCAAGGCGCGTGGCAGCAGGCTTCAGCGAATACTTCGCATTCACTTTGCCTTTGGGTCTGCCTAAATGCGACATCAAAATAGCTTTACCGCCCGCTTGGATAATTTTTTGAATGGTAGGAAGTGATTCACGAATACGAATATCGTCGGTGATAGCACCAGACTCGTCTTGCGGCACGTTAAAATCAACACGGACAAGTACACGTTTGCCAGAAAGGCTGCTGAGGTCGTCAATCGAATGAATCATAAAAGGCATCAAAAAAATGAAACAGAGCGTTGAATTTTCGTAACGAACAGGGCATAATATAATCATTTCTTACAATCTGCAAGCATGGATTTCATCTCACAAAGCACGAATATTTTGACAAGCATATTTACCCTACAAGGCGCATTCCCGCTTGATAATTCCCCATAAATTTGGACGCGCTTCATTGGTTTCGGAGGAATACGGCAGCACATCCACACAGCCTTTGCAAAATTCGATTGCTTCCAAAAGCTGGGCGCGGCGTTCTTCGCTGGCTTTGTTGGAGATTTTATCTTTTTTCGTGAGAATGATGACGTACTTTTTGCCTGATTCTTCGAGTTCCTCAATCATGCCCATATCCTGGTCGGAGGGGTCGTGCCGAATGTCGAACAGCAAGCAAATAAGCCGTAGTTGCGCCCGTTTTTGCAAATAAGAATTGATAAGGATTTTCCATGCAGCGCGGTCTTTTTGCGAAACTTGCGCATAGCCGTAGCCCGGACAATCCACCAAAATCCAATCGTGATTTATCCCAAAGAAGTTGATTTGCTGCGTCTTTCCGGGCGTTGCCGAGACGTGCGCAAGATTTTTCCGCCGAACAATACTATTTATCAGCGACGACTTTCCAACATTGGAACGCCCGATAAATGCTACTTCTGGCAGCGTTGTTTTTTCAGGGAAGTGGTCGGGCGCGGTCGCGCCGATGAGAAATTGTGCGTCGAGAATGTCCATGATGTATTGTGATAAAGTGTCGGTTTTGTGCGGTGTTGGTGAAGGTGTGCGGCAATATTTTCCAGAAAGTTATTCTACAAAATCATTCCACAAAAATCTGCTCGGCAACAGCACTTCCCACCACGTGTTCGTCCGTGCCGATGCGTAAGCGAATGGTTTGTGTAGAAGGCGTATGCGCCACCAGAATCACGCGAACACTAGGAATCATGCCGATAGAAGAGCAATAGCGCAAAAACTCAGGGTCGGCATCGGAAACGCGGGAAACAACCGCACTCGCGCCCGCCGTGAGCGAAGAAAGAGGCGTTTTGGAGGTAGGAGGAACAATACCATTTTTCGTGGGAATGGGGTCGCCATGCGGGTCGTGTGTGGGATTGCCAAGCATAGCATTGATGCGGTCTTCAAACTCTTCGGAGATATGATGCTCGAGCGTTTCTGCCTCGTCATGCACCTTGTCCCACGAGTAGCCGAGAGCTTCTTGCAAGTATAATTCCAGCAGCCGATGATGCCGAATTATCTCCAATGCGGCTTTCTGTCCCGCTTCCGAGAGCGTTACGCCTTTGTACGAGGCGTATTCGGCAAGTTTCATTTCGCTGAGGCGTTTCAGCATATTCGTTACCGAAGCAGGCGCGACCTTGAGTTCACGGGCAAGGTCGTTGGTCGTAACCGTTTTGCCGTGTTCGCTCAGTTTGTAAATCGCTTTCAAATAATCTTGAATGGCTTGTGTGAGCATAGCGCATCAATCATCAATAGTCGTGAATCTGTACGCTTGGTGGCGCAGACAAGAGTGACTGCGTTACCGAAGCCGCATGGGAACTAATCCTGAAGGTAGAGCAGACACTCGTGTCTGCGCCATTTGCGGACGGTACTAACTCACCTTACGCGGTGCTTGCGCCGCCCTCACCCCTCGCTACGCGAGACCCTCTCCCAGAGGGCGAGGGTAGGACAGGGACTAATTCTGAAGCCCTCTCCCTCTGGGAGAGGGTTGGGTGAGGGGATTGTGCGTAAGGCGTGCGTAAGGTGAAGTACTAATACTGTTTTTGCTGCAAAGATACAAAAAAAGCGTATGGTTACTGATGTTCACCATACGCTTTCTTATTTTTGTTCGAGGTAAATCACCGCGAACTGCTAAAATCTACAAACAAACCCAAAAGGACACGTGCATTAGAAACGCTCGCGCTGACCTTCACGCTGACGGTAGCCACCGCCGCCGCCGCCGCCATTACCACGCGGACGGAATTCACGGCGAGGACGCTCTTCACGCGGACGAGCTTCATTTACCACGAGTTCACGACCATTTACTTGCATACCGTTCAAAGCATCGGTAGCCGCTTTTGCCTGAGCTTCGTCGTTCATCTCAACGAAACCAAAACCACGTGAACGACCGGTAAATTTGTCCATTACGACGGAAGAGTTATCAACCGTGCCGTATTCGGAAAACAAGGTTTGGAGTTGCTCCGAACCATATGAGTACGGCAAGTTGCCGACATAGATATTCATAACGAAAAACCTTAATACTACAGCACAGAAAAACAGAAATTGCACACAGGAACTTCCTAAGAACGTAACTAAACGAAAGTCATGCGGTTCACATCGCTGCGCTAAAAACCGATGGTGAACGGATGCAAATTACAATTATTCCACTGCTTTACAAGTATTTATTTTCTTTTCGCAAATTATTCTGTATTCTTGCTCTGCCTTGATTTTTCAATGTGCCTTTCGCTTTTATTCTTCACTACTCACCTTACGCACACCCTCACCCCTCGCTGCGCGAGACCCTCTCCCAGAGGGCGAGGGTTGATGGAGACCAGCTCTGAAGCCCTCTCCCTTTGGGAGAGATCTGGGTGCGGGCGATGTGCGTAAGGTGAGTTTACCATTTTCTTTCTTGTTTTTTCTTTTTTGTTCATGCAAACCGAACCCATTCGTCTTACGCAATACAGTCATGGTGCGGGCTGTGGCTGTAAAATCTCACCCGCCATTCTCGACAAAATTCTCCATTCCAACGAAGTTTTTCCAAGCTCCTTTCATGCTGGACGCTTGCTTGTCGGCAATAATTCCCGCGACGATGCGGCTGTTTATGACTTAGGCACAGGACAAGCACTCATCAGCACGACTGATTTTTTTATGCCGATTGTTGATGACCCGCGTGATTTCGGGCGTATCGCCAGCGCGAATGCCATCAGCGATGTGTACGCAATGGGCGGCACACCAATTCTGGCAATCGCAATTCTAGGCTGGACGATTGACAAACTTCCGCCAGAAATTGCAGGTGAAGTCATTGCTGGAAGCCGCTCCTTGTGCGCTGAGGCGGGCATTCCGCTTGCGGGTGGGCATAGTATTGACAGCCCAGAACCAATTTTTGGACTTGCTGTCAATGGGCTTGTTCCTATCGAAAACATTAAGCACAACAACACCGCCGAAGCAGGAAATATGCTCTTTCTGACCAAAGCTCTCGGCGTGGGCATTCTCACAACGGCAGAAAAACGCGGCATCTTGAAGGACAGCGATAAAGGACGCGCCGCCGCACAAATGATGCAGCTGAATAGCATTGGTGCGGACTTGGGGCGAATCAAGGGAGTGCGAGCCATGACCGATGTTACAGGCTTCGGTCTGCTCGGACACCTCAGCGAAATGTGCGACGGGACGCGGCTGCGGGCGGAATTGTTTTTTGATAAACTTCCGACATTGCCGAATGTGAATGAGTACATTGCCGCAAAGTCTATTCCGGGCGGCACAAATCGCAACTGGGCAAGCTACGGACACCGCGTCGCGCCTCTCTCCGACGAGCAACGCGCCATTCTCGCCGACCCGCAAACAAGCGGCGGTTTGCTGATTGCAGTGGAAGAAAACTCCGTGAGCGACGTGCAACAACTCCTGATTTCACGGGGCTTGCAGGGCTTTTTGCAGCCTATCGGACGCTTTCTTGCGCCAGATGCCACAGATTCGTATGCTATTCGAGTTGTGTGATTTTTTTGTTCAGGACACAACAACATTCTTTCAAGAGTGGCACAGACATTCTTGTCTGTGAGTGTTGGTGCGGTCTTCAGGAGAAACACAGACAGGAATGTCTGTGCCACTAAAGATTGATACTTCCTACTGTTTGAAGATGTTATTCTGTGCCAAAATGCTCTCGTTATTTTTACACTTTCTTTATGCTACAATCCCACGAACAGCAGGTACATACTCCTTTCTCCAATATCCCACCACACGGAAACGTCTGCGTCATTGTCAATCCCGCTTCTGGCAATGGGCGCACGGGTGCAGCGTGGAACGCGCATGAGGACTACCTTCGCTCGCTTGTGGATAACGTAGAAGTGCATATCACCCGCGCTGCTCGCGATGCCAGCATTCTCACGCACGACGCACTGCAAGCGGGCTGCGAGCATATTATCGCCGTTGGTGGTGATGGCACGATGAGCGAAGTGGTGAATGGTTTTTTTCTGAATGCACATCCTGTCAGCCCGAAAGCGCATCTTTCCTTTATTCCGAGCGGTACGGGCAGCGATATTGCGCGAACACTCGGTCTGCCGACGGATATTCGCCAAGCAATCAAGCGCATTGCGCAGCACAAAGCGGTGGGTTTGCAGCAAAAACTAGATGTCGGGAAAATGGAATATCACCGCTTTGATGGTACGCCCGCAACGCACTATTTCTGCAATGTTCTCAGCTTTGGTATGGGTGGGAATGTGGTGAAGCGCGTGAATCAGGCATCGTTTTTAAAACGCTTCGGCGGCAAAACTGCCTTCTTTGCCGCATCATTACTGACGATGCTGGAATATAAAAATAGAAAAGTCCGTTTGCAGGTGTTGCGGGATGATGAGGAAGTTTTTCAGGATACTTTCCAAGCCCGCATCGTTGCTATTGCTAATGGAAAGTATTTTGGTGGTAGCATGATGATTGCCCCAGAAGCCGCACCAAATGATGGTTTGTTCGATGTTGTTACCGTCGAGAATTTATCACGCATTCAAACGCTGCGCAAGTTTCCGCTTATTTATTCGGGCAAACATATTGGCGATCCCGCCGTGCGCGTTGTGCGTGGAAACCGCATTATTGCTCATTCGGAAGAAACAGTGTTGATTGATTCCGATGGCGAAGGCCCAGGCAAACTACCGCTCACGATAGACCTTTTGCCGCAAATGCTCTCGTTTATTTGAGATGCAATGCAATTTCTCCCTCTTCGGTAGCGCGTAACACGCTTGTCTGCGCCACGTTTACAATGGCTACAAATGGCGCAGACAGGCGTGTTACGCGCTACCTGTGAAAACTCGCGCTCGTAATTTCTACTCGCAATTTTAACCTTCCATTTGAACCTCTCATTTTAACTTCTAACTGCTTCAACAATCACTTCTGGGTGAATAACTTCTTTTTTGATGAGTGCTGGAAAGTACGCAACAACTTCGCTCGGTTTCGGGCGACCACCTGCAAAGCCAGTAACGGAGGGCGGTCCTGTCAAAATAAGTGGTGCAATTTCTTTTCCAAAGCGTTCAACCGATTTGAAATCGCGTGAGCGCACTCCTACCCGCATCATTACTTCGTTTGGAACGATATTTGCCGCAATGCCGCCATGACACGCATTCATCCCGATAAACTCTGTGCGGATTTCATCGAAATTCAATTTTAAATTATCCAAAAGGCGTGTACGCAAGATTTTATCGCCCATCTGAGCTTTTTCGAGCGCGTCGGGCGCGGAATAGGTGAGCGTACTGAAGGCAATGTAGCCATCGGCATAGCTCGCCGAAACTTTGAGAAATGGCGTGGAAGGCTTGCCCGTAATGCCATAAACGCGCACGCGATTTTCGCCAACGTCTTCCAATTTGATGCTCGTGAAATCTGCCACAACGTCAGGCGTGATGTACTCTGCGGGGTTGCCGATTTCGTAGAGCAACTGTTCACTCACGGTTTCGCGGCTGACGCGACCGCCCGTGCCGTTGTGCTTGGTGACAATAAATTCGCCATTCGGAAAGGCTTCAATAATTGGAAAACCAACATTTGCCATGTCTGGCAGACTGCGCCAATCGCCAAGGAAATTCCCGCCCGTTGCCTGTGCGCCGCACTCGTTGATGTGTCCGGCAACCGTTCCTGCCGAGAGTTTGTCCCAATCGTCGGCACTCCAACCAAACTCGTGAATCATTGGCGCGAGCGTCAGCCCCGTGTCGGTGGTGCGTCCTGTAATCACAATATCCGCGCCTTGTTTCAATGCTTCCACAATCGGAAACGCGCCTAAATACACGTTTGCGCTAAGAAGTTTATCCTTCACTTCGCGAATGGGCTGTCCCGTTTCCATCTGCTTCATTTCATGTCCATCAGCAACGAGTTGCTCAATATTCGGCAAAATATTATCGCCCATCACCACGCCAATTTTCAGCTTCGTAATGCCTAATTTTCGCGCTACAGCAAAGATTGCATCCCGCGCTGCAAGCGGGTTTACGCCACCACCATTGGTGATGAGCTTGATATTATTCTTCACCAAATGCGGCAGAATTTCCTCGCACACCTCGACCAAATCTTTCGCGTAGCCGAGCGCAGGATTTTTCAATTTCTGCTTTTGCATAATGGACATCGTTACTTCCGCGAGATAATCCATCATCAAATAATCAATCTGTCCTTTGGTAACCTGTTGAAGCGGCGCGGAGAGCAAATCCCCCCAAAAACCCTGTCCTGATGCGATGCGAATGCTTGTTTTCATAGTTCGTGCGTAATTGAATTATGGCGAAGAAATTGGTAAAATACTTGGAAAATAGCGAAACGATTATGCCGAGAGGCGTGTATTGATAAGGCTTTCAACCTTTAGCCCTCATATTTCATCCTTTTCTTAGCTTACGCTCACAATCAGCAATGCTGCGCCAATGTAGCTGACGGCTTCAATAATGCCTGCATTGATATTGCGGTCGCGGCTTATTTCCTTGTCCAGTTCGCCGCCGTAGAGCTTGAAACCGCTTCCCAAGAGCATTCCTTGAACAAGAAATTGTCGAATGGGATAGAGCGCAATCACTGCCAAAAGAGCTTTGCTAAAGGCAAGAAAACTTTTAGAATAATCAACAAAATCGCCTTCGGCAGCATGACCAACAATCAATCCAACAGCAATCATCACACCAGCATAGCTGAGTGCCGCGGGGATATTGCCATGCAGGATTTCCTTCACGTCGTCGTAATCCGTCAGAAAGCGAAAAAGATAGGTAATAAGCAACAGCGACACTTGCCCCAGAATCAGGAAAATAAGCGACGTGAGCGCGTTTCCGCCTTCGGCATCACCCGCAACACAAGCAGCAATCACGCATGCAGTGGCAATGTAGCTGCCCGCCGCCGTAATCCCCGCCGCAACATTCCCCGTGCGAATCGCTTCCGACGCGCCTACTTCCAAAAGAAGATTCAGCGAGGAAGATGTAATCAAGCCCAGCAGGATGATTCCCGCTACACCATAGACCATCACAAGGATTGCATCGGTCATGATTTTGCCCGTGCCACTGCCCGTCAGCACCGAACCAATGATGATGAATACGCCGAAAACATATCCCGCGATTTGAATACCAACCGCAGGATTATCTTTTTGCACCAGCGCATCCGTGAGGTGAATGCTCATCACAAACTGATTGATGAGGCGTGCAACAACAAGTAAAACCAATGTTGCAAGGCTGATAAACACAAGGGGTTGAAGGACTGTTTGCCAATTCATTGTTTGCTCCTGAGAAAGGATGAAATCTGAAGGGTGAAATATGAACGGTGAAATATGAGCGGTGAAATAGAAGCGCGAAAGGCGCGTGAACACAAACTTTGTAAGTGCAATGAAGCATGTAATTATACCTTGAATTCAAGTACAGATGTAAGCTCCGAGATGCTAGAAATGTCGTAAACACTGACTTTAGTGGCACAGACACTCTTGTTACCTGCACTGGAGTAGACGGCAGTATGGTCTTTGACAACGAAAGTTTTGGTAGTTCGGTCTTTTGCCGACAATGCCGTGAAAGCCGCATCAATCCTTCGCCCCCTTGATAAAGGGGGAACGGGGGATTTGGTCGCCTTCGCGTGAGCTTGGGGTGGTGGAGACCGCGCAAAACAGCAATCCCCCGTTCCCCCTTTATCAAGGGGGCGAATGCGACAAGCTGCAAAGCCATTTTCCATGGACTATCAAAACTCTGATTGTCAAAGAACTCTATGACTTCTACTCCACTACAGATAACACTCTTGTCTGTGTTTTACACATTGAAGTTGAGATGAAATTCTGGAAGCCGCATAAAACCTTACCCCTCACTAAGCCCTCACCCAACCCTCTCCCAGAGGGAGAGGGCTTCAGAAAGCCCACAAAATCTTGCCCTTCGCCCTCTGGGAGAAGGGTTGGGATGAGGGTGGCGCAAGAATTTGTCTAAACTTCAATTATACATGAACCCCGCACAAACACTCACAGACGAGAATATCTGTACCACTACAAAAAGAATGTTGTCATGTACAGAGATTTTATCGGACTTCTTCTTCCAACGCCGCTTCAACACGCGAAAGCATTTGTCGGACTTTTCCCGCAAGTGCTTCGCGTTCTGCTGAATTCATAGAAACGGTGTGCGATACTGTGTCCAGTTCTTGCTCAAGTTTTGTGCGTTGTGTTTCTAATTCCGTGAGCAATGTTTCAAGCTCGGAAATGCGTGTTTCTTTTTCATCGGCAGTCTGCGCAGCTCGATTGCTGTTGGCTTGGAGCGTTTCCACGCTTACGCGGAGCAGTTCTATTTCGCGGTCTTTCATGGACATGACTTGCCGCGTAGCATCTAGTTCTGTTTCCATGCGGATTTGCGCTTCACGCTTGGCGTTGTCGAGTGTGGACGTTGAACGATGTTGTTCTTCTTCCAATCGGGCTTGCAGTTCAGACAGCTCATTGCTCCGCGCGAAAAGTATCGTTTCGTGGGTGTTTTTCAGAGTGGAATACTCTTCTTCGAGCGCGTGAAGACGCTCCAGAGCTTGTGTTGCGGTGCTGTGGGCGTGTTCTTTTTCCGCAGTAATTGTTGCGTGTAATGCTGAATGTTGCGCTTCAAGCTGAGAGGCACGCATTTGTGCGGTCTCTAGCTCATCTTTGAGCGAGGTTAATTCTTGTTCATATTGCTGAGTGAGTTCTCGTGCGGTGTGAACCTCAGCGCGTGTTTGTTCTACTTCGCTGGTAAGGTGTTCTCGAAGGTCGTCCAATGCTTGTGTTACGGCTTGCTCGTGCGATTTTTTGATGCTTTGTACCGCTTGCTCATGGGCAGCTTTTTCCAGAACAAGGAGATTTTGCAAGGTTTGTAGTTCTTCTTGCAATTGTACTGTTTTGCTGGAATCGCTTGCAAGGCGCGTCGTTTCTTCGCGGAGAGCTTGTTCTTTTACCGAAAAGGTTTGCTCTTGTTCTTCCGCGATTTGCTGCCATGTTTGCGCGTCTTGTTGTGCTTTTTGGAGCTGTTCTTGGGCAGTGGTGCGCTCTACGTCTCGCTCTTCTTCCAGCACACGAATACGCTGCTGGCTTTCGCCTTGAACCCGCTTTAAATCTTCCACCGCAAGCAGCAAGCGTCCGTTTTCAGCGTGTGCATCGGTGAGTTTGCGCTCGTATTCGGCATCAAGCATGGTGCGCTCTTGAGCAGTTTGCTCCGTGACGGCGGTGAGCTGCCAGCGCAAGCGTTCTACTTCTTCCCCCAACAATGCTTTTTCCTCTTGAGATTCGATATACAATGGCTCAAGCTCTATAAGCCGCTCCGATGCTTGCATTGCGCGGTCATTGCTGATACCTAGTTCATCGCGCAAACGCTCAAGGTCATCTTCTTGTGCAACAATCTCCGCAACGCGTTCAGCAATGATGCGGGCTTGCTCTTGAATCTGTGCATTCAAGCGAGAAAGATGCTCCTCTTTTTCCATTTGCGTCCGCCGCAATTCCTGCACACTTTCCTCGCGGTGGCGGCTTATTTCCTGCCCGTCGCGGTATTGCTGCTGTAACTTCGTAAACTCCTCTTCTTTCGCCTTTGCTTCGCGCTCCAAATGCTCAATGTAATGCTGCATTTTCGCGGTTTTCTGCTGTTCCAAGACCAAGGTGTTTTCAAGCGCGGTGTGCTTTTTTTGTATGGCATTGCGCTCCGAAACTGCGCCGCTTGCAGCCTGCGTCGTTTCGCGAATAACATTCCAAAGCTGCATGACGACAGCTTGTATTTCTGCGCTTGGTTTTAAATCGGTTAAATGCTGTTCCATGAAATTCTTCGTAATTTCTTCGTAAATGTTATAGGCAATGCACGCAGTGTGCAACTACGGCTGTGCGATTTCCTCTTCTTCTTTCGGAATGGCTTTATACTTCACGCGCTGATGCCCCGCGCCAAGTAAATTCTTCACAAACGATTCTTTAATTAAGACCAATTCTTGCATAGAAAGGTCGCATTCATCAAGCTGTTTATCCAAAATGCGCTCGGCGAAAATTTTATCAATCACGTCGTCGAGTTCGTCGCGATTGTTGGTATCTATGGTGTGCGAAGCGGCTTCCACAGCGTCGGCGAGCATCAAAATCCCTGTCTCTTTGCTGTTCGGACGCGGTCCCAGATAGCGGAATTGTGCTTCATCAACCACATTTTTCTCAATACTTTTCTCAATACTTTTTTCAATACTTTTTTCAATACTTTTCTCAATATTCTTATCTTTCGCTTCTCGTTCTTTTTCTTTTGCTTCGTCCAATGCCTTCACGTAAAAATAGCGAATAAGCATTGTTCCGTGATGCATCGGGATAAAATCAACAATACGCGACGGGAGTTTGTACGCCTTTGCCAGCACCAAACCTTCGGCTACGTGTTGCTTGATAACAGAAGCACTTTTTAAGGGCGCAATTTTATCATGCTTATTGCCGACGTTGATTTGATTTTCTACAAAATACTCTGCTTTGCGCATTTTCCCAATATCGTGAAAAAGTGCGCCAACTTTTACTAAAATCGAATTTGCTTCAATTGCCAATGCTGCACTTTCCGCCAAGCGAGCAACCATCAGGGTATGCTGGTAGGTGCCGGGTGCTTTTTCGTTTAATTCTGTCAGCAATGGGTGATTGATATTATCGTATTCCACAAGGCGCAAATCGGAGGTGATATTGAACATGCGCTCAACAAGGAACAACGCGCCAAAGGTGAGAATCGGACACAGCACCGCGCTCATACAGGCGAATAAAATTTGCAAACCAAACGCGCCAAGCGGCGTACTGTATCGCACCGCAAACATCAAGGCGGGAAGCGTGTAGCCAAGCGCGATGAAGCCCATAGATTGAAAAAGCTGAGTGCGGCTGCGGAGGTCGCGGACGGTGTATCCAGCAAATGTGCCAGCCAGAGCCATTGCCAGCGCAATTTCGTAATCTCGCCCACGAATGGCGGCTGCCAAGAGCGCGAATGCTATTGTGGTAATTGAGGCGGTGCGGGAGTCGTAAATGATGCCCACAAGCATTGAAATTGCGGGAATCAAGATAAAATATTGCAAGGGAAGTTGGGTTTCAAAAATGCCGACGAGCCAAGAAAAGAAGCCAACGAGAAACAGCATTGCGCTCAAACCCGCAAGCTGCGCATTATCGAAAAAGAGCCGCTTCCGAATGATGTACAGGTACACCAAAATAAGTGAGTAAATAAGCGCGAGATGCAGCAAATTCGTAAAAAATGCTCGCAAGCCCTGATTTCGTCCCGCATACAGGAAACGTGTGTACGAGGACGATTGCAATTTTGCTAATGTTTGTGCATTGATGACATCACCCTTAGCAACAATCGTTTCGCCCTTGCGCACCAAACCAAGCGTTTTCGGGACGGATTCCGCCGCAAGCGAGCGCATTTCGTCGGTAATTGCGGGCGAATACTGCAAATTTGCTTGTAGGAGCATAGGCAACATTTCGCTGGCGAGCGAGCGTTCCCATTCATCAAAATTGCGCTGCAATAGCTCATCAAATCGAGCTTTATAGCTTGCTGAATCTACAATACTTTCAAGCGGACGAATCTGTTCTTCATTCACCGAAAGCTGCACCGCAATATCACCTTTGCGCACAAAAGAACGTGAAAGATTGATAAAACCTTGCTTGTATGCCTGTTCTTGGAAGCGTAGCAGCGTTTCTGCCAGATGCCGTGTAATCTCGTTTCGGCGCGATTCTGTAAGCAGAGCAAGGCGCGTAACATTCTCGGCAGAAAAACCTGTCATGCGCTGAACAGCAGCAGCATTGCGCTCTTGAAAGGCATTGGAAAGAGTGGTGGAAAATGTGCGGAGTTTTTGCAGCGTTTGTTCTGCCTCTGGCACAGGCAGAAAGACAGGAAGTGCGCGGTCTTTCGCCTCCTGCATCTCGCGTGAATACTGGTCTTTGGGCTTGTAAATCGGGAAGGTTGCTTCAGCAATAATGGACTCTTGCTGCCATTCCGCGCCAATGCGGAATTGGTCTTCGGTACTGCGGCTAATCGGAAAAAAAAGCGTTGTAAGCAGCACCGTTGCTACAATGACACCAACACGCACCAAGCGCGAATACCGCCAGCCTTCGCCGCTCGCACTCAGCTCTTCGGAAGCCTCTTTTTCAGATTCGGTTTCCAGCTTCTCAAAAAGTGTTGGTTCGTTTTTTCCCATGATGTGTGAAGAATGATAGCGATGGTAGAGATGATGTACAACAAAAGCTCTGTAAAGCAGGTGGAATCAGGTCTTGATTTTTTTAACACAGATTGCCATGATTTCCATGATGAAGATGATTTTCGGAATAATCTATTTATTTTCTCTACCAGTCTTCATGGCTTTGTTGCATAAATCATTTTTCTTTTAAAACATTACTGAGCAATGCTTTAGTAAAAATCAAAAAGAAAGTTTGCAAAATTGAAAAACCCTGTACAGTGCTTGAAATAGTAAAATAGTTGATTTGCAAATGATTTTATTAGATTTGTAAAGCGTTGTAAATAAATAGCTTAATTTATGCAACAAAGTCAGTCTTCATCGTAAAAATCATGGGAATCATGGAAATCTGCGTTCAAAAACCTGACCAGTACAAACCAAGCATCAAAACCCAATATCCCGCAAGCGGTCAGCAATTGCATCCGCATAGATATTCCGCACTTCGCCGTACACAAGTGCGTTCGGAAGCAGCATCAGTGCGCCGTAGCTGGATGGATTGGAATTATCAAATTTCGAGGTAGCAAGGAAAGTTTCTTCTTCGGGACGGAATTCATTATCCACGTCGCGGACGACCACCGTACACCCGTATTCCGTGATTTTCCCTTCTTCAATCGGCGCACCGACAAAGCCAAGTAATTGGAACGGAACGCGCATTTTCACAATGTAGCCTTTGTCCCAGAGCGTAGCAGTGGCTTTTACTTGCTGAAGTGCTTGTTTTTGTGCGTCGGAGAGAACATCCACCGCGCTTGCTCGGACGCTCGGTTTTTTGTCGGTGAAATTTCCTGGACTGATGCTAAAGGCGAAAATGCCGCCCTCTGCTCGCGTCCGAAAACTCTCATTTTTTGCGCGTTTTTTGATGAAGCGATTGGCAACATTGGACATATCCAGCCACACTTCTACCTTGTCAAACGGCACACCTTCTTTGGTTTCGGTGATAACGCGGTCATCGGTTACTCTGACCAAAAAGTACAGATACTGCTCGTTATGCGCCGAACGCACCGTGAAGGCGGCATCGTCCGCGCCCGTCCAGTAAAACGCGCCTTTGGAAATAAACTTCACGGAATTACTGAGCGCGTCGGATGTAAAACCCTTGTAAATGTACTTTCCACGCGGGTAGGACGGCACACACAAAAATTCACTTGTGAAAAGTTCGTCGTTGGTGCGGGTGTCGCGGTATTTTTCGTAGCCAGACAGATTTTGAAAATTGCGATACGCCTCATGCGTCATGGAGCGCACACGCTCGGTTTTGAAGGAATCCAAGACCATGAGCGAGCCGTTGTCAAGTTTGTAGCCGCTAATTGTCCAATCAAAATCCTGCGATTTTTCAATCACAAAACAGCCTTTGTCTTTAATCAACACACCAACCTCAATCGGGCTTTCAACAAAAGTATAGGGGAATTTCCCGACGCGCGTCAAGTAACCATCAATATCAGCAAACAGATACACCTGCACGTTACGTCCTTTGTCGTTGCTGAGGCGCACAGACATTGCCACGTCGGGCGCACCATCACCCGTGAAATCGCCCACGTCCCAACCCCAGATGCGATACTGCGCACCGCGTGGGAGCTGGTCTTTGAGGTCACTCACTAATTCTTCCGCAAAATAGGGCTGCAATTTTTCCTGCAACTGTTCCAGCGTCAAGCCGCTCTGCGCCTGCATTTGTACGTATGACAGCATGAACACGATGCCGCACATACAGCGCGATAACAGCATTTTGGATGATGATGTGAGTGGTGATTTGAACAATGATTGTTGCATACAGATTCGTTATTTGATGCGGTGTTTACGCTTGATGTTGAAATTTCGCTGCCCGTTTTTCTAAAAATGCTGTTGTACCTTCTTTGAAGTCCGCCGTTGCGCAGAGTTGAGCAAATTGCTCGGCTTCAAAGCGCATTCCTTCGGTGTGCGGCAATTCTTCAGCAGCGAGAATGGCTGAGAGAGCAGCTTTCACGGCGGTTTGGCTGCGCAAAAGTACGGTTTGGACAAATTTTTCTGCGCGGGGCAAAAGCTCTTCCAGCGCAACAACATCGTTCACAAGCCCGATTTTATGCGCTTCCTGAGCATTCACGCGCTCGCCCGACAAAATAAGCTCCGTCGCTTTTGCTCGCCCGACAAGGCGCGTCAAACGTTGTGTTCCGCCATATCCGGGCAATGTTCCCAGTGTAACTTCTGGCAAACCAAGTTGCGCATTTTCCGACGCAAAGCGAATATGACACGCCAACGCCATTTCGCAACCGCCACCCAATGCAAAGCCGTTCACAGCAGCAATAGTGGGCTTTCCAAGATGTTCCAGCAAATTCGCCACTGCTTGTCCGCGCTCCGAAAACGGCAAACCCGATTCGGCGGTAAGCGGCTGTAATTCGCCAATATCCGCACCAGCCGCAAAGGCTTTTACGCCGCTTCCCGTCAGGATGACAGCGTGAACGTCGGTATCGTTTTGCACAGAAACTAAGGCGTGATGCAGGTCGGCGAGAAGCTGACCATTCAACGCATTCAGTTTATCGGGACGATTCAGCGTAATGATGGCATAGCCTTGTTTCTTTTCGACGAGAAGTGTTAAGTAGCTCATGGAGTTGGTTATTAGTCATTGGTACATTTGTACATTGGTCATTAATTCTTGGTCATTGCTATATTTCAGCCCTCATATTTCAACCTTCATCCCTTCTTCTTCTCCCACTCGTTCCAGCCACCGACGTACACGAAAACGCGCGTAAAACCTAAGCCGACGAGGTGTGCGGCAAGTTCATGGCTCAGTTCACACGCGCCGCCTCCGCAATACACGACAATCGGTTTTTCGCGGGGAAGCCCGATAATGCGCGGGATGTTTTGCTCAAATTCTGGCGTGAAAATGTTGATGGCATTGCCGATATGTCCACGCTCAAATTCATTTGCTTTACGAGCATCAATAAAGAGAACATCAGGGTTTGCGAGCAGTTTTTCTACTTGGTCAATGCGAATTTCAAGTGCTTTTGCTCGCTCGCTTGTCGGTGCGGTGCTTGTTTGTGCTTCGGGAGTATTGGTCTTTGCTGGTGCGGTTGATTGCCCCGAAGCCGCTTCTGTACTGGTCTTGCTGACTTTTACTTCTTCTTTTTTTGCTGCTTCTGATTTTGCCGCTTCAGCCTTCGTCGCAAGATTTTGTGCGGCTTTCAGCGAATCTTTCTTGTTTTTTTGCGATGCGTCCTGCGTAAGCGCCGTGTTTACTGGTGTTGGAGGCGTTTGCGTGGGAAGCGTTTGCGCGGTTGCTGCTGCTTGCTGTGGTATTCCTGCGGATGTGCTTGCAAGCGAGTTAATAAGCGAGTCCGAAGCCATAACGCGGTCTTTTTCGACGCGCACCCACGGCAGGCGTTTTGAGGAAAGCTCATTGTAGGCAAAGGCGCAAAATACCGATGCGACGAGTAAAATCGCGCTGTCGCGGAGAAGAGAAGGAATTTTTGTCGTCATGGTAGAAAAGCAAAAAGAATGAAGTTCAAGGAAATATGCGGTATTTGGGGTTAATTGCGCCGCCCTGAATGAACGATTGGTTCTAAGCATTTCTCAATCGCTGCGATAGTATTTGCTTGTTCTTGGTTGAGCGAAGCAATACATTGTTGCCAATCTGCTCGAATGGCGGTAAAACTTTCGCGTTGTTCGCGTCGAGTTTCGCGTATTTCGTGGAGCATTATTCCAAGAAGGTCATAAATACTTAGTTTGTTCATCCTACAATCCTTTTACATCCTTGATAATTTGATACGCCTGATTGATGCGCTGTGCCTTGTCGCGGGCTTGATTTTGCGCCGTTGTGTCCAGATGCGACACGCGGTCTGGATGGTACTGCATCATCAATTTCTTGTACGTGCGCTTGATGTCCTCGTTGGAAGCATTTGCCGCCAAACCAAGCACCTGCAACGCGCCCTCGACCGTCATTCCGCCGTTTGCGTGCGGGTTATGATGGCGAGATTGTTGTTTCGATTGATTGGACGAATTGTTAGATGAATTATTAGACGAATTTCCCTGCGAAGAAGATGACGAATTTGTACGCGCTTGTGGATTTGCCGCCTCGTCAATCATGCGCTTCAGGCGTTCTTCCTCTGTTTCGTAGCCGCGCCGATACGAAGACGAACCCGATGACGACGATGAACTGGATGAATCTTTCCGCGCCCGCAATTCTTCTAAAATTTTGGGGTCGAGTTTCGAGAAATCAATATCCTTCGTAACATCGTTGATGTACGATTCCGACACGCGGCGGATTCTATCCCAGAGTTGTCCCATAAACACACTTCCGACGAATTGGTTTTGCGAAAAAAATGATTATTGCAAGTACAAAAATACACGAGTTTTCGGAATTTTCTGTGTCGTGTTTAACAATACTGCATTCAATGTCTTGCAGCTATGGCTAATTTGGCGAAAAGTTCGTTTAATCCATCCTCAGACAAGGTAAATTCTGGTCTATCTGAAAAGCCTATGGTAGCAGCGATAAACATGATATTTTTTGCATCTTCGGGATGCAATATTGCTGCGTATATCAATTCATGGCAATAATTTATCAAATCTTTTCGATTTACCTCTTGTCTATTATATCCAAACAAATAATTGACGACTTGTACGCTTGCTTGTTCGCTGTCCACAGCAAATCGTTTACTTTCGCCCATTCGCAAGGTATCCTCAGCAATCAGCACTTTATTCTTGAATATCTTGCGGCGTAAGCACACAGGTTTACCTAACGAATTTATTGTTTTTAAATATTCTCCCTCGTATCCACTTTTGTGATTGAAAAGTCTATACGAGTACTCTGAGATGCTATCATTTTGAATGATTTGCTTTTGAAAACTCTTTTGGATATTGGCTAATCGTGTCTTCACCCTGTTGGTAGAGTCTCTTACTTTATTCGTGGAATCAATGATTGGTCTCTGGCGTTCTGCCTCTCTCATAGCATTACTTGCGTTGTTTCTGATGGAATGGATTGGTATGAGAACAAGTAAAAAAACGGTGGAAAACAAATATGGCTTGAGACTTCGTGTTTTTCTTAATGGAATGCTGACGAATATCCCAAATCTCACCGCTCCAATGCATAGGCTTTTTAGAAAAACACCCAAAATAAAGAAAACATATCCAATAAATAATCTCCCAAACGCTTCATAAGGCTCTCCAGAATCTGCAGCATTAAATAAGAAAATAATTGCGATGAATTGCCCAGAGACAAGCCCAGTAATAAAGCTATAAAAAACGAATTTATCCTCTTGCAATGACTGGCAACGTGTTCCAATAAAGACCGATATATTGAAGAGAATAAAAAGTGTAACAACAATGATATCAAATAGATATTCAATTTGAAAATCAAAAGAAATGGGATAAAAGATCGTCCTCAACCCACCAAGACTGAACAAAGAAGGTGGCAAAACAAGAGCCAGAAAAACAGCAAAAAAGAACAGGAGTATTGAGTAGCTCACTATCCTTTCGCTCACGTTGCTAAATATTGAAAAATTTCTCACAAAATGGTAGGAAGTCAAATGTGTGAAAACATCAAATGCGCTCTTTGATTTTATCGCGCCAATATTTCGCGTAATTCAGCACGAGTGCGGGGTTGTGGTGTTCTCGGTCGGCTTTGATGTATTCGGAGTAGGTGCGCGAGGGATTGCCAAAGCTATTTCGCGCTGAGGTAAGCGGACGCTCGGCGACAATTACATCCGAAAAAGCATAGCGGAACTGAGAATTGGTGCGGAATCGGTGATAATGTTCGTAGTCCATTGCATAGCGGTAATCCAAGCGAAACGTGCCGTATTTTTCCCACACACCGCGATGGTAGTACATTGCCTGATGTGCGCTTGGCAGCTTGTGTGCAGGGCGGTTCGGCGCACCAACAATTTTCTCTGGCGCATTTTCAAAAGTAAGCCGCGCTTTGCCGTACACCAAATCTGCATCTGTGGGAGATTGAATTTGCGCAAAGAGCTTGGAGAGTGCGTCGTTGCTGGCGAAATAATCACCGGCATTCATAAAACCCAGAAAATCTCCCGTACTTTTGGCAATTCCTTTATTGAACGCCTCCGAAACACCACTATCTTTTTCGCTCACCCACCAGTGAATACGCTGCGTGCCAGCATTTTGTTTCGCTGCATACTCTTCTTGATACTGCTTGATAATCTGCGGCGTTTCGTCCTTCGAGCCGCCGTCAATCACCAAATACTCAAGGTTTGGGTAATCTTGATGCAAGACGCTTTCGAGTGTTTTTTGGATAATCGAAGCCGCATTAAAGCAAATAGTAACAACGGTAACGCGAGGTTTCATCGGAGGTTTCGGGGAATCAAAATGGGGAAATGCTGGTGAAAAACTAAACAACGTGTCAAATCTACCAATCTTTGTCAATCACCACACCACCAGCTGCCTTGCGCTTGATAAGCCGTTTCTGGATATTCTTTTCGTCATTATTCAAAGCATCCAGAATGCGCTCTGCATCTGCTTTGGAGAGCTTTGGCTGTGTTTGTGATTGCTGCTGCTGTTGTTGATTTTGTTGTTGCTGATTTTGCTTGGGGTCGTTCTGCTGTTGATTTTGCTGTTGCTGATTTTGCTGTTGGTCTTGTTTGTCCTGCTTGTTTTCGTTGTTTTGCTGATTTTGCTGTTGCTTCTGTTGTTGCTGAAGAAGCATTTTTTGTGCGTAGGCGAGATTGCTGCGAGCCTCATCATCACTGGGATTCAGGCGGAGTGCGCTTTTGTAGGCGTTCACTGCTTCTTGTAATTTATTCCCTTGCACAAAGGAATTGCCAAGATTGTAATACGACTGCGAGCGCACATCACGCGGAGCCTTGCTGTTATCGGCAAGCAAGCGGAATTGGTCGGCAGATTCCTCATATTTTTTCTGTTTGTAGAGCGCGTCGCCGAGATTAAACGTGCCTTCGGTAAGGCGCGAATCCTGCTTCAGAGCGTCGCGGTAGGAGGTTTCGGCTTCTTTGAAACGCCCGTTGGTGTATGCTTCATTGCCAGAACGCGCCACTGCGCGAGGGCTGGAAAACTGCGCCAATGCTGGGCTTGTGGCAATCAAGCTCTTCAGAAGGAGAACAATGAAAAATATGCGAAAAGTCATAGATGCACGTATTGATGAGACGTTGAGAAGATAAAAAAATACGCTGGAACAATGTACGTGAGTAAGTACGCTCTTCCCGTCCTATCGCTTCGGAGCGATAGAACGGGTTTCCGGGAAAAGTATTCTCATAAATCATTACCGGGAAACCCGTGCGACGGCAGCGTTTCTGCGCTCCTCAGCCGTCGGACGGGAAGAGCTATTACTGTGTTTACACGGTTTCCGTCGGTGGTTGTGCTTGCGCGTGTTTGTGTCCGAAAAGGTTCAATTTGCGCCACCATTCGGTGCGGCGGTCGGAGAGGAAAAATTCCCAGAGGAGCAGTAATAATGCGGCTCCGAGAGCATACTGGAAACGGTCTTCAAAATTCGTGAAGACTTTCGTTCCAAATTCCTTTTTTTCCATTTTACCAATTTCATCAATCACAATGTTCAAGCCCGCATCACTATTGGTTGCGCGGACGTACACGCCGCCGCCTTTTGCGGCAAGTTCTTGAAGCATTTGCTCATTCAATTTCGTGAGAATCACGTTGCCCGTGCGGTCTTTGCGGAAGCCTGTTTGAAAGCCCATTGAGTACGTTGGAATCGGCGTACCTTCGGGCGAACCCATGCCGATTGTATGCACGATAACACCTTCCTCGCGGGCTTCGTTCACCGTTTTCAGCGCGTCGTCCTCGTGGTTTTCGCCGTCAGTCATTATCACGAGCGTTTTGTAGCGTTTTTCCTCTGCGTTGAAGGATTTCATCGACAATTTCACCGCCGCACCGACCGCCGTTCCTTGTGTTGGAATCACGCTGGGGTCAATGGCGGAGAGGAACATTTTCACCGAGCCGTAGTCGTTGGTGAGCGGCAACTGCAAATACGCTTCACCCGCAAAAATGATAATGCCAACGCGGTCGTTGCTGAGTTTGTCCAGCATTCGCGTAATTGCTTGCTTTGCACGCTCTAAGCGGTTCGGCTTTAAGTCCTCGGCACGCATACTATTCGAGACATCCAGCGCAATCATAATGTTCACGCCTTCGCGCTTGACTTCTTCCAGCTTTGTGCCAATTTGCGGATTTGCCGCACCAAACACCAAGAGCGCGTAGGCACTCGTGAAGAGCATAAATTTCCACGTCGGCTTCAGGTCGGAAACGTCAGGAAAAAGCTGTCGCACGAGCGCGGCATCGCCAAAGGCTGCAAGCGATTTCTTCCTCTGCGAGCGGCTCCACGCATAGACGATGAAAAATATCGGCAGCACAGCAAGCGCGTACAAATATTCGATATGTTGGAAACGAATCATGCGAAAAATACTAGTGTTGAGTTTTATGTGCTGAGTTTTGAGTCCATGATTCTTGGAATAAGCAACGAGAATAAGCAACGATTATTGGAACGCGGATGAAGCCCAGACTATCAGGATGTTGAGGACTTTTCTCCATCTTCCAAATCCTCTCGGTCCTCAAATCCGCGTTCCTTACTCACAACGTTCATTATCACTGCATAATGTAAGAATCAGGTATTTACGTTGGAAGTGCTAAAAGGCTAGATTTTGTCAGCTATCCAAGCCTCTCCAGCTTCATCCTTCAGATTTCAAATTTCATCCTTTTCTTTTCATCCTTCTCTTCAAGCGTGCTGAATGCGATTTTTCAAAATGCCGAGATGTTCAATTTCGCATTCTACCGTGTCGCCGAGCGAGAGCCAGAGCGGGGGCGTGAATACTTTGCTACCGTTTAATTCCAGCAAACATCCCGTTCCGCAGGTACCGCTTCCAATCACCTCGCCTGCATGAACCTCCACGCCATAGCTGACGCGCTCCAAGATTTGTGCGAATGTCCACGCCATGTCTTTCACATTGCCGCGTGAAACCTCGTTGCCGTTGATGCGTGTAGTCATGGTGAGGTCGTAGTGATTGCCCTTCGGTGTAGAAATGATGCGGTCTTGAAGTTCGTCGAGCGTTACAATGCACGGACCGAGCGAGGTTGCAAAATCTTTCCCTTTTGCGGGACCGAGGTTCATCTGCATTTCCTGCATTTGCAGCACCCGTGCGCTCCAATCGTTCATTACCATCAAGCCGTAGATATATTCATCGGCGCGTTCGGCGGGAATATTTTTGCCAGATTTTCCTAGCACAATTGCGCATTCTAGCTCGAAATCAAGCTGCTTCAGGTGGTCGTCTTCCACGAAAACATCGCCACCGCCCGTCACGCTGAGGTGATTGGTAAAATAAAAAATTGGAATTTCATCGAACACCTCACACCACGCCACACCGCGATTGCGCCGCGCCGTTTCGACGTGCTGCCGAAAGGCATAACCATCGCGCATAGACACAGGGCGGGGAATGGGCGAACACAACTGCACTGCCTCAAGCGGAAATACGGCATCTGCTCCAATCGGTGCGTGATGGTGCGCCGTGAACCATGCACAGAGCTTGTGTGCTTCGTGCTGCGCGGTTTCGCCCATGCGCAAGAAGGCAAGAATATCCGATGGCATAGCCTCCAACTGCCCATGAATACTCGCTTTTGCGGCAGCATAGCCTTTTGCAGCGTCCAGCACCTGCACATCGAAGAGAAAACCGAAGCGCACTTCGGATGTTTTCGGGTGTTTGTAGCTTACAAGGCGCATATTTGCTTGATGTTTTGGAGAAGAATGTGCGGTAAAGTTTGCATGATTGCTTCAGATAAGCATGCGTATTTTTCGTGCGCAAAGATACGGAAAGATTCGCCCTTGAGGTATCTTTTTTTACGTGCATTTTTTTGTAGTGAATTGTATTTCCGCACAGTAAATTACCAGCACTGTTTACGTTTGACTTTCATGTTTGTTGTGTGTTCATTGCTTCTCCGTGATTCATTCGTTATTATGATGCGCTTTCTTCCCATCCTTCGCTTTTGCGCCGCCCTTGTGTGCCTTCATACGGGGATATTTTGCTTTGCTCCAAAAGCAGTATCGCTTCGTGCTGATACTATGCAGCTCAGTACCGACGAGCTTTCTGGCTCACCGCTTGGTCTGCATCTTGATATACTCCACGATAAAAATGCCTCCATGAGCATTGAAGATGTTGCCCGTGCGCAAAGCGGCGACTGGAAGACATCTTCAGGTGTTACGCCGTCGTTTGGATTTACCACCTCCGCCTATTGGGTACGCTTTACCGTCGCAAATCGCCAGCAATATCCAATAGATTGGCTTATCGAAATTGCCTACCCAATGCTTGATTCTATCACGCTGTTCGTGCCAGAATCGGGTGTGTTTACGAGCAAAACAGTGGGCGACCATATTCCGTTTCATCAGCGCGAAATTGAGTATCGTAATTGCATTTTGTCTTTGAAGGAAGCTGCTGCTTCTGAGCGCACGTACTACCTGCGTTTCCGTACAACAAGTTCCCTGAATATTCCCTTGTATATGTGGTCTCCGGCGGCTCTCACACAGTCTATTAGCCGCGAGCAGCTTGTTGTGGGCTTGTATTACGGTGCAATGTTGGTGATGCTGATTTACAATTTGTTCCTGTTTATCGGCATTCGCGACATCAATTATCTGTACTATATTTGCTTTATTGCTGGGCAGATTATGTATCAATTCACGCTGAACGGCTTGGCGTTTCAGTATGTGTGGCAGGATGCAATTTGGTGGGCGAATAACTGTTTGCCATGCTTTATGAGCTTTGCAACGTTTTGGGCGGTCTTCTTTGCGCGTTCCTTTTTGGGGTCGAAGGAAAATGCGCCGCAGTTTGAGAAACTCTACCGCGTTGCTTTGCCTTTGCTGGTGCTAAGTTGCGTGGGGTCGCTGGTGATGCCGTATTCACTTGGTATTAAAATCGCTACGTTTTTGGCAATGGTCGTTTCGCCATTTCTCATTATCAATGCTATTATTGAATGGAAAAATGGCTACGAACCCGCACAATACTTTGCTATTTCATGGATTGCGTTTATCGGCGGCGTGATTCTCTACACGCTCAAAACCTTTGGCTGGATTCCCTCGAATGCCTTGACAAATCTCACGATTCAGATTGGTTCGCTCTTGCAGGTGCTTCTGCTTTCGCTCGCGCTTGTGGGCAAGTTCAATGTGATGCGCCGCGAGAATTACAAATCGCAACAACAACTTGTCAAAGCGCAAATGAAGACCCTCGAAGTGGAGCGGGCGCGGCAAGATGCAGAAATTTATCGCCTCAGGAACGTGGAATTAGCGGAAGCGTACAACGACGTTGAGCATAAAAATGAGGAAATGTCGCGTTTGAATGATTCTTTGCGGGACTTGAACAACGAAAAGAACGAGTTTTTGGGCATCGTCGCGCATGATTTGAAAAATCCGCTCTCGAATATTTCCATGCTGGGCAAGGTGTTGAGCGAGGAATCCGAAACTTTGAAGGCGGATGAAGTGAAGGAATTTGCTGAAGATATTCGCACCGCATCGGGACGGATGTTTGAACTGATTACAAATTTGCTCGATGTAAATGCGATTGAAAATAAAGCTGTTCGCATTACGCCGATTCCATTTGATTTGACCGAAGTTGCGCAGCACGTTGCTAATGATTATCGCGGACGAGCAGAAGCAAAACAACTCAAAATGCTGCTCGAAATGCCGCCCGAAAACACGATGGTTTTTGCGGATAAATCCTCGACGTTGCAAATCGCGGATAATCTTGTCTCGAACGCCATCAAGTATTCGCCGTATGGAAAAAACATCACCATTCGCCTCAGCAAACACGATAACTACGTGTGTTTCGAGGTAGAAGACGAAGGACAAGGCTTAACGCCAGAAGACAAACAAAAACTCTTCGGAAAATTCGCCCGCCTCTCCGCCCGACCGACGGGAGGCGAGCATTCAACAGGCTTAGGGTTATCCATTGCAAAAAAGCTCGCCGAAGCAATGAATGGCGATATTTCCTGCGAAAGTGTGTTTGGGAAGGGTTCCACGTTTTTGCTCTCGCTGCCAGCACTGAGCGCGGCGTATAGCGAGCATGAGTAAAAGGCAGGAAACTATCCCACAAGCCCCGCCAATGCTTCTTTCAGCGCAATCGCATAATTCCTGCTCACCGTAAATTCTTCCTCCACCTCGCGCAAACGCACACGCAACCGTCCGCCACCGTCCTGCTCCATTTCCGCAATCGTGCGAATGTTAATCAGCGATGAGCGATGAATCCGCACAAATACTGCACTCGGCAGCGAAGCCGCCCATTCTTCTAAGGTTTTGCGCATAAGAGCAATCGCGCCGTCCGCGCAATACACTTCGGTATAATTGTCCGCAGAGCGCACAAATACTATATCCTTGACCGAACAAAATCTACTTTTTGCACCGAACTTCAGCAACAGTTGGTCATGCTCCTGCAAGAGCGTTCCCGTCAAACCTTCGCCCATGACGAGCAATCCCGATTGTTGTTCGCTCAGACTATTGTTGCTTGGATGTGCTTCAAGGCGAGATGTGGTGGTGCTTGCAGGGCTTGATTGTGCTATTGGTATTGATGTAGAATCCAGCGAAGAATCTTCCAAACGCAACTGTTTATGCGCTCTGAGACGTTTCAAGGATTGCTCCAAACGTTCTGGCGAGGCAGGTTTCATCACGTAGTCCAGCGCGTTTACCTCGAAAGCGCGGAGCGCGAATTGGTCGTAGGCGGTTACAAACACCACTTTTTGCATATCGGGAATATCTGGCACAATGTCGAATCCTGTGCCGCCCGGAAGCTGAATATCCAAGAAAATACCGTCAATATGCGGGTTTGCGGCAATAAGCGCACGAGCCGAGGGAATATCATCCGCTTCGCCCACGATGTTCACGCCGCCGCATTCCGACAAGGCATTTTTCAAGTGATTGCGGACGCGCCGCTCGTCATCAATCAAAATCACGTCGAGTGCAAGCATTGATGCCGTCCTTTCAGTAAATATTCAACTTTCAAATCTTACCTTTTTACCTTCTCTCACCAGCCCATTCGCGCCCGCAAATCCGTGATTTGCTTGCAATGATTTTCTCCATGTTTCGCGTAGGATTGCAACACATCATCAAAACTCATTAAGCCATTATCAGGATGATTCAGGGTGCGCGTAAAATCTTGCTCGCGGGCGTGTTCGAGTGTAACGCCCCAGCGTTCATGTGTGCCATCCAGCATAGCAAGCGAGGGCGCGAGCGGGAGGCGCGAATCGGGCAACACAGCCCATGCTTCTTGGTCGTAGGGCTTCACAGTCGGGTGTGTTTCGGTAAGTAGAAGGCGAATGCGCGTGTAGGCGTTGATGTGCGAATCAGCGAGGTGATGCACCACTTGGCGCACTGTCCAGCCGCCATCGCGGTAAGGCGTGTCGAGCTGCGCGTCGGTCAAACCTTCTACGGCAGCGCGTATGTTGTTGGGAAGTGCTTTAATGCTAGTGATACACGCGGAGCGTTCTTGAGGAGTGAGCATTGATGAGGTGTTTAGGTGAATGAATGTACTTTGGAGAATGTCCTTCGATGAATGTCCTTCGATAAATTTACTTCGAGGATTTATCCAATTCCGACAAATAATGTTCATCTTTGACCGCATTCAATTTCCAGTACGGAAGCCGCGTTAGTTCTTGCAACTCAGCGCGTTCAATGAGGCGACCATTTTCCATGTACTGAAATGCCAGAATGCGGCGTGGATACTGCTTTTCAACCGTAAACGTCCATTGCCATGCACCGTTTTGAGCGGTTGCATTTTGCCCTGAAATTGTCCATTCTGTTGCAGGCAGATTTGCCCCGCGAAAGCGCGTGGAAACGTCCTTTTTGCTGACCGTTGCTTGCTCGGCAGCAAGTGGAATATGGCTAATGCGGGCATGGTCGAGCGTTGGATAATACGTTATCATTCCAGCGTTCAAGGGGCGCAAAAGCTCGCGTACAGCGATAAACGCATCATCGGCAAAGAGCGTTTGTTCGTCGGCTTTGAGGAGTTCTTCGCGGTCGCCTTCGGATTCAAAATAGCTCTGCGAGCGAGATTTCATGCTCTTGTCGGCTTGGCGATTGAGTTGATGAAATGTCATTCCGCACCACTCCTGCCCCGTAAACGTGATTTTAAGCGGCGCACCAACGCCATAGCGAATATCAGCACCATTCTGTTTGATGGTGCAAGGCGTAGCGGAGGTAAAGACGGAAGTCATGAGCGAATAGGTGTAAATGCCCGTTTGAAATCGCTTTGTGTGATTGAGCTTCAACACGCCATTATATGCGGGGTTTGAGGCATCGGCGCGGTCAGCTTTTACCTGCTTTTCGCCGTTGAAGGGTTCGGTAACAAAAATCAAAAACGACTTGCACGGACGCACCTCGCCGTAGCGAACCTGTGTGCCTTTGTAGAAGCCGATTTCTGCTTTGCCGTCGCCCCAGAATTGCCAGAAATTTGGCGAATTTTGTGCAAGCAAAGAAAGGCTAAAAGCAAGTAAAAATGCGGTGTGCAGAAGAATTGTACGCATAAAATTTTGTGATGAATGGTTGAAATTGTACTGCCTACGCGAAACGTGCTACGCGAGGCTCTCACTTCCCAGTGAGGGTCTCGCTTTTCATGCTGCAACTCACGAAACGTGCTACGCGAGGCTCTCACTTCCTCGTGAGGGTCTCGCTTCTACCCGAAAATTAAGCGTGCGTTTGCGCGGAAGTGAGACCCTCGCTTGAGAAGCGAGAGCCTCACGTGCAATCAAAAATTTAATCCCCAAAACTAATGCCTAAATCCCGCGCTGTCAAAATCGTATCGCTATCCACAGGCACAAGGCGGACGCGGTGCGCAACCTGCTCAATCGGGATGTAGTTCACTGTCGGCGGATTCAGCACCACCACCACGCCCGATTGCCCTTCTTCCAAGGCTCGCACGGCTGCTGCACCGAAGCGCAGAGAAAGTAAGCGGTCGAAGGCAGTCGGTGTGCCGCCGCGAAGCAAGTGTCCAAGCACAACGCAGCGTGTTTCCTTGCCTGTGAGCGATTGAATTTGTGCCGCAACCTTTTCGCCCAAGCCACCAAAACGCTCGGCTTTGCCCAGCTCGCGCTCTACAACGGACGTTGTGCCGTCTTTCGCTTTCGCGCCTTCTGCTACGACGATAATCGAGAAGCTGCGTCCAGCCTTTTCGCGGGCATTGATTTTTTCGGCAACTTTGTTGATGTCGTAGGGAATTTCGGGAATCAAGATAACATCGGCAGTGCCAGCCACGCCACTATTCACCGCAATCCAGCCCGCAGTGCGCCCCATCACTTCCACGACCATCACGCGGTGATGCGACTGCGCGGTCGAGTGCAAGCGGTCAATGGCATCGGTAGCAAAGCTGACGGCAGTATCGAAACCGAAGGTGGCGACCGTGCCTTCAAGGTCATTGTCAATCGTTTTCGGAACGCCTACAACGCGCAAATTTCCTCGCTTGGCAAGGTCATTCGCAATCGAAAGCGAGCCGTCGCCGCCGATAGCAATCAGCGCGTCGAAACCGTATTTTTTGAAGCCATCAATAATTTCCCCTGAGCGATCAACTTCCTTCATCGTTCCGTCGGCTTGCGGCATGGGATAGTTGAAGGGATTCCCGCGATTGGTCGTGCCGATAATCGTGCCGCCCAAGTGCGTGATGCCGCGTACTTTCTCGCGTGTGAGGGGGATTACGCCGTCACCATTGGGATATTTTTCTGGTAAAAAAATACCATTGTAGCCGTCGCGGATGCCATAGACTTCCCAACCACGCCGCGTTGCCGCATGGACAACCGCCCGAATAACAGCATTTAAGCCAGGTGCGTCGCCACCGCCCGTGCTGACCGCAATACGTTTGATGTCATTTGCCATAAAAATTGCTCCCTGTTTGACTGAAAAATAAAATTGGTGATGAAAAAATAGCTGGTAACGTATTCAAGCAACAATGCTCCAAGAGTTTAGTTATTGGTAGCGCGTAACACTCTTGTCTGCGCCGTTCTTTCGAGCAAAATGTCACAGACAGGAGTGTCTGTGCTACCGAAGCCAGAAGATTTTGGTTGCAGACGAAAAAGGACAAATCAAGAAAACACCCACTGGACAAGCCTCGTCGCATAGCTCGTAATTTATGCTTTTATAGGATTCTTCGGAAATAGAAAAAAATGCTGTATTTTTGAGGCTCGTTGAATTTTATCCACGATTACAATTCCCATGAAAATTCTCCTTCTCGAAAACATTCACACTTCTGGCGTTGAAGTTCTTCACAAAACACCGTTTGGGGAAACCGTTGAAATTGAAACACGCAAACAGGGACTCGACGAAGACGACCTTATCAAAGCTCTCGACGGCGTGACGCTGCTCGGCATTCGCTCTCGGACGCACGTAACGGAGAGGGTTCTGGAGAATGCGCCGCACTTGCAGGCAATCGGTGCATATTGCATTGGCACAAATCAAATTGACCTCGACGCGGCTGCCTTGCGTGGTATTCCTGCCTTCAACGCGCCATACAGCAACACGCGCTCGGTCGCGGAAATGGTGATTGGACACATTATTTTCCTCATGCGCGGACTGTACAACAAGATTTCAAGCCTTCATGCGGGCGAGTGGATAAAATCTGCTGTTGGCGCGAAGGAAGTGCGTGGGAAAAATCTTGGTATTATCGGCTTTGGTAATATCGGCTCGCAAGTATCGGTGCTGGCGGAAGGGCTTGGAATGCGGGTCTATTACTACGACAGCGTGGACAAACTCAGCATTGGCAATGCCGTGAAAATGTCCTCAATGGAGGAAGTTTTGAACATCGCGGATGTAGTAACGCTGCACGTGGACGGCAGCCCTGAGAATGCGAATCTTGTGGGCGAAAAGGAATTTGCCCAAATGAAAGATGGCGCAATGTTTATCAATCTCAGTCGCGGTCATGTTGTGGATTTGGACGCATTGCACAAACACGTGGAATCAGGCAGAATTGCTGGTGTTGCTCTGGATGTATTTCCGAAAGAACCTGCGGGCAATGAAAAAACCTTTGCTTCGCCATTCCAAAATATGCCAAACGTCCTTCTCACGCCGCATATCGGTGGTAGCACGGAGGAAGCGCAAAATAATATCGGTGAATTTGTTTCCAGCAAACTTGCCGAGTATATGCTTGCTGGCAGCACCTTTTCCGCTGTGAATTTCCCGCGCATCCAGCTTCCCGCCGTGAAAAATACGCACCGTTTGTTGCATATTCACAAGAACGTGCCAGGCGTACTTTCGCAGCTCAACACGATATTCGCACAAAATTCCGTGAACGTCATTTCCCAGTTTTTGCGCACCGATGAGAACATCGGCTACGTGATTGCCGACGTGGACAAAGAATACCACGACTCGCTCTGCGACGATTTGAAGCGGGTTTCCAATACGATTCGTGTGCGAATTTTGTATTAAATTTTGGTAACTGGTCAGGTACTCTCCCCCGTCGGGCGGCTGTTATCACAGATACAGTAGCCGTCCGGCGGGTGTACACGGGACGCTTTTATTGAGTACGCGCCGAAGAACCCGCCGGACGGCTACTGCGCTTGTGATAACAGCCGCCCGACGGGGAGACCTGACTAGTTACAAATTTTGACTGCGAGGGTCTCACTTCTTCGTGAGGCTCTCGTTTTAATTCTTTAGGTGGAAGTGAGAAACCCTCGCTTCATCGTTTGCATGGAAGCGAGAGCCTCACAACTATTGGTTTCCGAACACCATTTTACCATTACTTTCCCGAATTTTCCCGAATTTTCCCGAACTTTTTTCCGAACTCATGCCCTTACTTCGTCTCGCTATTCAAAAATCAGGTCGCCTCACCGAAGAATCCCTCGAACTCATGCAGGAATGCGGGATTGACTTCAATAAATCTGGTGGAAAACTCAAAGCATCCGCCTACAATTTTCCTCTTGAATTCCTCTTCCTCCGCGACGACGACATTCCCGAATACATTGCCGACGGCGTAGCAGATTTGGGCATTGTCGGCGAAAATGTTATTGCCGAAGAGAACGGAAAACTTTCCGCGCCTGTGGAAATTGTTGAACGCTTGGGATTCTCTCGTTGCCGCTTGTCGCTGGCAGTGGCGCGGGGTGTGGAGTACGGCAGCGTACAAAGTTTGCAGGGAAAACGCATTGCTACGTCGTTTCCAAATATCTTACAGGGATTTTTGCAGGAAAATGGCGTGAATGCTGAGATTCACGAAATTAGCGGTTCGGTGGAAATCGCGCCATCCATCGGGCTTGCTGATGCGATTTGCGATATTGTCAGTTCTGGCTCCACGCTGCTCAGTAACGGGCTTGTGGAAGTGGAAACAATTTTCCGCTCCGAAGCCGTACTGCTCAGTCGCCCGAATCTCCCGCCCGCAAAGCAGCGCACACTGGACAATTTGCGCTTTCGGATTCAATCGGTTAATCGCGCAAAGCACAACAAATACATTTTGCTGAACGCGAGAAATGAAGCCGTGTCTGCGATATTGAACTTGCTTCCAGGCATGAAAAGCCCAACGGTGCTGCCTTTGGCGGAATCTGGCTGGAGTTCTATTCATGCGGTGGTGCAGGAAGACACGTTTTGGGAAATCATCGAAAAGCTCCGCGCGGCAGGTGCAGAGGGCATTTTGGTTGTGCCGATTGAAAAGATGATTGTGTGAATTGTGAACATTGTCATTGCAAAAAAACACCAGCTATGAATACAACTACTTCCTCCCCAAACGCAGTATTGATGCAGCTTGCAGCGTCCTCTTTTGTAGCGACCTTGCTTGCGGCACTTGCTGTTGCAGGCTGGTTTTCCCAAGAGCGAGAATTGGCGCGGCTTTCAGAGCAGATTTCGCTCACGGTCTTTTGTACGAATAATGCCACCAGCAAGGAAATAAGCGCGTTGCAGACGGAACTTGCTGTTATTTCTGGTGTAGATTCCGTACAGGTAAAAGCTGCCGCCGATATGAAAAATGAGTTTGTAAGCCGCTTCGCAACAAGCGTCAGCACGAGTTTAGCGGATAATCCTTTTCCAAATGCGCTTATTCTTCGCCTCAAACCCGATGCCCGCACGAAAGACCGCATAGACACTATCGCGGCGGAGGTACGCTCTTTGCGTGGCGTGAGCGATATTGCCTACCGCGCCGCATTTGTGAACTTGGTGGAAACGCGAAGCCGTGAAGCGGGCATTATTCGTGGCGTTTCGGGTGCGGTCGTGGTGTTGGTGCTGCTCGTCATGCTCTGGAATGCGCTTCAAACGGTGGATATTGTTGCACACGGCTTGCAGCGTGTCGCGCTGGGCGTGTGTGCTGGTGCCGCGTTGGGCGGTGGCGTGGCAATTCTCCTCTATTTCGCGCTTCGTTCTTCCATTCCCAGCCTTGATTCCATGCGCCCTGTGAGCCTTCTTGCTGGAAGCGCAATCGTATGCTCTCTGGGTGGAATTGCGCTTGCTGTGCGAGCAGTGCTTTTGGTGAAAAATACACCCGCAAACCCAGCAATGACCGCACCGCCGCATGAGACAACCACGACAACAGATTCTGAATAACCTACGTCAAAGCCTTGCGAATACTGATGGATTCGCATTTTTTTTATCTTTTTCAATACAACCACTATGGGAATTTTTGGAGACATCCTTGGCAAACTCGGCTTCGGTAATAAAGAAGCCGCACCTGCCGCCGCACCAGAAGCCGCACCAGCCGCTCAAGCACCCGCCGCGCCAGCAGCACCCACCGCACCCGCAGTAGCGGCTGTTTCTGTGGTTGATGTACTGTCGAAGCTCGAAGGATTAGCAGCAGCACACAGCGAAAAATTGAACTGGAAACAGTCTATCGTTGATTTGATGAAACTGCTTGGTTTAGACAGCAGTTTGGGCGCACGCAAAGAGCTTGCAACCGAGCTGGGATGCCCTGCCGACAAGATGGGCGATTCTGCACAAATGAATATGTGGCTTCATAAAACCGTGCTTCAGAAAATAGCAGAAAATGGTGGAAATATTCCACAAGATTTGCTGTAATTTCAAGCGAATGAAATCTTCAGAAGTAGCGCAGATGCGAGGTTTGACCTCAATGTGTCTGCGCTACGGAAGATTGAACAATGTGCCTAGTATTTCTTTGGTTTGACTTTCTCCATTCTCACTGAACATCTCTCATGGCAACTCCATCGAAAAAAGAACAAAAAGAACGCAAACAGCGTCAGCAAAATACCTTGAAAGTAGCGTCATTACTACGCTGGCAAGCGATTGGGCTTGCGCTGATTTCCTTCCTCCTCTACGCGCAAACGCTTGGCTTCGGCTTGGTGATGGACGACAACATGGTCATCACCGACCACAGCGTGGTGCAGCAAGGCGTGAAGGGCATTGGAACGCTACTCACGAAAGATTCTTTTTTCGGGTTTGATGAATTTTACGACCGCTCCAGCCAGCGCAAAACCTATCGTCCCGTGTCGTTTGTGAGCTTTGCCATCGAAAAGCAGTTGTGGAATAACAATCCGGCAATGGGGCATTTTGTAAATGTGGCGTTGTATGTGTGTGCTGTGTTGCTTGTGTTTATGCTGTTTCGGAGGCTTTTTGCTGTACAAATTATTGAGAAAAATTTCGCAGAGAAAAATTTCACATGGTTGCCGTTTTCGCTTGCGTTGCTGTTTGCCGTGCATCCCGTTCACACGTCGGTTGTTGTCAATATCAAGAGCCGCGATGAACTTTTCGCGCTGCTTTTTGGCGTTGCTTCTGCGGTGTGGCTTTTTGAGTATCTACGCTCGGAGAAGCTCCAGCACTGGCTTGTGAGCCTTGCCGCGTTTGCGCTCGCGCTTTTGTCCAAAGAAAGTGCGGTGTTGCTATTGCCCGTGATTGTGTTTCTTCTGCCGTACACGTTTAGCACTGTTTCTGTGCGGAAAATTCTTCTCGCAGGCGCACCATTCCTTGCTTTGACGCTGGTGTTTCTTGCGGTGTGGTTTGGTGTGGTTGGGCGTGTGGAAGAAGGCTTGTTTGCCTATATTTTGCACAATCCGTTTGCGGGCGCAAGCCTTGAAGAGCGCATTGCAACAGGCTTTCTGCTCTTGGGAATGTACACATTAAAAGCCATTTTTCCTTGGACTCTTTCGGAAGGCTACACGTACAATCAAATTCCACTTACTAGCTTTGGTGATATTCGCGCAATCGCAGCAATGGTACTGGTTGTAGGGCTTGTAGGTGTGAGTATTGTGCGTTTGGGTCGGTCGCATCCTTTGTGGCAGCGCGTGTGTGCTTGTGCGGTGTTGGCGTTTTTTTGCACCTTGATTTTAGCTTCAAATCTCTTCGTGTATGCAGGAAGTATGCTGGGTGAGCGGTTTTTGCTTACGCCGAGTTTGTTTGCTGTGCTTGGGTTGGGATATAGTGTTTTCGTCCTCTTGGGGGCAGAATCGCCGCGCTTTCGTCAAAGTATTGCGCTCGGCGTACTTCTCCTGCTCGCAAGTGGGTACGCGCTTCGTGGGCTGATGCGTTTGCCAGATTGGGCATCGGACGAAAAACTTCTCCGCGCCGACCACCGCTCTACGCCACAAAGCATGATGACGGCTCGCAACTACGCATCGCAGCTTATTTTACGGGCTGGACGCGCGAAAAATCCCACTGAGCAAAGTATTTTGCTTGATGAAGCAGAAATCGTGATTTCACGCGCCCTTGCGATTGATTCCACTGCCGATGCGTCCCTGTACGATTTGCAAGCTCTCTGCGCTTTGCAACGCAAGGATTTCGACCGTGCTTTTGCCGCCGAAGAGCGAGCAATGATGCTGGATTCCACCACGCGCCGCGCTATTCACCGCAAACCAATTTTTCGGAATAATCTCGCCTCCGCCTTTGTTTCGCGGGCTGCGCGGCGCATCAATGCGGAAAATGCCGATAGCACCCGTGCGGGCATTCAGGACCTCCGAGCCGCATTGCAACTGAACCCGCAGAGCGAAACGGCGTATTTGAATCTTGGTATGATTTTTGGAAAACAGCAGCAGTTAGATTCAGCGTTGGCATATTTTCAGGCTGCCTACCGCGTCAATCCTCAGTCCGAGCTTGCGCAGCGATATATTTACGCCATTCAGCAAGCAAAATTAGAAGAGCAAGGGAAAGCAGAGCAGCAGCAAAGTCAAGGTACAGTGCCGCCTGCAGGATTTTAATGTGCAGGAGTTTTCTGCAAGGTCAAAAACTCAGTAGGGCAAAAATTCACAGATTGACGAAAATATTTTAAATCTCGCTTTAAAGTTTCCCTTCGCTTGAGTAACTTGGGTATTGAATACGACGACTTTTAATGCTGTATGATACAAAAATTATGCTGAGTGTTTTCGACGCGCTGCGCATAAGTTTAGCAAAATGAGAATGTTACGTTGCTCTTTCTCCGCTCTGTTTCTGCTTGATGTATTGCATCATCACCAAAGAAGCGTGTGCCGCGAAACTGCGGAAAAATATAAACAACCATCACGATAACCTTTTACAGACTACATAGTTAGGATGCTGTATGCTTGAATCGTACTTCCCCATACTCGGAACTATCATCATGGGAATAGTGTTTGGTATAGCAATGATGAAGTTGCATGAGTGGGTCGGACCCCGCCGACAAAACAAAGAAAAACTAAGCACCTACGAAAGCGGCATGGAGCCTGTTACTTCCGTGAAGGAGCGTCATACGGTCAAGTTTTACCTTGTGGCGATGCTCTTCATTCTCTTTGATATTGAAATTGTGTTTATGTATCCGTGGGCAGTACAATTTAAGCAGCTAGGCGCACAAGCACTTGTGGCGATGATTCTGTTTATGGTGTTGCTGTTTGCAGGATTTATCTATGTTGTCAAAAAAGGAGCCTTAAAATGGGACTAAACGAAACATTGGAACGCGACGGTTTTGTCCTCACCACCGTTGAGGCAATTACCAAATGGGCGCAGCGTAATTCCGTCTGGCCCATGCCGATGGGAATTTCCTGCTGCGCAATCGAAATGATGGCACTTGCAGGCGCACGTACCGACAGTGCGCGGTTTGGCTCGGAAGTATTCCGCTTTTCACCACGTCAGGCAGATTTGATGATTGTGGCGGGAACAGTAACCTACAAAATGTCGTGGGTTGTGCGGAAAATCTACGACCAAATGCCCGACCCAAAGTGGGTAATTGCAATGGGCGTATGTACTTCGACGGGCGGAATGTTCCGAAGCTATCCCGTTGTGCAAGGAATTGACCAGTTTTTGCCTGTGGATGTGTACGTGGGTGGCTGTCCGCCGCGTCCTGAAGCACTCTTGAAAGGACTTATTACAATTCAAGAAAAAATTAGCGCGACCAAGCCGATTATCATTGACGCACATCCTGTGGAAATGGCGTAATCACTTGCGGAGACGCGAAGCGCACACTTGTATAAACAAGTATTATTTCTTGAAAATACGATTTGTTCTGAATCTATTTTTGCGTAACATTGCAGTCCGCAAAGTGATTTTTGCGCACACGATAACTTTACTACTACGAAAAAATAACTACAAAAGTTTCACACCATCATACTGTTCGAGGCTGTACAGATGAAAAGTATTTTCCCATTTATGCGCGTAACCGTTGTTGTTACCGTATGCTGTATCGCTTTTATTTTCGTGAATAACCTCTCTGGCTTTTTCAAAAGCTACAAAGATGACCCGCATTGGGTAGAACCAGCCGCAGCAAAGGCTGCTGGTGGTGGCGCGGCGAATCCGGGTGCTGCACAAGGCGCAGGAGCAGGAGTATTCAATAGCAAGTGTGCTGCTTGCCATCAAGGAAGCGGCAAAGGTATGCCCGGCATTTATCCGCCGCTTGTCGGTTCGGAATTTGCACAAAACAAAGATATTACTATCCCCATCCGCATCGTTCTCCATGGCTATCAAGGAAAGATTCAACGCGCAGGTAAAGAGTACAACGGTGTAATGACACCTTGGAAAGACGCTCTTTCGGATGAAGAGATTGCACAGGTTTTGACAACCGTTCGCTCAAGTTGGGGCAATAGTGCGCCTCCGATTGAAGCAAAAGATGTCGCAGAGATTCGTGCTAAGACTGCAACACGCGGCACATCGTACAATGAAGCGGAATTGTTGAAACCGCTTTAATCCTTGATACTTCTCAAAAAAACGAATTATTTCACCATATTTTGTTCATGGAGCAATTATGTTCGACTTCTCATGGAATATGCTGACGTACTTCCCTCCGGGAATCAGCACGTACAGCGAAGCGCATGACGACTTGTTTGCATTGGTTTACTGGATTTCTGTTGGTATCTTTATGCTGGTGCAAATCACGCTTGTTACCTTCATTTTCAAATATCGCCACCGTCCGGGACATAAATCCTACCACTATCATGGCAACAATGTCGTGGAGTTTACGTGGACGCTTGCGCCGACGATTCTTTTTGCAGGACTTGGTTTGTACAGCGATGAAATGTGGAAGGTTATGAAATACTCTTCACGCATTCCTACGCCAGACGTGGAAATTGACGTTGTTGGTCAAGCATTCAACTGGAACGCTCGCTATCCGGGTGCTGACGGTATCTTGGGCAAACGCCACGCTCGCTACCGCACAGCAACAAACTTGTTCGGCATTGACCCCACCGATGCTCGTGGTAAAGACGACATCGTTTTGACGGGTGAATTTAACTTGCCAATTAACAAAAACGTCGTTGTTCACCTCTCGTCGGTGGACGTATTGCACAGCTACTTCCTCCCGAACTTCCGCATTAAGCAAGATGCTGTGCCAGGTTCATGGATTGACGTATGGTTCAATGGTACAAAGACAGGCAAATACGAACTCGCTTGCGCGGAACTCTGCGGAAGCGGTCACTACGCGATGCGAGCTGTCTTGAATATGCAGTCCGATGCTGATTTTGCAAAGTGGATGGACGCGAAAAACGCAGCAAAGAAAATCATTCTTGATGCTGAAGCTGCGAATCCGAAACCCGTTGAAGCCGCCGCAGCACCCGCTCCGGCAGCGCATGGCGCAGGCGAACACCACTAAGGAAAGGATGAAATCTGAGCGCAACGCTCAGAGAGGGATGAAATATGAAGCTCTTGTAAGACTTGAAAAACTTCAGTCCTCAGCATTCAGCCCTCATCCTTTCCCAATCCCTTGACCAATACTATTTCTTTCACCTAACTTTTTCACCGCTATGGAAGCAGCAGTTCTCACCCATGAACACGGTCATGCTGTGGCACACGCAGCAGACCACGCTCATGAACACCATGAGCCGTCGTTTATCAGAAAGTATTTATTCTCGACCGACCACAAAACCATTGCAAAGCAGTTCCTCACAACATCCATGTTTTTCTTGCTTGTTGGTGGCGCGTTTGCATTGTTTATTCGCTGGCAGCTTGCATATCCGGGCGAACCAATTCCTGTTATTGGGTCATGGTTGCCGGATTCACTTGTTTCAAATGGCGCAATTCAACCCGGATTTTATACGCAGCTTGTAACCATGCACGCTACGGTAATGATTTTCTTCGTGATTATCCCAATGGCAACGGGGGCATTCGCCAACTTCTGTATTCCGCTTATGATTGGCACCGACGATATGGCGATGCCGATTGTAAATATGATGTCGTTCTGGCTCGTTCCGATTGCTGGTTTGACCATCATGGCAGGATTTTTTGTTGAAGGCGGTACGGCTGCTGCGGGCTGGACAAACTATCCACCGCTCTCTGCCTCTGGCATGGGACACACGCTGTGGGTAATGGGTGTCTTTCTCGTGGGATTCTCCTCCATCTTGGGCGGTATGAACTACGTTACCACCGTTCTCAACAAACGCGCAAAAGGTATGCGGATGTTCGATATGCCGATGACCGTTTGGGCATTGTTCATCACGGCTATCCTTCAAACATTGGGTACACCCGTGCTTGCGGCTGATGCGGTTCTCCTTTTTGTGGACCAAGTTTTCCATGCAGGTATCTTCATCCCAGAAAATCTTTTGACACCAAGCGGCGGCTTGTTCCCGAATGGCGCGAATGTTGGTACGGGCGGCGGCGGTCAGCCAGTTCTTTGGCAGCACCTTTTCTGGTTCTATTCGCACCCTGCTGTGTACATTATGATTTTGCCAGTGATGGGCGTTGTTTCCGACGTACTTGCTACCTTTGCTCGTAAACCGATTTACGGTTACAAAGCGATGGTCTTTGCTATCATGGCAATCGCATTCTTGGGCTTCGTGGTTTGGGGACATCATATGTTCCTTTCTGGTATGAGTCCGCTTCTTGGTACAACCTTCATGCTCTCTACGATTGTAATCGCGGTTCCGTCGTCTATCAAAATCTTCAACTGGCTTGGTACAGTTTGGAGAGGTGATATTCACTTCACCACGCCGAACTTAAACGCGCTTGGATTTATCAGCACGTTTGTTTGCGGTGGCTTGAGCGGTGTATTCATGGCGATTGGTCCGATTGACGTGTACATTCACGATACCTACTTCATCGTGGCGCACATTCACTACGTTCTTTTTGGTGGTGCGCTCTTCGGCATTTTCGCTGGTGTTTACTACTGGTTCCCGAAAATGTTCGGCAAAATGTACAACGAATCAATGGGCAAATTCCACTTCGTTTTGACATTCATCACCTTCAATCTTTGCTTCTTCCCAATGCACATGATTGGCGTTGGTGGTCATATGCGCCGTATTCACGACCCATATGTGTACGAGTTTTTGAAGCCTTTCCAGCCGATTAACCAGTTTATTACGATTTTCGCTATTCTTCTTGGTTTCTCGCAGTTGATTCTTATTTTCAACCTCCTTTGGAGTGTGAAATATGGTCGCCCTGCACCGCGCAATCCTTGGCGTGCAAACACGCTTGAGTGGGCTGCTCCAGCTCATCCGGGACACGGCAACTTCGACCGCGACATCACTGTTTATCGCGGACCATACGAGTATGCTTCGCCCGAATCAAAGCGTGATTACTTGCCGCAATGGATTCGTCCAGCGCACGTAGAACAAGAAACCGTAGCAAAGCACTAATTTGAATGAGTTCCCAAGCGGTATTTGGGGCAAGGCACTCTTGCAACTGCCGCTTGGGAACTCTTCTTGTTTGAAATTTTGCACCCTACAAAAAAAAGTAGTGGCACAGACATTCTTGTCTGTGAGTATTGATGCGAAGTTTAAGGCGGAACGGAAACACAGACAAGAATGTCTGTGCCACTGAAGCCTGATTCTACGCCTACTACAAAGATTTGTCTGTACTCAATGTTTTTAGAATTCGTCTGTTTCGCGTAAGGTGTTCACATTGTTTGAATGCCTTCCCTAAAACAGATTGACAATAGAATCCGATTTCAATTCGATTCAGCAATTATGCCCAATCCCTCACATACCGCAACATTTGACAACAACGACGCTCCAACGCTTCCACAAGAAACGGAAAAAGCGCAGTCGGTATCAAAGCTCTCCGCATACTACGAACTCACAAAGCCGGGCATTACCAAAATGGTCGTTTTGAGCGGTGCGGCGGGATACTATCTCGGTATTTCCTCTGCATTGGAATATTTCTCGCAGGTTGCGAATGTGGTGAATTTTTTCTTGACGATTCTAGGAATTGCGCTGGTTTCGGGCGCAAGTTGTGTGCTGAACAATTACGTTGAGCGCGACTTCGACAAACTGATGAAGCGCACCATGCAACGCCCGATTCCGTCTGGCATTGTGAGCGCACAAGAGGCACTTGTTTTCGGTATTATACTGGCAATTCTAGGTTGCGCGGCATTAGCATTTGTCAATCTTTTGACCGTTGTTCTCGCGCTTGCAACGTTGGTCTTGTACGTGAATGTTTACACGCCTTTGAAGCGCAAAACAACCTTTTCGCTGCTCGTAGGAAGTTTGCCAGGCGCGTTGCCGACGCTGGGCGGTTGGACGGCAGCAACGGGTTCTGTTTCTTTAGAAGCATTTCCTCTGTTTGCGGTATTGTTCTTTTGGCAAATCCCGCACTTCCTCGCGCTTTCGTGGATGTACAAACAAGACTACGAGCGCGGCGGCTATGAAATGCTTGCCGTTCACGATGGAACGGGAAAAACACTGGCTTGGCAGACGGTTTTGTACATTGTTTTGCTGATACCGTGTACGCTGGCTTTAACGTTTGTTCAGGAAACAGGAATGGTGTATCTTATGGGTACATCGGTGTTGTGTGCAATTTTCCTTTATTTTGGAGTGCAGCTTCTCCGCAACGTTTCTGTTCAGAATGCCCGTCGCGTCTTACTTTCGTCGTATTTGTATCTTTTAGGCGTGTTTGTGTTGATTTTTATTGATAAAGTCTAAAAAAGGATGAAGGCTGAGGGATAAGGGATGAAGGTCAAAAGACGAAAAATCCATAAACCCCCAGTAGCACAGACATTCCTGTCTGTGTTCTCCTTTCAAACCAGCATCAACGCTCACAGACAGGAATGTCTGTGCTACTACTGAAGAGAATTATTCTTCAAAAACCTCGAACTAAAATTAAACTAATTTTTAATGAAACATTGTTCCATCTTCCAGAAAGTTTAACACTATGTCCGCTCTCTCTCTTGCCCATGAGCCGGTAACAGGTATTCGCCACGGGAAGCTCGGTATGTGGATTTTCCTAGCTTCTGAGGTGATGTTCTTCTCGGGATTCTTCACCGCCTTCATCATTTTGCGTAATGCAAACCTCTCCGTTTTTGCGCACGGCGCAACAGAACTCAACTGGCCCCTCGCCGCGTTGAATACGGTAAACCTCATCGTTTCGAGTTTGACGATGGCAATGTCTATTTTGTCGCTCGAAAACGGCGATAAAGGCAAATTCCAGTTGTACTTAGGGATTACTTTCCTTTGTGCGTGTGGCTTTTTGGTGATTAAGTACATCGAATACACCACGAAATTCAGCCATGGTATTTATCCGGGAACAAGCTCCTTTTTCGGCTTGTATTTCACCATGACGGGTTTCCACGCAATACACGTTATCGGGGGCATGATTCCGATTGGCTGGATGCTTGCAAAGTCGTTTACCAAGCGTGGTTATGCCGACTCAGGTCGCGTTGAGATTTTGGGCTTGTACTGGCACTTTGTGGATTTGGTATGGATTTTCCTCTTCCCCGTGCTGTATCTCATTTTCTAACTCTGTGTGTTTTCTTAGAAACTATTCTTTCCTACTTCACAATTTTTTCCAAAGGTGATTTATGGCAGCAGGGCATTCAGCAGGTGAGATGCAGAAAGCATACATCAAGATTTTCTCCGCGCTTATGGTGTTTACTCTTTTGACCATTGTTGCGGCAAAATTTATCCATTTCCCTGAAAGCTGGGGCAGTCTTTCTACTGTTCTGCACGTAACAATCGGTTTACTTATCGCCGTTGCAAAGGCGTGGATGGTTGTGTATGTTTTTATGCACATCAAGTTCGACAACCCGTATATTCGTGTATTTATCTACGTTCCGCTCTTTCTCTTTGCCGTGTTGGTCTTTGCTTTGACGGTTCTTGGCGGACCGACCTTGTAAGAAAGGATGAAATCTGAGGGATGAAGGATGAAAATCTTGAAGTCTCAGTTTTTATCATTCAAAGGTTTTACTCAACGTTTATTTGGAAACAACAATGAAAAAATTATCTTCTGTTCGCTTTTCAACAGTCGTATTTGCGATGGTTTTGCTTGTCAATACTGTGCTTGTGGCGTGTCCGAATTGCAAGGATAATTTCGACCTTAACACCACTTCTGGCGGCATCGGCTCGGCGTATGGTTATACGATTTACTTGCTGATTGCTATGCCGATTGTGATTGTTGTTACCCTCGCGCTCCGAGTAAAGAAGCAAATGCAAGCCAACGATAAAACCGAGATGTACCGCCGCGCCGCATAAATACTTGACTTTTGGGCGATTGTTCAAAAGCAAGCAATGACGCGGTGTTTGGCAAGCAGCTTGGTATTCAACGATGAACAATAATTATTCGTTACAAACTACTTTTCATGTTTTGGCTATGTTTACAGCAAAGACAAATCAAAAATCCAAAACGACTATTCTGGCGGGCTTGGCATTGCTCGGCTTTGTCAGTTTGAGTTCGTATTTCGGGTTCAACAACGACGTTACGGATGTCGGGTATCGTCCCGAACAGCCGATTCCGTTCTCGCATAAAATCCATGCGGGCGAACTCGAAATCAAGTGTATGTATTGCCATACCTCTGTTGAAAAATCGAAGCATTCGTCTGTTCCCGCAACCAGCACCTGTATGAACTGCCACATTGCAGTAAAAGCAGAAAGTCCGAAGATTGCAAAAGTCAAGGAAAGCTGGGAAACAGGTAAACCTATCGAATGGCGTAAGGTTCATAAATTGCCCGATTACGTGAACTTCAGCCACGCACGCCACATCCGCGCTCGCGTTGATTGCGCATCGTGCCACGGCGAAGTTGAGAAAATGGGCGTTGTAACCCAAGTAAAGCCGCTTTCTATGGGCTGGTGCTTGGATTGCCACCGCAACCCGCAAGAATACGTCGTTCCAGCGCGTCAAATTTCGGGCATTTTCACAGGTCTTGAATCAAACGAAGACGTTGCGAAAATGATTAAATACGAAAAACCGACCGTTGGCGAAGGCAAGTGGATTCCCGCTCCGAACTCAAATTGTACCTACGAAGCATCGGGCGAATACCAACACGTTGTCGGCAAAGTAAAAACCGACGGCATGGACGCGGTACAAAAAGCCAGCCTTGCAGGTTTGGTGATGCCGAAAAAAATCGCGCTTGGTCCTGAGAATTGCGGGGCTTGCCACTATTAAATTTCCGAAAATGTTCGCAAGGGGCTTCATGCCCCTTGTTCTCGTTCATTGAGGATTGAACTGTTCACTTGAAATAAAGCATTGAAACGAATTATCTCCAAAACATTATCATCCAACATTATGGAGCGTCAATACTGGAAACGTCTCGATGAAATGTCCACCAAAGCGGCTCTTTCGGAAGAATACTCGGCGCAAATAAACACCGAGTTTAATTCCACCGCCGGCGACATGATTGAGAACTCAAACGGGCTGAATCGCCGTAGTTTTATCGGTCTTCTTTCAGCTTCGATGGCTCTTGCTGCGACAAGTTGCCGTCGTCCTGACCACAAAATTGTTCCGGTGGTCAAAGCGAGTGAATACCTCACTCCCGGACTTTCGACCTTTTACTCAACGGTCTTTTCGCATGGAAATCTCGCCGTTGGTCTTGTTGCGAAAACACGCGACGGACGACCGGTGAAATTGGAAGGAAACGAAAAGCACGTTGCTTCGATGGGGTCATCGTCGGCATGGATACAAGGCTCGCTCTTGTCTCTCTACGACCCAGACCGCATGAAAAACCCGTTTGTGAACAAAGGTGGCTTTACGCCTAGTACCGTTAAAAAAGTCGCTCCGGGCTTTGTGTCGCCCGACACAGCGATTGCGTCAATGGCAGACGGTATCAAAGCTGCTGCTGCGTCTGGCAAAGCAACGTACATTCTCATTGGCGAACACGCTTCTCCCAGCTTTGACGCGCTCTTGAAGGAAATCGAACCCATGTTGCCGAATGCGAAAGTTGTGATTATGCCTGCCTTGCACGGCGGAAACACGGCTGAAGCAAACAAGGCTGTACTCGGCATGGATACGGAATTTGTAACGGATTACTCGAAAGCAGAAGTAATCTTGAGCGTTGATGCGGACTTCTTGGGAACAGACAAAAACGCTGTTCACAATATCAAGTCGTTTGCAAAAACACGCAAGCCGTCGTTTGAAAATGCAAGCATGAGCAAACTCATCGTTGCGGAAAGCATGATGTCGCTGACGGGCATGAACGCGGACAAGCGTATTCGCGTTGCTCCCGACCAACTTGTAGCGTTTCTTGCAGCCGTTGCAAAAGGTGTAGGCGCGGGCGTTTCGGGTGATGATGCAGGACTCTCTGCTGAAGCAAAAGCGGATGCGGAAAAAGTAGCTGCGGAACTCAAAGCCGCTTCTGGTAAAGCAGTGGTCAGCGTTGGCGACCATCTTCCAGCAGGCGCACACGCACTCGGTATCGCTATCAATGCAGCTCTTGGCGCGTATGGTGCGGGCAAAGCGATTGACACTGCGCATCAAATCCCGATGAGCAATAGCAAGAATGCAGCAATCGCAGCATTCCGCGAAGAATTAAAAGGCGGAAAAGTTGGTGCGCTTGTGTTTGCGGGCGTTAATCCTGCGTATTCTGCTGATGCGGAAACACAAGAACTTTTGAAAAAAGTTGAACATCGCTACGCTTTCTCGCTCTATCAAGAAGAAACCAGCATGATGTGTACCGCCTACGTTCCGGCGGCACATTATCTCGAATCGTGGGGCGATGCAATGGCGTTCGACGGCTCTGTCTCTATTCAGCAGCCCGTTGTTGCGCCGCTCAACCCGAACAGTTTTTCATTGCAAGATTTGCTGATGAAATTGGCAAAAGCAGTGAAAGCAGACGCATTTGCGAGCTTGGGTGAGAAATTCGCGTATGTCGAGTATTTACGCGCTCGCTGGACTGCTTCCTACGGTAGCGTTTCTGGTGAAAAACCCGCAACCTTCGATGCGTACTGGGCGCAAGTCCTCCGCGATGGTGTTGCCAAAGCAGGTGCAGCGTCGTCTCCAGCAGCAAACGTGAATGCTGGTGCGGCTTCTGGGCTTATTGCGCAAGCAAAAGTGGCAAAAGCAGATTTGGTCTGCCTTGTAACACCATCCTACGCGCACTACGACGGCAGCGTCTCGAATACAAGCTGGTTCATGGAACTCTCCGACCCTGTTACCAAAACAACATGGGACAACCTCGCGCTTATGAGTCCGAAAACGGCTGAAAAGCTCTTCGGTGCTGAACGCGCAAAGCAACTCAATTCCGAACACTACCCAACCGAACTTATCCGCGTAAAAAGCGCGAATGGCGTTGTGGAGCTTCCGGCATGGGTACAATACGGCATGGCAGATGGCGTAATTGCGACAACAACAGGCTGGGGACGCACAAACGTTGGGCAAGTTGCCGATAACGTTGGCGCGAATGCCTACGCGCTCATGGGCGCAGAGCAGTCCAACGGCTACGTGGCAGTAACGGTCGAGCTTACGGGCAAGAAATACAAAATTGCTTCGACGCAACGTTACTCCGACCTCATTGGTCGCAAACTCGCGCTTGATACCACGTTTGACAAAGTGAAATCAAAAAGCGAGCATCTCCTTCATAAAGAAGAAGTTCCAGGCAAAGAAACTGAGAAAAACAGCGAATTGCCAAAGAGCATTATGAAGAGCTTCCAGTACAATGGTCATCGCTGGGGCATGACGATTGATATGTCGGCGTGCGTCGGTTGCGGCGCGTGTATTACGGCGTGTCAGGCGGAAAACAACATTGCGGTTGTCGGCAAAGAACACACCGCAAATGCCCGCGATATGCACTGGATTCGCATTGACCGCTACTACGGCGGTTCGGATATGGAAAACAACCCTGAAGTTACGATGCAGCCGATGTTGTGTCAGCATTGCGAAAACGCGCCGTGCGAGAATGTATGCCCTGTTGCGGCGACAACGCACAGCCCCGAAGGCTTGAACGAAATGACCTACAACCGTTGCGTTGGCACGAAGTATTGCGCAAACAACTGCCCGTACAAAGTGCGTCGTTTCAACTGGCTCAACTGGCACAAAAAAGACCGTTCTCCAATAGAATTCGTCCACAACCCTGATGTAACCGTGCGTATGCGTGGCGTGATGGAGAAATGCTCCTTCTGTACACATCGCATCACCGAAGCGCGTCAGAAAACCAAAGACGCAGGCGAACTCTACATCAAAGACGGCAGCCTCCAAACCGCGTGCCAACAGGCTTGCCCAGCAAATGCTATCGTTTTTGGCAACACCAACGACGCAGCAAGCATGGTCTCGAAATCACGCACAAGCGAGCGCGGCTTCCTCGTTTTGGAAGAATTGAACGTCCGTCCGCAAATCACGTATCTTGCAAAAGTGCGCAACGCTGAAGGCAAGAAAGAAGAAGCACACGCGGGTGGTCATCACGGATAATTCTGTGGCGTTGTTTTTCCCCCACTCATGGTAAGCCCTCACCCAACCCTCTCCCAGAGGGAGAGGGCTTTTCAAGACTCCCTCTCCCTCTGGGAGAGGGTTGGGGTGAGGGAAAAACACTCGCACAACAACCTTTGAACTAAACATTTGTAAAACTTCATTCCAAAAGGTAAGGCTATGGAAGCACAAGGACAAGTTGCATCGGCAGCCGCTACGGGATTGAAAAACGGGGCTATGAATGGCAACGGCTATCACGATAGCCTGTCCGCCAAACCCGTCCGTGAACCCCTTGTCTTGGGCAATAAAACTGTCCATGACATTACGGTTGATATTTCCCGCATCGCTGAAGACAAAGCAACCCCAAAATTCTGGCTCGCGCTCTTTGCATCGGCTGTGGTGGCGGGCGCAGGGGTACTCGCTTTGGCGTACACCATCGGTGTAGGTATTGGTGTTTGGGGCTTGAACAACACCGTCGGTTGGGGTTGGGACATCACCAACTTCGTATTTTGGGTCGGTATTGGTCATGCTGGCACACTTATTTCGGCGGTACTCTTTCTTTTCCGCCAAAAATGGCGCACAGCGATTAACCGCGCTGCTGAGGCTATGACTATTTTCGCCGTTGTTAATGCGGCGGTCTTCGTACTTACGCACACAGGTCGCCCTTGGCTTGATTACTGGCTTTTGCCGTACCCGAACCAAATGCAAATGTGGGTGAATTTCCGTTCCCCGCTTGAGTGGGACGTATTCGCGGTAAGTACCTATTTTACGATTTCGCTCCTTTTCTGGTTCACCGGTTTGGTGCCAGACTTGGCAATGCTTCGCAATCGCGCAAAAGGCAAAATTGCAAAAGCTGCCTACACAATCTTCAGCTTGGGCTGGACCGGCTCAACCCGCAACTGGCATCACTACGAGTTTGCGTACATGATTTTTGCAGGTCTTTCTACGCCGCTTGTACTTTCGGTACACTCTATCGTATCGTTTGACTTTGCGGTTTCGATTCTTCCGGGCTGGCACACGACAATCTTCCCGCCATACTTCGTTGCGGGTGCTATTTTCTCTGGTTTTGCGATGGTGCTTACGCTCATGCTCGTTGCGCGAGAAATCCTCGACTTGCATGATTACATTACGCTCAAGCACATTGACAACATGAACAAAATCATCCTCGCAACAGGTATGATTGTTGGGTATGCGTATGCGATGGAGTTCTTCATTGCATGGTATAGCGGCAATCCTTACGAGCGATTTGTGTTCATTAACCGTGCATTCGGTGATTACGCTTGGTCGTACTGGATGATGATTACGTGTAACGTTGTGTCGCCGCAGTTCTTCTGGAGCGCGAAATTGCGTCGCAATGTTCTCTTTACCTTCATCTTGTCTATCTTCGTGAATATCGGTATGTGGTTCGAGCGTTTTACGATTATCTCGACCTCGCTTCACCACGCATACTTGCCTTCAACATGGCACTATTACACGCCGACATGGGTGGAAATCACCATTTTCGTAGGCACATTCGGTATCTTCATGGTGTTCTTCCTCTTGTTTGCGAAGTATTTGCCGATTATTGCTGCATCGGAAGTGAAAGGCATTATGCCAGGTTCGCAACCAAGCCATCATCATCACGATGACGACGACCATGCTCATGCTGAGGCAAATGGTCATGCAAAAGCGCATTAAATCTCGCATCTTCACCGATAAATCACGAAAGTATCACCTTTGAATTTTCACGACTATGGCACAAGGTAATGTTATCGCTGTGATGGGAGATTACAAAAATGCTGATGCCGTTACCGCAGCAGCAAAAGGAATCCACGCAGCAGGCTATACAAAATTTGATATTTATACACCGTATCCAGTTCACGGTTTGGAAAAAGCAATGGGAATGCCGAAAACTAGCCTCCCCAAATTTGCTTTGGCAGGTGGCTTGTTCGGTCTGTCATCTGCTTTCGCTCTCCAATACTGGTCTGGCGCGATTGAATACAAACTCAACATCGGCGGCAAACCGCTCTTTACGCCACACTTCGGTGTTCCCGTGTTCTTTGAATTGATGGTCTTGTGTACAGGGCTCACGGTATTTTTCACGATGTTTTTCATTCTGAATAAACTTCCGAATTGGCATTCAAAATATCAGTACGATGCAGGTTTTATCGCTGCTCAGGACGATAATATGTGCGTTGTGTTGGAAGCAGAAGACCCGCGTTTTACGGTAGAATCTGCCCAAGCACTGCTTACCAAATTAGGTGCAGCAAACGTGCGCGTGGTGCATGAAACCGTCGAACACGACGAGCCAGAATATGTAAACTAATCTCCAACCCAGAAGGAAATTATGAAGATTGAAATATGAAGTATGAAACCCGCAGACCGCTTTAATGCTTGTCTCAACGTTTCATACTTCATACCTCAGATTTCATCCTTTCTTTCAAAGTATTCGTAAAAACTATGTCAAATAACAAACGCAAATTCGGCTTTTGGTCGGCGTTGTTTCTGGTGTTGTTTGCAATCTTCTGGGTAGGATTGCTCTCTGGCAACATTCTGTGGACATCCGACACGCCGCCACTTGAAATCATCAGCGACATGGACAATCAGCCGAAAGTAAAAGCTCAGGCAGCGTCCAACTTCTTCGCTGACGGCAAAGCTACCCGCGAACCCGTTGAATATACCGTTCCACGCAATGGCACGAAGTATGCAACTTCGCTGGACGATGCCGACACGAAAAACATCAACACGATTCCCGTAACGCCCGAAGTGCTTGCACGCGGCAAAAATCGCTTCGAGACCATGTGTACGCCTTGCCACAATTACGATGGCAAAGGAAACGGTTTGGTCGTGCAAAAAGGCTTTGCAAACCCGCCAAGCCTTGTTCGCCCAGAAGCGGTTGCTTATACGGACGGAAAGATTTTCCACGTGATAAGCGCGGGACAAAATATCATGTCCTCCTACGCGGACAAACTCTCAGAACTTGACCGTTGGTGCGTTGTGCATTACGTTCGTGTTTTGCAGAACGGCGGCACACATCCGAAAATGGCAAGCGCAGCCCCAACAAGCGCACCTATAAAGCAGCAGTAATGATGCGGCTTTCCTTAATTCCTTCATTGTGTAACATAAAAACTCAGGGATGAATAATGAACTCCGTTATTATTGCTGATTCGAGCTTTGCCAAAAAGCTGCACCAATACTCGCTCATTGCGCTGGGCGTTGGTGCGGTTGGAATGGCGGCTGCGGCTGTATTCGACGCAGGTCGCTTCTTGCAGGCGTACTTGGTCGGCTACATCTATTTTGCCGGAATTACGATTGTGTCTATGTTCTTCTCCACGCTGCAATTCCTTGTGAATGCGGGTTGGAGCGCACTTGTCCGTCGTATTCCTGAAATTTTCGCAGGATTTTTGCCTGTGGTCTTGATTGGTCTTATTCCCATCGTGATTGATGTGTGGTTCTCGCACAAACTCTACCATTGGGCAGACCCGCATATTTACGAGCCAGGACCGCACTTCGACGCGCTTCTGAACACCAAACGCGGCTATTTGAATCCGACCTTTTTCACGATTCGCCTTGCGTTGTATGCGACGATTTGGTTCTTGACCTATCGTCTCATCATTCAAAATTCCTTTAAGCAAGACGAAAGCAGCACCGATTACACGCCAACACGCCAGAACATGAAGCGTTCTGCACCGTTTGTGCTTCTCTTTGCAATGTCGCTCACCTTCGCAGGTTTCGACCTCGTGATGTCGCTCGACCCGCACTGGTTCAGCACGATGTTTGGTGTCTATTTCTTCGCTGGTAATTTCGTTTCTACCTTGTCGCTCATTGCAATTTTCATTGTAAATTTCAAGCGTCAAGGTTTGCTCAAGGGCATTACGGGCGAACACTTCCACGATATTGGTAAATTCATGTTTGCCTTTACGGTATTCTGGACGTACATCACGTTCTCGCAATACTTCCTCATTTGGTACGGCAACTTGCCTGAAGAAGTTTTGTTCTTCTGGCATCGTGCGCACGGCAACTGGCAGTTCTTGGGTTATGGCTTGGTCTTCGGACACTTCATTGTTCCGTTTGTAACCTTGCTCACGCAAGGTAACAAGCGCAATCCCGCAGTTCTTGTGGGCGTTGGCTGCTGGATTCTGTTCATGCACTTTATTGATTTGTGCTTTATCATTTTGCCGAACTTCAGCCCAACCCTCAGCGTATCATGGCAAGACGTTTGCTCATGGTTGTTCTTTGGTGGCTTGTTCTTCTTCTTGGTAGCACGTCAGCTTGGAACCCGCTCCATTGTTGCCTTCAACGACCCATACTTGAAAGAATCGTTGGAATTGATTTCGTAAGAAATTGTCCAAAAAGTATCAAAAAGTTTATTGAAAAAGCCCGTAGGAATCCGATTCTTACGGGCTTTTGTTTTATCGCATGAATAGGTCAACCTTTGAAAAAGCTGAATTCAAGATGTTGTTCTTTTCATTTTTGCAGGACAATCTGTATCAATAGTTCCAATAATATTACGAAGCTAAAACACCCACAAATACAAGTGTACAGCCGATTCATGCAAAATATCATTTCTCATCCTCTCACAACATTTTTTGTTCTCAGCCTGTATGTATGCGGTTTTGCGGTGTATTCTTTTGTGTTGGAGCCAGTGCGCACGATAAGTACGACGCCATTTCTCCAGTTCACCGTCTTCCATGCCGCGTGTGGGCTGTGCTGTTACTGGGTTTTGCCGAGAATACATCATCGAAAAGTCCAGATTTTATGCGCTGTTTGCGTGTTTATTGTGCCGCGTTTGTTGCTTCTTGCCATGCAGCCGTGGCTTTCTGACGATGCGCCGCGCTACCTGTGGGATGGACACGTGCTTCTGCAAGGCATGAATCCGTATTTGCTCGCACCAAACGCGCCAGAACTTTCGGCTCTGCGCGGCATGGAATCTACGTTGTACGCCGTTTTGGATTACCGCGATATTCCGAGCATTTATCCGCCGCTTGCAGAAATGAGCTTTGCGTGTGCGGTGTGGTGCGGAAAGCTGGTGCATCCTACGTGGTGGGCGGCATTTATTGTTTGGAAAATACTGGTAATACTTTCGGAAGGAATCGGGATTGCTTGTGTATATGCGGTGTGCAGGCGATTCGGTCTTTCGCCGAGCGGTATCGTCTTGTATTGCTGCTTGCCGCTTCCCGCGCTGGAGCTTGCTGGACAAGGGCATTTGGACGGCTTGCTTGCCGCGCCGCTTGGAATGATACTGTATTTGCTCGCGCTCTTGCAAACGAACGACGGAGAGAGGCAGCACTCACAAAAGCAGCTGTTTCTGCTCTCCTCTGGCATTGGTTTTGGGATAGCAATGTGTGGTGCAATAAAAATTTTACCGCTTGTTTTGGTATTGCCAATCATGCGGTTTGTTGCTCAAAAGTGTAATTTTACCGCCATTGTAGGGTTTCTTGCTGCTTGTTGCGGTGGAATGACTATATTGTGTTCACCACTTCTCCACGAACCCGCAACGCTTCAGCAATTCCTCGAAAGAGCTAGGAATAATGCGCTTTCGTGGCAATTCAACGGTGGACCGTACTATGCGATGTGCTATGCAGCAGCAGCTCTGAAGCTGCATGAATACTGGTTATGGATGCCGTCCGTGTTCGCCACTCTTCGTCTTGGCGCGATTACTCTCGTAGGAATATCCCAAAAAGCCAGCAATGGAGAGGTTTTTAGGGCAATACTAACAATCTTTTGTCTTGTTCTTCTTTGTGCTGCCAAAGTGCATACGTGGTATTTTGTGCCGCTCTTGCTTGTGAATACTCTTGTTGGCTGGATGTGGCTTCCGGTCTTGGCTTCAGGCTCTTTGCTCAGTTATGCGTATTACAGCGTTCAGCCGCCCGCCGAGCAGTACGGGGTGGAAATGCTTGTGTGGCGTATTGCCGCATTAGTCTTGGCGTGGGAGGTATGGTATAGGAGAATGCAGCAAAAATGGCAGGATAAAAAAGTGAAGAAAAACGGGCAAAAACTTGAATAATTATGGGATTTTTATTTGACCACGATTCGTGAAAAAAACACTTGACAAAGGAAGTTCCGTTCCGTAATTTCGACACTCAGTATTTTAAGATGCTTCTCGCCGAGATGTTTGTAGGTCAATGCCGATGAACAGCATGCGAAAGGCATAGTACAGGAGATTGTTACAAGGTTTGTGTTTTCAGAGAGCGCAGTTACTATCGCTGCAATAGTTGTAGGTAGGATTTGAATAAACTACGTTCAAATGCCTTCGGTGAAGAGTTTTATGTTCATCAAGGATGTGTTTGTGTTGAGCATGATGTATTGTTTCGTACATAAAAGAATAATATAAAAAATGCACCAGAAATTACCACAATACTGCCGATATACCTCTTCCCTTCAGACTGTTTCCCTGCTCTGAGTACATCCATTCCTTACGATAAAGCATCGTACACCAATGTTTGTGGAGCGTGTTGCCGAATGTAATGCAGGTAGAAATCACGTTCGATACGTGCAAATATTTGTATTATGAGTGTTTCTGCTGAATGCGTACAAACCACGATAATCAAAAAAAATTCAATCAATATCTGATTCCGAGCTTTTGCTCATCAATTGCCTTACGGAGAAAGATTTTTATACAATCTTATCGTAATGCTGTTTGTTGTGTGTTCGACCACGTATGTAGAGCCGAAAGTGTGATGTGTTCCTAGAAAGGCGTATGTGTGCGGCTTTTAGGTTTTTTTCTTATCATTCATCTTCCATGTTTTCGGTATTTGTGTGTTGTTCAATTTGTGTGTCTTTCAATTCTTTTTTTTTCAATCATTCAAGAATCGTTATGCAACGACTATTTACCGTATCTCGGTATAGCGCGTTTTCACGCGCACTGGTATTTGCCGCGATGTTCACCTTCAGTGCTGTGTATGCACTGGCAGCAGGGCGCATCGTCGGTAAAGTAACCGACGATGATACTAAGGCTGCTTTGGGCGGCGTAAGTATCAAAGTAAAAGTTGGCTCCAAAGTAATGGGAGCGTTTTCAGGAAAAGATGGTAGCTATGAAATCCGCAACGTTCCTGCGGGAAGCTATGAAATTACTGCTGCCTATATTGGCTTCAAATCCCAAACCAAAAAAGTAACGGTTACGGATGATGGCGAAGTAAGCGCGAATTTCAATATGCAGCTCGACCTTCTTCTCTTGGAAGAGGCAGTTGTTATTGGGTACGGAACAAAAACCCGTAAAGATTTGACGGGTTCAATTTCGTCCATTGATGCAAAAGAAATCAAAGATGCTCCACTCCCCAGCTTTGAGCAAATGCTTCAAGGTCGTGCGGCTGGTGTACAAGTGCTTGCGGCAAACGGTATGCCTGGCGCACCAGTAACGGTGCGTGTTCGCGGTACGGGTTCTATTACAGCAAGCAGCGAGCCTCTGTACGTGATTGACGGTATTCCGATGACCACTGGTAGCTTTGGTGCAAACTTCCGCACAGCAACCGAAACAAACGCTCTTGCGTCGCTGAATCCAAACGACATTGAGAGCATGGAAATTTTGAAAGATGCTGACGCGACGGCTATCTACGGCGCACGTGGTGCGAATGGTGTGGTGCTTATCACCACCAAGCGCGGTCAAGCTGGCACGACAAAATTTACTATCAACTATATGCACGGTTTTAATAACGTTTCTAATCGTCCGCAATTTTACGACGGTCCAGGCTGGCTGGCTCTCTGGAACGAAGGTGCGAAAAATGACAGCGTTATTGCTCGTGCTTCTGGACGCAGCTATACACGTCCGAATTTGCCATTGAATATCTATGACCCTACAAGCGGTCTGGCAAAACGCCCTGGTCAAATTGACCCTGCAAATACAAACTGGCTCGACCAAGTATTGCAAACAGGTATTATCAACCAAGTAGATGTCGGCGCAAGCGGCGGTACAGAAAAAACACGCTTTTATTCTGGCGCAAGCTATCGTACAGAAACTGGTTTTCAACGCCAAACAAGCGGCGAGCGTATTTCTGGTCGTTTGAATCTTGACCATAACGCTACCGAAGATTTGACTGTTGGCTTCAACGTCAGCGTTTCGCGCTTTACAACCGACCGTGGTCCTGTGGCTTGGTCAGGTGGTATGGGTGCAGCACAAAGTAACGCGCTTCCAATTTTCCCTATCAGAAACACCGACGGCTCGTTTTTCCAAGCAGTTTCTGGTAACAATCCCGTTGCACAGTTAGAAAACTTCAAATTTACAGGCGTAGAAACGCGTCTTATCGCAAATGGTTTTGGTGAATATCGCTTCAATAGTTTGGGCATTCCAGGCTTGGCATTGCGCTTGGAAGCTGGTATTGACAAAATGAACCTTTCCGAAAGTTTCTTCCAAGGCGGAGCCATTCGTGGTGATGGTTTTGCATTCTCGGAAAAACGCACCGTGGATGTCTTGAACTGGAATACAAACACTACTTTGAACTATTCAGCGAAACTTGGTGATGACCACGCAATTACAGCCCTCGTGGGTATGAGCGTAAACCGCTCCGACCAACTTGACGTAGGCGCGAATGGTCGTAACTTCCCGAACCCATACTTTACCAACCCGAACTCTGCTGCGATTCGTCAAGGTTTCTCGAACGAAACAGGATTTAGCTTTGTTGGCTATTTTGCTCGTTTCGATTACAAACTTATGGACCGCTACCTTCTCAAAGCCAGTGTTCGCCGCGACGGTTCTTCTCGCTTCGGCTCTGATACCCGCTTCGGTATTTTCCCCGCTATCGGTTTGGGATGGGTTATGTCGGATGAAGAATTCTTGAAAGGCAACGAAACCGTATCGCTCTTGAAACTCCGCGCAAGCTACGGACTCACGGGCAATGCAGAGATTCCAAACTTTGAACGCTTCGGTACATACTTCGCTGGTGCAGATTACAACGGTCAGCCAGGTATTGCTCCTGGACGCTTGCCGAATAACAATCTTGGTTGGGAACAAGCTGCTATGTTGGATGCAGGTCTTGATTTCGCATTCTGGCAAGGTCGCCTCTCTGGTACGATTGCGTACTACAACAAAACCTCAACAAATCTTCTCTTGAACGTCAGTATTCCTTCTTCGACGGGCTTTAGAACCATTTTGCAAAACGTTGGTAGCTTGAATAACTCTGGTGTTGAGTTCAGTCTCAGCAGCAAAAATCTTGTTGGTGAGTTTACATGGTCCACCGACCTTAACCTTGCTTTCAACCGCAACTATGTTATCAACAACGCAGGTTTGCCACCAGATGCGGTTCAAGGTCCTGGTGAAACACGCTTGTTCCCGAATTACCCAATCGGAACATTCTTCATCAACCGCTTTGCGCGTGTACAAGCAAGCGACGGCATGGTACAAGTACAACGCCGCACACCAGATAACAACACCTCGTTTAATTCCAACAAACCTAACAACCGCGATAACGTTTCTGGTCGCTTTATTGACACGACCGTTATGGTACGCGGCGGTTCGGCATTGTATTACAACTTGGATGGCAAACTCACCGACATTTACGACCCGAAAGACCGTCAGGCACTCGGACAGCCGTATCCCTTCATGGTGGGCGGTATCACGAACTCCTTTAGCTACATGGGTTTTGATTTGATGGTTCTTGTAAACTTCTCGTTTGGTAATTCGATTTATGACGACGCTGCAAAACGTCAAGTAGGCGCAGTCGGCTTTCGTTGGAATCAGCGCGTGAACGAAACCGAACAACGCTGGCGCAATCAAGGCGATGTGGCAACAGTACCGCGTTTGTCTCTCACGGAAAATCGTGATATTAACATTGACCGTTGGGTGTACGATGGTACATTTGTGCGTGTGCGCCAAATTACACTTGGTTATCGCTTGCCCGCAGCAGCACTGGAGTCATTGGGCTTGAGCAACTTGCGTGTTTACGCAACGGCATCAAATCCCTTTACCTTCACGAGCTATCCAGGTTGGGACCCAGAAATCCAACGCGACCAATACAGCGCACAAGGCGCGAATTTGGGTGCAAGCGTAACCTATCTTACGCCACCACAAGCGCGTGGTTTCTCGTTCGGTGTTAATGTCGGATTCTAAACCCATTTTGTTTACAAAATTTTACTTTTCAAACGTATGAAACGATTTTCAAAATTTCTTGCGGTCGCAGCAATGACAGCAGGTTTGGGAATGTCCTCCTGCGAAGGAGTGCTGAACATCCTTCCGCCGCTCGACCTTGCAAATGAAGCCGCGCTCACGAATACACGTGGCGTACAAACCGCGCTCACGGGCGCGTACAGCACCTCTGGTGGCTTGTCGGACGGTAGTTTGATTTCAGGGAATGGCATCACGGCTGGCGAACTTTGGGCAGACCAAGTTGTTATTTCCAGTCCAGGCTTTGGTCAGTTGCAAATTATCAATCGGAATTTGAACTTTTTCAATGACCAAGGTCGTCCGATTTGGGACAATGGCTATGGCATTATTAACCGTGTTAATAATATCTTAGACGCACTTCCGAATATCAACGATGCCGAAATTGCTGGTGTCCGCGATGGTATTCGTGGTGAATCGCTCTTTTTACGTGGCTGGATGTACTTTGAGATTGTCCGCTATTTCGCGCAGCCATGGGGCTTTACGGCGGATAATAGCCATCCAGGCGTTATTCTTCGCACAACGCCAACCAAAGGCACAGTTGGGGTTACAAAAGCCCGTTCTACCGTTGCAGAAACCTACACCCAGATTATTGCTGATTTGACCGAAGCAGAGCGTCTGCTTCCTGCTTCTGGCTCGCGTGCAACGAAAGGTGCCGCGGCTGCACTTTTGGCACGCGTGTATTTCCAGCAAAATGATTTCACCAATGCTGCTGCGGCTGCAAATCGTGTTATTAGCACAAATCTGTACTCGCTTAATGCGGGTGTACGTGATGTGTTCGACAACAACGATAACCCAGAAGCAATTTTCCAACTCCGTAGCAACGACCAAAATAATGCAGCAGGCGCGGTAAATGGTAATTTCCGTGCGGTTGATTTTGATGCGCCATTTTACGTTGATGATGCATACGCTCGCGTACTCTTTGGCTCAACAACTGCGGGCGACAAACGCCGCGACCTCTTCTTGCAACGCGACGGCTTGACCTTCACGACCAAGTTTGACAAGCAAGTAATGAACGTCCCCATGATTCGCTACGCAGAAGTATTGCTCATTCGCGCAGAGGCAACGGCACAATCGAATCCAACGGCTGCACTCGCAGACGTAAATGCGATTCGCCGTCGTGCAGGATTGGCGGCTCTTACAGGGCTAACAAGTCAAGCACTTGTTGATGCGATTCGCCGTGAGCGCAGCATTGAGTTTATTGCCGAAGGGCATCGCTACCATGAACTGAAGCGCACACGTCAAAATCTGCGCTCAACCCCATGGAACAACAACCAAGCTATCTTCAAAATCCCAGATAATGAAGTGAATGCAAATAACCTTTGCACACAAAATCCAGACTAAAAATGTTGCTGAAATTCGCTTGCATACAATACTTCGCTGGAAGCGAAATAAAGTATGCAAGCGAGTTTTTAGAGAAATTTATTTAGTTTTATTTAGTTTTATTTGGTGTTCTTTTGCGGAACCTATTGCAAAAACGGATTGTTTTTTCGATATTACCAGACACAACATTTCACATTTTTTTTCACGTATTTTTCAGGAGACTTTCATTATGAAAGCTAAACGTTACTTTCTTGCAGCAGCTATGTTTCTTGGTATGAGCATTTCTGCTTTTGCGCAACAACCAACAACGTATCCAACAGCACTCCGTGCATCTGGCTTGACTGTTGCACCATGGCCATTTAAACAAACAGACCGTATTACCATTACTGTTAATACGACACAAACATTTCCAAGAACAGGTACAGCAGCGATGAACGGCGCAACAGGCGTGTTCATCCATGCTAGTGCAAATACTGGAGATATTGGTCCTATGGGCAAACGCTGGGACACACAAACTATCCCTGCTGGCGAATGGCGTAACTATCCAGCGAGCCGCCAATTTGCTGCTGTTACAGGCATGGCAAATACCTGGAACATATCTTTGACACCAAGCACATGGTACCCGATTCCGGCTGGTGTAAATATTTCTGAACTCTGCTTTGTGTTGAATGACGGTTCAGGCGGTATGCGTGAAGGTGGTGCTGCACCTGCTGCTGGTACAACAGATGCAAAATCTGACTTCTTTGTACCGCTTGGTGCAACTGGTACGAGCGTTCGCAATTCCGACGAATTTGTAGAATCAGTCAATGCTTCTCCAAACCCAGCATCATCAGTAGTGCAAATCGGTTTCGGTATGCGCAAACCAGGTGCTACCACCGTAAAAATCTTCAACTCATTGGGCAGTGAAGTTCGCACGCTTGTTGAGAACAAAATGCACCCACAAGGCTACCACATTGCAATGTGGGAAGGCGATGATAACAACGGTGTTGCATTGACCTCTGGTGTATATCTTTATCGCGTAGAAGTAAGCGGCACCATCAAAACAGGCAAAATCGTTTTGAATCGCTAAAAACTCCGCTCTCCAAACGAGCAAAAAAATACAGAACGCCCCTTCGCGGTTATACGCGGCGGGGCGTTTGTATTTATGCGGTGGAATAAGTATATTTACCCAGCCGATTACCTTCAACTTTTTCTTGACAACACTATGCTTCCCGCATCTACACAGCCCGCCTCTAGGCGCACATCACGCGCAAAATCTATTGTGCCGCAAGAGAAGCCGCCGCATCGTTCTGGCGACGAAATTTGGGACGAACTTTTTGCTACACCAGAATCAGAAGCATTCCTAACGCTGATGGTAGCTGAGGTGCGCCGAGAAGAAGCGGCTGGAAAGTTGATAGAAGGCGGCTGGGATGAAGTCTAAGTTGCTACGTCAATTCCGTGCGCAGTTTCGGCTTCTTCCAAAGGAAATACGGCGTTTGGCAAAAGAAAACTATCGCCTGTGGTCGGAAAATCCATATCATCCGAGTTTACATTTCAAATCGGTACATCCGAGAAGTGCTAATGTTTGGTCGGTTCGTATCGGATCTGATTACAGGGCGTTGGCACTTGTTGAGCATGAGATAGCAAAGTGGTTTTGGATAGGTACACACGCCGAGTATATGCAGATTCTCGGCAATCTCAAAGCAGCTACCAAAATGCAGAAAAAATAGCTTCGTAGTTTCACGTCCTGAACCACTAAAAACTCCGCTCTCCAAACGAGCAAAAAAAATACACAACGCCCTTTCGTAGTTATCACGAAGGGGCGTTTGTTGTTTTGGGGGCGTTATTCTCTTGAAACAGAGTGAATTTTTTCATAGATTATTGCATGAAAACCGTCGCAGAAATACAAGCACAATTTGCTCAAGAAGAGGTTGAATTAAGCGACCACGCGGCGAAGCAGATGCGTAAGCGCGGCATTGCTATCGAAGAGTTGTTTGAAATGATGGTGAATGCTGAATGTATTGAATCGTACCCAGACGACAAATATGGAGCAAGCGTTTTACTTTTTGGGATAACAATATCTGCTCGTCCGCTTCATATACTGGTTACAGCATATCAACGACCTCTTTGTAAAGTGATTACCGTCTACGAACCTGATACAAATGAATGGGATTATTTTCGCATTCGGAGACCAAAATTATGAAAACAACGTGTAACGTCTGCGGTTCTTCCTCGTTTGAAGAACAAAAAGTAGATGATATTTACGAAAACCCTGATGGGCGGAGATTCGTCGTTGAGAATATTCCAGCGACGGTCTGTACCGTGTGTGGTGAGCGCACCTTGTCGCTAGCAACTGCGCGTCATATTTTTTCTCTGCTTGACACAGCACAAGAAGTAACGAAAACAATTCCTGTTCTGGAGTTTGCTGCATAAAAGCCGTGAATACTTCAGATTTATCAAAGCCCCACAAATGCCCACACAAACCTTTGAACTCCACGCCACCACGCCCGAAACACATAAAGTCCGCAAAATTGTGGAAATGCTTCGGGATGGCGCAGTGATGCTCTATCCAACGGATTCAGGCTTTGCGTTGGGCTGTTGCTTGTCGAAGAAAAATGCGATTGAGCGGGTGCGCCAGATACGCCGCTTGCCAGAACACAAGCATTTGAGCTTTCTTTGCGATTCTCTGACGAATATTTCCGAGTTTGCCAAAGTGAGTAATCATGCCTATAAAATTATTCGCCGCTTAATTCCTGGACCCTTTACCTTTATCCTGCCCGCAACGAAAGCCGTCCCGCACTATGCCGTAGATCCAAAGCGCAAAACCACTGGTATTCGCGTACCAGAAAGCCCCATTGCGATTGCTATTTTGAAAGAACTCGACAACCCGCTTATTTCCATCACTGCCAAGCGCGACGACCAAGAATTTGAGACCGTCGAGGATTTGCTGGATGCTTTATCGCCACTCGTGGATATCGTCGTTACGCCCAGCGAATACGCCTTTGTGGGCGAATCCACCGTGATTGACATGACGCAGGAAGAGTTCCATTTGGTGCGGCGTGGCGCGGGAATGGCGGAGGTGTTGGAGCATATTCCTGAAATTGCGGAAGACTAAGGCAAAGGATGAATGATGAAGTATGAAATTTTGAAATCTCTCACCTGCTTACACCCTTCTTTATTTCGCAGGACGCAAATTCTCCGAAAGTCTCATATTTCCTTGCTTACAGCTTTCTTCCGATGCTGATTGCTCAGTGGCGTAGAGCTTGCCATTCAGCCACGTGGAAATTTGTGAATCGTACCATTTGCTAAAAGGATTCCCCGACGGACCGCCTGGATACACCGCAGAAACACGCGGTTTGCCGCTTGCGAAATCCACCACCATCCGCCAACTTGCGCTGTGCGTCGTCAGCAACGAACCCGCAGGCAGCACTGTTGCTTGTGCGCCGACGAAAGGAAATGGTCCGCGCCACAAGGATTTAAGCGGCTCGGCGCGGGTGAGATGGCGAATGATAAGTTTGTGATTGCGTCCCCACGTCCAGCCTTCAGGATTTGTGCCATAATCAGCCACGAGCGTGTCCAATGCCTGTAACAGTGCGGTTTTCAGCACTATGTCTGCGTTCTCACGCTCTGGCGTTGCGCGATTGTCCAACCACACGGAATTGGGTTCATTTTTCAGCAAATACCACATCATGGGGTCGCTTGGATTGCCGCGTAAATCCTTGCTCCGTACAGTATCGCTTGTGCCTTTTGCCGCATTTTTTTGTACATCAATATTCTCCACGAGCATTTCATCCCACACCGCACGGCGCAAAAGGCGCGTGAAGGTGTGAAAAAGCAAAGCAGCTTGGTTGGTCGTGTCGGCAATGCCGTTCCATGCCAGAAGCCGCTCCATTGCTTGTTTTTTCGCGCCCGTGCATTCTTCCTCGCATTTTAGTTTTTGAATGCTTTCCTTGATAAACGCCCATTGCATCACCTTTACGTCGGTTTGAAAACGCTCGAAATCCTCTGGCGTAAGGTTTTGTGAGCTTTGGAGATATTCGGCAATACGCGCACCGCGCCAGAGGTCGCCCCAGTTGTAGTTGAGGTAGTATGGGTAGGTCGGCGGCACGGGGTCTTGGTTTGCGGATTCCAAAAATGCGGCGGCAGGATTGATACTGCCTGGTACGGAATCAAGCGGCACACGCCCAATCCACGCGCCCGCATCGGTGCTGCCGTCGTGGATGCCGCGCCCATGCCCGCATTTGCGCACGGGATAATGCCCGAAGCTGCGAAGGGCGATATTTCCTTGCTTGTCGGCATAGACGATGTTTTGCGCGGGAACATCCCAGTTTTTATGCGCCGTTGCAAATTCCGCCAGATTTTTCGCATGATTCATTCCCCACAGCGCACTCAAAATCGTTGAGGCTTCATGCGCTGTCCAGCGCACCGAAAGGCTCTGCTCGCGTGGGGTTTCGGCATCAACGGTCATAACGGGACCCCAGTGCGTGAAGCGCATCGTATCTTGCACATCCGTCTGCCCTTTTACACGAATTGGCTGAATACGGCTCTCTACCTTCTTCCACGCGCCATTGTGCCAATACTGTTCCTGCTGCGCATTTTGAAACTGCACGGTGTAAAAATCAACCACATCCGCACCAGTATTGGTCGGCGACCACGCCAGATGGTCATTCGCGCCAACAATGATGAGCGGTGCGCCTGGAATTGTCGCGCCGTACATATTCATCGTCGGCGTTATCATCTGTACTTCGTACCAAATTGCTGGCAACGACAAGGAAAGATGCGGGTCTCCAGCAAGGAGCGGCTTCTGCGAGCGTGTTTTCGTGCCGCTCACAACCCAGTTGTTGCTGCCTTTGCCTTCGGCTGCTTCGCCGAAGAGCGTAGAAACGTCGCGGTGCATTGCCAAAAGCTCAGTAATAGCGCGGCTTGTGGAGTTTTTTGCAATATCTGATTGTTGTTTCTGTGCTTGTTGTTGTGTTTGGTACTGCGGCGAAAGTGGATTGCTTGCAGGGCGCACCAAGCCTCGTTCTTCGGGGCTTTGCGGAATGCTTATTGGAGCATGATTCGGGTACAAGGTAGCAAACGCGCTGTCTCCCAGCTTTTTGCGTGTTTCTTCCATCACAATATCGGTCATGGGAAAGGTTAAATCGTATGCCATGAGCTGATTGATGAGAATACACTTGAGCGGCGACCACGCTTCGGGCGCGTACCCAAGCAAGCGGCACTCAAACGGATAATCATTCGGCGAAAGGCTCGAAATGTACGCATTTGCGCCGCTTGTGAAGGCTTCCAGCACATTTTTCACCTCCGAATTTTCTCGTTGAACTTTTTCCCACGTCCGTTCTGCACCCAGCATCATTCCTGTTCTGCGGAGGAATTGGTCCGTTTTGATGCGCTCTGCGCCGAATATTTCCGACAAACGCCCAGCCGCCACGCGGGTTTGGAAGTCAATTTGAAATAAGCGGTCGCGGGCGGTCAAGTAACCAAGCGCGGCAACAGCATCAATATCATTTTCGGCGATGATGTGCGGAACGTTGCGAGCATCGCGGTAAATACGCACTTCGCCGCGTAGTCCGGGAATGGATAATTCCCTCAAAGATGAGCTTTCATGCGCATTGCGGGCAGTTCGGTATGCACCATTCCAAGGGTCGAGAAACAGCGAAAGAACGGGTAATTTTCCAAGCGGCTGCGAGGTAGCATAAACAATGCCGCCCAGCAATACTGCTGCTAAAAGCGTGTACAGACGTTGTTTCGTAGCTTGTTTCATAGCGTTTGCTCTTGCTTGAGAATGGTGTGGGGGATAATGATGTGTTGTAGGTTGAATCTTCTCGTCGGGCAGCTGTTATCACACGAACAGTAGCCGTCCGGCGAGTGCTGTACAAGCGACCCACCCGCCGGACGGCAGCGTATCTGCACTCCTCAGCCGCCCAACGGGAAGAACTGAACAGTTTTCACCGTACATTTTTACGGCGATTGCGCACGTAGTCCTCGAACACATAATCGCCCAAGCCTTGCAAGCTGCTGTAAAAAGCGCGTCCGTTATTGGCTTTGGTGAATTCGCGGACAAACTCCTGCAAATACGGGTCTTTGGCGACCATAAACGTCGTAATGCCAACATTCAAGCGGCGGCATTGCGTGGCGAGATTGAGCGTTTTGTTCACGATTTTGCGGTCGAGACCGAAGCTGTTTTTGTAATACTTGATGCCCTCTTTCAAGCACGTGGGCTTGCCGTCGGTAATCATAAAAATCTGCTTGTTGCTGGTTTTGCGTCTGCGCAGCAAGTCCATTGCCAGCTCCAAGCCCGCAACAGTGTTCGTGTGGTACGGACCGACCTGCAAGTACGGTAAATCCTTGATTTCAATTTGCCACGCATCATTGCCGAAGACCAAAATATCGAGCGTATCTTTTGGATAGCGCGTGGTTATCATTTCCGCCATTGCCATTGCTACTTTCTTTGCAGGCGTGATGCGGTCTTCGCCGTAGAGAATCATGGAGTGGGAAATATCAATCATCAGCACGGTCGAAGTCTGCGATTTGTACTCGTTTTCTACCACTTCCAAATCGTCTTCGGTCAAGCGGAAATCGCCGATACCGTGATTGATTTGGGCGTTGCGGAGCGATTCGGTCATGGAAATTTGCTCAATCGAATCGCCGAATTGAAAATCGCGGCGGTCGGTGGTTTTTTCGTCGCCCATGCCAGAAAGCGGAGTTTGGTGATTACCGGGTTTGGATTTTTTCAGCTTACCAAAAATCTCTTCCAGCGAGCGACGGCGGATGCTCTGCTCGGATTTAGGCGTAATGGTGAAGGAGCCTTTTTCTTGCTCATCTTCATCAATATAGCCGCGTTCTTTCAGGTCGTCGAGAAAATTACCCATGCCGTAGTCGTCGTTGGTCAAGCCGTATTGCCTGTCCAACTGATTCAGCCAATCCATTGCCTCAGAAAAATTGCCCGACGTATAGACAAGGAGTTGCATGAGAACGTTCAACAAATTCTCAAAGGTGGACTTGTCGCCATCAGGATTCGGAACATATTCAGAAAAGCGATACCCTAGCATTGGTGAGCCTCGTAGGGAAAGTGAAGGGAAAAGAAAGTGGCTCATCTTACGTACCGCTCGTATCCCTCACCCCTCGCTCCGAAGACGGCGCGAGACCCTCTCCCAAAGGGCGAGGGTAGAAAGGCAGTAGATGCTGAAGCCCTCTCCCTCTGGGAGAGGGTTGGGTGAGGGCGGTATTGCTTGGCTTGCGTAAGATGAGAATGTGAAAAATAGCTCAGTCGAGGTTGCGGAAAATTTTACCGCAACACCGCGAAATAGCTGAATGATTCAGCAAACGATTTCGTAAATTACGCACACTGGCGCGGAAACGCAACATCTAACGCACTATCTTCCGTCGCATTCACATTTTTTTCATTCTTATTTTTTTGCTTGTATGAACCCGCATCATATCTTGCTTCGCAGCACATCATTTGTTCGGAACATGGTGCTTACAAAAAGCATTTGGGGAATGGTCGCAATTTGGGGATTAACCACGCTTGATTCTACGGCACTTCTGGGGCAATCTACCGAAAAACTCCGCACCGAGATTGACAAAAAAGCCAGCGCGATTGAACCCAAGCTCCTCCAGTGGCGGCGCGACTTGCACCAAAATCCCGAACTCGGTAACCGCGAAAAACGGACATCGCAAATTGTCGCCGAACATTTGAAAAAGCTCGGCATGGAAGTTCAGACGGGCGTAGCATATACGGGCGTTGTGGGCATTTTGAAAGGTGGCAAGCCAGGACCAATCATTGCGCTGCGAGCCGATATGGATGCGCTGCCCGTCTCCGAGCAAGTAGATGTGCCATTTGCCTCGAAAGTGCGCACCGAATACAACGGGCAAACCGTTGGCGTGATGCACGCGTGCGGACATGATGCGCATGTGTCCATTTTGATGAGCGTGGCGGAAATCCTTGCCGACATGAAGCAAAATCTGCCCGGCACGGTAAAATTTATTTTCCAACCCGCCGAAGAAGGACCACCAGAAGGCGAAGAAGGCGGCGCGGAACTGATGATAAAACAAGGCGTGTTGGACAATCCCAAGCCAGAAGTTATTTTCGGATTGCACGTGATGGCAGGTACGGAAACAGGGAAAATTACGTTTCGTCCAGGTCCAACAATGGCGGCGGTAGATTACCTGAAAATGGTGATTAAAGGGCGGCAAACACACGGCGCGAAGCCCTGGGGCGGCATTGACCCGATTGTTGCTGCGTCGCAAGTTATCATGGGCTTGCAAACGATTGAAAGCCGTCAGGTAGATGTTACAAAAGAGCCGTCAATTATCACGGTGGGCAGTATTCATGGTGGCGTGCGGAATAACATTATTCCTGATAGCGTTGAAATGACGGGAACAATTCGCACCTACGACGATGGAATGCAGACGAGTATCCATGAGCGTATCAAGCGGACAAGCGAGATGATTGCTGGTGCGAGCGGCGCGAGCGCGAATGTGTTTATCCGCAAGCAATATCCCAGCACCGTGAACGATGACCGCTTGACGGCGTATATGTCGCCAACGCTGAAGCGGGTTGCGGGCGAGGAGAACATTATTTTCCCGTGTGCAAAACTCACGGGCGCAGAAGATTTTTCGTTTTACCAACGCAAAATTCCAGGCTTGTTCTTCTTCTTAGGCGTAACCCCGAAAGCGCAGCTTGCAAGCGCAGCCTCGAACCATTCACCGCTTTTTTACATTGATGAACCCGCTTTGATAACAGGCGTTCGCGCACTTGCGAATCTCACGGTTGATTATCTGAGTGCGCCGATGAAAGCGGAAACGGCGAAGAAGTAGGTTTTTGAAAATCCCTGTTCTATGATAAGCACAGAGCGCACAGAATTCTCAGAGAAAAGATTCCAAACTGAGATTCTGTGCGCTCTGTGGCGTTTATTGCAGAAAAATTGTTATAGATACAAATCTGCTCTGCTCTTCGTTATTTCTGCACTTTCGCAATATTCACATTGCGATTATTCGCAGTTGCGATAAAGCTACCATCGGGGCTGAACGCTGCGGGACTTCCCTCGCACGACACACCCGGCGAGCGTTGGATAGCATTTCCTGTTTCCACATCCCAAATGCGCACGGTTTTATCTTTGCTGCTGCTAATCACAAACTTGCTGTCGGGGCTGAAAAATACAGACGTTACCGAGTTCCCGTGTCCGCGAATGGAGCGTAGAATGGTGCCTGTTGCGACATCCCAAATTTTCACCGTTTTATCCTCGCTGCCGCTTGCGATGAGTTTACCATCTGGGCTGAAGGAAACCGAGCGTACCGTGCCGACGTGTCCGCGCAAAATCAAGTACGGCTCTGTGCCGCTTGCCTTGCGTGATGCGCTCTCCAGTGCGGTGGTGCTGGGGTCAATTTCATTCGTTACATCAACGGGATTTTGTGACGGCGTGTAGTTGTCTTCGCGGTTTGTGCGTGCAACTTGCTTACTTGTGCTTTGTTTGCTTGCGCTTTGTGTATTCAGATTTTTCAATGCAGCTGGAACGCTCTTGCCACCGCTTTTTTCTTCTGTTTTTCCATCGCTTTTGGTGTCATTCACAGCGAGTTTTTGCGTCTCAGCAGTGCGTTGTTTCTTGCTTAAATGTGTTGAATACTTTTCCTTGATTTTCGCCCGTGCTGCCTCGCGCTCGGCATCCTGCGCCGCATTGTACGCAGAAAGTGAGCCGCTTTTCGAGGATGATTCTTTGGTGCTTTCTTTGGTGCTTTCTTTGGGTGATTCTTTAGAAACTGTACTTGCTGGCTCTTTCTTGCTCACCGCATCATTACTGGTGCTGTACGGCGTGCGTTCTGATGTTCCCTGTGTTTTTCCTACTCGTTTTTCCTTACGAAGCGTGGTGCTGCTTCCTTCGGATGATGGTGTAGTTACTGGCTTTGGAGAAAGAGCTGCAATCTGCGGGCGTTCTTTTTTTGTACTTGGTTGAACAGTTTTCTCTTCCGATTTCTTCTCCGCAGCAAGGTTTTGTGCTGCTTTCGGCGTGTTTGCTTTTGGCGCGTTTGTTTTCGGTGCATCCGTCAATTCTGATGCTGTACCAGATGTTTTTTCTGCTTGTGTTGTTTGGAGAGGCTTGTCAGAAGTTGCCTTTGAAGCTGTGTTTGCAGCTTGTTTCTGCGCCTCTTGTGGGAGAGAAGACGTGGAAGATTGTTCTTGCGGTGATGTTTCTTGAGTCGGTATTTCTTGGTTTGGTATTTCTTGGTTTGGCACTTCTTCTTTTGCCGTAGAAGCTGCTTCTTTACTGGCGTTTGGGGTGGTTGCGTTGGGAGTGGTATTCGCAAGCGAATCGTATTGCTGGTCAAGTTCTTCTTTGCTCAAGGCTTGTTGCGATGCGCCCTCTGAGCCTTTTGATATGCCCGTGCCAAACGGTAGTTTGTTTTTCAGTGCAACGTAATATACGCCACCGCCCAGTGCCAATGCGCCGACGACCAACCACGGCAGAGCAGAGCGTTTTTTCTTTGTCTCTGGCGCGTACAATGGCGTTTGCACACTCGCAATCGGAGCCGACGATGGCGGAATGCTCGGTGCAATCGGACGCGGTGCAGCGAAGGATGGTGCAGCAAAGGATGGTGCAGAAGAAACAGGCGTAGAAGGGCTTGGCGTAGAAACCGCTTGAATACTTGATTCTTGTGAGACTGAATCTTGAGCTACCACACTTGGAGACGCAGTATTTTGAGCAGTAATGCTTTGAGTAGCAATGCTTTGAGCTGGTGAATCTTGTACCGCCGAAGCCATTGCCGCCGCCGCAGTGCTGGCTCGGAGTGCTTGCATTCGGCGTTCTACTTCAAGTTCCGCAGCCGATTTCGTCAGTGTTGGTGCGCCGGCGGCAGCTGGTGTGGTAATATCACCTGGATTCGTCAGAATATTCCAAAATGATTTTTCTTTTTCCTCAACCACTGGTGGTGCAGCTTGTGGCGGTGCAGCTTGTGGTGATACTGCTTGCGTTGATGTAGCCTGTGGCGGTATTGCTTGCGGTGCGGAGGATGTACCAATGCTTGCAGTTGGCTCAGAAGCCGCAAAACTGCGCACTGGCTCCATTACAGAAACTTGTTGCTCAATTGGCGTTGGTGGCGGTGGAAATTGTAATGCTGCGCTCGCAAGAGCGGGAGCGGCTGCGCTGATAGCAACGGCACTTGTCGCAACAGCCTGTTTTTGTGCGGTCTGTTTTTGTGCAATGTTGGTGGTACTTGCTGGAAGCGTTACCGATGGTAATTCCGCTTGTACTTTTTGCACGAGGCGCGAAAAATCTCGCATCGTAGGAATACGTTCACGGCGTTCTTTTGCCAGCGCACGGCGGACAATTGCCAAGAGCTGTGGTGAGAAGCTGATTTCTGGCATCACCTCAGCAATATCCGGCAACGGCTCATTCAAAATAGCATGGCGAATGCGTGCTTCTGCGCCGCGTTCGCTGCTTGCGTAGGGGAGTTTTCCTGTCAGCATTCGGTAGAGCATCATGCCCGCGCTGTACACATCGGTGCGCTCGTCGGCAACTTCGCCGCGCACTTGTTCTGGTGCGAGATAGGGCAGAGTTTGAGAGCGTCCCGCAGCTCGCAAAAGAGCCGCATTACTTACGTGCTGCGCCACGCCAAAGCCTGAGACTTTCACGCTTGTTTCTGCGCCCGTTTGCTGGAGAAGAATATCGCTTGGTTTCAAATTTCCATGCAACACACCTTTCCCATGCGCCGCCACTGCGCCGCGTAAAACTTGATTCAAAATCTGCACGGCGGTTTCTTGTGGCATCGGGCGAGATTTACGCCCAAGCGAGCTTTCAAGCGATTTTCCGGGTGCGTATTCCATCAGAACGTGGAGCGTATCGCCTTGCTCAAGAATGTCCAACACCCGCGCCAAGTTCTCTTGCTGCGGAACCGATTGAAGCTGTTTTCGCGAGGAAAGAAGCCGCTTGCGCGTTACAGGGTCGCGAGCAATATCGGGCTGCAAGGTTTTGATGACAAGCTCGCCTTTTGGTGCAGAAATCTTCTCTGGTGCTGACCTTTCCTTGCGCTGCGTTTCTTTGCCGAATATTTCTTTCCCAAGCGTTTTCTCGGATTGTTTCTTGTCTGCTTGTTTCTTGTCTGCTTGTTTGTTTTCTGTTTGCTTGCTCTCTGCTTGCTTACTCTCTGTTTGCTTACTCTCTGCTTGCTTTTTTAGCCCCTGTTTTTCCGTGTCAATCGTGTTTTTTTTACGTTGTTCTTCGCGCTCACCCGTAAAACGTGCGCGGCGCACTGTGCCTGTACCGCCAGTCCCGATGCGGTCTCCCAGTGTGTAGTGTTGTACTTTGTCTGCCATAGTTGCTGAAAAATGTATCGTGAATGTATTGCGTAGTAATAGTTTTCATGATGAAATATGGCACAGACAGGAGTGTCTGTGCTACCGAAGCCCGATTGTTTATGAGAATCGTTTGGACAGTATTTCGACCAAGAGTCCCTGAAAATACGTTTATCTTCTGACTATTTGGAAGAATTTCGCGTAATCTTTCTAAGCCCTTTCAATACGTGCTTCCAAGACAATCTTCCGCCATTACTTGTACGTAATGTTAATCGGCACTAAGCACTCGGCTGTTCCCGACCGCGCCGATACGCTTGCGAGGCGATTAACAATTTTCGCGGATGCTTTCACCGAGATTGTTCCCCGCAAGGTGCGTGTTTCGGCGGGCGGTTTGGGCGGTAAATTGCTGACCAAAATTGTGATGGGAAATGTGCCAGTTTTTGGGTCGAATGCGCCATTCACAACTTTGAAGTTTGTGGCGTTTGCCTCCCATGGAGCCTTAGGGTCGGGTTCTTCGCCGTTAAAGATTCCAAGCCGTGTGTCGGGCGTATTGAAGTTGATTTCTGCTGGTGCATCCACTTCGATTTCCGTGAGCGTGGCTTTCACACTTTTGCTTCTTTTGGGGTCTTTATTATCCGCATCAATGGGAACTTCAAAATCAACACTGATACCTTTGAGAGCGATATTGAAATTGGGCGGTGGTACTGCTTTCTTGCTGCTCGGTGCCTTGCGAAGCGCGTCTGCGTCGTCGGATTCGGCGCGGGCATCAGCGCAGAGAATGTCTGGCGGCGTTTGTTCTGGCGTTACTTCGCGAACAAAAAGCGGAACGGTGTAATTACTCAGCGTGTCCACCCAGACGACTTCCAGATTCATTTTTTTTGCAAATGCTGGAATAAATGGACCTGTCCACGTGTTAGGCGTAAAGCCCGTAGAATGTGGGCTTTCCACGCCAAATTGATAGCGCACACGGAAATTATTCGTCCCACTTGTGTAGAAATCCAGCAGCTCTGGAACGAGCTTTGCTCTCAGCGAAAGCGGCTTTCCGTAGTAAAATTTTGCGGTCTGCATGGACTTCAGAGAGGGCTTCGTAAAAGGACTTTCAATCACGCGCCACTCGCAAACGGACGTGTCGGGCTGCCCTTTTTCCGTGTGGTAGAGCTTCACAATGTAGCGTCCAATCGGAAAAGGCTTATCGAACAAAATGCCGTAGCGCGTTACTTGCTGGATTTGCGGTGGTTTCGGCATCGTGCTTTTTGGCACGGTGGCTTCTTTGGCATTTGTGCTGGCTAATTGCTTCTTCGCAAGTGGTGGTGCGCCTCCTGAGCTATCTTTGCCGTACTCAGTCTCCTTATCCCTGCTCACTTTCAAAGCATTGCGGCTGTTGCGTGCTACGTTCTGTGTGCCATTGGTCGCTTGGGGCTGTTTGTCAATGCGAAAAAGTCCGTCGAAGGGTGATTTTTTCACGGGTACAGCCTTTGCCGCAGCGAGTTTGTTTGTTGTAAGTTTATTTGTAGCAATAGGCGTATTTTTTGTAGAAGCAAGCTGTGGAGCGGTTTTTGAGGGGTTTGGCGTTGTTGCCGCCGCGAGCGCAGCTCCAGAATAGGGCAGAACTTCTACGCGAATATTTTCGGCTCGAAACAAGGTAGAGCGAATAAGCGCAATCGGGATAAACGTGGTTTGCTGCGCGGCAAAGCTGATAAAACGCGTTGGAAATTCCTTCACAACAAACGGAACTTCCTTGAAATCGCCACGCAAGAGTATTTCTCGATTTCGACGGTAAAAATCTTCATTGAACCACACTTCTTTGCCCGTCGGCGGCGTGGTGCTTGGCTTCAAGCCGAGCGTATCGCTTGCTATCAGGGAATTTGGGTTCAGGCTTGCGGTATCGAGTGCGTTGGCTGCGTTGGCGATTGTATTTTCTGGTAAGGGCGCGTTTGCTTGGTTTTCAGCCAATCGTCTGCGCTCTTCTTCTTCAAATGCGGTACGGTCCGTTTGCGGTATGTGGTATCGGTCGTAAATTGCCTTCACCACTGCCGCGCCCGCCACAACTGCGCCCACGAGCATCAAGCCAGCAATGACCTTGCCTGCAAGCCCTGCGGTGCTTTTACTGGCATTGGAAGCCGCTTTCGCACCTTTTACCGCTTTGCCCACTTTCGATGCGCGGCGAGCATTTTTCACGGCTTTCACGACTTCATCCAAATCTGGCGTGTCCAGCTCTTGCGGGAGAATATCCACCACCATCACGCTCCCACGAGGTCTTTGACCAATAATGCCGAAGGCTTGACGCGTTTCTTCGCACACATTTTTCCGCGAACCCGTTGCCTCGCTACCCGTGCGCACCAGTGTTTCTATTTCGCTGGGCAGCCAAATATCGCTTGCCAGACCCAAACAGCGCGTAACGCCTTGCAGCATTGTTTCTTCAAAGCGGCATGAAATCTGGTGTTCGCGGCTATTCCACGACCATTGTTCGCGTGTAAAAAATTCTTTCCCTGTTACTTTCCTCTGTAAACGAGCTTTGATGCGGTCTTGGAAGAATTCCCGTGCGCCATCAAGCGAGATAACATTTTTTAAGCGTAAACGATTCGAGGAAATACGCATTTGCGCTTGTCCAAACTCCAGTGCCTGCACGGCATCGCGGCGGAGCAAGGCAACAATGACGTTGAAATGTTGCACGTCTTCTTCCGACCATTCTTGCTCATTGAACCAATCTTTGATGCTTTCGTACCACAGGCGGACGGTCGTGCCAGAGTCGTATTCATGCGGTATTTGGAAGGAATGGACCAATGCTTTCAATTCCTCGCCGCGCGAAAAACGCTCATCCACCAAGCAAATACGCCGTCCGAGTGCGCCCAAAATATGGTTGTTCGTCTCTGGCGGCATCCAATGGTCGAAAAATTGCGCATCTGCACCATTAGAAACGTCCATCGCCGCAACATGGCAGACCAATACTTGCGGCATAGAGATTTTCTCCGCCGCAGCAAAAACCGCATGTTTCTTCTCAGAATGAGTGTCCGTGCGGTCTTGTGGCTTTTCGCCCGAAAGCGTATGTGCGCCAGGTTGATGCTGTTGTTCAGAGTTCATAGACAGAAATGTTGCGATGTTTTTTAGCTGTCATTATTGGGACATTTTTTCAGGAGAAATTCTTCAAAAGAACGTCAATTTACGGAATTTCTTGCATAGTGGTATGAGAGAAATTTGAGAAACATTCTGCCAGATTTTTTCCTCATTGCTCGGCTTCTTCTTTCGACGATTCTTTCGAGCAGAATATTTCCATATTTCGGTAAGGTCGCCAATAAATACCTTGACAATAGCAAATAAATTTCCTATTCTTACGGGCTTATGAAAATGAAAAAATGTTCATCGTTTGTGTTGCTCTGTTTTGACGGATAATTTTGACGAAATAACTCACCATTTGCAAACTACCCTCACCCAACCCTCTCCCAGAGGGAGAGGACTTCAAAACTAGCTTTCATCAACCCTCGCCCTTTGGGAGAGGGTCTCGCATAGCGAGGGGTGAGGGCAGTACAAGTGTTTGCAGATGATGGTTCAATACCTTTTGACCAAATAATCTTCTGTTCATCTCACTTTACCTTTGTCGTCTATGACTCCAACAGATATTCCTTCGCGCCATGCGATTCAGGACGTGGAAAAGCCAGCGTTTTCGCTCGGCATCGAAGAAGAGTACATGGTGCTTGACCCCAAGACCTTTGAACTCAAGTCGCATATTGACATTGAGTTACTCTCGAAAGGGCAAATGATTCTGCATGAGCATATCAAGCCAGAAATGATTGGTTCGATGCTGGAAATCGGGACGGGCGTGTGCAAAAATATCCAACAGGCACGCTCGGAAATCACGAAAATCCGCTCGGTGGTGAACCACATTTCCAAGCAAAACGGTTTGCTCTTGGGTGCCGCAAGTACGCACCCGTTCTCGCATTGGAAAGACCAAGAAATTTTCCCCGATGAACGCTACAAAATTCTCGTGGAAGATATGCAAATGCTGGCACGGTCGCTGCTCATTTTCGGTATGCACATCCACATCGGTATTGAAAATCGCGAATTGCAAATTCAGATTATGAATGAGATTCGCTATTTGTTGCCGCACATTCTCGCGCTGACCACCAATTCCCCCTTCTGGACGGGCATTAAAACAGGCTTGAAATCGTATCGCTCGAAGGTGTTTGAACGCTTCCCGCGCACGAACTTGCCCGACTACTACACCTCGTGGGGCGAATATCAGGGCTACGTGGATTTGCTCGTGAAAACGGGTTGTATTGACAATGCGAAAAAAATATGGTGGGACATCCGGCCCCATCCGAATTTTCCAACGCTCGAAATCCGCATTTGCGACCTTCCCATGCGCATTGATGAGACGATTGCGATTGCCGCTCTTTGCCAAGCAATTGCAGCGAAATTGTACAAACTCTACACGCGCAACCTCAGTTACCGCCTGTATCACAGAGCATTGCTCATGGAAAACAAATGGCGTGCGGTACGCTACGGTTTGGATGGGAAATTGATTGATTTCGGCAAGCAGCGCGAAATCCCCACGCGCCAACTCATCCACGAATTGCTGTACTTTATTGATGATGTTGTAGATGATTTAGGTTCGCGCAATGAAATCAATTACATCCACACCATCCTTGAAAACGGCACCGGTGCTGACCGCCAGCTTCGTATCTACGAGCAAACGGGCAGTATGGAAGCGGTGGTAGAGTACATCAACAAAGAAACCTGCGTCGGCTTGATTGACGACGTAACGCCGTTCCTCAACGAATTCCGTCCGCCCTCGAAAGATTCTATTGTTGAAAAAGCATCCTCGCTTACAATAAACCCACAATAAGGCGTAGTAATGCGCTTGGGCGGTCTTTGCTCGTACAATTCAAATCCACAAAAGCTGTTTTTCCTCGACCACACGGAAGGAAAAGCAGCTTTTTCTTTTACGCAATTTTTGTCTGCACACAAGGTAGAATAAGCCCTCCAGAAGTTTTTATCTTCAAGGGCGAGAAAACTTTGTAAATTGCATCGTTGCTGGATTATAGACTAATTCACCTTACGCAAGCTCTCACGCCGCCCTCATCCCTCGCTCCGAAGACGGTGCGATACCCTCTCCCAGAGGGCTGATAAGGGTAGATATTACTGGAAGCCTCATAAAATCTCGTGTTTATGACAACACATCGAAAATACACGACTAAGATTTTACACCAGGTGTGAGGGTCTCAATTCTTACTCAAGGCTCTCACTTCTTCTTCTCTGTGAAGAAAGTGAGAGCCTCAAAAAGTGAGAGCCTCAATAAGAATTGAGACCCTCACACAGAACATCAGTTTTTACGCGCCTTCTGGAATACCTTCCCTTGTTAGCTCCCAGATGGCGAGGGTTGGGTGAGGGTGTTTTGCGTAAGGTGAGAGACTAACTCGCAATCACGCACTGTTTGTGCAATGGAGTATTTTGCCACACGATTCCCTCCGCGTTATGCGCTTTTCTTTCTCTCTAAACCGCATTCTCTCTAGCTTCCGCGCTTGTTTGTCGGCGGTAGCGTGTTTTGTCGCTGTGCTTGCTTCTAGCGGAAAAACGGTGTTTGCGCAAATTACTCCTGCGCCGTTTGAGTACGGTTCGGCAATGCTGGAAACCGCGACAAGCGAGTTCCAACGCGACCTTCAGCAAGAAACGCAACGATATTTATTTGTGACATTGCGTCGCTATCCGAATGCACCAGCTTCTGACCACGCTGCGCTTTTACTCGCAGAATCCCAATTTCGCGCTGGGCGGCAAAACCCTGATGAATACACGCACGCCTGGCGTACGCTTGATAGCTTTGCTCTCAAACGCCCACAATCACCGCTTTTGCCTTTTGCCTACGAACTTTCAGCAAAACGCTCAATTGAGCAACGCCGCTTTGTTCATGCCCGCACAGCCTTTCAGAATGCGGCTTCGCTCGCCGAAGCGCGTGCCGCCCTCAGCAATGATTCCACTGAAAAGACTGAACTCATGCGCCTTGTGGGTGATTCCTATTTTTGGCGGGCGATTGCCTTTGCCGAAGAAGTGCGCTACGACAGTGCGCAATACTATTTTGCGCGTCTCAGCACCCGCTTCCCCGACCACGCCTTTGCTGACGACGCACTTTTCCTGAACGCCAGATTCGACGAGCTTTCCCGCAATTATGAACAAGCTCTTACCGCCTACGAGCGCATTACAAAAAACTATCCCTTTGCAAATACGCGTCTTGCTGCGCACTTGCGCTCGGCACAAAACCATTTGCAATTTCGTCGTGCAACCCGCGCCATTTCTGAGCTTGAGCAAGCAAGTTCCATTCTCTCCGACCTTCAAAGCAGCACCCCCGCACGCGCCTCTCGCTACGAAGCGCAAGACTTTGTGCCGGATGCCAACGTACAGCTTCTCTACTTGCGCGGTGAAGCATATTTGGCAGCAAAACAGTATGATGCGGCGTTGAAAGCATTTACGAACATTATCAATCTTCCGAGCAATACTGCGCCAATGAACACTACTCCAATGAACAGCGCATCAATGAATAGCCCATCAATGGTGGTGCTGCGCTCGCGTTTGGGGAAAGGTTTCGCGCTCCTCAATACTTCGGATAGCACTTCTACAAGCCGCATAGATACTGCTCTTGCTGAATACGATGCCGTTCTTACGGCTGATGCAAACTCGGGCATTTCTAGCGCAAACCCAGAATACATGCGTCTGGCAAGCATGGCGCGATTGTACCGAACCATTGCTTTGAAGCGCAAAGGTGAGCGCGAGACGGCACGCAAGGAATTAAGCGCACTTGCGGTGCAATCAGATTTTCAATATTCCGCACAAGCCTTGCTGGAACTTGGCGAACTCTATTACGCCGATGGTAAAGCCGACGAAGCCCGCAAAACACTGGAACGCGCTGCCCGTGAAGCTCCTGACCTCGCCACGCAAGCCCGCGTGAATCTGCTCTTGGGTGAAAATGCTTTGGAAGCTCGCCAGTACGCGCTTGCTATTCGTGCTTTCGAGCGCACCGAGCAGAATATCAGGCAAACATCAGCATTTCAGCTCGGTAATCGTGAAGAATTGCTTGCCGAATCAGTCTTGAAGCGGGGTATAGCTCTTGTTGGCGCGAAAGAATACCGCGAGGCAATGACCGTGCTGACCCGCTTTTTGAATGATAATCCCAACCGCGATGAGGCTCCAGAAGCCGCATTTTGGCTTATAGAAGCGCAATTTCACGCAGATTTATTGCAAAACGCCGCACAACATTATCAAGCATTTCTTGCCAAATATAGTTCGCATGAACGCAGTGAGGAAGCCATGTACGGCTTGGGTTGGTCGCAATTTCGCTTGCGCCAATTTGGTGAATCCGCCGCTACGTTTACGCGGCTCTTGCGAGAATTCCCTGAAAGCCGCTTCGCGCTTGATGTTCTCGTGCGCAAGGGCGATGGATTGTATCTGAGTAAAAATTACCGCGCTGCCGCCGATGCCTACCGCCAAGCCGCGAAGATGCCGATAAAAGCTGATGGTACAGCGAAAAACGCCAATGATGATGAAGAAATAAAAACCACATCTCGCAAAAATGCACCCGACAAAACCAGCTCCGAACAACGCGAATATGCGGCGTTCCAGCTTGGGCAATCATTGTATCGCTTGCAAGAATTTGAAGCGGCAATTGCGGCAATGAAAGAATTTGCCGAGCGGTATGCCGCTTCACCACTTGCCGACGACGCGCTCTACGGTGCGGCGTGGATGCTCTTTCAAGAGCGTAAATACGACCAAGCAGCACGGGAATTTACAAAGCTCGTCGAGGCATATCCGCTTGCGTCGGCGGCTCCGCGTGCTTATTACGCGCTTGGCGATTCGTATTTCAACCTGATGAATTATGACGCGGCAATCAAGTCCTACCGCGCTGTTGCGGATATTTTTCCTCTCAGCGAATACGCCGCCGATGCCGTCAGCGCAATGCAATACGCCTACATGATGCAGGGCAAGGACGATTCCGCCTCGCTTTCGGCGGACAGATACATCAATGCAAACCCAGGTTCGAGCCTTTCGCAAGAAGTGAAATTCAAAAAGGCAGAAACGCTCTTCAATGCGGGAAAATTTATGAATGCAGCAAGCGAGTATGAGGATTTTATTGCCAAAAACCGCCAGAACCCACGCTCTGCCGAAGCCTTGTATCAACTCGGGCGCAGTTATGCCGCCATCAACGATACAAGCAAGGCGTTAAGCGCGTTTCGGCGGGTGCAGGAGAATTATCCTGAAGGGAATTTCGCCGCGCCGTCGCTCTTGGAAATAGCATTACTCCGCCTTTCGCAGCAAAAAATCACCGAAGCCGATACACTTTTTGCCACATTGGAGCGCACCTATCCGAATGACGATGCCGCAGTTCGAGCCGCTTTCGAGCGAGCAAATATGCGGGAATCGCGTGGCGATACCACCGAAGCCTTGCGCCAATACCGCACCATTGCTGAAAAATACGCTGGCACCGACTACGGCGACCGATGCCGCTTCCGCGTGGGTATGTACTTCCGCCAAAACAACCAAACCGATAGCGCACGGGCGCAATTCCTCATTCTCGCCACATCGCGCAATGACGAACTCGGCGCAGAAGCCCAGTACCGCCGAGGCGAGCTTTTCCAACGTGATAAACGCTACACAGAAGCAATTGAGGCATTCCTGAAAACTACCACCGCTTTTGCTGGACAAGAAGACTGGCACACGCTCGCCCTTTTGAACGCAGGTGCGTGTTACGAAGCTCTGAGGCAAACTGATTTGGCAAAGGAAATGTACCGCCTTGTTCTCACGCGGCGTTCAGAGGATGATTTCGGGAAAACAGCCCAGCAGCGTTTGGAGAAATTGGAAAAAATGTAATGGATTGAGTCCCAAAATCTCTCAAGTTTTTAGTCAAAAAATGCTTTTCTCACCACTCTTTTTACCACACCATGAATCGCGATGATATTGCCCAAATGCGGCGTTCCTACACGCTTGCAGGACTTGACGAACACTCAATTGCTTCCTCTCCTTTTGCGCAGTTTTCTCAATGGTTTGAGGAAGCCCGCACAAGTATTTCTGGCGAGGCAAATGCGATGACGCTTGCCACCGTGAACCCAGATAATACGCCATCAGCAAGAATTGTTCTTTTGAAAGATATGGATGAGCGTGGTTTTGTGTTTTATACGAATTACGACAGTGCAAAAGGGCAAGCCATCGCCCAAAACCCGCATGTTTCCTTGAGCTTTTTTTGGTCGGAATTGGAACGCCAAGTGCGTATTGCAGGAAAAGCAGAAAAAATCTCGCGTGGGGAATCCGATACGTATTTTCAATCGCGCCCGCTTGAAAGCCGCTTAGGAGCGTGGGCATCGGCGCAAAGCAGTGTTATTGAGGGGCGTGAGGTGTTAGAAAAACGCTTTGCCGCACTGCAACAGGAATATGCCGACGCACCCATTCCTTTGCCGCCATTTTGGGGCGGATATCGCGTTGTTCCCTACGAAATGGAATTTTGGCAGGGGCGCGTGGGGCGTTTGCATGACCGTCTTGTGTATCGCCTTGCAGAAGCTGGAGAATGGCGTATTTCAAGGCGTGCGCCGTGAGGATTCTGCCGTAGGGCTTGGTCGTTATCTGCATAGCACCTGCTGGAAACGTGCGGTAGTTCCTACAAACCGCGTTGCTCCTACAAACCGCATTGCTCCTACAAACCGCGTTGCTCCTCAGGAAGCATCTGCTCGACAAGGGCGTGAATATGTTTCATCAAGCTGCGTTCTGCAATGCGGTCATCATGTTCGGGCGGCGGGACGGGTTTGCCAAAAACGACGCGGATGGTACCTTCGTGGAGTTGAACGGAATCCGCTTGAAGAATTTTATGGGCATCAATAATAGCAACGGGGACGATCGGTTTTTTTGCCCGAGCCGCAAGATGAAATGCGCCGCGCCGAAATTCCATAAGTCGTCCAGAGCGCGAACGTGTGCCTTCGGGGAAAATTACCACGGATTCTCCCATTTGAAATGCTCGTACTGCTGCTTCAATACTATTCATACTTTTGCGAGCGCGTTCACGCTGAATTGGGATAAACGGACTTACTTTCAATTCCCATCCCAAAAAAGGAATGAGTTCTAAGCTGCGCTTGTAAATAATACGGAGTCGCCCGCCAGAACTGTCGCCTACCGCTTCTGCCACTGCCACCCACACCGCAGGAATATCGAATACGCTCGTATGATTTGCCACGAACACATAGCTTTCGCCGTGCGTGATATGCTCTTTCCCTTCCACCTCTAATTGGATATTTCCTAAGCGTAACGCCGCCTTTGCAAAGCCGAAACCATGCTTGTAAAAAAGGCGAAAGTCTTTATCGCGCCATGAAAACGACAAGCCAAATAAGGAATAGCCAATCGTCATGAACGATAAACGGAGTATGCTGAAGAGTGTTTTCAAGAGTTTTGGGGTGGGAAAATTTGGAAAGTTCGGGAAGTAAGGCTTTGACTTTTTCGTCAGGGTCTCACTTTGATTTGCAAGTAGGAGGCTTCTTGAGGATTCAAAAATGTTGATACATCAACCTTTTTGCTCAAAGATACGCATGATTACTGGATTTTCAAACAATAAATTGTGATAAAATTGTCGTAAGAAAGTGTCAGGTTTACTGGGAAAAATCTGACAATGTCTCTCAAAAATGAGTGTTAAGCGATGTTTACACTGTCAGTAAAAGTGTCAGGTTTGCCTGACACTTTTTGGGGAAAATGAGGTAAGAATGACGGAAAGTCATGCAAAAACAATATTGGCACGTCATTTGGGCAAGTGTTCTATGGATAAATAAATGCGCCTCGTTGCGTAGTGGAATTCGTGTGTAGGGATATACATGAGTACGCTATCAACAACCTGAAGAGTACCCGACGTGTGTTCGTTGTATGACCTATATAATCACACAAAACACACTGCAAAGCGGTTGCGGTGTCCGCTTTCGGTCGGTACTAGCCCCAACACCGTTCCTTCCAAAACATCACCTCAAATAATTACTTTTTTGTTCAACTTTATGGAGTTTTCTTCATGAGTTTTGCTATCGCAAAATTGCGTCAGTCTGCAAGCGCTTTGCTTGTTGTTTTGGCTGCGCTTTTGGTGGCGGCACCGAGCCTTACATTCGCGCAAGGTAATGCGCAGTCTGAGGTTGGGGGCGAGAGCCGTGACTTCCGTACGCGGGGTTCCGGCCGTTGGGTAGACTTGACCACGTGGCAGGTCTATCGTTCTGGTACTTGGGTGAATTCTGATGTTTCTGTTGGTATTCCGAATGCGGCAACCAACGCTTTCATCGAAACAAACCACACCATCATTGCTACACGCGCTAACGTTGCGAACACCATTTCTTACAATGGTTCGCAGGCGTGGGCGTTCTTGGAAATCAATGACTTGCACATCAACACTGCTGCGTCGGTAACGACAACGTGGGGCTCTGTGCCTGGTCGTATCGTTGCTGGTGTTGATAAGTACGATGGTGACCGCTTTGGTGGTCGCATTTCGCAGCGTCCAAGTATTTTCCAAGGTTCTGGTCTCAATATCATTGGCGACCAGGATATTTACTTGGCAAACAACAGCACCCTTATCAATAGTGGTGCGTTGAATATTGCTCCTGTTCGCGCAATCGACTTGGAGCCAGCTGGTGGTAACGTTCCGCAACCACGTAACATGGAGTTGCGTGTCTATGGTAAGCTCCGCTACTATGCGGGTGCTGCTAGTGATTTGACCGACCGTGATGCGAATATTCAAGTTACGGCTGCGACAATCGGTACCGGTTCTACAATCGTATTCCGTGGTCGCACACGTACAATTACGCAAGCGCAAGAATGGTCAACCACTCTTGCTACGCAAACAGGTTACTTCGACAACACCGCGTTTAATGGTAATGGTGCTGGTGCCGATCTCTCTGGTGCTGGTATTACTTTCCCAGGTGTTGGCGCAGCTGTTAATGCTGACCGTATCAATAACTTCCGTGGCTTGATGGGACGTAACTCGTTCTGGACAGCTATTTTCGACCTTGGTCGTGTAGTTGATCGTAACTTTACGACTGACCTCTTCACCGGTCCGGGCGATGACCCGTCCACCGCTGTGGGTACACTCGAAGGTTCGTTTACAGCTGGTATTATTCAAATTCGTCGTGGTACAGTAAACTTCCGCGGTGAAGCTCTCTTGGCTAACGAGGGTGCAGTTACTTCTGGTTCTATCCAGATTATGAATAATGCTATTCTTCGTATGTCTGGTAATGGTAACATCGGTCGTACCGCTGTACCGCTTGTAAGCTTTGCTAACCGTTTTGGTTCTACACAACCTGCGGCTTGGGGCTTTACAGATTTAGCTATCGCCGCAGCTTCAGGTCGCGCTATTCCGATGACCCCAGTAGGTCAAGAATATGCAGTAACCTCTCGTATGCGTTACTTCGTTGTTGAAGAAGGTGGCGCGTTGGATTTTGCAGGCGTTGTAGGTACATTGTCTGCTGCTGACGTTCGCTTCAACGGTACAGTTATCTACTCTCGTACCGCTGATCAGAACTTGGTAGAAAACTCTCCGTTCTTGTCGTTTAACCCGAACGGTCCAGTCCTGAACACTACTACACTTGCCGCAGCTGCGGGTGGTGTACAGGTTCATGGTGGTGAGAATGGTTTGTATGACCCATTCAATAATAACTATCATTCTGGTAATGCTACTGTTGCTGCTGCTATTCAACCTGGTGACCCGTCTCCGGGTACACTCGGTCAGTACGGTACAACACCAGCAGGTCTTGGTATTGGTACGGCAGCTCTTTGGCAGCCTTCTACCACAGCTGCGTATGCACACTTGGTATTCCGTGGTTCAGGCACGAAATTCTTGCCTGTAACAACCGTTACCATCTCTCGTGGTCTTATCTTCCAAGGTTTGGCACGTACAGGTGTTCGTACTGCAACCTATCCATCAGGTGTTAACGTACTGAACGGTGCAAACATTGCAACAGGCGTACCATACTATATGCAACAAGCATTTGGTGGTGAATTGTCTGACGGTGCAACCCGTACACAAAACTGGTCAAAAGCTGGTTATTTCCCAGCTCTTGCATACCTTCGCGGTACAGGTTTGACAGGTTTGCGTCAAGAAAACAACATTGGTACAACACTTCGCGGTAGCCTCAACCCAGCAACTGGTGCTGAAACTATCGGTTCTACCTTTGATGACGTAAACTCGACAACCATTGCACAACCGATGTGGTCTGTGTATGGTGGTAATACTGACCCAGTAGCATTTGTAGGTTATACAACTGCTTCTACCCGTCCGTTCTTCACCACAGGTGGTGCATTCACCACATTGTGGACAGCTGACATGTATCGTATGTACCCAGAGGGTGATTCGTACCCAATGGCAATGGTACTTTCTGCATCTATCAACCGTGAGCAGTTGGACATGTCTCCATGGAACAAACCAGCAGTAGTGCACGGTTTGCCAGCAGAGCCGTCATACTTCCAAGTTGGTGGCGCACAAGCACAATATGGTTATGGCGCACGTGCTGTATGGTACACAGGTTCATACGTAACACAAACAGTTGGTAGCCAATTCGACGGTGTTATCCGCCAAACCCTTGACCGTGTAAACGGTACAGGTGGTGCAAACGGTACACTCCAAGCTCCAGTAACAACAGGTTTGAATGCAGCAGGTACAGGTATCAATGCTGGTAACTTTACCCCTGGTTTCCCTGTTATCACCAACAGCTTGTATGACTACACCATCAATACAACAGCAACAACCACACTTGAATATGATACCGAAGCTAGCGACATCATGTCTCAAGTAGAGTTCCCTGCTGGTGCAGTTGGTCCGCACAACCTTGTTATGAACGGTGCTTCAAACACCATTCAAGTTCTTCCAATCCGCACAGCAGACTATCGTCTTGCGACAGATATTGGTGTTCAATATCCGTCTATCACTGGCGATTTGGACTTCCGTAACAAAACAGCAACATTGTATGGCGCAACAGGCGGTACAATCATTCTCGGTCCTGAGTATGTAAACTCAACCAACGGTAACCTTCAGCGTAATGCTATCGACCCACGTACAGGTTTGTACCAAGGTTCGGCTATCTATAACCAAAGCCAAGTAGGCATGGGTATTACGCCTGGTGTTGGTGGTTCTGCATATATTGACACCCGCCCAGACGTTGCAAACCCACGCACCTTGCTTGCAAACGACATGTACACCGCAGGCTCTGGTCTTCGCCCAACGAACACCTTGACTGGTACATTCGACGGTCGTGTCCGTGCAGGTTTCCCACAATTCCGCGTAACTGGTCCGTCGTTCACCGGTGCTGTTAATACCAGCTACCCGACGACAGCAGTAAACGACTTCGGTCGTCGTGGCGACTTCAACAACTTCGGTTTGGTTGAGCTTCGTCGTGGTACGCTTCGCATTCCAAGCACAAATATCCCAGCTAGTATCAGTGAGCCTGCAACAGGTACCACTGCTACCTTCAACTATACATTCGTATTGTCTTCTACCGCTATTGCTTCACTTGACCAAGCTAATGTAACCTACGGTACAGCTGTTCAAGGCTTTAGCACACCAGTAGGCGTGAACAATGCAAATGCACAAGTTCTTTTGTCTGAGGCTTCTGGCGCAGATGCATATCCTGGTTTCACCAACTGGTCTCCAGTAGGCTTGCGTAACGCAGCTGCAAACCCTGGCATCACAGCTCCTGCTGTTGTGCGTGGTCCTGCAGGTCCGGCAAACTTGGCTGGTATCCTTGTTGGTGGTGATTTGGCAAACATTCTCTTCACTGGCGGTACCGGTGGTACAATCAGCGGCGCAGCTCTTGCAACAGCACGTGCTGGCAGCGGTAACTACCTTGCTGGTTCGAGCGCGTATCCAGTAGCATACGGTGCAACAGACAACGTAAACTCTGGTAACACAGAATTGTCTCAAAACTTGGGTGTTATTGGTATCCAATCTATCGCTCCAGCATTCGTAGCAATTTCTCCGTTCACCGTTGCGGCTAACCCGCAAGCTGGTAGCACAAACCGCTACAATGCAGGTCCTGAAATGACAAACGATGCTGACCAAAACCTCGTAACCGTAAGCTATGTAGATGGCTTTAGCGCACGCGTTGGTACAGCTACCGTTCCATTCTCTGGTAATAACCAAGTATATCCGTCGAACACAGCAAATGCTCCGGCTTCTACCGTGTTCAGCTCTGCGTACAATGCAGGTATCGTTCGTGCAAACAACGCATGGAACGTGGACTTGCCACGCGTAACGGGTGGTTTGCAGCACTTGACATGGTTGCGTGCTACAACAAACGTTCTTACGCTTGTTGGTAACACAGCAAACGGTACAACACCAGGCACACCAGATGCAAGTGGCGTAACAGCTACCAATCCTGAGTCTGCTGGTTTGCAAATCTACGGTACAATTGCTACTGCTCGTGGTGACATCGACTTGAACGGTCGTAACATCGAATTGGGTGGTAACCGTTCTACACTTGTAGAAACATTCGAGCGTACACCGTATGTTGGCTCTCCGTCAGCAACAGCAGGCGCATTGCCTGATTCTGCTTTCGGTAACCCGCTTTGGACACCAGTACAAGTAAGCTCTCCGCGCCTTTTCAACGGCACGAACGGCTTTGTAAACGGTGGTAACAATGGTGGTGGCCGTGTAGGTGATCAAACACCAGTATATCCTTCTCGTCCTTCTTCGGTTATCAACAATAACCGTTCAGTACGTGCGTATATCGGTCTTACATCACACCGCAACGTTGCTGCAATGAACCAAGGTCTTGGTATCGACCAAGTAAACGAAGAGCCGGCAGGCTTGGGTGCGCACATTTACCAAACAGGTAATCCTGCACAATTCCGCGTTCGCCGTTGGCAAACACGCGGTGTTGGTTTGCATGGTGCACTCACAACCCGTCCGAACGTTCGTACAGCTGATCGCTACTGGCAAATCGAAACAACCGGTACATTGAACATCCCAATGGGTCGTTCAGAACTCCGCTTGCAATACATCGACACCGACCTCTTGAATGAGAACGGTACGGTTGCTGGTTTGGCTCCGGCTTCTTTGAACATCTTCCGTGCTCAAGGTGGCTTGCAATACCAAAACCCGAACTCAGCATTCCTTGGACCGTTCCAAGCTCTTGCTGCTCAGTTGTTGGTTGGTCCGAACTCATATAACTTCGTTAAGCAATTGACCCTTATCGGTGCTACTCAAACAGTAAACGGTAACGTGGTTCTTAACACAGGTAACTTCGCAGAAGGTGCTGTTGCGTCTGGCTTGTCTCCAGACCGTACCAACCCTGAGCCAAATCGCGGTTTCAACATCTGGGCAATCGGTATTCCGGCTCCTGTATGTTTGGTAATTCGTGGTCAGCGTTTCGGTGGTAGCTATGGCGATCCTATCGGCGCAGGCAGTGGATTTAGCACCGGCTTGGGTGGCGATATTCCTCGCTTCCCGAACAACTTCGGTTCTACCCAATTTGGTGGTGGTATCGCTCCAGCAACAGCTAACAACTACGGTCCTATCGTTGGTCCGTTCAAAGCTGGTGTTCCGACGGTTGCTACAATCATTGGTGAACTCCTTGACGAATTTGGTAATGTTGCAACAACAAACTTCTCAACAGGTGCTTCACTTGTTATTGGTAACTTGGACCCAACACAACCTGTTCCGTCTATCGCTGTTGGTGCTAGTGCAGCTTCAGAAGGTATCACTGGTGAAGCAGCAGCTGGTAACGCATATGGCGTAGTAGCTGGTAACTCTGGTTTGACAACAAACGCTGCTTCTGGCGCACCAGTTGGTGGTCGCTTTGAGTGGGCGGGTGTTCGTCTTGAAGGTATTGCCTCTACAACAGTAACCCTTTCGCTTCGCAATGACTTTGTTGGTGGTCCATATGGCTCACTCGACAACGCTATCGTTGCTGCTCGCGGTGGTACACGTGCTAACCCGATTCCAAATACCGAAGGTGGTATCACTTTCTGTAATGGTGGTCCGGCTGTACAAGTATCACTTCAAGGTGGTTTCCCATATGGTGTAACCTTTGCTACACAAAATGCTCAAAATATCCAATACGCTACTCCGGGCCGTGTAGGCGCGATTACGCTTGGTGCTTTGGGTGTTTGTAGTGCAACTGGTGGATTCGACGGTTCCTTGACCGACATTGTCGTTGGTCAGCCCGTTGTCTTCCCATTCTCTGACCCAGGTTATGCAAACATTGCGGTTCTTGTTCGCGACCGCTTCGATAACTATGCTTCCTTCCCAACACAAGCTACCATTCAATTGGGTGGCCCAACGATTGATAACGTCCGTACTCCGGTTGTTGGCAACGTTGCTACCTCTGTTGTTACATGGGGTCTTGGTAAATTCGGTCGTGAAGTAAATGGCACACCGTCAAATGCTGTTCCTGGTATCGCTCGTACAGTTGCTGACTTGGCTACAAGCATCGGTGTTCCGACCAGCTTGCCGCCGTTCAGCTCTACTGGTTTGATTAACCAAGCAGCAAATAACAATGCTTCTCGCGTATCTCCGGCTGTATTGCCGACAGGTGCTGGTTATCCGCCAACAAACAACCCACAAATCTTCAATAACGTTGCTACCTTCCCGAACTTCCAAGTATGGGGTGCTACGGCTGCTAACGTTACTTTGACGGTTGGTGTGTTGAATGGTGACCCATATGTTCCGGGTAACACACCTGGTGTTGCTGGTATCGCAGTTGGTGGTTCTTCACCACGCTCTACCTCAGCACTTGTTTGTATCCGTCCGGGTGCAGCAGTTGGTATCGCTCCGGTACTCATTCCTGATATCTATAACATGAATGTCCCGAATCGTATGCCGTCGCGTATGTACATTGGTCGCTCAAACGAAGGCGATCCGCGTACATGGTTCTACGTACAAGCAGTGGACGAATTCGGCAACCGTGTTGATAACGGTCAGAACACTGTAACAGGTAACGTTGCAAACATTACCTTCTACACCAACGCACAAGGCTTGCCACGTTCACAAGGTGCGCTTGCAGCGGCTCAGTTCCCGACATTGGGGTATTTCCAATTTACTCCGTCGAACGATCCGTATGTGAAGCTTAACAATGCTCCATATGCAGCTACTGGTACGACATCTCGTTCTGCTGTGAATGGCTTGTACACCTTCAACCAATTCAATCCGACCGGTCCGCAAAGCATCGATCCGATGGGTAACGACGTTGTCCTTACCTTTGAAGATACGAACTTGCCAGGTATCAAAGCTCCTCGTAGCACAGGCGTTGCTCGTCCGTTGTTCCAGCCTATTCCGCCGGTAACAACAGCGACCACAACATTCTTGCCTGTACCACGCGTTAGCCTTGTTATCCCGAACGCAGGTGAAGACGGTGCTCCAGCAAATGGCGCACAACGCATCTCGACAAACTCGTTGCTCTTGCGCGAGCGTCGCCACACAATGGCTGCTGCTGACAACGGTTTCCAAACCGGTTCAGTTCGCATCGAACGCCCGAACACAGCAGTATCGAACGACATCGCGGTTGGTTATACACTTACCTATGTCAATGTTAACCCTGACCAACGTAATGCTCCGACAAGCACCGCCGGTATCCCTGGCGCACGTGCAGTTGCTCTGAACAACGAAGGTCCGGCTCCAGCATTGTCATTGCCAGCACCGATTAACGCTACTCCAGTGCCAGTATTTACACCAGCACTTCCAGCAGCTACACCGGTACTCATCAACGGTTTGCAAGGTGACTTGTCGCCAATCATTCCGGCTGGTGCTCGTCCGCAACAAACAGTAAGCGTTACCCAAGTTCCAGGTACATTCTTCTTGGATGCTGGTACCGCAGCACAACGCGTAAACTTTACCGCTCGTTGGAGCGACCAAGCATGGCCGCGTACACCGGGTTATCAAGGTTTGCGTGCTGCGATTATCGCACTTCGCCGCCCAGATGCTCAAAACGCTACTATTTACGATTTGGCTGATGGCAGAGATTCGGCATTTGTTATGTTGCTTGACCCAGCTCCGGCTCCTCCGGTGCTTATCAACGCAATCCAAGACAAAATCTTGCCGCGTCCTCGCACAAACGTTGCAACAGAAGACCGCATCGAACTCGAATCGCCGAAATGGCGTGAAGATGGAATCCCAGGTTTTGTGTTCTATGATGATAACTATGACCCGATGACATACTCAGCAACCTCTGAGGATGCAACACAGGTTACAGCAACCATCGTAAACTCTGACCCACGCTTCCAAGGTCGTCCTTCGTTGTTCTACGCAGTACAACCAAACGCAGATACAAACCGTGCTGCTGGTGTACGTATTACAGTACGTGCATTCGACGGTACAACAGTTACTCCGGATGAAGCTCGCTTCGCAGTAGATGATTTCATCGTCTATGTACGCAGCAGCGTCACAAGCGTTGCAAACGCTTCTGAAATCGGTTTGACTGTATCGCCGAACCCAGCTGTTGAGCGTATTGCTGTTCAAGCAACCGCAAAACAATCAGGCGCAATCCGCATCGTGATGACCAACGCTTTGGGTCAAGAAGTTCTTGCTTCAAGCCAAAACGTTGTTGCTGGCACCGCATTCCGTCAAGAGTTTAATCTTGAAGGTCTCGCTAACGGTACATACTTTGTACAAGTTATCGAAGGTGGACGCACATTCACACAAAAAGTCACCAAATTCTAAGTGAACGTCATGTTCAGTTGAATAATAGCTTTTTAGGTAAAAAGCCGCTTCCTGCAAAGGAGGCGGCTTTCTTTTTTTTTCTTTATCTCTGAATTTTCTCGTATGCTGTGCCTTCAAACTCCGACAAACACCGCTTGGCTGGATGTTGCCGCAGGAAATATTATTGCGGTAATGAAAGACCACGCTCATTGTGAAAAAAAAGCGGCGATGAATGCTCTTTACCTTCTCGCGCAATACTCTGAACACGACGCTCTTGTCCGCGAAATGATTACCGTGTTGGAAGAAGAAACTGCTCATTTTAAGCTCATGGTGGGCGAACTCGCGCAGCGTGGACATTCTCTTGGGCGCGATAAAGGAAATTCATATGCCAAGCAGCTTGCTGCGCTCATACGTCCGAATGAACCCAAGCGATTTCTCGACGCTCTCCTTGTTGATGCGCTCATTGAAGCGCGTTCTTGCGAACGATTCACCTTACTTGCAGGGTGCGAGGCTATTCCAGCAGATTTACGGGGCATTTATCACGCGCTTATGACTTCGGAAGAAGGTCATTACCTCACGTTTGTACGTTTAGCAAAAGAATACTTTCCTGAACATGAGGTGGATATGCGCTTTCATGAATTATGCGGCGAGGAAGCCTCTATCGTCCGCGCCTTGCCGAATAAACCTGCTATGCACGGATAAGAAAAGTATTATGGGAATGTAATGTGGAAATATTTTTAAGAATAAGAAAAGTTTTACTTAAAATATTTATCTTTCTTGACTTTGTGCTTAAATTATTTTACATTGCAATCGAAAAAACAGTAGTTTATTGAAAAGCATGATAACACGTTGTTTTTCAATATTGAGCTACTTCTTCATTTCCTTCATTTTTCTGAGTGATGTATGAAATCATTGAATACTACCTTTTCTCGAATTCGTGCTTTCGCGGGGACATTTTTGCTGGCAATGGGAATTGCTGTTGCAATGCCGCAAGAACAAGCATTGGCGCAAGAAGCACCAAAAATTGCACCGCCAACCTTTAGTTTTTCCGCGTATGTGGATACCTATTTTGCGTTTGATAACGACGCAACCGAAATCACAGGTGCGGTCGGCGGAGCGCGTCAGTTCTCGTATTTGGGCTATGTGAAAAATCAGTTTAGTTTGAATACCGCCCAGATAACGGGTTCGGTTACGTCCGACGATTATCGTGCATTCTTGACCTTGCACTATGGCGATTTACGCCGCTCTGCATACGACGGTCTCACGCGCTTTAGTGCGCTTCAGCAAGCAAACGCAGGTTTCCGCTTGGTGGATAAAATCTGGATTGATGCGGGATTATTTTATACGCATATTGGCGGCGAAGGCTTGCTGCCGCGTGATAACTGGTTCACGCTTTACGCGCTTGCGACCAACAACGAGCCATTCTACCAAGCAGGCGTGCGTGCTTCGTATGAAAGCAGCACCTTTCAAGCGCAGCTGCATGTGTTGAACGGCTACGGCATTTTTGAAGATAATAATGCCGATAAATCATTTGGCTGGTTTATTGGATTTACACCATCGTCGGTGATTAGCGCGTCAATAAGCGGTCTTTTGGGCAATGAGCAAGCCGCAGGAACGCCCGCCGCTACGCGCATCTACAACAATGCTGTGGTAACGCTTACGCCGTTTGAGCCGCTCACTATCAGGGGGCAAGTGGATTTGGGCTTGGAGTCTGGTAAAACGTATCTTGCTGGCTATGGCGCGGTAAAATATATGATTACCCCAAAGCTCTCCATTGCTGCGCGATACGAATTTATCAATAATCCAGGTGCTATTATCACCTCAGAGATTGCTGGCGGCGGCTTTGGTGCATCGGTGGAATTTCGTCCGATTCCCAGTAGCTACATCCGTGCAGAAATGCGCTCATTGCAATTCGACAGCAAATACACTCCCTTCCTCGACGCGAGCAAACGTGCCACGAATTCTCGCTTAGAAGGCGTTCTTACGCTTGGTTTCTGGTTGTAATTTCGACGTGAACCTTCCTTTGGGATATTGTTTCTTTTTTGTAAACTGCTTTCGCTTTCGTGCGAGAGCAGTTTTTTTGTTGGTATCCGGACAAATTTTTCTCCAAAGTGCAAACTTCATGTTTTCATCTTGCACTCGGCGGAAAAATGCTGTATCTTCCTATTCTGTGTTGTGTTCAGCTTATTATTCGTATCATCGCAATTCCATTACCTATTCTTTCATTACCTATTCTTTCATTTCATCTCTTTCAGAGAGGAGACCTGTTTATGGCAAATCTTACCGCTAAAAAAAATCTTGATGAACTTATCGGGCAAGCCCAAAATACGCATGAAGGCGGCTTGAAACGGAGTTTGGGGGCGGTAAACCTCATTCTTCTGGGTATTGGCGCAATTATCGGCGCGGGTATCTTTGTTTTGACGGGCGAAGTTGCATCGCAGTATGCTGGTCCCGCTATTACGCTTTCTTTTGTGGTGGCGGCATTTGCCTGTGCGTGTGCGGGTTTGTGCTATGCCGAGCTTGCTTCGATGATTCCCATTGCGGGGAGCGTGTACACGTATTCCTACGCGACGCTGGGTGAATTTTTTGCATGGATTATCGGTTGGGATTTGATTATTGAATATCTTTTTGCGGCTTCTACTGTTTCAGTTGGGTGGTCGGGGTATATCGTGAGCTTTTTGAAAGGACTTGGCGTTACTATTCCGCCAATACTCACGAGTGCGCCGATTGCGTATGACGATGCGCTCGGTTTCCATGCTACGGGTGCGCTTATTAACTTGCCAGCAGTATTTATTGTTGCTGTGGTAACGACGATTTTGGTGGTGGGTGTGCAGGAATCAGCACGGTTCAATAACATCATTGTTGCTATCAAAACAACCGTGATTCTCATGTTTTTGGCGGCAGGTGTTTCCTATGTAAACACTGGAAACTGGGTGCCATTCATCCCCGAAAACAAAGGCACGTTGGATAATGGTTTGTGGGCGTTTATTACGTCGAGCGATTTTGGGCATTTTGGGTATTCGGGTATATTTCGCGGTGCGGCGGTGATTTTCTTTGCCTACATTGGCTTTGATGCCGTCTCGACGGCAGCGCAAGAAGCAAAGAACCCGCAGCGTGATTTGCCAATCGGTATTTTGGGGTCGCTCGTCGTGTGTACGATTCTCTATATCGCTGTGGGGCTTGTGCTGACGGGCATTGTACCATATCCGAAACTGGCAGTCCCCGACCCGATTGCGGTTGGTATTGACGCAACTGGCTTGACGTGGTTGTCGCCGTTTATCAAACTCGGCGCAATTGCTGGCTTGAGTTCGGTAATTTTGGTGATGTTGCTCGGACAGCCGCGTATTTTCTACACGATGGCGAATGACGGTTTGTTGCCGCCCGCATTCTCGAAAATACATCCAAAATTCAAAACGCCGTATATTTCTACGATTATCACCGGTGGCGTAGCAATGCTTTTGGCGGCAGTTTTCCCGATTGGCATTTTGTCGAAACTTGTTTCCTTGGGAACATTGCTTGCTTTTGCGATGGTGTGCTTGGCAGTAATTATCTTGCGTCGCACCAATCCGAAAACAGAACGTCCTTTCAAAACACCAGCTTCACCATATATTCCGGCGGCTGGCATTGTTGCATGTTTGGGTTGTATGGCGTTCGTAAACAGCTTCGCATGGATGTTGCTTGCAGGCTGGATGGTACTTGGTATTGCAGTGTATTTCCTCTATGGCGCGAAGCACAGCAAAGTACAGCAAAAAATACGATAAAAGATACGATAAAAGATACGATAAAAGACAGTAACAATGCGCCTCTGCAACAAGAACGCAATATGAACGTCTCTTCACACTGCCGGAACAAGTCTTCGTACTTGCTTCGGCAGTGTTGTTTTCTGGCGAATCTTCAAATATATTGCAATTGGAATTCACCTCTTTTATCCTACTTCTACAATTTTCTTTGCCGTTATGAGTAACTATGATGGTTTACAAAGCCAGCAAGCAGGTTTCCTTCGGGAAATGAGTGAGAAATCGCTTGCGCGAATTATCTATGCTGTTTCGATTGTGATTTGCCTTGCGGTGGCGTTTCTGATTTATTTTCCGCAAGCCCTCGCACTCAGTAGTGGCGGTATCAATGTCTCGTATTTACCACGCTTTCACGCTTTTTTGAATGGCTCTTGCACGCTGCTGCTCATTGCGGGCTATGTGGCGGTGCGTCAGAAAAAATATCAGCTTCACAAAACCCTGATGCTGGCGTGTTTTCTGCTTTCGAGCATTTTTCTCGTGTCGTATGTGGTGTATCATTCGCAAGCTGCGGCAACGAAGTTTGGCGGCGAGGGAATTATTCGTCCCATCTATTTTACGATTTTGCTTACGCACATTGTGCTTGCAGCAGCTATCCTGCCTTTGGCACTGTTTACCATTACACGCTCGTGGCGGGGAGAATTTGCCAAGCACCGTAAAATAGCCCGTATCACGCTTCCTATCTGGATTTACGTTACGGCAACGGGCGTGATTGTGTATTTTATGATTGCGCCGTATTACAAGTTTTGATTGCCAAATGTGATATTGATGCTGAGAACATTGAGTTCAACCCTTTGTTTTAGCAAATGCTTGATTTTGCGAATATGCAATTACCAAATATCTTCTACAAACACCGCATAAAATCTCACTCCTTGAATTCAATCTCTATGAACCTTCGCCTTATTGCTACGCTTGTTTTTTGCTTCATGCTTCTCAGCTCAAATCGCTGGCTGTCTTACGAAGACGGCATCACGATTCTGAAAGCCGCCGACACGCACAGCTACATGACCATTGCCAAAGCCGCACCAGCACTGCCCGTGCTGACAACGCCAGAAACAATGCTGCCGACGAATCATTCTGCGCGATTTATTGTGCCGTACTTGGTGGGCGTAACCGCGCATGGAATCGGGGTTTCAGAGCATTGGATGTTTCTTGTTTTTACAATGCTTTTTTGTGGAATTGTCGTTGTAGCGTGTTATCAAACCTTTGCAGAGCTTGGTTTGAACGATATGCAGTTTATCCCGCTCATGGGCTTGCTGATTCTGAATCCGTACACCTTTCGTTATTATCTCACCGTTCCTGCGATGGTGAATGATATTGTGTTTGTGGCGGGTTTTGCGCTCACGCTCTTAGGTTTGGTGCGTGGTGCAGAACGTCGGGGTTTTGTGATAATTCTCGCAGGCAGCATCATTGCTATTGCGGGACGGCAAAACGCGCTGGTGTATTTGCCCGCGCTGGCAGCATGGATGCTCTGGGGCGAGAAGTGGCGCAGTCTCTCGCTTGGCAAGCGTTTAGGACAATTTGCGATAGCCGCCGCAAGCATGATTGCGCTCTACATCGTGATTGGGCGCGTCATTGCGAGCTTCAGCGTACAAGGCATGGAAGGCGACGCGCTCACGGGGCTGATTCGCTGGGCTATTGCGCCAAGCGACGGAAATTTTGCAGGGAAGTTCAAGACTTTTGCGGAATATGGTTTGCGCACGGTCATTGCGCTGCTTTTCCCCGTCTTTATGCTGCTTGGAATCGCCTTTGCGCAGCGTGTCAATGGGCTTTCCGTGCGCAAGTTTTTTGCTCAAATGCCACGTGATTTCTGGTTCGCGCTGCTTTTTGTGGCTGCCTTGTACAGCTTTGCTTTTTTGGGCGGACCGACCTTGTTCATGTCGGGCGTAACGCGCTACGTTTCACACGCTTTTCCCGCAATGTTGTGTGCCTTGGCGATTGCAATGCGGCACTACAACTCGTTTGCGGGCATTGCGGGCAGTTTGATAATTTGGTTTATGAGCGTTACTTTTTCAAGCTCCTTCCACCATATGACCACACGCTTTGGCGACCCAACGTCAGATAATTCATCGTATTTTGCGGTGATATACTGTATTCTTGCTATTTTTGCAGGACTGCTCACGTTTCTTTTTGTGCGCAAAGAATTGAAAATACATTCTCCGAAACTTTCATAATACTGTGGCTCAAACACCTTCAACTACGCATAAACACTCGGTTTCTTTCGTTGTCCCTTGTTTGAACGAAGAAAAGGTATTGCCGTTTGTTTTAACAAAACTCAAATCCCTCAAAGACAGCATCATTACTGACCGCGCTGTGGAAGTGATTGTTTCCGACAATGGCAGCACGGATAACTCTGTCAAAGTCGCGGAATCCTTTGGCGCACGGGTGATTCATTGCCCGCAGCGTGGCTATGGAGCTGCCTTGCAGTGCGGTATTCGCGGTGCAGAAAACGAAGTCGTTATCTTCGCCGATGCCGATGATACCTACGATTTCTTGGAAGCTCCCGCGCTCTTGCACAAGCTCGACGAGGGAAATTATGATATGGTGCTGGGGTCGCGCTTGCAAGGCACGATTCACGACGGCGCAATGCCGTTTCTGCATCGCTACGTGGGAACGCCAGTTCTCAGCTTCATCATCAACGCGCTCTACTCAGACGGTTCGTATCGTTTGAGTGATTGCAATTCTGGTTTTCGCGCCTTCAAAAAAGCAAGTTTCATTTCGTGGAACGTGAAAGGAACAGGAATGGAATTTGCGTCGGAAATGCTCGTAAAGGCGATGAAATCTGGCGCAAAACTGAGTGAAGTTCCCGCCTCGCTCTCGCCCGACAAGCCCGGACGCATCCCGCACTTACGCACCTGGCGCGACGGAATGCGCCATTTGTTGCAAATTTTACTCGAATCGCCAGAGTTTTTCTCCACCGCAGGAACGCTGCTTTGGTGCGCAAGTTGGCTTGTGCTGGGGCTTGCGACTGCATTAGGACAAGTGAGTATTGGCGGGGCTTCCGTCTTTGGTTTGCATTCGATGATGTTCGCGCTTTTGGGCAGTATTTTGGGCTTAACGCTGTGGTCAATCGGGATGTTTATTGCCGCAAAGCAAGGCTCGACGGTGCGTCTGTACAAGCGTTTTGTGGAAATGCAAGAAGATACGCTGTTTTGGCAATCGTTCTGGGTTGGCTCGGCGAGTTTGCTCTTGCTGGCAGGGATTGTTGTTCGCTGGGGTTTGGGCGGTTTTGCGAATCTTTCCCTTGAAAAACAAACGCTTCTCGTAATTGCGTTTGCCTCGAATGGACTTCTTTTAACGGCAAATATTTTGACGGCACATTTGCTGAAGCGCACGTAAATACTGGCGTTTCGGCGATGCAGTGAGACCCTCAATAAGAATTGAGAGCCTCACAGACACGAAAAAGTTCAACTAAAAAATGTATTTATGAACTCCTCTGCTTATATTCCTTCCGACGCACCGAAAAATGCGGCATTGGCGGCAATTACCCGCATGAATGATTCAGCAACGTTTGAAGAAATCATGCACGAAGTGTATGTACTGCAAAAAATTGAACAAGGACGGCGCGACGTGGCTACAGGGCGCACGTATTCTCAGGAAGAAATGCGTAAGGAAATGCAAGCATGGCGCAACTAGAAAGCGCGTAAAATAAGCACTCAACACTCAAAACTTATCACTCAACACTCAAAAAAAATGACTGACATCCGCGAACTCAACGAGCGCATCCAGCGTGAAAGCGCGTTTATTGAAATTCTTACGACCGAAATTGGCAAAAGTATCGTTGGGCAAAAATACATGGTTGAACGCCTCCTGATAGCCATGCTCGCCAACGGGCATATTCTTTTGGAAGGCGTTCCGGGATTGGCAAAAACACTCGCTATCAAAACGCTGGCAACGGCTATTGATGCGAAGTTCAGCCGTATTCAGTTTACGCCCGATTTGCTTCCCGCCGACCTTGTTGGCACAATGATTTACAATCCCGCCAAAAGCGCGTTTTCGGTGCGGCAAGGACCAATTTTTGCCAATTTCATTTTGGCGGACGAAATCAACCGCGCTCCAGCGAAGGTACAGAGCGCACTTCTGGAAGCAATGCAGGAACGCCAAGTAACGATTGGCGACGAGACCTTCAAGCTCGAAGAGCCATTTTTGGTGCTGGCAACGCAGAATCCGATTGAGCAAGAAGGCACCTACCCGCTTCCTGAGGCGCAGGTGGACCGCTTCATGCTGAAAGCACTTATCACCTACCCGACGCGCGAAGACGAACGCCTCATCATGCGGCAAAATCTAGCGAAAGAGGTTGCGGTGATTAACAAAGTCGTGAAGCCGGAAGATATTTTGAAAGCGCGAAAAGTCGTTGCGGACGTGTATATGGATGAAAAAATTGAACAGTACATTTTGGATATTGTCGCAGCGACGCGCAAGCCGCAAGATTTCAAGCTCGGCAAGCTGGCAAATCTCATCAGCTACGGTGGTTCGCCGCGTGCGACGATTTCGCTGGCGAGTGCTGCGAAGGCGTTTGCGTTCATACGGCATCGGGGCTATGTTATTCCCGAAGATGTGCGCTCTATCTGCCACGACGTGCTGCGCCACCGCGTAGGGCTTACCTACGAGGCGGAAGCAGAAAATATGACAACCGAAATGATAATTAACGAAATTTTGAACGTTGTTGAGGTGCCATAATGCTCCAACACTTGATGAAGGCTTGCGTTGCACGGTGTCGTGTGTACGCAAGCCGTGTTTTTCCTGCCGCCCTGTTTTCCTCTCGCATGTTGTTTTCACGACCTTTGCAAGCCGTTTCTATGCTCGCAATCGCGTGTTTGCTGCTGAGTGCGGAATGCCGTTTCCCAACTGCCACGCCTGGACTTCTGAATACCGCACTTACGTATTCGACCATTCAAATTCGCTTTCTCAATCTTGCGCACGACGGACAGCCACGCAGGATGCAGATTGGCTCGCCCGATGGAGAATTTCCCAAAATGCCTCCCATTCTCCCTTTTGCTACATTCACTGGCGATACTATTGCCCCAAGGAATGATTCTGCGCTAGTGTTCACGACATTAAGTATGAGCAATCCAGAACAACGAGACACTTCTGGTCCCGTACGCTTTGCTGGCGTAAACACTGTCTATACCTTGATTGCACTTCCCTCGCGTCTCGGCACGGGAAGCGGAAAATTTGATACTGTTGCAACGACATCGAAAGGCGCAGCCGATGTATTCTTACCCAGTTTACAGCCCGAACGCGCCGTTGATACCGTGCTTGCGCTGGCTTCCTTCAACAATTTTCAAAGCACGGGCGCGGTGCGTATTCGTGCGGTGAATTGTGTTCCCGACACGCTCACTACCTTCGACCTCGCACTTGGCTGCCCCAGTGGTGATGCCATTGCCACGAGTTTGAAGTATTTGGGTGTGAGTACGTATCGGGAACAAAATCTACAAAGCGCAACGCCAACTGCGACGGAAAGTATTACCGTTTCGCTCGTTACAAGAATTGGGAATAGCCCCACAACAGGGCAAAGTGTTAGCATTATCACTGGAAGTTTTCAAATCAATGTTCGTGCGGGGCAGTCTTACGCGCTGCTTGTCTATCGCGACCCCAAGCAACAGGGTAAATATCAAGGTAAAATCAGCCTTAAGGTAATCAATGAGCAAAGTAGCGACATGATAACGCCTCTGGAGGGTACGTCCATTGCGACGAATGTACGCGTTGTGAATACGTCTGGTGTGGCGATAAATAGTCTCACCGTTGGCGATACGACGCAATCACGCTCGCTTACTCTTCCCGCAAGTAGCATAACGGGGCAATCGCAAATTCAACTGACGGGTTATGAGAAATTGGAAGCCTGCCGCTCGGTGGGGCGCGATATTGTGCGCCTCCGCTTAGGAACGCGCTCCATAGCCGATACCACCTCGCTTGCAGCAAATCAGAGCTACACACTGCTTGTTGGCAAACGCGCTAGAAATGATTCTGCGAAAACGATTGTAGCACCAGTGGTAAACGCAAGCGCACTTGGTGCAGACAGCGCGTATATTCGGGTTGTGAGCTTTTTAGATGACACTGTACAGGTGCAGCGCGGTCTCAGCAACCAAGCTCCGCAACAGCTTTTAACGGGAACAATGCTCTTTGGAACAATGAGTCCACGCCTGACGGTCAAAGCAGGAACGCTTCCGCTTCTCGTCTTTACTGCGCCGCTTCCACCGCGCCTCGACCCGCAAATTTTGCTGCACACGGGAATTGCCGAAATTGCAGCGAGAAAGTCTTACTTCGTGATTCTGGTGCGCAATGTCAACACACGAGCCGTAGAAATGTATGTCCTCGAAGATGCGGTCAATGCTATGCCCATAGCACCTCAGCCAATGGAACAAGGAGCATTTGTGCAGTTTGTGAATGCTCGTGCGACGCAACAGGAATTTGTGATGAATATCGCAACAAACACTGCACCGTCGAATATCAATGGAAATACGCTCTTTTACGGTCGCCCGCAAATGAGTGTGTTGCGTGCAGGTACATACACGGTCAATTTGGAGCGTGAAATGGCGAGTTTTGGTGTGAAAACAGGCGAGCGGCGTGTACTTGTGTTCTGGCAAGGGACAGACGGTGTGCTGAAAATGCTGGTAGATACAGGCATGAAAGATGATGTGCGCTGGCAGAATTTTAGAAATGATTGGAGTCGTCCTGCTTCAACCGACCGCAATGTCCAACCAATGTTTCGCTACATGAATGTGTCATCAGATTTTGGGCGGATGTTTGTTGATCCAACCCCTGATGGCGGCGATTTTAAGCTATCCTCCACAGGCTCCGTAAACTACCGAGCCATTGCACTAGGCGAAGCCAGCTTCCCAAGCCCATTTGAGGCAGCTCGCACCTACGACCTCCGTTTCCGACGTTTTGACAACCCCGCAGATTCCGTGAGTGTTCTTCTACGAGGCTACAATTTTGGCGCACGGCGAGCATACACTATCATCTTTTCTGGCAGGACAATCACGCCTCAGCGCGGAGACACGGCTGCGGTGCAGAACTATAATACGATTGTGTTGCAGGAGTTTTAAGCAATTGTATGTTCAGGATGTGGAGTGAGGCTCTCGCTTCTCAAGCGAGGGTCTCACTTTGGTAAATGTTCGACAAAGCATTGTGGTCAAAGTGAGAGCCTTGAGTAAGAATTGAGACCCTCACGCAACCACCAGCATCTATCACTCTTTCCTGCGATTCTGCCCGTTTTTTTGCTTATCAATGCGCTCGCTCGCTTTGAGTAATTGTGCATATTGTTCTGCCGTAAGAACGGGTTGTAAGGCGCGTTTCAGGGAATCGAAACTTTGCCACTGCGCACGGCGAAACTCCTGCGAGCGCGATGTAATCACGCTTCCGTGCTGCTCAAGAATACTCCGCACCGTATCTTTTTGTGCTGCATCTGGCTCGACAATATCTTCCAAACGCTGAATAAATCGTTGTTCATTCACCATCACCAACGCAAGCATTGTTGCGCGTTTTTTGACAATCGTGCCAACGAGTAAGCCGCCCAGTATCATGCCGAGAAGCAGCGTTCCGCCAAGCGCGAGAAGAGATTTTGTTCGTGCGGTCATCATTGCATATATGCGTAGTGTGTGAAAAATGGCTTTTTTACTTGTATTTGTAACTGCTCACGTCTCGTCTGGCGGCTGAGGAGTGAAGAAACAGTGCCGTCTGGCGGGTGCGTCGCTTGCACGACACTCGCCGGACGGCTACTGAACTGGTGCTAACAGCCGTCCGACGAGAAAGACCTCATCCGTTACGTTTATCCTTTTCCTTACTCTCCATCAAATATGGCATCGAACACCGCATCACTCATGGCTTCGTAGCTTGTTGTGTTGTTGAGCGTGTCCGATTCATTGTGGATATTCGCAAAAATGTCGGCGTTATACCACAGTAAAACCGCTACACAGCCCACTACTGCAAGTGAGAAGCGTGGAAACAAGGCGAGGATTTCCTGCACAAGCGCGTCCACGCTTGCTTCGAGCCTTCCTGTCAGGCGTGGTCGTTGCTGCGATTGTTCTTGCAGATGCTCTCGTACACGTGCTTCCACGCGGGCGGCAAAATTTGGCGCGAAAAAGGCATCCTTGCTCAATTGCTCCAATGCCGCATGAATACGTGCATCGGTGGGATGCTCTTCTCGGAAAGATGGTTCTTCAGGGGTCATGGTTGTTTCCTTGTGATGATTTGTGTCATTCTTCAATTATTTCCTCACCTTACGTACACTCTCGCGCTGCCCTCACCCCTCGCTGCGCGAGACCCTCTCCCAGAGGGCGAGGGTTGATGGAGACCAGATCTGAAGCCCTCTCCCTCTGGGAGAGGGTTGGGTGAGGGGCTTGTGCGTAAGGTGAGTTATTTCTTAATCATTCTCCAAAATACGGCGATAGCAAAGTGCGAAGTTTTTTGCGAGCAAGCGACAAGCGCGAAAGCACCGTACCGACGGGGATAGCAAGCATTTCTGCGGTTTCTTCGGTGGAATAGCCGTTCATCAGGCGCAGCACCACGACTTCGCGCATTTCCTCTGAAAGTCGCATGAGAGCTTGCTCTACGATGTTGTTGTCCAAATGCGCTTGTATGCTGGTTTCGGGCGAGGTATCGGTATCGGAAAGTGTTTCGGTGAAGTCCTCCAGAGGGCGTGTTCGCTCGTGTCGTCGTTTGCGGCGTTCGAGTTCGTTGAGCGAAAGATTGATGGCAATGCGTGTCAAATACGTTTTTACCGACGATTCGCCACGAAATTGTGCCAACGCATCGAAAAAGCGGATGAATACTTGTTGCCCGACTTCATCGGCATCGTCGCCACGCCCCAGCATCCCACACACAGCCGCCGCAACCGCCCGTTCATAGCGGGCAACAAGCACCCCAAACGCTTTGGACGAGCCGGAAAGCGTTGCCGTGATGAGGTCTGTATCGCTCAGTTCTTGCACGAATACTGGTGTTGAGGGCGTTTTGGGAAACTGTATGGATTAGACAAGTGCGGGGCGGAAAATATTCATTTGCAAAGATTTCTTGTCACTGGTCAGATTGATGAACACAGATTTCCATGATTCCCATGATGAAGAGGATTTCAGAGCAGAATAAATAGTACATCTTTTAGTACATCTTTTTTCTCTGTCTTCATCTGCGAGAATCATGGAAATCATGGTAATCTGCGTCAAAAAAAATCATGACCTGACCAGGTACAATTTCTTTCGCAAAAATGTTACATTTGTACGGGGCGTTGATTCTTCATTACTCACCTTACGCACAAGACCCTCACCCAACCCTCTCCCAGAGGGAGAGGGCTTCAGAGCTGGTCTCCATCAACCCTCGCCCTCTGGGAGAGGGTCTCGCGCAGCGAGGGGTGAGGGCAGCGCGAGGGTGTGCGGAAGGTGAGTTCATTATCAATCCCAGAAACCGCTTCATTCCACACTTTTTCATAATGACTATGCACAAAAACCCTTATCTCCGCACGATTGCGGTCTATAAAATTATCAAAGGTTTTGGTTTGTTGTTTATCGGTGTTTCGCTGGTGTTTTTGGAGAGCCGCGATGCGTGGATGGACGCGCTTATTCACTGGATGAACGACGAACTTATGCTGCCGCACGGGAAAATTTACACGTTTTTGCTGCACAAATTACAGGAATTTTTGTCGAGCGACAGCGTAAAATCAACAGGAATATTAGCACTCGTGTATGCGGTGGTGTTGTGGATTGAAGGCGTTGGCGTGTATTTCGAGCAGCGATGGGCGGAGTGGTTTATGGTCGTGGCAACGGCATCCCTGATACCGCTTGAAATCTATCATCTCATTCACAAGCCTAGTATTGTCAAGGTTCTCGTGATTTGCGCGAATACGGCGATTGTGGTGTACTTGTGGCGGATGCTGCGAAAAAAAGAAGAAGCGGAACAGGTGAAAACTGTGTGATGGCGCGGGGTTGCGGATGATGGCAGATGGTCGGTTCATTCGTCAGGGAACGCGGATTGAGAGGACTTTTGAGGACTGGTCAGGACTTTGGCGTATTTAATTTTTTTGAGTCCTCACAATCCTCTTGAGTCCTCACAATCCTCTTGAGTCCTCACAATCCGCGTTCCTGCATCAAGAACCTGACCAGTTACAAATGATGTTTATTCCGCAAGTTGCTGAATTGCTCCAATCGCCCAATAATACTGCGTCCAAGCGCGGAGATAGTCGGCGCGGGCAGAAACGACGCGGGTTGCAGCTTCGGCGGCTGCGCGTTCACGGAGATTGACAATCAGCAAGGACGTTTCTCCTTCCCGAAAACGACGCTGCTCGCCGTCTGCCATGACCATTGCGTAGCCAAACTCTTTTTCTGCCGCTTGGATGCGCTCGGCAGCACGACCCAGTGCGGACAAGGCATTGTCAATATCGGCATTGATGAAGCGTGATACTTGCAGGGTTTGGAGGCGCAAACGTTCTATGGAGACCGATAAAAGCTCGGTTTGTGCATTCGCCGTGCGGAAAAAGAGCGGCAATCCGAGATTCACACCAAATTTGAAATTATCCGCCGTGCCTTTGTCAATCCCATAAAACCACTGCGCTTTTGTTTCGATGAAGGGTTTCTGCGCCTCGCGGGCAAGATTCATATCCAGCGTGAGGCTTTGCGCACCCACATCCAAGCGCAGCATTTCCGGACGCAAGGTCATTGCTCGCTCGCGGTCGGCGCGAATGCTGAGAGAATCCAGTGGTGGCTCTTTGGGCAAGGATGCGGGCGGCTGGTTGATTGCCTGCGCGGTTCCTGCTTCCGTCCAGAGAAACACCGCCGCGTCAATTCCTGCTTGCTCCAGCACACGTTGCGAGCGGAAAATATCGCCTCTGCGCCGCTCCAGTTCTTGCAATGCTTCCACCGTATCTAAGGGGCTAATCTCGCCACGCCGCGCCCGCGCTGTGATAAAGCGCACACGCTGTACCGAAATTTTGAACACCGAATCAGCAATATCCAACTGCTCGGCAGCTTCCGCCCACGACCAATACTGGAACGCGGCGGCGCGTAACAAATTATTTTGCTCAAAGCGTTGATTTGCCGTTGCTAAGGTTGGGCGCAAGCGTGCCTTATCCAGCGCAGTACGACGGCGGTCGGTGAGAACGCCTTGCCAAAGCGGTGCAGACAAGCCGAGAAGCACGTTTCCAGCGTTTCCTGTGGCAAGTTCAGGGCTAATGCTCGGACCAATCGCCCGCGAATATCCTGCAAGAATTTTTGGACCAAACAGCGTTGCAAGCGGCACTTCTACATCGGCGTAAAGGTCGTCGTATTTGGATTTTGAGGCTTCATTTTTGGTTTCATATCCAGCGCGAATCATGGGGTCGAAGCTGCCAAGTGCGCTTTGTATCTCGTTGTCGGCGATTTTATTTTCCAATGCTGCCGACTGCACAACAGGGTGCGCCTTCATCACTGCTTGCAGAAATTGCTTGAAGCGCACAGAATCACGCACTTGTGCCGAAACAGGGAGAATGCCGCACACAAGCGCAATACAGACAAGACCACAAAGAAAAATAAAGCGTTGAAACGTCATGATTGTTGTGATGAAAACGAGGAAATATGCGGTTTGTGGGCGGTTAGAGTGTATGCGAATTGTCAAATAGTTTTTGACACTGATGAAACTGATTGTACTGATATAACCGATAAACGATTGATAAATAAAGATTTGGTTTTTATCAGTTGCAATCTTGCATCTGTGAAAATCATTTCTATCAGTCCAATCAGTGTCAAAAAAAATCAATCACTTCTCTTTTTTCGCATCTTTGCCGCCGCTTTTGCCTTTATCGGCTTTGGTGGGAAGCACAGGCGGGAAGCCGTTCAGCTGTCGCCAAATTTCAAAGCCGACTGGCACTTCATTCAGCAGAATCCACGCGCTGGCGGGCGTTCCTTGCCGTAAATACTTGGCTTCGGGCCATTTTCCTTGTGATTGCGTCGAATCAGGAATAATCAAAACGCGGTAGTAGCCGTTCCCGTCATCAACCGCATCCACGACGGCAACACGTCCGCCGAAGGTGTTGATGGTGAAATTTTGCCAACCTGGATTAAACACAAATGCTGGAAAGCCAGAAAATTGCAAGCGCACGGGGCGACCAACATCCAAAATAGCGGCATCGCGGCTGCTAATCATGACAGCGACAGCTTGGTCGAGCGCGCCAGCTTTCGGAACAATTTGCGCCAGCACTTCGCCATCTTTCACGGTTTGTCCCGCGCCTACTTCGGCGATATTCACCAAATAGCCATCCACTGGTGCGAGAACGACGCTCGCGCCGCCCCGCATCCGCGCATTGGCAACGCGAAGTTCAGTTTCCATAATAAGTGCGTCTGCCTGTTGCACAACGCGGCTTTCATCATTGCGAGCGGCTTCTACGTCGCGTTTAGCGGCTTCGAGCGCGGTTTCGGAGCGAATCGAATCTGCTTGTGCTTTTTGCAAATTCAGATTCGCGGTCTCAAGGTCGCGTTGTGCAGCCAAGCCTTCTTTGGTCAAATCGTCTGCACGGCGCATCCGTACTCGTGCAGTTTGAATTTCAATTTTTGCATTGTCCAATCCTGCTTTGGAAGCAAGTTCGCGCTGGCGGGCTTGAAGAGTGCGCATTCTTGCGGTTTCGATAGCATTATTTTGTGCCGCAATCGTTCTATCGCGGACGGTTTCAATTTTCTCCAAGAAATCTTCATCCATAAAACTGACGTTCAAATCTTGCAGAATCGCCAGCGTATCGCCCGCTTTGACGAGCTTTCCTTCATTGACGAACCATTTCATAATCCGAGCCGTGATAGGCGCGTCAATCGTTTGCGGACGCACACCTGGCACAAATGACGTAATCTTGCCACTGCCCGTGATATTCTGCTGCCATGGCACAAAGACAAGAAATGCTGCCAAAAGCAGAACAAGACTGACAATCACAAGCGACGTAGAGCGCAGCCAGCGCGGGGTTTGCGCCATGCCGAGTGAGCGTATTTCGCTTGTTATCAGAATTGGAGATTCGGTGAGAAGCCCAGGCAAGCGCAGTCCGCTTTTTGGCGCATGACCGTTTATGTGAGGTTGTACGCCCTTTTCCGTATGTTCTTGTTGGAGAACAGCCATAATGCAATGCGAAAATGGAGTGTAGGTGCCGCTTTGGTGCGACAAAGATAAATCTATTGTCAATAACGAATAGCGAGGCAAAAGATTGTTTTGTGGGGGAGAATTCAAGGAAAATGGTAGCCGATAAAGTGAATTCGTCAGGGAACGCGGATTTTGAGGACTTTTGAGGACTGGTCAGGACTCTAACTTGGTTTGAATGTATCAATGATGTCCTCAAAAGTCCTCTTCAGTCCTCAAAATCCGCGTTACCAATGTGCTGGTGATAACAGCCGCCTGACGGCACAGGTAAAGAATATTACTCCACAAGGCGCAGCAACACGCCATCGCGCATTTTCACGAGCGAAAGGCGATAGTTCTTGCCGTGCAAGGTGTGTGGGCTTTGGAAGGCGTATTGTTTCTCAACAGTGTTCTGAAATGTCTCTTTCAAAGGATGCAAATCTACAAAGCGTGAAGCCGTGAGAAGCGCACCCTGCAAGGCTTCTGCGGGATGCTTGCACGCAATTCCAAACGCAGTATTGGCAAGAATGCACTCAAAATCGGTAATCTGCCCAAGCCCATTGCGACGCGCCCGCCAGACCGAAATTGCTTCGGTGGAGGCATGGAAAATATCCGCAAAAATATCTTCGGTTTTCCGCTCCGAGCCTTGCCGCATCTGGAGTTGCTCGCCCAAACTATTCAGCGCGGAAATAATCGGCTTCACATCGCTCGTGGCTTTCAGGGAAACACGATGCCGCACATCGCCCAGCGCAATTTTTTCCGCACCTTCTATAATCGGCTTCAATGCTGCTCTCTGTGCGAGCGAAGCCCACACGCCGAAGGCAATCAACACCAGCACCGCGCCGCCCAAGCCCAAAAGTACGGGCTGCGTGAGTGCCTGATACCTGTCGGGAATAGATTTTATGCCGACTTTGGCGGATGCTTCCTCTTCGGTGTGAATGGTGCGAATCACTTGCGTAATCGTATCGGCGAGGTTGAGATTTTTATACTTGATAAGCTCGAAGGCAGAAATTTTGATGCCCTGCTCGCGGCGTAAAATCAAAGCGTAGTTCGTTTGATTCACCTTTTTGTCAATCGCAGAATCCAAAAAAGCCAGTGCCGATGCGCGTTCTGGGGCGTACGGCTGACACGCCGTGCGTAGCTCCCGCAAACTCAGCGCAACTTCGCCGACATTCCGCGAAAATGGCTGTAAATCGTCCTCCGCGCCCGTTATCAAAAAACTCCGCGCACTTGTTTCCATGCTGATAAATTGCCCCAAGAGCTTTTCGGAGGCAGCAATGACGCGCTCTGCACGGCTATCATCTTTGACTGTGGCAGTAGTGCGCTCCAGTTCTTGCCACGCATAGTACAGCGTCCCCGCACAAATGCTTGCGGCGAGGAGAATTCCGAGAGAGAAACGTTGAGCAAAGGACATAGCGATTATGGACAGAATGTAGGAACTATCCCGTCTATTAGGTTTGTATTGTCCCAAAAGACAGAAAAAAGTGATAGATTTTGAATAATTTCTAGATTATTGTCCAATCGACAAGACCAAAGGCAAGCCGATTAAGTCTATTTCCCGTCTCTGCGAGCAAGCATATCGCCCGAAGAAGACCCGGTTTGTTCTTCGGAAGAAGAAAACTTTATAGAAT